>JAFGGG010000004.1 GCA_016930675.1 Spirochaetales bacterium
AATTCGCGAAGATGCTTTTAGGCTGGAAGCATTCCGGTTTTTCTATTGATAGCGGGACCAGGATTTACGACGACAGAGCGCGTGAGTGCTTGAGCCAGTACATTGTACGAGCACCATTATCATTGGAAAAGATCGTCTGGGAGAAAAAAACTGATACTGTGGTATGGAAAGCGGCCAAGAAAGGTCCGTTTAAGGGCAAGGAAAGGTACTTCAGTTGTACTGATTTCATAGCACAACTGACACTCCACATTCCACCAAAAGGCAAACACCTGGTGCGGCGGTATGGGGTGTATTCCTCCAGAAGTAGGGGCACATGGAAGAAGCGCAAAGCGCTTAGCTTAAGAGCTCCTGAAAACTGGTACGGTTTCTTAACAGAAGAGTAACCATGTGGGGACAAAAATGATGAATCCGAAACCGTAACCGCAAAAGCAAGACGCAAAGCCTGGGCCAGACTGCTGGCCAAGGTCAACGGGATTGACGTATTGTGCTGTCAGCGGTGCGGCGGCCGGATGCAGGTCGCGGCCGTTATCATGGATCCGGAATCCATTCGCGGGATTATCCTGTGTATGGAAAACAAGGGTCGCGGTCCGCCGCGAACACGGCAGCCCATACTTCCGTCCGCCTCATCGTGATAACTCCATGGAACACATGGCGCCTGAAAAGCTTTAACCTGTTTCTCCTGCCTGATTTGAGATATTTTTACAACATTGAATATTTATGTTAATTTAAAATATATACAAACAATATCATTTTTTACTTGATATCAGGCGGCCGTTTCACAATCATTATAAACAAGAAAGAAAATATGGTGAATATTGGTTCTGAGCAGACCAAGATTATGACATTTTTTGAGGCATCGCCAGGGGCCAGTACCTATAACTTTTCCTATCATTGATTTTCATACTAAAGTATGAAAGATGTTTCATGGAAACTGGTATATTCTGTTTTACATCAGTGCGAAATTAAGAATGAAGCTTGCGCTGAGAGAGGAATGAACCATGAAAACAGGATTGTTAGTGATACTATGCTGTATTACGGCGCTTTGCAGCTGGAACTGCGGCTTAGCCGATTCCGGCGGTTCGGCCGGATCACCGTTTGCGGTAACATCGAATCCTTCAGGTCTTTCTGAGAACCCGGAAGATATCGCGATTGACAATAATTACATTTATATAATCGGTGAGGACTGCTCATTATGCGGTGCCCAGTGGGATCCGCAATGGCGGATCGAGAAAAGAACAATAGCCACAGGTGAATTGGTCGCGGCTTTTGATGCAGACGGGATAGTGCTCCTTAATCCGACGAACAGTGAAGATTATGCCACCTCGCTTGTAATCGATGCCAGTTATATGTACATAGCAGGAATGAGAGATAATGCGGGCGCGTATATCGGCTGTGTTATAAAAATAAATAAAACCACCGGGGCCTTTGACAATAACTTCGGCAACAATGGTGTACTTGAGTATGCGGGCGGCGAGCAGGCTCATTTTATCGTAGCGGATGACAGTTTCCTGTATATTATAGACAGGGATGGACTAGGGAACCGCCGGATTGTTAAATTAAATAAAATTACAGGAGCAATAATAGACGCATTTGGCACGAACGGTGTGGTTGATCTCCAGGTACAGGAATTGGCCGTTGACGACAGTTATATATACGCAGCAGGTGCTGATTTATTTAAATTGAATAAAACGAGTGGGACGCTTATAAACGGTTTCGGTAATGCCGGGGTTGTCGATACATTGGGATCCGTAAACACAATCGCCATAGATAATAGCTATATATATATCGCGACTGCCAATCCTTTTCCCGGCAGCTGGTTTGTGGAAAAGTTTGATATTGATACAGGCGATTTTGCAGCAGGGTTTGATACCCTGGGGGGATCAACCATTACAAGCGGAACGATAAGTAGTATTGCTGTCGATTCCGCGTATATTTATCTCGGCGGTACAGACCGCAATCCTCCTGTCGACGACTGGCGCTGGTGCATAGAAAAAAGGGATATAATGACCGGAAACCTGGTGCCGGCGTTTGGAACGGGCGAAGCCGCGTTTTCAAATCCCAGTAATGGAAATGATCTTTTGTCCGCCCACGTAGTTGACGGCAGGTTCATCTACAGCATCGGAGTCGATAATAATGCGAATGATGGGCAGTGGCGTTTGGAAAAGAGAGATAAGACAACGGGTGAGTTGTAGGCTTTCTATTAATGTAAATCAGCCCACTGCATCCGCAAAAAAATCGCCCGTGCCTTAAACAAGCATGCCGAAGCATCACGAAATGCATCCTCATCCAATCCCGCCTTACGGCAGAGGGCGCGTAACAAAGCCTGTTTATCATAACCGTACTGGGCCGCGATCTGCGGTTGCAGCATGGCTTCGTGATTATCAAACTCAATCCGCAGCATGTGTTTGTCGATGTCAAAATTAAAAGGATCTTTCATCGGCATAAGCTCACCGATAACGGTTATTTCAAGTTCGCAGGATTTCAGCTCCTCCCGGCTGAGGGGCGGATAGCGACCGTCGAAAAAAGCGGCATTCACGGCCGCCGCGCGCACAGCGTGCTCGATCGAATCCACACTGCGATAGAATCCCACGCAGCCCCGGTCCTTGCCGTTATTGATAATGCGGATAAACACACCGAGCTGGTTCCGGCTGTAGGGAATCTCCTGAAAAGCAGAAAAACGCTGCGTATCAAACTGTTCCCGGATGGCGGCTTTCGCCAGCGTGAGGAGTTGAGTGAGGTATGCAGGATTATAGTGTTGAGAAAATGTCTGCTCAAAACTCTCCTGGCAGGAAGGCATAACTAACAACAAAATACTTAAGGCAGCCGCTGTAATCCTCATGGCAGGGCCTTTATCAATTTTAAAAGAGTCCGGGCCGGTTCAAAAGCGGGATTAATTTCAAGAGCTTTATTCAGTTCCGCGAAAGCATTATCTTTTTTATCAAGATTGAGGAGAGCCTGAGCGCGATAATAATGTGCTTCTTCAGAGTACGGATTGCGCGACAGCACACGGAGTGTGAGTTGCATTAATTCGTGGTACTTATGATTTTGCAAATAGATTTCATACATGGCCGTATCGTACCAGGAAAGCCGCCAGGGCAGGCCATAATCGAAAGCGGTTTCAAGGGCGACAAGCGCAGCGTGCCGCTGTCCGGCCGGCAGCAAAAATTTACTGAGATTATACCAGGCAAAAGCTGACGCGGGTTTTGCCGTGAGGTCATGATAAACGCGCTGCCGGAGCCGTACGCTGCCGGCTGCTGAATCTGCGTAGTTGTCAATAAGCTGCGTAACCAGCCGTTGTTTTTCCTTGGGCACGATTATAAGATACGACCACATGAAATGAGTCCAGAATTCAGCTGTTGTTCCGTATGAATACGGGTAGTATGAGCCGTACAGAGAGTCCATGAGGATAAATTGCGCCTTCTTGTCCGAATAGCCGGTCACAATAACATAATGGCACATCCAATCGTCATCCGGTGGATCCAGCCCGATCTTCAGCATAACGGGAACTCCCGCCGCGATTAGCTCCTTAATAAGGTTTTCGCTTCCTCCCCAACCGTGTGCCGCGAACAGACCCGCCTCTTCTGCGTACCGCGCGAGTTCCGTGATACTTGTGTGTTTGTCCTGAGGATGAGGACGCAGCTGCGAACCGATTTCTTCCTGTGACACTTTTATGTCAAAGGCACTTAACAGCATGGAAAGCGAGGCCGGTCCGCAGTTGTTCCAGGTTTGGTAGCAGTGGGTGAGAGTGTTTATAATATGTTCGGAAGCAGCCCGCTGCCCATACTCAAGCACCGGGAATGGGGCAGCAGCGGAAAGCTTATACTTAACCGCACTGAGA
This sequence comes from Spirochaetales bacterium, assembly GCA_016930675.1. GTDB lineage: Bacteria > Spirochaetota > Spirochaetia > SZUA-6 > RPPD01 > JAFGGG01. The sequence continues at coordinate 3,839 of JAFGGG010000004.1, forward strand.
ATCGTTGCTTTATTGAGAGGAATTTGGGGTGGGGAATCAAATAAGTTTTGGCGGATTCTTTTAAGAGGAGCGGAGCTTGGCGGCGACCGGTCTGTCTGTAAAAGTAAAAGGTTTTTGATTGTGGATTTTATAATAAATACGGCGCATACAAGGGCGCAGATAAATAGCAGAGAAAAAACAATCATCCGCACAGGTTTTATGTTGAGCACGAAGATTTTTGACACTGGTTTATGTTAGCTTTTACAACTCGCGCTTGTCAATCACCCGCTTGATTTTAGCATGATCTGTGCTCCGCAGAGATTTGGGTTCAACCAGGGTAACCTTTGCCTGGATACCTATGTCCTGCTCCAGACGCTCGGCGATTATTCTGCGCAGATTTTCCAGGGTTTTTAGCTCATCGATGGAAGGCAGATTTTCCGGCAGTTCGACTTTAAGTTCGATTTTATCCAAACCCTCCTCACGGTCCAGGATCAGCTGGTAGTGAGGCGCTGTGCCCTCAATGTTATGCAGCACATCTTCAATCTGTGAAGGAAATATTTTAAGCTCCTTATAAAAAATCAGATCATCCGTACGATCGGTAACCCGTTTCATGCGCATCAGTGTTCTGCCGCACGCGCAGGGTTCGGGAATCAGGGAGCTTAAATCTCCGGTACGATAGCGAATTAAGGGGAAGCCTTCTTTGGTAATAGTGGTAAACACCAGTTCGCCTTCTTGCCCGGGGGCTTGAGGCTTAAGACTTTTAGGATCAATTACTTCCACGATAAAATGATCTTCATTAATATGCAGGCCGTCTCGTTTTTCACATTCACCCGCCACACCCGGTCCTATGATTTCCGTAAGTCCGTAATTATCATATGAGATAAAGTGAAGCTTCTCATCCAAATAAGCCCTCAACTTTTCACTCCAGGGTTCCGCGCCGAGCAGTCCGATTTTCAAAAACAAAGCTTCGGGATGCATGCTTATTTCTTCCAAAGCGTATGCCAGCTGTAATGCATAGCTCGGAGAACAGATTAACGCGGTGCTTTTAAAATCCTTCATAATGGTTATCTGCTGTTCGGGCATATTGGTGAATGAAGAGGGAATGACGGAGGCTCCCAGATGTTCCGCTCCCTGATGAAAACCGAAACCGCCGGTAAACAGACTATAATTGTAGGCAATCTGCACTACATCATGTGCGGTTACTCCCACGGCGGAGAGAACGCGCGCCGTGCATTCGGTCCACAGCTTGAGGTCGTTTTTTGTGTAACCCACTATAACGGCCTTTCCGGTTGTGCCCGATGTGGCGTGAATACGCACAATATCACGCAAAGGAACGGCGAACATGTCATACGGATAACTTTTTCTTAAGTCCTGCTTGGTAGTGAAAGGTAATGAAGACAGATCCTTAATCGATTTTATCTGTTCGATATTAATCTGATGGGAATCAAATGTATGTTTGTAAAAGGCCACATTGCGGTAAACTCTGTTAAGTGTGGACTGCAGGCGTTCTATCTGAAGTTGATCCAGATCCTGCCGGGTAATAGTCTCATATTCCTTATTAAAAATCATAAGCAGCCTCCTTATTCGTTTATCTTTTTATATTCCTTGCCTAAGTAGGCACGCTGTACATCTCGGTTGTTGAGCAGGTCGGATGTACTGCCTTCCAGTACTATCTGGCCTGTTTCCAGCACATACCCGCGGTCGGCGACCGCTAAAGCGGCTTTGGCATTCTGTTCCACAAGCAGAACCGTAACTCCCTGCTTTCTGAGTTTGACAATGGTCTTAAAAACCTGCTTAACGATCAGGGGAGCGATACCCATGGAAGGCTCGTCCATCATAAGCAGCGTGGGGCGCGACATGAGTGCTCTTCCGATAGCCAGCATCTGCTGTTCCCCGCCGGAGAGGGTGCCCGCCAGTTGATGCTGCCTTTGTTCAAGAATGGGAAACAAGGAAAAAACCTCATGTAAGATTTGAGTGTTTGGAAATTTATGTTTGTATCTGATTTTCAGATACGCGCCTAACGTTAGATTTTCCAGAACCGTCAGAGGATTGAAAACCTGCCGCCCTTCGGGCACCATAGCACAGCCTAGGGCCACAATTTTCTCCGGATTCATTTTATGAATGTGCCGATCTTCAAAGACAGCATCTCCGCTCCGTGTTTTTACCACACCAGCGATGGTATTCAAAAGCGTGGATTTCCCCGCCCCGTTGGCGCCTATAATGGTAACGATTTCACCTTTTTTAACATGAAGGGAAATTCCCTTTAAAATACGCAGTTTGCCGTAACCGGATTCAAGGTTGCGAATTTTAAGCATGTTCGTCCCCCAAATAGACTCGAACCACATCGGGATTTTTTTGTACCTGTTTGGGGCTTCCTTCGGTTAACAAGACTCCCTGGTCCAACACGATAATATGATCTGAAATGTCCATGATCAAGGACATGTCGTGTTCCACAATAAGAATAGTAATACCCAATTTTTTTATAGTTAAGATAAATTTAGAGAGTTCCGCAGTCTCATAGATATTCAAACCTGCGGCGGGTTCATCGAGCAGTAACAACTCCGGTCCTGCGGCCAAAGCGCGCGCGAACTCAACCAGGCGCTGTTTGCCGAAGGGCAGGTTTTCCGCGTATTCGTCCGCGTAGTGCGTGAGGTCGAACTTGGCCAGCAGTTCCTCGCTGGTTTGTCGGATTTTTCGTTCTTGTTTCCAGGTTTTAGGCAGTGCGAGAATACAGGAAAAAAAGTCCGCCTGGAAGCGGATATGACAGCCTGCCATTACATTTTCCAGTACGGTCATATGCTGGAAAAGTTTGGTGGTTTGAAACGTACAGGTAATACCCAGCCTGGCTATTTTATAAGGCTTTAATCCGGTAATGGGCACACCCTTGAAGAAAACCGAGCCGGAGTCCGCTTTTAATCTGCCGGATATCAGGTTGAACAGTGTGGTTTTACCCGCGCCATTGGGGCCGATGATGGCCTGAATAATACCCGGCCTTACCGCAAAACTCACATTGTTGACAGCTTTAAGACCGCCGAAAGAACGGGACAGCTCGTGAATGTTAAGCAGAGTTTCGTTTCGCATATTTTTTAATCCGTATTGCGATTTTTTCCCGCCACAGCTTGAGACGGGCTATGTTTAAAAGTCCTCCGGGCGCGAATAACATCATTGTTATAAGTATTGCACCAAACACAATATCGTCAAAACTGCCGAATACTCCCCGCAGCGAGAGGAAGGTCAATATCACACTCATCATAACACAGCCCCAGAGATTGGCCATACCTCCCACAGCCACAATCGCCACATAGCGGACTGATTTCATAACCGAGGCTTCCGAAGGTCCGATGGAGCCGTTGTAATGAGTGAGAAATACTCCTGCCACTGCTGCAAATACGGCGCTTAGAATGAAAGTATAGAGTTTATAGCGTGTGGTATTAATGCCGAGTGAGTTGGCGGCCGCTTCATTGCCGTGGATGGAACGCAGGGCCCTTCCGGCGCGGGAATGAATCAGGTTTATGCAGATAACAAGCGCGATGATAACAACACCCCACGCGATGTAATAGTTGGGGATGCGCAGCGGAATTTTTGATGATACTTCCAAACCAAAGAAAAAAGAAAAACCCGGCACACTGGTTATGGGGTCGTGAGCGCCTAAAACCGTGGTGGCGTCGATAATGGCTTTAATGATAACACCGAAACCCAACGTGGCCATGGCCAGATAATGGCCGCGCAGCCTGATTACGGGAATACCTATGGCGATTGCCACAAGAGCGGAAAAAAGCACAGCAAGCATAAAAGCCACCGGGGGTGAAAAAGTGAGGAGTTCTTTGCCATAGAGGTCATCTCTTTGGATAATAAAGCCGATTGTATGTAAGAACCGGATAAAAGGTGATGAAGAGAAAACACTGAAGTTAAAGGTGGTAAGCACTGCTGAAGTATACCCGCCTATGGCAAAAAATCCCGCGTGGCCCAGTGAGATCTGACCAGCGTACCCGATAAGCATACACAGACCGATGACCACTACCGTGTAGTAAGCAGCCTGCGTCAGCTCCTTAAGAAAAAAGGAAACACCTGTCACGGCCAGCAGCAGCTGCAATAAAATAATAATGCATAAGAGAATTGCAATAGGAAAATACCGCTTATGATCCATCAAAACTCCCTTAAAGCGCTTTCTTCTCGTTTGCCGAACAGCCCGCTTGGTTTGATGGACAGGATCAGCAGTAGAATGCCGATAGAGACAGCATCGCGGTAGGCCATGGGCAGAATACTCACGCTAAAGCTTTCGATAAGCCCCAGCACGACTCCTCCCGCCACGGCGGCCATGCTGTTTCCCAAACCGCCGATAATGGCCACCGTAAAACCTTTGATGGCGAATGTGGAGCCCATCTCATAATTCGTTTTCGCCAGAGGAGAGATGGCACAGCCCGCTAAAGCGCCCAGCGCGGCGCTGATCATAAATGAAAGTGTGACCATAAGTTTTACATTGATCCCGCACAGGCTGGCCGCGGTGCGGTTGGCGGCACAGGCGCGCATGGCTTTGCCGGTGAGCGTATATTTAAAAAAAAGATACAGCCCCAGCACCAAAAACGCACAGATGCCGATAATCCAGATATCCTGGGGGGAGATGCTGGCACCGATGACTTTTAACGATGTGCCCTCCGTGCCCGAAAAAAAGGGCAGGGCGAAGGTTTCGATTCCCCAGATGTACGACATGCCTTCACGCATTACGATGGAGATACCGATTGTTATGACAATGAGACGAAGTACTGAAGGATTTTTTAGCCAGCTGATAAAGGCAAATTCAATAGCCGCGCCGATAGCGGTGGTTATGCATACAGCCAGTATAATTGCCATGATAAGGGCCGGCGCGCCCGGCAGACCGATAAATGCAAGAAAACTATTTAAACTGATGGCAAGGAGAGCTCCTATAATAAGGAACTCTCCCTGAGCAAAATTAATTACCCCAGTTGTATTATAAATAATATTGAAACCAATGGCCACAATCGCATAAATACTGCCCACACGTAAGCCGGCAAAAACATACTGGAGTACAATATCCGTAAAATTCATGGAGTCCTAATACAAAATAAATTCGCCGTTTTTAACCACATACATTACCAATGAATCCATACCCAATCCGTTATGATCGGTGGGTGAATAATTATAAATGCCACCGGTACCGGGATGGTTCTTTAAATTCTCAATGTATTCTCTTACCTTCTCTTTATCCGCGCCCACGGCTTCTATGGCCTTAACCAGAATCATCAGCGCGTCATAAGCGTGACCGCCGAAGGTGCTCGCATCTTCATTATAAGTATCTTCATACAGTTTTTTATAATCAACGAGCAGCGCTTTTTGTGGATCACTGTCCGGCAGCTGTTCGGGAGCAAGCAGCCTGCCGCAGGGAAACAGAATGCCTTCAGCGGCTTCCGTGCCGATGGTTTCCACGTATTTGATATTACCGAAACCATGACTGTGGAAGAGCGGAACATCGAAACCGATCTGTTTCATATTCTGTGGAATTATGGATTGAGCGGGAAATACCGACCAGTTTACAACCGCATCCACATTGCTGGCCTTTACCTTATTAAGTAAAGCGGTGAAGTCGCTGTCTTTTATGCTGTATTCTTCGGCAATAACGATTTCCACATCGTATTGTGCGGCGTACTTCTCAAACTGTTCTCTACCCGATTTTCCAAAGCCTGTTCCACCGACCACAAGACCGATGCGTTTGATGCCCTTTTCCTGCATGGTTTTTAAAACCCATTGGGCGGCATAACGGTCCTGCTGCGGTGTGGTAAATACATATTGCGCGACAGGATTGGAGATTTTTTCCGAAGCGGCACAGGACATGAGAATTGTCCGGCCCTTTTCGCAGATATCCTTAATCGCTAATGAAGTACCGCTGGAAGTAGGACCGATTATGGCAAATACCTCATCCTCTTCGATAAGCTGATTGGCAAAACTTATGGCTTTTTCCGAGCTGGCCTGTGAATCTTTAAGTATCAGTTCAAGTTTGTGGCCGCGTACACCGCCCTTTTCATTGATGCTGTCGACAAGCAGCCGGGCGGTTTTTACCTCAGGCTCCCCCAAGAACGCGATAGGTCCGGTTTCCGCAAAAATCGCGCCGATTTTGATGGTTCCTCCGGCCTGTTCTCCGCAGCTTGAGAAAAACAGCGCCAAGGTCAGAAGAACAGTGAAAAGCATTACACATTTACAGCCAAGATCTTTTTTCATTAATGGTTCCTCCTTTAAAATGTTAGTGCTCGACTTTTTATAAGACCATGATAGTACTTTTTAAACTTCTTTCCAACACTATTTTTCTTGAGCCATTAGAGATTCTTTATAATATCATCCGAAACAATGGCAATGTTATGGTCCTGCAGCACCGCGATCGCTTTCCCGGCATTATCGATTCTGAAAACCACGATGGCATTGTCAACCTTTTTTTCCACGAACGCGTACATGTATTCGATATTGATATCATTCTTATGAAATATCTCCAGGATCCGGTTAAGACCGCCGGGTTTGTCCTGTACCTCGACGGCGATTACATCGGTTTCCTGAGCCACGAACTGATTATCCTTTAATACCTTGAGGCAGGCGTCGGGATCACTCACGATCAAGCGCAGCACACCGAACTCAGCGGTTTCGGCCAATGACAACGTCCTGATGTTGATTTTAGAGTCTGCCAACAGCTTTGTCACTTCGGCGAGCCTGCCGATCTTGTTTTCTAAAAATATCGATATCTGTTTTATTTTCATCTGTATCCTCCTCTTTTTATAATTGTCGTTTGTCAATCACCCGCTTGGCTTTTCCTTCACTGCGGGGGATTGATTTTGGCTCAACCAGCTTTACCCTGCTGTGAACATTAAGAGTGCCATAGAGGGCTTCTTCGATACGTTTTTCGTTAGCGTTGATATTTTTAATTTCATCGGAAAACAGTGTTTCGGTCATCTCAATCTGAACTTCGATACTGTCCAGCTGTCCTTTGCGGTCTACGAGAATCTGGTAGTGGGGTTTGACATCTTCAATCTTTAAAAGCACTTCTTCTATTTGCGAGGGAAAAACATTAACACCGCGTACAATAAGCATATCATCCGTACGGCCCAGCAGACGATGCATGCGCACCTGGGTCCTTCCGCATCCGCACTGTTCTCTCATGAGATAGGTTATATCTCGCGTTCTGTAGCGCAGGATCGGCGTGCCCTCTTTGGTAAGTGTGGTAAAAACCAGCTCGCCTCTTTCACCGTCGGGAAGCACCTTTCCGGTAGCGGGGTCAATAATTTCAGGATAGAAGTGATCTTCAAAGATGTGCAGCCCGTCCTGATGCATGCATTCGGAAGACACGCCCGGACCGATTATCTCTGTCAATCCGTAGATATCGAGCGCTTTTAACTGCAGATTGGCCTCGGTTTCTTTGCGCATACTTTCACTCCAGGGTTCTGCGCCGAAAAATCCCACGCGTAAAGGCAGCTTCGAGAATTCAATTCCATCCGCTTTTCCGATTTCAGCCAGCAGCAGAGAGTAGGATGGCGTGCAGGTAAGCACCGTAGAGCCGAAGTCCTGCATGATCTGCAGCTGTCGTTTGGTATTGCCTCCCGAGATGGGAATAAGATTAGCTCCGATTTTTCGGGCGCCGTAGTGTACGCCGAGTCCACCGGTAAAAAGACCGTAGCCGTAGGCGTTTTGCACGATATCGTTTTTACATGTATCTCCCATAGCCAATGTCCGGGCCATGACCTCGGACCAGATATCGATATCCTTTTGTGTGTACGCGTCGACCACGGGTTTGCCCGTGGTACCGGAAGACGTATGGATCTCGACTATCTCATTCTTGACTGCGGCCAGATGCCCCAATGGGTACACTTCGCGCATATCGTCTTTGGTTGTAAAGGGCAACTTAACGATATCCTTGATGTCTTTGATATGCTCGGGTTTTACACCAAGGGAGTCCATCTTTTGTTTGTAAAAAGGAACATTCTTATAAAGACGCGCTACCAGCTCGCATAAGCGTGAGCTCTGTACCGCCCGGAGTTTGTCCGGCTGCATGGTCTCATATTCATTATTCCAGATCATGAGTTCACCTCCTTTTTGATTGAATCATAATATAGACTGCCCTGTTTAAAGGCGTTAAGATTTTGTTCCAAAAAATGTAAGGGTACTTTCTGACCAATGGCCTTTTCCCAGGCCTGGATAGAGATGGGGAGCAGCGGGGCAATAAGACCCAGCAGGGACACGTTAAAAAACTTTTCATTTTCGATTCTTTTACTCAATACTCCAGGATCTACCATCAGCAGGTTGGGAAAACTTTTTCCCAACTGTTGTTCCATGTCTTCAGGATAGTCGCTGACCATTGCCGGTTTAATCCGGGTTTTGCTGACCACGACCAGGCTTTTCTTATTGGCGTATGCAAGCCAGCGCAGCGTTTCCATCTCTTCAAGTGAAAGCAGGATATCGACCTCTCCCCGGGCGATAACAGGGGAATGCACTTTTTCGCCAAAGCGGACATGACTGAACACAGAACCGCCCCGCTGACTCATGCCGTGGATCTCGCTTTTTTTCGCGTCAAAACCGTGGATTAAGGCCGCCAGCGCAAAGATGTCACTGGCCGTGATAATTCCCTGTCCGCCCACTCCCACCATTAATATGTTATAAATTTTCCGGTTCATGTGGATTATGCTTTCTTTCTTTTGCGTTTTAAGATGATACAAGGGCCTTGTACTACTATCAGGCTGAGTTCACGCTTGTTCAGGCTTGCCGTGATCGCCTCTTCTACCTGAGCTTTTGCATAGGCATCGACGATATGAACATTTTCCGTTTTTATGCCCATAGCCTCCGCCAGTTTAAGATAATCGAGCTTTACCGTAGTTTCCTTATTAATTCTCTGCCCGGAAAGCGGATTGGGCTGCATGCCTGTCATGGCGGTGGTTTCGTTATCCAGCACAATAATTACCGAACGGTGTTTGTTATAAGCGGCGTTTATCAGTCCCGTAACACCGGAATGCGCAAAAGTGGAATCTCCGATCACGGCTACGGTATTGTGATTATATGCGCTCCCCAGTGCCGCTTCCATACCCTGGGCCATACCCACACTGCCGCCCATTTCCACGCAGGTATCCATGGCGCTGAACGGTGGCAGTACTCCCAGGGTGTAACAGCCGATATCACCTGTTACAATCAAGTCTAATTTCTTGAGAATCGTGAATACGGTGCGGTGCGGACAACCGGGACAGAGAGCGGGGGGGCGGGGAGGAGGAGTATACGCGGAGGAAAGCTTTTGTTGCGCAGCAGCGCTGCCTTGAGCAAATAGCTCTTGCGGTACGACCGCTTTTAAACCGCTGCGGATGGTGTCCGGGCTCAGTTCACCGACCAGAGGCAGATGCTGTTTGCCCTGCGCAGCCAATCCCATGGCTTTAATGCGCAGTTCAAAAAAAGGATCCAGCTCTTCGACAATAATAAGTTTTTCTGCATATTCCGCGAATTCACGGATCAATTTTTCAGGCAGGGGATATACCATGCCTAATTTCAGCACAGAAGCCTCCGGCAGTACTTCCTTAACATAGGTGTAGGAGACGCCGCTGGTAATAATCCCGATTCGCTTATCTGCCAGTTCCATACGGTTAACAGCCAGGTTATTGCTGTCCTGTGTCATGTTCCGCATGCGCTGTTCGACTATGCTATGACGCGCCCGGGCGTGCGCCGGGATCATCACATACTTTTCCCTGTTTCGTTTAAAACCTTGCGCTTTGTGTGAGCGGTCGGGGTTCTTGCCTTTTGTCACCACGGTCATGGAATGGGAAATGCGGGTTGTGGTTCGCAGCAGGACGGGAGTATCATACCGCTCGCTTAAGACAAAGGCGAGTTCCGTAAAATCTTTTGCTTCCTGCGAATCCGCCGGTTCCAGCATGGGGATCTTGGCCGCCGCAGCATAGTTCCTGTTGTCCTGTTCATTTTGGGATGAATGAATCTGGGGGTCATCGGCTGTTACTATAACCAGTCCGGCTTTTATACCGGTATATGAAGAGGTAAAAAGAGGATCTGCCGCCACATTAAGTCCTACATGCTTCATGGTAACCAGGGTGCGCGCTCCCGCTAGTACCGCTCCCAGCGCGACCTCAAAGGCCACCTTCTCGTTAACGGACCATTCTGTGTAAACACCCGGATAACTTGTTAATGCTTCCAATATTTCGGATGAGGGAGTGCCAGGATAGCCTGTTCCCACTATAGCTCCGGCTTCATAGGCACCGAGCGCAATGGCTTCATTTCCCGACAATAAAAGCTTTTCCATGCTTATCCGCCTTGTTCTGCTTTTTTAAAGCTTATAATGAACTCGCAATTATTTGTTTTCTTCATTTCTGTGGTCAAATACCCGCACCGCCTTGCCGTCGGCCGCCTGCAGGTTGTAAGCTCCTACAAGTGTGACTTCAGGATTCACCGTGATTTCGCCGGCAAGCTCTGCCTGAATCTTCTTCTGCAGAAATTCCGCCTGATGCGGCGCGCCTGTGGAGACCTGTCTTTCTATTTCAACCCATATATGTAATTTATCCATATAATTTTCTTTGTCGATGTGTATTTCATAGTTGGTGCCTACTTCCGGTATGCGCATCAGAACCTGTTCGATTTGGATGGGGAATATATTTACGCCATTGATAATCAGCATGTCATCGGTACGCCCCTTAATACGCGCCAGCCTGCGGTGGGTTCTGCCGCAGCTGCAGGGTGTGGTCTCTATGCACGTAAGATCGCGGGTACGGTAGCGCAGTAACGGCATTGCTTCTCTGGTCAGGGTTGTGAGTACCAGTTCGCCTTGTTCTCCGTCAGGCATGACCTCTCCGCTGTCCGGGTCTATGATTTCAACAAAAAATTGATCTTCCCAGATGTGCATCCCGCTTTGAGCTTGACATTCAAAAGCGACTCCCGGTCCGCACATTTCGGAAAGCCCGTACGAATTGTACGCCTTAAGCTGTAAAAGTTCTTCTATTTTAAGACGGATCTCCCGGCTGTGCGGCTCGGCGCCGATAAAGGCCATTCGCAATGTGAGATCTTTTTGCGGACTAATCCCCATTTCGGATAGCAGACCTGCCAGCCGCAGAGCATAACTGGGCAGCACGTGAATGGCGGTTGTCTTGAACTGCCGCATAAACCAGATCTGGCGTTTGCTGTTGCCCGGTCCGATGGGAATGGTAAGCATGCCCAGTTTTTCCGCGCCGTAGTGCAGTCCCAGTCCGCCCGTAAAAAGACCGTACCCCATCATGTTCTGAAATACGTCGGTGGCGCGGGCGCCGGACATATACAGACAGCGGGCCATTATGTTGCTCCATGTGTCTATGTCCTGACGGGTATGGAATACCACCGTGGGATTTCCGGTTGTTCCTGAAGAGGAGTGCAGTCGCAGTATTTGTTTGGGATTTACACATAAAAAACCAAAGGGAAAATGATCACGCAGATCCTGTTTCGTGGTAAACGGAAGCTCATGCACCTGCCGTAAACTTTTAAGTGAGGTGATGTTTCGTTTGCCCAATCTAGTTTTATAAAAAGGTGTGTGTGCAGCTCGTTCAATTGTAGTGTTTAGTCGTTCCAGCTGGAGTTTGTTCAGTTCTGTACGGGGGAGCAGTTCAATCTCTTTTTCCCAATAGGAATCATGTGCCATTGACATGATATTAATGCAAACTGTGCGGCATGTAAAGTGAAAAACAGGCTGGAGATGAGAAATCCTTGCACTATCCGGTATTAATTGATACCCTTTAAACCTTACAAGGAGTTGAGATATGGCTGTAGCGGATAATATAAGGCAGATGATGACCAGGTCGTCCTGGATTCGCAGGATGTTCGAAGCAGGAGCGGAACTCAAGGCGCAACACGGTGCGGATAAGGTCTGTGATTTCAGTCTCGGCAATCCCAATCTTATGCCTCCGCCTGAATTCCGGGAAACACTGATAAGGTTGGCCCGGGATGACATGCCGATGAAGCACTCTTATATGCCTAACGCAGGCTATCCTGCAGTGCGCGGTGCGGTGGCGGATTATATTAGGGAAGAGTATGGGATTGGTTTAAAACCGGATAATGTAATCATGACCTGCGGGGCAGGGGGAGGCCTTAATGTGATTTTAAAGACCATGTTAAACCCGGGAGACAAGATGCTGGTTTCCACACCCTGTTTTGTCGAATACAGGTTTTATGTCGAGAATCACGGAGGTACTCTTGAGTTTGTGCCGGGCAAACAGGACTTTGATTTGGATGTCGAAGCCTTGGAAGAAAGCATCGATGCCCGGACAGCGGGGATTATCATTAATTCGCCCAATAATCCGTCGGGCAGGGTTTACCCGGAAGAGACAATACGTGAACTCTGTGCCATGTTGGAGAGAAAAAGCAGCCGGTTGGGAAAAGCGGTTTATCTTGTCAGTGACGAACCTTATCGCAGGATTGTGTTCGACGGGAACAAGGTGCCGTCACTTTTTAAGTTCTATGATAATACGATTATTGTTACTTCATTTTCCAAAGATCTCTCCATACCCGGTGAACGGATCGGGTGGCTGGCCGTGCATCCGCAAGCGGATGACGGCGCGAACCTGATAAACGGCTGTATTTTATGTAATCGTATTCTGGGTTATGTAAATGCGCCCGCACTCATGCAGCGAGCTGTCGCCGATCTTTTGCGGATAACCATAGATGTGGGAGAATATCAGTATAAACGGGATAAACTTTATAAAAGCCTACAGCACATGGGGTATGAGGTACGTAAACCCGAAGGAGCTTTTTATCTTTTTCCGCAGGCACCGGGAGGTGATGACCTCGCGTTTGTGGATATGCTGCGTCAGGAACTGATCTTGGCGGTGCCCGGGCGTGGGTTTGCTTTACCCGGATATTTCAGGCTTGCTTACTGTGTGGATGATGAGATTATTGAGAGATCGCTTGCCGGTTTTTCTCGGGCAATTAAGAAAATACCCGCCGCTTAGAAAGGATAAATATGGATTCCTTTTTAATCACTTTCGAAGCAGTGGCCATGCTGCTGTGCATCGGCCTTATCGGCGCATGGATGGTAAAGCGCAGGCTTGTGGAAGAAAAGTTTTTTTCCCTGCTTACACCGCTGGCTTTGGAAATTGCCCTGCCTGCTCTTGTTTTTTCAAATATTATTAATAATTTCAATCCCGAGGTAAAGCAAAACTGGTGGGAGCTGCCGCTCTGGTGGATGTTTTTTACGGGTATTGCCTTTGTGCTTACCATGTTGTGTATTTTGCTTGCCGGTAAAAGCTTAAAAAGAGAGTTCGGCGTCGCCCTGTTTTATCAAAACGGGATCTTCTTCCCGCTCGCTATTTTGGGGAACATGGCGGGTGGATCCGAGTATCTGGTAGACCTGTTTTTCTTTGTGGTCTTTTTTACGGCTTTCTTTTTTAATACCAGTTTTTTGTTTTTTAAATCCAAAGAAAAGATAGACTGGAAGCGGATTCTGCATCCCGTATTTATTGCTACCATCTTGGCGGTTGTGATGAAATTAACCCGGACTCATACCGTTATTCCCTCGTTCGTACTCACAAGCCTGTCTACGGTAGGTGCCATGGCCATACCCCTGTTAATGATAATCTTAGGGGGCAATATGCTCGTTGATTTTAAGCGGATGGGAAAACTGCATCTAGCGGAAATAATCAAGTTTATCAGCTGCAAGAATATCATTTTTCCTGCGGTAATGCTGCTTATTGTTTATGGGATCCGGCCCTCATACAACATCGCGCTGCTTTTAATACTGCAGAGTGCGGTGCCTCCCATTACAGCCGCTCCTTTGATTGTTGAAAGATACGGAGGAGATCGTTCGGCGGCCAATCAATTTCTTTTTGGGAGCTTTTTAGTATCGCTGGTATCTATTCCGGCGGCTTTATTTGTTCTTGACTATGTGTATAGTCTTTAGAGATCAGTGCTGCCGGGAGGAAAAAAGACCAGGGTAAGCGCGATATATACCGCATAGAGTGATAGCAGCACCATGCCCTTCCATTTTGTCAGTCTGAAACCCATGGCAGCAAACACAAGCAGAACGACATTGATAAAAATCATAAAGGGAAACATAAATATGATTTCTTGCTGCTCGATGACAAGAGGTTTGGCTAAAGCCGCGGCCCCGATGATCCATAACAGATTAAGAATATTGGCGCCGATGATATCACCGAACGCGATATCGCCATGACCCTTTTTACAGGCCACAATACAGGTGGCAACCTCGGGTAGTGAAGTGCCCAGGGCGATAACCGTGAGTCCGATAAAGATCTCCGGTACTTTGATGATATAGGCGATATTTACCGCTGATTCTATCAGGATCTTGCTGGAGATAACCACACCGACAACTCCGATCCCGAACAGGGTTATGTGTTTGCCGAGCCCTCCGGAATGCTTGTGCTCTATAATCTCTTCTTCCATCTCGCTCATGATTTTTTGTTTGTGTCTTTTTTGATATATAACGAGCACTGTCAGATATATTATAAGCAGACAGATAAGCAGCATGCCTTCCAGCCGGGTAATATCGTTTCCCAGGATGCTCATGCCGAAGGTAATGAATGAGACAGCGATGAGAAATATGCCTATACCTTTTAACAAACGCTGCGGCACTTTAATAACATGGGGGGCTGCCAGGATGCCCAAAGCCAAGGCAAGAGCATTGTCGGCGATGACCGATCCCACCGCATTGCCTAGGGCGATTTTATTGCGTCCGATTATCGAAGATAAAAAAGATACCGTAAATTCGGGCATGGTGGTGGCAAAGCTGACTAGAATGATACCGATAATGATTTTGGGTACATTCAGAATGGCGGCTAAACCCACCGCTCCGTCCACGAGCCAGTCGGCCGTCTTTGAAATTACGATAAAGCAGAGGATTAAAAAGCCTGCGTTCACAAAAATATTATCAGCAAAAGGGATTATATTGATCATCTAGTAATATCTTCCATACAATCTGCCTGTTTAGTGATTATTTAATATACTTAAAATAACAAAGCCCCGGTTTAAAACCAGGGCTTTGTCATTATCCAATCATCTTGTTTTATGAAACCGCTGTTTGCATGTCTTCAAGAATGGCTTCCAAATCTTCTTCATGCTCAACTTCTTCCGTCATTATTTCGATTGCCATATTATACGTAACGGGGTCTTTTCCCTTAACAAAATCTGAAAGCTTTTTATATACTTCGATTGCGCACTGCTCTCCCTTAATATTTTGTTGCAAAAGTTTCTTCGTATTGGGATCTGAGGGCGTATCATAACCGCAGTTGGTCTGCTCATACCATGCTTTGGGTTCTAAGAGAGGTGTGCCACCCAATTGATTGATGCGTTCTACGAGCATGCCCGCATGCTTCAGCTCTTCATTCGCGTGTTCCATCAGCTCTTCAGCTACTATACCTCTCATTCTGCCTTTGGCAACCTGTGAGCCGATCCAATATTGATAATAGGCGAGCCACTCATCTGCCAAAGCTTTATTTAATAAACCGATAAGCTCCTTTATATCAACACCAACAATTTCCGTACCTTTTGTACCCATGACAATCCTCCTTTAATAAATTGAATTAAATTCCTACACATAATTTGCTTAGTGCGATAAATCACAATAAGCAAATATTGCGCACATTTTTATTATGTGTTCATTATATGTATTTTAGCTTATAACCTCAATACATGAAAAACTAAAATTAAGAAAAAATAAGCATCATCGAATAGATCGCACATAGCGCTTGAAGAGAAAGATGAGCGGAACCAGATGTACGCAGAGAGCAACGCTCATAATAAGGCTAAGCTGTAAAACAGCTGTTCCGTTTCTCAAAGCAAGTATGAGTTCTGACGACCAAAAAGGCGGAAATATTCCCCCGATATATTTAAGCGGGACAGGTAGAAGATAGCCCGCTACTGGACCTAATAAAACCACTCCCAATGCTTTACCCAGTGCCAGACCTTCGACCTTGTTGTGGGCGAATGTTATCATAGTGAGAAAAAAGAACAGACCCAATAATGAACTGAATCCGGCATAAAACAGTACCTGCACGACTGTAAAATATATCAATCCGTTTAAACCAAGCATCAACACCGTAAAAAAGCAAGAAAACAGCAAAGGAAAGCTTAAGCGGTAACACAGGTAGCCGCTTTTTCTTAACGGAGTTATAAAAAGATAGCTGCTTATCCCGCTGTCGTGTTCATCAAGACTTAAGAACGCGGTCATAAACCCCCACAGCATGGCGGGCAGCAGAGAGAGAAAAAGGGCGATGAGTACATAATACTCCTCTAAATTGAAGGATACATATGTGCGCAGCAGTTCCGCGGCCAATGGTACGCCGAAACGCATTACAGCCAGCAGCAGGAGGGGGGCCGCGGAAGCTAATATCAGCAGGGGATCGCGTCCGATATTTTTAAAATCCGAGCTTAAAAGGCATATGTATTTCTTCATGTTCGAGCTCCTTTTTTACGCTTTGACCGGTAAAAGCGTAAAAAAGATATGTGACTGTAAATAACTTTGTACAGAGCGAGATAAGCCAACACAAAAAACAGTATGTTCCACAGGAACAGCCCGATAATGCTCCATAGGTGGATCGGAGTAGCGTAGATCCCTGATTTAATGAGCATAAATATGGCTGTAAGAGGAAAGATGGTAAAAATCTCATAAGGAGTCCACTGTAAAAAATAGGCGGCGCTGGGAACAATCAGGATCGCAAAACAGAAACTCAGGGCGAAATATTGATTGAGGCTTTTGGCTATGGTTCCCACAACCAGTCCGAAGAGGGTATAAAGTATACTTGAGAATGTGATTGTAAAAAAGAATAGTAATCCATTCTGCGGTACCTGCAGGGCGGTGGCTTGGATTATCAGGCTTGAAACAACGCTTAACAAGGAAAAAGAAATAACCTTCGCCAGAATATACTCGCAAAGACGCAGCGGGGTGATGGCTGCGTTGTTAAGCAGGTCCTGTTTTTTTTCCAGCAAAAGCACTCCGCCGATAAAGAAAAAACCGAGAACGGATGTGTCGGTGAGAATAAAAAACAGGGCCACAAACTGTTTAAAAGCCAAGGGGATGAAGACAATAATCAGGCAAAAAATCAGCGTAACAAACAGGTATGCATAGTAAAATCCGTGACGAAACTGGAAAGTAATATCCATTTTCAGCTGGTTCCATATTCTCATACCAGCCTCCTGCCGGTTACTTTTATAAACACATCGTCCAAACGGGCTTCCTCCGAATGAATTGTCTCTATCGGGTATGTGTTTAAAACGCGGAGATACTCCTTGTTTTTCCCCAGTCCTTTTAAAGCGAAGGTGGCGCTGTGCAGGCTGCCGTGTTTTTTATACTCCACCTTAACGGATTTTTTGCCGTACTTTAGTTTCAGGTTTCTGGGAGAATCGATCAGGCTTATGTTTCCGTCCACTAAAAAGGCCAGCTTGTCGCATAAATCCTCGGCCACTGTCATGTTGTGCGTGGTAAGGAAGATGGTTTTGCCTTTGCTTTTTAGATCCAGGATAATGTCCATAATACCTCTGGCATTAGCGGGATCCAGTCCGCTGGTCGGCTCGTCAAGAAAAAACAGATCGGGATTATGTTGCAGTGCGCGGATGAAATTTAGTCTTATTTTCATACCCTTGGAAAACTTATCCACACGCGTATGTGCATCATGCTGCAGGCCCACCATGGAGAGCAGCAGCAGAGGGTCCAGACCGGTGTTTTTGTATAATCCTTTAAAAAAGTTCAGATTCTCAATTGCTGTAAACTTCTCATAAAGGTTGGGGACTTCAAAGGATACGCCCAGATTTTCATAAAAATCCTTGTTCACTCTGTTTGCTTCTTGATGCAGGACGTTAACCTTGCCCCGATAATTTTTTAAGAGTCCGATAAGAATTTTTACGGTGGTGCTTTTACCCGCACCGCTGGGTCCTACAAAACCGAAAATCTCAGCCTTGTTCACCTTAAAGCAAAGATTGTGTAAGGTGTTCTCTCGGTTCTTCGGATATGTAAAGTTAAGTTCTGAAACATGGATCATTCATTACTCCTTTTGTCGCGGTTTAAATCTGCTTTCAGTCAGCAGGCCGTCTGCTATAAGTTCTATGAGCAGATTAAGCTGTTTAAAAAAACTCGGACCGATTTCGCTTTTATGGATGGCCAGAAAAAATATGGTCTGTAAAAGAGCGCTGGCCGTGGCAATATCCGTTGTTGTCAACTGCTTATGCTTTGCAGCCTCTGTAAGGAAATCCATATAAAATTTGTTATGCTCACGAATATGTGCTGAAAGCCCCTGCTCGGGAATATTTCTGGTCAAATAGGCGATTTCCTCCGGATTGAACAGTGTTTTTACAATGGGATTTTTCTCGATGGCTTTAAGCTGGATTTGTAATGTGTTCTTCAGTCTTTGCTTATAGGACGTACTTTTATCGGTGAGAATTTGATTAAGCAGCGGACGCGACTCACTTTCCAATGTATCCAAAGCCGCCATAAACAGGGCTTCCTTTGAAGGAAAGAATGAATAGAATGTTCCTTTGGCAATACCCGCCTGACGGGTGATGTCTTCCACCCGTGATTTCCTGATTCCGTATTCGGAAAAGATCTTGAATCCTATGCCGATTAATTTTTTTCGCATTGCTTGTTTCTGTTCTCCGGTAAATACTTTGGGCATGGCAACTATCCTATAAAATGACTAAATGACTAAAAATAATATTTAGTCATTATAAATATAGTATAAATTTAAAGATTGGTCAAGGAATCATTTAAAGTCTTATAGCATTATTCTAAACCGTTAATTTAGACATTATTGTTTTCTTGATAAAGCTCTCATCTCTTTACGCGTGCATGAGTACTGTAGTATAATAAAACATGAAGAAGATTATTATTTTATCAATCTTTCTTCAATTGTGTATTTATCTCCTTGGCGACCTTTCTGCCGGGGAAAAGGATTCATCAGCCCAAACGGTTATTTTCCAAACTGATTTGAGGCATCCATAAAAGGACAGGGAACGGCTTTCATTGATTATGAGAAAAGCGATCCCGAATGGATAGGCAAGATTGATAATAAAACGGGGAAACTGCAGTTTGATTTCACCTCTGATTCTCCGCCTGTTCAATGTAAATATGGGAAATATGAAATTACGTTGAGTTTTAGCAGCCCGAATATCTAAGGACGGTATGCATTTATAATTATGGGGATTGAAAACAGTAGATTGAAAACAGATCATCAGGTGTTCCGCGCCGGAGTAGGAGCTGTCATTAACAATGGCCAGGGTAGGCTTTTGGTTTTGGAACGAAATGATATCAAGGGTGCCTGGCAGTTTCCGCAAGGAGGGCTTAGGCAGGCTGAGGAACCGGACCGGGCCGTGTATCGTGAAATTCAGGAAGAAACCGGTTTGACACAGGCTGATATTATATTATTAGCAAGGGCCTCGGGCCTGCTGGCCTATGAGTTGCCCCCGCATTGCCGCACGGAAAAAACAGGCAGGGGACAGGTGCACTACTGGTATCTGTTTACGTTAAGGGCAGATGAAATAAAGATAACGCTGGGGGATAAAAAGGAATTCAAGGCCTGGCAGTGGGTGTCATGGGATGAGTTGTTGCGCCTGGCAGTTGATTTTCGGAAACCGGTGTATAAAAAACTGAGGCAAGAGTTCAGCGGACTCATCGCAGAAGAATAATACCATATTTTAATTACAGACGCGCGGAGGTTTATTGCCTGTGCTGTGTGATACTCACCCAAAGCCACCAGGCCGCGTAAGCCTTGAGGTTGGCGTTTAAAGGCTGGCTGTGGGCGGAACTGCAGTCATACCAGTCGACGTTTTGGGTGTGGGTGTTCTGCCATTCCAGCGCCCAGTTGCCGGTTTCGCTACGGGGCGGACTGCCGTCGCCGTCGTAATCGCAGTTATCGTCGGGATACAAATCTCCGAAATAAGCTCCGTCCGGATTATAGCTTTCAATATCAGCGAAGTCATAGAGGAATTTATCATGTTGCCTGCAGTAGTCGCGTATCTGTTGATTACGCTGATGCAGGGTGCCTTCCAAACATTGTCCGTCCAGGTGCCCGGTCATATAAACAAAGGTTACCTGAGGATAATCGATTTCAAGCTGATTCATTAGAGCCAGGTAGGTGTTGATGCTGGCTGCCGATGCTGTGCTTACCTGTCCGCACCAGGACCAGATCACCACATTCACATCCGCGTTAAGCGGATTATCAAGGTAAGTTCTTGTCCTGTCCGCCCAGGTAGTAAAATCAGGATTGCCAAGATCTCCGGAAACAAAATAATCATCCACATCAAGTGCGCCGCCTGCGCCTCCCTCGTTCCATGCGTAAAGCTCACCTTTCCAGGCCGCCAAACCGCTCATTCCGGTTGTAAGCTGGCTGCCGTGAGAGGTATGTCCGTAGGCAATATGAAGGGCAGCCTTGGCATCCGCGATAAGCTTAGAAGGAATAAGTGCAATATCGGTACAGGTATGATCTGTCAGCTTGGAAAACTGCGGCGGATAATTGCTTAAGGCGCATGCAATGCAGAAGAGAAAAAAACATAATACTGAAACAGAGATAGACAAAAATATTAAAGGTCGCTCCATCTTTTCCTCATATATAGTATACAGCATATCTCTGTTTTTAAAATGTTTTACAATAAAAATAAACTCATTTTTAACAATCAGTGAGAAATTTTTGTTGACATCTCCTTTGCAGATTATTATACTATATTAAATATACAATCTTGTATATTTAAGAAGGTACTAATGTCAACACGATTGATAATATTGGGCTTATTGCAGAGGAAAAATCTCTATGGATATGAAATTAAGCACATCATAGAAGAACATATGGGTGATTGGACCTCGGTAGCATTCGGTTCGATTTATTTCGCTTTAGCGCAGCTTGAGAAGGAAAATTTGATACGAAAGATTTCTGAGGAAAAAAAGGGAAGGCGTCCCGCGCGCAGTATCTATGAAATCAGTGAGTCCGGACGAAAAGAATTTTTAATATTATTAACCGATGTCTGGAAGGAGGCTGAACCGCAGTACTTCAGTATCGATGTCGCGCTTTTTTTTATGCGGGCTTTACCTATAGACAAAGTAAAACAGTTTATTGCCCTGCGGGTTAACAAACTGGAAAAGCTGCACGCATACTTACTTAAGCACAAACAGGAGCAGCTGGCGGATAAAAATATTCCGCGCTTGGCGCAGGCGATTTTCGATCATAGCAGACTGCATATGGAAGCGGAATTAGTATGGCTGAAAGATCTGCTGCAAAAGATTGAGGAAGGTGTATATAAGTGAGGTTTTTATTTAGGGTAATATACAATATTGTATATACAATATAAAATAATATCAATGGAGGTTATATGGTTAAACAAAGAATAATTGAAACAAATGAAGGCATTCAGGCTGAGTTTGAGGTACAGGCCTTCAATGAGTTCAGGAGGAGAATGCGCGATAAAGGATTGATAGAAACCGGGCAGGTAATTGAATGCGGTATTCTTCAAGGTTTGGCACTGGAAATAAGTTCGGGTCCGGGATATGTGGGGTTGGAATGGTTGAAACGTACCCGTGCTACCCGACTTAAAGCGGTGGAGATCAGTCATGCTATGATCGAAGTGGCATCGGATAATGCGCATGAATACGGACTTAAGGAGAGAGTCGAATACATAAAGGGAGACGCAGGTTCTCTGCCTTTTGCGGATCGGTTTTTTGAGGGTGTGTTCTCTACCGACGCGCTGCATGAATGGGCGGAACCGGAAAAGGTGTTTAATGAAATACATCGTGTGCTGAAAAACAAGGGGAGATTCTGTATTTGCGATCTGAGGCGTGATATTAATCCCCTGCTTGTGATGATCATGAAGCTGCTGGTAAAGCCCAAGTCCATCAAACCCGGATTCATTTCTTCCCTTAACGCAGCTTATACGGTTGAGGAAATACAAGACATACTTTCACGGACAAAACTGGCGGGAAGTAACGTTGCAAAAGATGCTTTTGGTCTCAGTATCACGGGAATAAAACAGGAATAACGATCAGGGGGCGGAAAGCGCTGTTCAGCTTCCGCCCTTTTGCATGGGTTATTATAAAAAAATTTGCTTTTTGTTCCGGCTTAAAATACACTGATTGTATGAAACAAATTCTCTTATGCATGCTCGTATGCGGTTTAAGCTTTATGCTCTGCTGGGGCGGTTCCGACGAAAGCCTGCGCATTAATGATGTGTGGGAATATAAAATTATCATTACCAATCCGGGAACAAAAAGTGAAGGAAGGCTGGGGCTGCTGCTTTATAAAGGAACAGATATCGGTGGTTACTTTGAGACTGTTATTATCGGAACGTATAAATTTTTTTACTGCATTTCCGAACGCCCCTGGGACGATGCGGGTTATTTCCAGGTTGGCGATTTTACTGCTTCAAATACTGAAATTGAACAAAGCATCCAACCTGCCGAATTGGAAAAGGGGTGGTATTCCGCTTCTTACTCGGATCGTAAAAAGAATACCCCCGCGCATTGGGTGTTTGTAACCCGGGGAGATAAAAATCTGTTCATTACTCCGGATAAATTGAGTCAGCTTAAAAGCGAACTTAAATTACAGCCATTGAGTTTATGGAAGGTAGAATAGCCAACACAAGGAATGCTGCAATCATTATTTTTCTCATGCTATTTCCGCTCATAAATAAAGGATCAAAATGTTACTGTTGTGAATATGAAAGTATAGTCAAAACCTTTGAACATTGCTAATAATACTGGAGTCAATTTTATAATATAATCCGGATTAGTATAAAGAGACTCAGCGCGCCTGCCGCTACTACGGCGGCAGGTTTTAAAAGCTCTACGATGCTTTTAATGAGATTGGTTTTGAAATATTCATTGGTTACCAGATGACAAACATGCAGGGGAGAGAGCATCATTCCCATATACCCGAAAGCATAGGCAATTACCGTATACGCCATCAAGGTGGGTAGCGGCGGATCTGCTCCCAGTAAATTGATGACTATGGGAAAACTTGCTCCCACAAAACCCACGGCAATCCCTGTAGTAAGACCGGTGATAAAGGGAATAAGGATGATGACAATAAACACCGGAATGGAAAGTGCCGCTAATTCAGCGTTAATATGATCGGTGAGCAGTATGCCGTCAGCTAATCTGGCTTTGATAAACGCACCGTAGACGAGTATGAGGGCCACCACCAGAGCCAGTTTATAGCTGTTCAAGGAGGAAATAATCTTGACAATTTTTTTCAAGCTTAAGGGTCGTATCAGTTGGAGGAAAACCTGCGCCGCGCCGATCGCAATCATCATGGACAGATATTTGCTAACCTCTTTTAAGCCGGGGAAAGCTACTTGGATTAAAAAGTAAACACAAATTACGATCTGGATGGGAGCAATGAGCATGCCGAATCGTAAGCTTGCTGTGGAATGTGGTTGTTTTTTAGTTTGTTTCTTAATTTTTAACGGCCGTAGAAGAAAAAAATATCCTCCCAAAATAGAGAACAGACTCAAAGGAAGCTGCAGCAGCATGAACTGCCAGATCTCCAAGCCTGTAATACTTATCGCCAACAGTACTCCCGGATAAAGCGGCCACCAGTATTCCCAAATGTGGCGAAACCAATAGTTTATTTTTGTTTTATCGAGATCGGCGACCTCATTTGAAGAATCCACATCCTTAACCATGGGCGCTGAAAACAGTGCGCCGCCCGGCATGGGCAGCAGACCGATTAATGCGGGCAATACGGCCAGAGAATATTTCTTGGGCAGAGTACGGCTTACCGCGCCTACCAGATCCTGCATTACACCTGTCTGCTTCATCTGAGTGCTGAGCCAGATTACCTGCAGAATAACTATAAGTAACAACAGGTTGTCTGGCGCTGAAAACTGCAGCCAGCTGATATTTAGAATCTGTTGCACAGTATGTCCCGACCAAAAGGAAAGAACAAGGATTCCCGCCAGTAAAGCGATGATGAGATTTTTAACGTAACGATAGATGACTAGAATAAGCGTAAGCGTCAGCAGGATACGAATTATATACGGTGCTTGTAGAATAAAATCCATAATGAATCATTTCTGTTATTGAGCTTTGGCTGAGATTTTTTCTTCCTCAAGCCGGAGTCTTTTAAAAATAACCCAGTCTTCTCCGTCCTGTTTTAAGTAGAGCAATTCTTTAATCCGAAAGCCTTGCGGATTAAATGAAAGCTCTTGGTAATCTTCCGGGAGTTGCGCCGGTATCCATTTGGAAAAAGAAACCTGAAAAACAGGATGAGGGATATCCTCTTCCTGAGTAATGGTGAGGTCGGTTATACCGTATACAAACTGGCCTAACGCGATAGCCGGTTTTCCCAATCTGTCCCATTCGCTGGCGGGGATATATGTACTGTATCCAAGGGAGAGCTGTTGGCGCGTGTTGACATAAAGACGGTTGATTTCCTCCAGTTCCTGGCCGCCTGCCTGGTCAACCACACAGTCCTCCATGAGTCTCGGATCCAGTTTGTTCACGCTGCTGTAAAAAGCTTCCACAACCTCTGCCGGAGAAAATCCTTTGGTTAAGCGGGGTTTGAAAAAACCGGAAACATAGTAACCGGTTACCAGCAGAGCGGCGATTGCAATGAGTGACGTAATAAGAATAGTTCTTCCCTGTCGTTCGAAAAAAAGATGTGACCGGAAACGTTTTCCGCTTTTATCAGCCTGACTTTTAGCCTGCTCTAAAATAGCCGCTTTTTCCTGTTCGGAGATCTGTTTTGTAACTCCTTCTTTACTGTATTTCTTAAACATCTTCACCCAATCGGCGAGAGAAAGATTATAGGAAAACTGTTCACTGAAAAAGGTTTTAAAAAAATCCGCCAGTTCCGGTTTTAAGGACGGACAGGAGAGGATGGGGGAGACGGTTGTAAACGCTCTCATTTTAGCGTTTATCTCTTCCACGGAGGAGCCCTGATATGGGAAAACACCCGCTGTAATTCTAAAAAAAAGGCTCCCTAAACTGAAGGATAGTTTTGATCTTTGGTCCTGAAGATAAGGGTTGTTGAATGGTGAATAAACCGAAAATCTATAAGATTCCGGATTGAACTCCCTTGCTTTTCTGACAATATCGGGAGGAAGGAAGAGGATCTCGTTGTTCTCTAAAAAATAAACCGTATCCAGCTGAAGTTCAAAAGGAGTTGAGCTGTGCTCCAAGAGCTTCTCGCAGGCCTTTGTTAACAGCACCATGGAAGTGAAAGCCCGCTCGGCCGGTAAAACCAGGATATCGGCAAGGCTTATGCCCGGGGCAACGGGTCCGGAAACGTAGAATTTATTGTCGCGGCTTGAAAATCCGGAAAAATACCATTCTTTGATTGTTTCGCGACCTACAATCCAGCCCGGAGAGTTTTTTAGATCCACTAATTTCTTAAAATTGAGAATGTTTCTCCCTACGTCGATCTGGAGCTCTACTGTGAAATCAAGATTTTTGTTCATACGAATTAGAACATACTTAATTTCTTTGCTCTTGGTCAATAGCTTTCATTCATATTGATTAATCCCTGTCTGTGCTTTATAGTTAAACACAACTAGTATGAAGCGTATCTATTTTTTATTTCTGTTATCTGTTGTTATTGTCTCTTCAATGTCCGCCCAGCATGCCACTTATCTGCCCGATCGAGCACCGGAAATAAATGCAGGCTGGCTGCGTTTGGATATAGCGGTTGAATCAGGAGTACTCTTCGGCATGCTCTATGAATATGTTTTCATTGATTTTGAAAGTGACGATAAATACGATGATATGTTGAGCCGCTTGGACTGGCAGCTGAATCCTTTATTTTATGCGGGTGTTACGGTGCAGGCTGAAATGTGGGAGCAGCTGGTTGTGGGCCTGGGTTTTTGGCTGGGTGTTCCTCTGCCATTGGGTTATATGGAAGATCGAGACTGGGGTAACGGTGGCGGCTATACGGGCAATCTCGAGATATTTTCCCATCACGACAATATGCTGCTTAATGCTGTTTTCGCGGATATTAATGCGGGTTATAATCTGGTCAAGGATTCCACCTTGGTATTCACTCCGCTTATAGGATTTACTATCAAGCATGTACTGATGTCCGGCAGAGATGGTTACCAGGAACAGCCGCCCGGGACTTTGGTTCAGACATTCGATGAAGAATTGATAACATACGAACAAAATTACTATATCTGTTATATAGGTGCACAGGTTTGTTGGACTCCCCATCCGCTGTTAAGTCTCCAACTTTTTTGCTGTTACAGCCCTTTGGTATTCGCGTATAATGTGGACAGGCATTTGCACCCGTCGGTGGCTGCCGAATATTTAGACCTGCCTGAATTCGGGCATTATATACATGTAAATCCGGTTGTATTCATACACATATTAAAGGATGTAAGTATAAAAGCGCAGGGCAGTCTGACCTATGTCCCCGAGTTCAAAGGAAAAATCTACACAAGACCTTTAAGCGGCGGATCATTTCTGTATATAACCGACCATAAGGGCGGGGCAAGCATGCTTGCGTGGGGAATGAATATCGCGTGCGTGGTGCATCTGGCGGACATTGAGTAATACCCCGCTTGCCGCAAATATATAAATCGATTATTATTAAATAAGAGAGTTTGATTCCGAAAAAGCCACCGCCTATGGTGGTGGGAGGTTGATTCATATTGGTACAAGAAGTGTGTAAGGAGACTGCATTATAGAAGAAAAAACCATTCTTGTGGGGGCTGCCTGGTGCAACGGGTCGGGAAAACAATCGTTTGAGTCTTCGTTGGACGAGCTGGCCGCCCTGGCTTCTACAGCAGGACTTTCTGTAATCGGACGCACCCGCCAAAGACTGTCGGAGCCGAATCCCGCCACTTTCATAGGCCGTGGGAAAGTAGCTGAAATTAAACTCAGTGCCTGTAATCAAGGGGTAGGTACCGTTATCTTTGACGATGAGCTTACTCCCGCTCAGCAGCGTAACCTGGAAAATATTTTCGGCGAAGATATAAAGGTATTGGATCGAACGGCACTTATCCTGGATATTTTTGCCCAGCATGCTCATACACGTGAAGGTCAGATTCAGGTAGAGCTCGCCCAATATGAATACCGGCTGCCCAGGTTGACCAGGATGTGGGTGCACCTGGCACGACAGGCCGGAGGCAGATCGGCCGGGGCTCAGGGCGGTGTTGGTCTGCGCGGTCCGGGTGAAACCCAGCTTGAAGTGGACCGGCGTCAGATTAATAAAAAAATCTCGCAACTAAAAAAAGAGCTGGAACAGGTTAGACAGGAACGCAGGCAGCATCGCGCGCGCCGCAGGAGAAGCGGTTTCAAAGTGATTGCTTTGGCGGGCTATACCAATGCAGGGAAAAGCTCATTGCTTAACGCTTTCTGCAATGCCGGAGTACTGGTAGAAGACATGCTCTTTGCCACTTTGGATCCCACTACCCGCAGGGTAAAGCTGCCTCACGGCAGAAAGATGCTAGTTACCGATACGGTAGGATTCATTAAGAAACTTCCCCACCACCTGGTTGCGTCTTTCAGGGCCACCTTTGAAGGCATAAGCGAAGCGGATGTGATTTTGCATGTAGCGGATATTGCGCATGCCCAGGTGCAGTCTCAAATCTCCATTGTAGAGCAAACACTTAAAGACCAGGGCTCATGCGACAAACCCACTCTGCTTGTCTGGAATAAGATTGATCTGTTACCAGAAGCAGTCAGAGAGGGTTTGCTTAACGACCCCAGTATTATTGCCGTCAGTTCCAAGACAGGATTGGGAATTCCCGGCCTGCTCAAGCGCATTGAGGATCTGTTGAATCAGGAGTTGTGTTTGATTGAGATGGAGCTCCCCTATACTCACTGGGAACTGTTACATGCCGTGTACGAACTGGGCACGGTATCTTCCATAAGGCATGGTGACGATAAAGCCCGGGTCAGGGCGTACGTTCCCGATCTGCTGCTGCCGTTGGTGAAACCGTACCAGTCCTTAGCCCGCGTGCAATAAAAACAATTTCTTAAGCATAGCCATTGACTTTGGTTTTATCTCTTCAGTATCTTAAATGGATATGGATACAAAAATTGTTGTTCACGTGAAGCATGCATATAAAACCTATGATTCGCTTAAAGCGGTTGATGATTTAAGTTTTTCGGTGCCCCAAGGCCAATGTTTCGCTTTTTTGGGACCGAACGGTGCCGGTAAAACAACAATGATGAAAATGCTTTATGCCAAGGCAGAGCGAGACCGTCATCCGGATACTGTGGTAAAGGTCTTCGGATATGATCCGGTCCATGATGAGCTGGCGATTAAGAATGTGGCGGGAGTGGTGCCGCAGGAAGATAATCTGGATGTGGAACTGAATGTGGTTCAGAACCTGAAAATTTTTTCCAAATTCTACCATATGCCTTCCCGCTACGCGGAGAAACGGATTAATGAGCTGTTGGACTTCATGGAAT
The DNA here is from genome assembly GCA_016930675.1 of Spirochaetales bacterium. Lineage (GTDB taxonomy): Bacteria > Spirochaetota > Spirochaetia > SZUA-6 > RPPD01 > JAFGGG01. Next base: position 32,166 of record JAFGGG010000004.1, read on the forward strand.
TAAGCGAAAAGAAAAAGGCTCCGATACGCGAGCTTTCGGGTGGCATGAAGCGAAGATTGATTATCGCCCGTGCGCTTTTAAACGAGCCAAAACTGCTCATCTTGGACGAGCCCACCACGGGACTTGATCCGCAGGTACGACAGCTTATCTGGGACAAGATTCGCAGTCTGCAAAAAAATAAAGTAACGGTACTGCTTACCACGCATTATATGGAAGAGGCCTACCAGCTCGCCGCTAATATTCTTATTATTGATAAAGGGAAAAAGGTACTCGAAGGTAATCCGCAGGGTCTGCTGGAGGAGTATATCGAGTCCCATGTGCTGGAGGTTCTTGATAAAGAAAAATTCACGGCTTTACCCGAGTCCTTAGCCAAAAAAGTACGCAGAGAGGAATCGGGAGAGCGGATACTCTTTTACAGTGAAGATCCGAAAGTAATCCACACAATCGCGGACAAGCTTGCCAAGGGCAGCTTTTATATTCGAGAGACTAACCTTGAAGATTTGTTTTTAAAAATTACCGGGAGAAAACTGCATGCAACACAATAAATCACTCTATCCCCCATTGTTAGTAAGAATCGGCAGTGTCTGGTTTCGGCATATGCGTGTGTACTCAAAAAATCTGATCAGCAACGGTCTGCCTCCCTTTTTAGAGCCGCTGATATTTTTAGCAGGTATAGGTCTGGGGTTGGGCTTGGATTTGGGCAGTATCTACGGTATACCCTATCCGCTCTTTTTGGCGGGCGGCCTGTTTATGACAGCCTCAATGTTCACCGCTGCCTTTGAGTGCTCATTCGGCACCTTTATTCGTCTTGAATTCGATAAAGTATATGACGGCATGCTGGCGGCACCGGTTTCGGCCAATAATGTGCTGATCGGAGAAATCCTTTGGGCCGGAAGCAAGGGTTTTTTCTTCACTTTCTGCGTGCTTATTGTAATGTCCGGAGCCCTCTTGCTCCTGTCGGTTGAAAATATGTTCAGCAGCCTGTTTATTGTTTTCATTCCGCTTCTCGGTTTCATCAACGGCGTCATGTTCGGTGCTTTTTCACTTTTAATCACTTCATTCGTAAAGAATATCAATCATTTCAACTTCTACTTTACCGGATTTCTTTCCCCCATGTTCTTCTTTTCTGGTGTGGTATTTCCCGTTCATAACCTGCCTCCCGTACTTAAAGAACTGGCGGAGATTTTTCCCTTAACTCATACCGTGCGTATCAGCAGGGTCCTCTGCCTGCACGGCCTGCGTGGCAAGTATCCCGGCATGGACGCCGCTTATCTGCTGCGGCCGGAATTGCTGTTGGATGCACTCTATCTTATTGTATTCGTTGTTGTTATTTCCTATCTGGCTATAACACGGCTTAAAAAACGCCTAATCGATTGACGGCAGGTCTGATTGTTTGGTTCGTTCTTGATCTATTTTTATCAGCGCATCTCTGAATAATAGTTCTTTAGCCTTAAGCATGGGAAAGGGAACTTCATAGGCTTTTTCTATTATTTCGGGTTTAAACAGCTCTTCAGTCTGACCTACGACCGGAGGTTTGTTTTTATAGAACAGCACGATATAATCGGAATATTTTTTAGTCAGGTCCAGCTCATGTAATGAATAGTAAATATTGAGCTGCTGCCGCTTGGCGTAATCATAGATATACTCCAGGGCTCTGTGCTTCTGGTATTCTTCCAAGGCGAAGATAGGTTCATCCATCATGATGGCCGGCGTTCCGTATAGCAGACTAAATGCCAGGATGACCCGCTGCAGCTCGCCTTTGCTGATATCCTGGGTGCGTTTGTTTAGCGTTTTGGAAAGTTCGAATGTCTGGATAAGTTCGTGAATAAAATCGGCGGTTTGTTTTGTGTGGTATCCGTTTTCATATACGAATTCCAAGAGCGTGCCTATATTCTCTTGAGTCTCAAATTCCATGTTTTGGTAAATAAAGGCCGCATGGCTGTCACGCTCTTTCTCGTCCTTGAACTCGCTTGTATCTTTGTTGCCTAAAATCACTTTTCCCGTGTTGGGAAGCAGACGTCCGCCTCCTAAAAGCAGCATACTGCTTTTCCCGGTGCCGTTCTGCCCGACAAGAGAAACCACCCCGTCCGGAAGACTTAAAGTCAAGTTATTAAATACAGCCGGTTCATCATTATGATAGGAAAAGGATACGTTATTGAATTCAATCATGGATAGGTATTGTATCGTAAAAAAGCAGGCAATAAAAGATGATCTGGTTACTTTTTTTATTGGATTCTATTGACATTAGTTTGACATCAAACTATATTACAGAAATGAATAAACCAAGGCCGCCGGATGCGGTGATCAGTGTGATGAGTAAAAAGCTGCGTTCCGTTTATGCTTTAATCAGGTCTGAATTGGAAGTACGCGGGTTGCAGGCTTTGGATATATCCCACGGTGATCTTATGTTTGTGCTTATACACAGCGGGCCTCAAGCCATGAAAGAGCTGTCCAGAAGAATCGACCGTGATAAATCCACGGTTACCAGTCTGGTCGACAAGCTGGAGGGTCTTGGCTTTGTTAAACGATCTGATGATCCCGCGGATAGACGAGCTTCCATAATCGGTTTGACACAAAAGGGAGAGGAGCTCAAACATGAGTTTAATAAAATCTCCAGGATTGCCTTGGAGCGTTTTTGGCATGGAATTCCGCAGCATGAACGGATTACATTTATGGAGATTTTGAGTCGGATTTCCATATAATTTTTTGTTAAATAGTTTGATATCAAACTAAAAGGAGAAGCAATGACAAAGAGAAATTTAATCAATTTTACCGGGGCCATGGAATATGTTTGGAACAAAGTGGAAAAAAAGAAAATTGCTGTGCTTTCCACGGCTGCCGGTAATCGTGTGACGTCCCGCACCGTGAGTTTTATCCGGCTGGGCGATAATCTGTATTTCCAGACAGACGAAAGATTTTTAAAGACAAGGCAAATACGAAAAAACAAGAATGTCGCGGTCTGTCTGGATAATATTCAACTGGAAGCTGAAGCTGAAATCAGGGGTCATTCCAGTCTGCCGGTAAATCGGGATTTTGTGGAGAAATACAAAAAAAAGCATCCTGGTTCTCATAAAGCGTACACCAAGGGAAGGCATCAGGCGGTTGTTAGGCTAGAATTAAAATTGATAACAATCTGGAAATATCTGGGGGGGCCGCGCAGAGAATTTATCTGGCCGCAGCAGAAAAAAGCGGAAGTTGAAGTCTATGATGTGAATTCCAACGGCCCGCTTTATATTCCGGAAATATCAGTATCAAAAAAAGAGATCGTATGAGGTATTCGGTGCGTGATGTGAAAACATACTATGAGATACACGGTACGGGGACACCTCTAGTCATGATTCACAGGTGGGGAGTGGATCATAGATTGATGAAAGGCTGTATGGAGCCATTGTTTCAATCCGCTCATGAAAAGTGGCAGAGAATTTATTTTGATCTGCCGGGTATGGGACGCACGGAAGGACGACCTTGGATTGACGGTTCCGGTCGGATGCTTGATATTATTTCAGTTTTTATTGAAGGAATAATTCCCAATCAGAATTTTCTTCTGGTTGGGCAGTCTGACGGGGGGTATCTATCCAGAGGGATGGATAAGAAAAGATTTTTCCGGATTCTTGGACTGCTTCTGATTTGTCCGCTTGCACCCTGGATGCCAGCTATTCTCGGATATACAATTTAGGATTACCGGAATGTGGCCATAGTGTTCCGTGCGGGTCCTTTGGGGTTTGATGTCAATACCGGTGATGTTGTCTGTATTATTACATCGGTGATGTAAACGACTTTTCGGAAGATGATTTTCATGATTTATATATAAATTTACGTTAAAATAATCTACGCTGCAGATTCGCCTTATACGGTAAATTTATTCAACACATTATTTTTTTCAGGGAAATAATAAGTTGCAGGATTTTTAAAAAGCGTATAGAGAGAAGCCGGAAGATATTAAACAGAAATTCAAACAAATAGATCACGCCGGACTATTCAATGTATTAAAAAGTATCGAAAAGCTATGAAGGAAAAGTATCAATTGATGCCGGAGGATTCTTAATGCTCACGGGTGTCTATAAACATTCTTGACAGTTATTGTAATAAATTCTATAAATTTAATAATTGATAGATGGTGTTCTAATAATTAACTGATCAAGGATTATAATACATATGCGAATACTTAAAATATTGACATTTCTTTTAGTAGTTTGTGCATGCGCTTCGGCGCAACAGGGGGAAACAGCGGCGGAAATTCTTTCCCGGCACAATCTCTATAAGCCGGACATGAATGCAGATGATTATAATACAGCGGGCTTTCGTTTATATCAGATGAAGAAATATAAAGAGGCCGCGGTTTTATTTCGGGAAGCGATAAACCTTGATTATGAGCATTTTCTGGCGAACTATAATCTTGCCTGTATGCTATCCTTGATTTATGAACAGGAGAATCAGGATGACACGTATACTACGGAAATATTTCATTATCTTTATATTGCGATTACGATCGATCCGCAACGCCGTGTAAAAGCCCTGAAAGATCCGGATTTAAAACCGATAAGACATCTCCAGGCCTTCAAGGTAATTACTGCCGATCCTGAACAGCCATTAATCGAAACCGCAATATTTAAATACCTTTATGCAACATCGATAGAATATGATTTGCTTTTGGTTTTCAGTACAAGTAACGGAGAGACTTATGGTTTTGATGATCCTGAAGGAATATTTAAAAAGGCTGGACTGTATTCCGTGGAAAGTGTTAATGATTTTCCCCAATACACAACTAATCAGGCAATGGTAAATAAGTCCTTTAAGATAAAATACCAGTGGGTTATGTATGCTAACGAATGGTCGGGTATGTGTCATTTAGGACGGAAAGCTTCAATTATAAGCAAACAGCTTAAAAAATTGTGAAACCAGTTCATCGTCAAGCACCGGTACTTTATAAGGTGTTATTCTCTCTTTTCTTTTTATTAAGGTATATAGCCTTTTTTCTTTCAGTATCAGACGAATCAAATTCTCTTCCGCAGGGTTCCGTGTGCTTTTTAACATATTTATCAAACGGCTTAAGCGAAAGGCCGTAACCATAGTCTTTGGGGAAAGCGAGTTGTTCCATGGGTAGGCCGAAGTGCTTTTACAAAGGGTGGGGGGCAGCGAATTGAACAGAGAACGATCAGTGTAATCCTGTATTCCGGGAATGGCATAAAAAAAGGAGATGCCAATGAGCGTGGGCAGATTGGCAAGGTAAGCGAGGGTGTGTGCGATTGTATGTACATTGTCCCCTTTAAGACCGCAGATAAAATAGCTGATGCAGTCAAGGTTGTTAAGGTGCATGACTTGTAAAAGCTTTTCAAACAGCGAGGGGTTGAAATCTCTATATTCATAGTGGGCGGAGTTTTCATCTGCCGAGCCCAAAGAAAGATTAAATTGGATAAAACCCGATTCAATAAGCGTTTCTAATATCTCAGCGTTAAGCAAAGTGTAGTCCAAACCGTTTTCCGCGCAAAAGACTGCTCGCGGAATATTGGATCGTATGGTAGCAAGTACTTTTAAAAAGTAATTGGGCGCCAACAGCAGGTTGTCGTCTTCAAAATTAATTCGTATTTGTTTTCCGTGATTTTTAATTTCAGGGGCTATGTTTTTAATCCCTGAAATCACTTTTTCTATAGGCACGGTCCGAAACCGTCTGCCGTGACACAGGTGCAGACTGCAGAAGCGGCAGCGTTTGCTGCAGCCCCGGCTTAAACAAAGACTATAATAAACCGCTTTCTTTGTTTCAAAACTTTTTTTGATGTGAAAATCCAGATCGTCGGATGCAGTAAACAGTTTTGTTTCAGACGATTGTATAGTGTTATTTTGGATAAAAAAAAGATTAGGTACTGTTAGGAGATCAGTCGAACGCGCCCCCGCGGCGAAATGCTTTAAAAAGCAAGACAGGCTGATTTCCGCTTCACCGGCAATACAGTAATCAATCTCTCCGCCCTTTAAAAAATAGTGAGGATGCGCGCTTACTCCGGCTCCTCCGGCCGCGATTTTAATCTGTGGGAGAAGCCTCTTGATTTCAGTAGCCAATAACAGGGTTTCCTGTGCGTAGGAAAAAGCGAAACATGAAATAAAAATAATATCGGGCCCGGCATCTTTTATCTGCAAAGCGCATTCCGTAAAACTCGGACCAAAATGCTGGTAAGTTTTGAAAAAGCTGAGTCTGCCAGCTTCATTGGGAATGATAAAGGGCTTGAGGTAGGCAAGTTCTGCGGGAAGAGGTACATGCTTGCTTTTATTTTTGGTTAACGGAAAGTTAAACACCGTGACGCTAAAACCGGAACCGCGTAAAATACCGCTTACGACTTCCACGCCAAGATTGGCGAAACGATGAGGTGTAAAGTAAAAGTCTCTGACAGGAGGTACGGCGATTACTGCGTGCATGAATACGGGATATTATATGTGTTTATCGAGTATGATGTAAGTAGAAAATCATTAATTTGTTGACCGGATGCGGGTTTCTTATTATATTAATAATAATTCCGATTATTGATAATATAATGACTGGTAAATACAGACGAAGCAAACAAAGAGAAGTAATACTCAGACTTTTACAAAGCACGGAAAGTCATCCCACGGCAAGCTGGATTTATGATAAACTTAAAAGTGAATTTCCTCATTTAAGTCTGGGCACGGTATACAGAAATTTGAATATTCTTTCCGAGCAGGGCCTGATTAAGAAAATAGACTGCGGCAGCACTTTCGACAGATTTGAGGCCAACAATCATCCGCACTATCATTTTATCTGTGAACAATGTAATTCTGTTTTCGATCTGAAAACACCTATAATGAATAATCTGGAAGATCAACTGTCCGGCTTACATAATTTTACCATCCACAGCCATATGATAGAATTTTTTGGAGTATGTGAGGCATGTAAGAAGCAGTGATTTTTTTAACAAGATATTAATAATCGTAATGATTATTAATAAATATAAAAAATTTCATTTAAGGAGGTGTTATTATGGCACAAGTTGCAAGACAGGTGGTAGAGAAAGCGGGAATTAATGTTGATGAGTTGCTTGAACTGTTGGTCAAAAACGCGTCGGCGGAGTTAACCACTTTTTACTACTATACAATTCTAAGGGTTAATTTAATCGGACTTCAAGGAGAGGGTATAAAAGAGATAGCTGAAACCGCGCGCATCGAGGATCGAAATCATTTCGAAGCTCTGGTACCGAGAATTTACGAGTTAGGCGGAAAACTGCCTGACGACATGAAGGAGTTTCATGATATTTCAGCCTGTCCGCCGGCCAATCTGCCCAAGGACAAGCATGATGTTATGGGAATATTAAAGGTGCTTGTGGGGGCGGAGAGATGCGCTGTGCGAGGCTACACTCAGATCTGCAATATGACCGCGGGCAAGGATCACAGGACGTATGATCTGGCGCTTGCTATTCTGAACGAAGAGATCGAGCATGAATCCTGGTTTTCCGAATTTTTAGGTGAAGGACCATCGGGGCACTTTTTAAGAAGAGGGGAGACTTCTCCTTTTGTATCAAAATTTTTGAAGTAATTTTTTTGAGGGCCGTATATTCGCGGCCCTCAAACCATTTTGGGTGCTTTTCAATCTTCCGGTATGAAAAAATTTAATAAGAATGAGTTGGCGTATTTTGACGGTAAGGACGGCAGACCCGCTTATATTGCTTATGAAGGAAAGGTCTACGATGTCTCAACAAGTTTTTTATGGAAAGGCGGAAAACATTGGGTATTACATCAAGCGGGCAGGGATTTAACGGAGGAAATTGAGCGTGCTCCGCACGGCCCGGATTTATTAGCAAGAGTCAAACAGATAGGTATTCTTCAGGAATAACACAGGTTTTTATGTGCTTCCTGCAAATACATTTCTTTAAAATATATACGGCAACATAGGATTATGATAATAAGCACTATACACACATCCAGGTCTTGACACTTGCCGTATGTTATCACTATTATTAGGTAAGTATGGGGGTGTAGCTCAGTTGGCTAGAGCGCGTGAATGGCATTCACGAGGTCGTGGGTTCGATTCCCTTCACCTCCATTTATTTTTTTTAAAATATATACTATAATATAACTGATATGAATGATAACCTTGATCCTGAAATCGCCAGTTTATTGGGAATAAATCAAACACAAAAACCACCGCCAGCTCAAAAACCCGTTTCTGCACAGAAAGGCGCGCCGCCCCCCGCGTACGAGACCCTGTTTGAAGGAAAGCCGCAAGCAGAACCTATCGAAATGAAAAAAAGCTTTACAAAAATCACTAAAACTCTGGGGCCACCGCAAAAGATTTTTTATGATAAAGACTTTTACAGTAAAATTCTTAAGGACGAAGGCGAAGCGGCTACCCGTTTTCATGATCTTTTTTCCCGGTTTTTAAAGGCTTCTTCCCCCGAAGACAGATCCATGTACCGCGGCAAGGTGATGCCAGCTTTTTGGGATCTGCTCGCGCAAATTGCTTCAAAGATTCATACCAATCTGCCCTTGGAAAAAAAACTGCTTCTGCGTTATGGTCTGGTTTCGCCGACGTTTATTGATCAGGATCAAAGAGATAATTTAAGCAGGGTTATTATGCAGAACACTTATGGTGAGCCTGTATACTATATGGACGAGTGGATGCAGCGAATAGCCCGCGGTCAGGAAAAAACATCAGCCACCGATGAAGTGCAAAAGGTTAAGCTGGATACCGCGCAAAAAACGTTAAACAAGCTGGACAAACGCAAGGGCCAGCGGGACGCGGAATTGAGCGCCCTCAGAAATAAGATTGATCAGATGGAACAGATTGAGAATGAGCTGCTCTATAAAATGAAAGAACTTACCAGGCATGAAATAAGAGAGGATCTGGGCGGCTTAAAAGTCTGTTATACACCGGATCAGAAAAAACTGTTTGTGGATATAAGTGAACTCATGAAGAAGCTTTCCTATATTGACCGTGATATGGGGAGGTCGTATGACAATCTTGGCGGATTGGATAAGGAGGTTGAATCGCTGAGTAAAACAGCCGATACGATTGATACCGATACCATGATCGTGGATCAGCAAGCGCTTGCTACTGAGTTTAATACTTTACGCCAGATGTCCAAACTATGTGTGGGCCGCAAAGGCAATCATTTTCCCGTACTCATGAAGAATTACTTCATGGCTCTTGTTAAGCAATGGGGTATCAGAGAAAATGTGATTAACGGGATGGCGCATGTGGAAGCAATCGATCCCGGGCTTTTTATTCGCAGATACCGCGAGCAGGACAACCGGATCGTACCTAATGTTTTATTATTACCAAACTATGGTGAGTATGGTATTTGCTGGCAGCCGTTCGAAAAATTTAACAGAGCGACCAGCCGCGGCAGACTGGCCATTCCCATTTTTTCCAAGAATCTTACCATTGCCCTGGTATCGGCTTTGGGCGATCTCAGATGGCAGGTGGCAAAGGAGAGAGCGCAGCACCGCTGGATGGAAGAGGGTATTACGGGTCGGTATTACATGTGGTTTACAGAGCAAAAAATGAGAGGGGATGTAAAAGACTATTTTATCCGGGATTATATTCTCTGGATTACCAAAGAAAGCGAAGGGATTCAAAAACTGGAGAGGGAGATCCGCGGACTCTTCTGGAGAATGATGCCGTTCCCCGATGCAATTAAGCAAAGACTGAAAAACAGAGGCTTTGTATACCTGGATTTATATAAAAAAGATCAGAATATCGCCATGTCAGACGGTTATTGATATTTTTATTCTAAAGAATCCAGGAAGCCAGGAGATAAAGGAATTATTTTCTTCATGGTTTCCTGGCTTCCTTATAATTTTAGTGTCGGGTGCGCGAATAATGTTTTTTGGGTTTTTTATTTTTTGTCCTTATTAATCCGTGTAGATCCATGAGCTTTATTTTTACTCTTATCTGGTGTTACGATATCATCCATATGTTCGGTTTTAAAAAAGCGGCGCATGTACAAACGGTATACAATACTGGTGGTGAATATGCTGCCCACGAACAAAGCCAATCCGAAGAATGAAATAAAAGTTTTATCAACTTTTCCGTGCAAAAATACGTGAATTATTACAAACGCGATTCCAATCAGCACGGAAAGCACCAGTATGTTGCAGAGTACAGCGATTAATAACACTTGTTTGTTATGCGGTTGGTTTTTCATGTCGCGACTTCATTTCCGCAATAATAAAAAATATCACAAACAGAATAATACTCACGGTTAAGGTGGCATCGGCAATATTGAATGTCGGCCAACGTACCGGCAGGCCCAAAATTCCATAGGTGTTGACATCAATAAAATCCACTACACCGTCGGGCCTTAAAAACCTGTCGATCATATTACCCACCCCCGCGCCGATAATGGCAGCCAAAAGCCATCTATACTTACTGTTCAACTCTTTATAATTGAAATATATAAACAAAGCGCCCCCAAGTACTATGAGCGGCAAAATTAAAAAAGTGATAAATTGTAGTTCAGCGGGCCAGTCGCTTCCGATACCGAAGGCGCTGTGCTTGTTTGTTCTATACCACAGGCGGAGAAAGTCTCCCAATACTTCCACGATCTGATTATATTCCAGCGAAAGCGTGATAATTATCTTGGAAACCTGATCAATAATAACAACAATCGGTACCAGTATTAGTGGAACAAGTTTTTGTTTGCTCAGCATAATAAATATTCTCCTCTTAGTATCCTGTCGGAATATCGATAAAACACGTTTTTAAATGCGTAGCTTGGGCGATTTTCTGCTGCAGTGCCTGCACACCCCATACCTCGCTCAGGTAATGCCCGATAAACATAACATTTATTCCGGCCTCTGAGCACTCATGGTAGACTGAATGAGTGGCTTCTCCGGTGATGTAAAGATCAAGCCCTTCTTCGATAGCATCCCGCACATTACCAGCCGCACCTCCGGATACAATTCCGACAGTGTTAATTTTTTCTTTACCAAAGGCCAAACAGCGCGGCGGAATAAGACTGTTTTTGCACAACACCACGCTTATCTCCGCAAGAGAGAGTTCTTTGGGCAGTGTGCCTTTAATACCCATTTTTACACCGTGGTAAAGGCCGAAAACCTTCCTGTGCTTAAGCTTAAGTAGTCCCGCTATACCGGCGTTGGTTCCAAACTCGGGGTGTATATCTAAAGGCAGATGCGCTGTATAGAGCGCAAGCTGATTTTCAAGCAGATATTGCAGGCGTGCGTAGAGCACGCCCGTTACGGGACGCATTTTACCAAAAAAAATACCATGATGAGTAAAAAGCAGATCGGCGCCCCAGCTGGCAGCTCTTTGAAAGCTCTCCCCGGAAGCATCGACTGCAAAAGCTATTTTTTTCAGTTCAGGATCATTTCTTCCCACCTGAAGGCCGTTAAGCGCACTGTCAATATTCGCAAACTGTTCAATTGCCAGAAGTTCTTTCATTAAACTGTCGAATTCTTCAATCAGCATGCCTGTATTATAGTAAAGATTCCGGTTTTGGCAATCGGCAATCTAAAAAATATCGATAATGTGGAGTGGCTTGATTTTTTATTTGTATACAATTACTGAAAACCACTTGACAATGCAAGCAGTCTCTTTCTATTATATAGCCTTTAAAGATTATCATTAAAGTAACTGACAGCGTGACAGCAAAATAACATCATAGATTTTAATAATTATGGAGGCAAATAAGTGAACTATTTTTTAACAGAAGAACAACAGATGATAAAGGAATTGGCTGCCAAAATTGCAGATGAAAAAATAAGACCGATCGCTCATGAGTATGATGAGAAAGAAGAGTTCCCCGCGGAAATCGTCAAGGTGCTGGGACAGGCCGACCTTTACCGTGTGTTTATACCTGAAGAATATGAAGGCCTGGGCGGCGGAGTGTTTGAGATGTGTTTGGTGGTTGAGGAGCTTTCCAGAGCGTGCGGTGGTATCGCTCTGGCTTACGCGGCATCAGGGCTGGGGATTATTCCGATCATTCTCTTTGGCACCGAGGAGCAGAAAAAAAAGTACCTGCCGAAATTAGCTTCGGGAGAGATTATCGCGGCCTTCGCCCTGACAGAACCCGATGCGGGCAGTGATGCGGGAGCCATAAAAACTACCGCAAAACCGGAAGGCGATTCCTATATCATAAATGGCACAAAGCAGTGGATCTCAAACGGCGGTGACGCTTCGATTTATACGGTTATTACACTGACCGACCCCTCTAGAGGAGCGCGTGGGTCTTCCGCGATCCTGGTGGATAAAGGAACTCCGGGTTTTGAATTCGGGAAGAAAGAAGAAAAAATGGGAATCAGAGGTAATTCTACCAGAGAACTCATTTTCCAGGACTGTAAAGTGCCCAAAACCAATCTTTTAGCTAAAGAGGGTATGGGATTTATGGTGGCTATGAAGACCTTTGATCAGTCACGTCCGGGGGTGGCTTCCCAGGCAATCGGTATTGCCCAGGGCGCACTGGACGAAGCAGTCAGGTACTCAACGGAGCGCCATCAGTTCGGCAAACCGATTTCTTCCTTTCAAGCCATTCAGTTTATGCTGGCCGATATGGCCACCCAGATAGAGGCGGCCCGCGCTCTTACGCTTCAGGTGGCGAGAAGTATCGATGCGGGAGAAAAGAATGTGGCCAAGATCTCATCCATGACCAAGGTTTTTGCTTCGGACGTGGCCATGAAGGTTACCACCGACGCGGTACAGATCCTCGGCGGTTACGGTTATATGCGTGAGTATCCGGTGGAAAAGATGATGCGTGACGCTAAAATCACCCAAATTTACGAAGGAACAAACCAGATTCAACGCGAAGTAATCGGAATGAACCTGATAAAAGAAACTCTCAGAAAGAAGAAATAGAAGGAGTTAAGAGTGAATATCGTTGTATGCATCAAACAGGTTCCCGACACCACCGATGTCAAGATAAATCCTGAAACAAACACCCTGATCCGTGAGGGAGTGGAGTCGATTATTAATCCCTTTGATGCTTATGCCATAGAAGAAGGTGTAAGACTCAAAGAGAAATACGGCGGAACGGTGAATGTTCTGTCCATGGGTCCTCCCCAGGTTGATGCTTCTTTACGTGAAGCAATAAGTCTGGGAGCGGATGAAGCTTATTTGCTTACGGATCGCACTTTTGCGGGAGCCGATACCCTGGCCACGGCCTATACCCTGGCAGCCGGTATAAGAAAGATCGGTGATGTTGATATCATTCTTATGGGCAGACAGGCAATAGACGGAGATACCGGACAGGTAGGCCCCGAGGTCGCGGAAAATCTGGATATTCCTCATGTAACCGATATTCGAAAAATCGAACAGATCGATGATCAAGGCTCTATCTACCTGGAGAGGCTGCTCGAAGAAGGATATGTGCGGCTTAAAACCAAATTACCTGTTGTTATCACTGTGGTGAAGGAGATAAATGAACCGCGGCTTCCTTCCTTGAAAGGCAAAATGCTGGCTAAGAAGAAGGAGATAAACACCTGGTCCGCCAAGGATGTGGAAGTAAACGAAAAACGATTGGGTCTTACCGGATCACCCACCCAGGTGGTTAAGATCTTTACTCCCCCAAAGCCTGCGGGAGGAAAGGTGTTTGACGGAGATATTAAAGACTCTGTCGGAAAACTGCTGCGGGAACTGCGGGCTTCGGGGATTCTTATGGGAAGCGAAAAGGGAGACGAGTAGTTATGAGTTCGATTGAAGTAATTTTTGATAAATGCATAGGGTGCGGTCTGTGTGTAAAAGCATGTCCCTTCGCGGCTATAGAACTGGTGGATAAAAAGGCCGTTATTAATGAGAAATGTACCTACTGCGGCGCGTGTGTTGATGCCTGCAAAAAGTATCAGGCGATTGTCATTACCCGTCATACTTTTGAAAAGCATGATGTAACTCAATACAAAGGTATCTGTGTATATGCCGAGCACAGGCACGGCAAGTTATCGTCCGTAGTGGCAGAAATCATAGGAGCCGCGTTAAAACTGAAAAATATATTAAAGGTACCGACTTCCGCGATTCTGTTAGGTCATAATGTAAAACCGTTAGCTGAAGAAATTCTCTCTTACGGCGTGGATGAGGTTTGGATGATTGACAATCCGAAAATAGGAGATTTTGCCGAAGATATTCAGGCCGGGCTTGTTACTCAGGTAATCCTTGAAAAAAAACCTGAAATATTTTTGGGCGGCGGCACGATTTTCGGCAGGTCTTTGCTTCCCAAAGTAGCTTCGAATATCGGTACCGGTCTTACGGCTGATTGTACCGAACTGGAAATAGATCCCGAAACAAAACTTTTAAAGCAGACACGTCCGGCTTTTGGCGGAAATATTATGGCCACGATTCTCTGTCAGTATCACAGACCGCAGATGGCCACCGTCCGGCATAAGGTTATGAAAGAAGCGGCTAAAACAGATTCTACTCAGGGCAAGATAATCGAGATGAATCATATTCCCGTTCCTGATCCTGTAATTGAAGTATTGGAGTTCGTGCAGGAAGAGTCGGAGACCGTAAACCTGGCGGACGCTGATTTTATTATTTCCGGAGGCAGGGGAATAAAAGATCCCAAGAACTTTGCTCTTATCCAAGAGTTGGCCAAAGCTGTGGGCGGGGCGGTCGGTGCCTCTCGCGCCGCGGTGGATGCCGGCTGGATACCGTATTCGCACCAGGTGGGTCAGACCGGTAAAACAGTAAATCCGAAGATATATATTGCCTGCGGAATTTCAGGTGCAATTCAGCACCTTGCCGGCATGAAAGGGTCCGATATTATAATCGCCATCAACAGCGATCCGGAAGCCCCGATTTTTGATGTGGCGCATTTCGGTATTGTGGGGGATCTGTTCGAGGTTGTTCCGGAGCTTTTAAAGCAGATAAACGGGTAGAGCAATAAAAAGAGGTGAAATTGAAAAACAGGAGTAATATCGCGAATTGGCGTGTTTTTTTTCTAAGCGTTTTGTTGCTTATTATCTTGCTAACGGGTATGAGTGCTGATACAGGCAATGTACCAAAGTATCAAGTGGTTACAGCTGATGTCGGTTTGAAGATGAGAGATCATCCCGATCTTAATGGTAACGTGATAGATATTATTCCCTATAGAGATGTAGTTGAGTGTATAGAAATTTATGGTAAAAATAAAACCATAGGCGGTGCTACCGGATATTGGACAAAGGTTATTTGGTGTGGATTAGAAGGTTGGGTTTTCGGGGGTTATTTATCAGAAAATTTCAAAACACCTTCTAATATCGAGTCTTTGTTTCTAGGCAAATGGATTCCCAATAATGCAGACGGTGATGCTATGATAATTAAGCTTGACAGCAAAGGTAATGCCCACTTTGGTTTTTATAGAACCTGTGCGGGAGGAGACGGTACATATATATATGATCGCATTACAAATATCCTAACAATAACACATGAGCTAATGCCCAGTCCCGGAACTGCAGAAGATCCTGATGATAAATATGAAAAAGTAATGAATGATTTTCAGTTTAAAATCATAATGATATCTAAAAACACGATGCTTATACAGGCTTTTTTGAAAAGCGGAAAAAGGCTTTTTTTGCTTGTGAGAAAAAATGAAAAAATAAAAGACTTATAATGGTTATTATTGTAATTTTTTGTATATATACATGAGCAACTTAGGAGGCCCCCGGAGTTTGGAAATTCTAAAGTATGCACTTCAGTTTGAGCTGGACGGTGAAAGGTTTTACCGGGAAAGCGCAGCCGGAATAGGAGACCCTC
Source organism: Spirochaetales bacterium (assembly GCA_016930675.1). Classification (GTDB taxonomy): domain Bacteria; phylum Spirochaetota; class Spirochaetia; order SZUA-6; family RPPD01; genus JAFGGG01. The sequence continues at coordinate 47,851 of JAFGGG010000004.1, forward strand.
ACCTGGCCGATATCCTGCAGCTTTTGGCAAAAGAAGAACAGAAGCATTACCGTATGATAAAAGATCTGCGGCGTGATCTTAACGAGCGGCCCGCAAGCATTTTTATTTCCGATATAACAAATATCTTTCGCACAATGATAGATAAAAAGCAAAAATTTGTCGGGAAAAACAGCACGATCACTGAAATTTTCGAAAAGGCACTGCACTTTGAAGATGAAAGTATCAGATATTACGCACAAAAAGCGCAGGAAATAGATGATGCCAACATCAAAATACTCCTAGAAATATTAAAAAAACAGGAGCAGGCCCATTATTCTTTGATCAGTTCACTTATAGAATATTATGAAAAACCCCGTCTGTGGATGGAGCAGGCTGAATTTACCCACCTGGATGAATATTAATGCATTTGACGATTTTTGACACAGATTTACGCTGATAAACACAGATTTATTATATTGTAATTTTCATGATAATCCGTGTTGATATATTGCAGTTTTAACAACGAGCCAAAAAACATACCGAAATGCACAACAAAAAAAATTGTGCCGATAGGTAAAAGGGTATATATTTACCCTTTAGGAGCTCTATATGTCAAAAATAAAATTATATGGCATTGCAGTATTATTAATGCTGGCGGGTTATGATATCTTCGCCCAGCATCTGGAGGAGCTGTATTCTCCGTATTATCTCTCTTTCGGTCCGCAAGCCGTTTCCGATGAAGTGCCCATCGGTGACATTTATAATCCTTCGTGCTCCGCGTTAATCCAGCGCGTGACTCTTGACTTGAATTATATAACACTGCTCGGATTAGGTGAGGATGACGGTTTGGGCCATGCACTTAATGCGGGTATAAGCATTCCTTCCAGTTTCGGCGTGGCAAGTTTCAGTGCTCATATTATCACAACACCTTTTACAGACATTAATTTGGGTACGGTCGGAGAAATCAATGCGTCATTTTCCAAGGACCTTTATCCCAATTTTTTAGTGGGAATCGGCGTGTCCGGTCTCTACGGTTCGCAGGACGGCAATCAGGATTGGGGCCTGGGAGTGGATCTGGGTGTAACCCATATGCTCGGCGACATCTACTTCTTAAAGGATGTTACCTGGGGTGCCGTGCTTCGCGGTCTGGGTAAGGCATACGAACCTACCTCCGACACCCGCTTCTTCCCCAGAGCCTTTACCCCCGCTGTGGCCTTGAGTTTCAAGCCCATAAAAGAGGATTCGTTTGTCTGGACATTTGCTGCGGATCTGAGTTTTCCCGGTTTGGCTGGAGCACGCATTTCATTCGGCAATGAACTGGAAATCGCGGATTTGTTTACAGTAAGAGCCGCACTTATTGTAGGTTGGGATGATTTTTCGGATGCAGAGCAGCGTCTGCTTATCGCCGGAGGTTTATCACTCAACTTTAAGATAGATATTCAGGAAGATATCGAGTTTCTCGATATTTCGGAGCGCGGTTGGAACAAGAGCGATATCAAGGCCAACTTTGCCTATGCCCCGATGCAAAGCGGAGTGCATGCCTTGGGCGCCGGAGTAAATATTGCGCTGGGTGTGCTTGATAAGGATCCCCCTGATATTAAAGTAAAGGCCCCTGATGTGCTTTATATGTCCCCTAATCTGGATGGCGTTAAGGACGATATGCAGTTACCCATAGGAATAACGGATCAGCGCCATATCAAAGGGTACCGGCTTGTTATAGAAGACAGCAAGGGCAGGGTGGTGAGAGAGATTGAAAACAAGGACGAACGTCCTGAAAACATAGATCTGCAGACTATTGTGGACAGGCTGCTCTACATAAAAAGCGGAATAACCATTCCGCCGGCTTTACGCTGGGACGGCAGATCGGAGAAGAGCACGCTGCTGCCCGACGGCACCTATACCTATTACATTGAAGCCTGGGATGATAATAACAACAGAGGCACCACTCCCAAGCGAAAGATTGTCATCGATAATACCAAACCTCAAGCAGCTATGAAAACTCCCTACTTGATTTTTTCACCGAATGAGGACGGCAACAAAGATGTGCTCAAAGTGGACCTTTCGGGTTCTCAGGAAGATCTGTGGAAGGCGGTTGTCAAAGATGCCGAGGGTAAAGTTGTTTTGCGTAAAGAATGGAAAGAATCTGCTCCTGCTGATTTCGAATGGGACGGCAAAAATGATAACGGCAAGCCTTCCAAAGACGGTGTGTATACAATAGAACTATCCAGTACGGATAGGGCAGGCAACTCTTCGTCGTTTACTCTGGTAAATATTATTATAAATACCCAGCCTACTCCTGTGTTTATAACGACCGATGCCGATGGTTTTTCCCCTAATGCTGACGGATATTTGGACACCATGAGATTTAAATTATTTGTGGGCGAAAAAACAGGCATTAAGAACTGGTCTTTTGAGCTGATGCATGAGAAAAAGGGAACACAGCATGTGTTGAGCGGTGGGTCCTCGATAGATGAATACATTACCTGGGACGGCACAGGGGAAGAGGGCGTGGCTCCGGACGGTATATACTATGCGGTACTCACCGTGGAATATGAAAACGGCAACAAACCCGCTGAAAAAAGCAGGACTTTCAGGCTGGATACATCTCCGCCGCACATTGAGCTCAATCTGAATCCCGCCCCGTTTTCACCTGACAATGACGGAGTTGAAGATGAACTCTTTATTACATCGCAAATCGAGGATTTAAGTCCGATTGCCCAATGGCAGTTAAAGATTACGGACCCCAAAGGCAAGCACTTTACAAGTTTTTCAGGTATCGGCACGCCTTCTTCAGAGATAATCTGGGACGGTCTTTCGAATGAAGGAGAACTGGTTCAGGCAGCCGAGGATTATCCGCTGGAATTGACGGTTGTGGATGATCTGGGCAATAAGGCGGTGGCGGCCAAGGTAATCCCGATTGATGTGCTGGTATTAAGAGACGGGGACCGTTTGAAAATAAGAATCCCCAGTATTACCTTTGCACCCAACACGGCTGATTATGAAAACGTGGCTCCCGAGGCTTATGAAAAGAACATGTGGACAATTAAGCGCCTGGCCAAGATATTCAACAGATATAAAAAGTACAACATTCTCATTGAAGGTCACGCCGTGCATGTATTCTGGCAGGATCCGGAAAAAGCCAAAGCTGAACAGCAGAATATACTCCTGCCTCTCTCTAAAAAACGGGCGGAAGCCATAAAGAAGGCCCTGGTGAAGCACGGTATAGAGGCCAGGCGTATCTCCACAGCGGGCAAGGGAGGAGCCGAACCGATTGTGCCTTTTAGCGATCAGGAGAATGTGTGGAAGAACAGGCGGGTGGAGTTTATTCTAATCAGGGAAGAGGAGTGAAAAACTACAGATAAACCCCACAGAGAGGACAAGCTTTCTCAACATGTTAAACTGGCTGTTTAAGAACAGCTGCTTGCTCATGCAGGCTTAACCGCGGTTTATGTGTCTGTTTGTTACCGTTTCTGCAAAAAATAAACAATAAAATAATGTTATTTAAACGCTGATTAACTTATACTAGTATTATAATTACTTATTTTGCTAATAGGTAGAATATATACTGTACAACCTTTTAAGAGTAATGATAGCCTTAAAAACAGGGTGTTAAATATGGTGAACAGAGAAAATAACAGACCCCTGCGGATTGGCGTACTTATCAATCAATTAGAGATGAAATACATGCACCTCGTCTGGCAAGCTGTCCGTATGTGCGCCGCACAACTGAACATCGGACTATTGGCTTTTGTGGGCAGATCCTTAAAATCACCGTATAAAATTGATATGGAACAAAATTTTATATATAGCTTTATAAACAGGGAAAGTGTTGACGGTCTTATATTTGTTCCCAGTATCGGTGTCTATTTAAGTCCGATAGATTACGGCATGTTCATGAATCATTTTTCGGGGATTCCCGGAGTAAGTCTCTCGATAAAATGCGGGAACATACCCGCCGTACTTGTGGATTGCGCTGAGGGAATAAAACAGGCCGTAGAGCATTGTATTATCGATCATTCATACAAACGAATAGCTTTTATCCGCGGACCCGTAGAATCCAGTGAAGCTGACAATCGATTTCTGGCTTATAAGGATACTTTAAAAAAGCACAATATTCCCTTTGATCCACATATCGTTGTTGAGGGAAATTTTGTCATCTATTCCGGAAGAAAAGCGGCCAGGGAGTTATTGCTGACAAGAAAGCAAAAGATAGACGCGATTATTGCTTCAAACGACGATATGGCTTTAGGTGCCATGGAGGTTATTCGTGAACTTGGCTTAAAAGTGCCGCAAGATGTGGCGATCATCGGCGTTGATGATTGGGAGGAAACTGAATACCATATACCTTCAATCTCTTCAATACGACAGCCCCTCCAGGAGCAGGTGTATGAAGCCCTGAAAATGCTTATTGCCATGATCCATGGCCAAAGCCGGGGGAAAGATATTGTTTTGCCGGCCCGCTTTATAAAACGATATTCTTGCGGCTGTTCGACACAGGTTAAGTATTTGCAGGATGAATTCATATTTAGAAGTGAGAAGGCTTTGAGTGATGCAGGAAGAACTAATCAGGATATCAAAAGAATGAATTCGCTGATTTTAAAAAAGTGCTGCTTGGAAAGCGAAGACAAGCAGCTGTTTTCTTTCATTTTACAGAAGTTTTTAAGGTTGTTGATCCGGTTCATTGAATCAAACTCAAGTGAGGATGATGTATTAAAGGCCTTTTCCGCAATTCTTTTGAATATGGATGTAAAAGATAGAAAACTGCATTTGTGGTTGGAAACATTTTATTGTGTTCAACAGAATGTCCTGGAATTTGTACCTGTTACAAAACTTAAAGTTCCACTTGATCATTTGTTTTTCAAACTAAAGCTGATTGTGACAAAATTCCTGGAGAGCCAGCAGGCAGTAAAAAGATTTGCTTTGGAGACAAGGATAAGAGATCTGCTCAGTGTAAGTCAGAATCTTATTACTTCCTTTAATTTTAATGACCTCATATCCACAATTACCGAGCAACTTCCGCCTCTCGGCATTAAAAGCATCTATATTTTTCTTTTTCAAGAACCCATTACTATGCAGAGTGAATATTTCTGGGAAATTTCCGGTGCGGTCAATATTCTCTTGGCCATGAAGGACGGTAAGCTTACCCGTCATACGGGCAGTATCTTTGCCGCTGACATGGTGGTTCCGTATATTCTTGCCTATGAAGACAATAAAAAGGATTGGATTCTTCTACCGCTGGTTTTCGCCGAAGAGCATTTCGGAGTTGTTTTGTTTGAGGCCGCCCTGCAAGAGGATATCGTATATGAGACACTGCGTATGCAGATTAGCAGTGCTATAAAAGGTGTATTGCTTTTTGAACAGCAAAAGCATATCGAAGACGAACTGAAAAAAACCAATGTCGAGCTTGAATCTCTCTCACTGCTTGATGAGCTTACGGGATTGTACAACCGGAGAGGTTTTTTAACCTTGAGTACTCAGATATGGAAAATGGCTCAACGCTCCAATATGCAGTTTCTTATCGTATTCATGGATTTAGATGATCTTAAGCAGATAAACGATAACTTCGGTCATCCGGAAGGAGATGAGATCCTCAAGGCCTTCGCCGAAATATTAAAAGTGGTGTTTCGCAGAAATGACATTCTCTCCAGAATTGGCGGAGACGAGTTTGTCGTGTTATCCTACAATGCTTCGCTTGAACATAAAAATAAAATTCTTCAAAGGATTGAAAAAAACATCGACCATTTCAACAATAGTTCGGGTAAATCTTATAAGCTCTCGGTGAGCACGGGGTTTTCAAGTTTTGATCATAAAAGCATGATGTCAATAGAAGATCTCATGAAAAAGGCGGACAAAGAACAGTACATCAACAAAAGCAAAAAGAAAAAATCGACTGCATGAGTGCGGTAGCGCACACAGAGACTTATTTTATTCTGTTTATATTGATGAGGTAATACACTTTTTCAGCTTTTCAAATTGTGCTAATGCACATTCTTTAGATATGGCTTCCAGGCGCACGCGGATTACGGGTTCGGTGTTGCTTGGACGAACATTAAACCAAAAATCCGGATATTCTATGCTGATTCCGTCCAGCTTGGTAATAGCCGCATCTTTATACTGTTTTTCGATTAAGGAAAGCACCGCCTGCTTGTCGTTTACTTCGAGATTGAGTTCAGGTGCCTGGTAGAAACGCATGCGTAAAGGAGCAACAAGTTGGGACAGAGGCTTTTGTTTGGCCTCAAGCAGTTTAAGCAACACCACAAAAGCATACGCTGCGGATTCGGTATAGTAGCGGTCGTCTACCTTAAAGTACACATGGCCGGAGGTTTCACAGCCAAATAAAGCCGAGGTGGCGACCATATTATCATAAATAAAAGTATATCCCACTCGTGATAATACCGCTTTTCCACCGCAGGCCGTAATATGTTCGGGAAGGGCTTTGGAGGAGATAAGATCATAGACAATCGCCCCCCCGGGATTGTCATGCAACAGCTCTTCTGCTATCAACGCTGAAATAAAATAGTTTTCAACAGCAGCACCGTTTTCATCGACAAATATTATTCTATCTCCGTCTCCGTCAAGGACCACTCCCAGATCGGCTTTGTTTTGCTTTATTTTTTTGGCTATCTGTTCACGGCTTGAAGCCAAAAGCGGATTTGGAAAATGATTGGGGAAATTCCCGTCCGGTTCTTGATTGATCAGATTATAAGATAAGTCCAACCTTTCCGCCACTTGTTTAAATACATGTCCGGCCGATCCGTTGGCCGCATCAATGACTGTGCGCACTCCGAACTTTTGGCCTTGGGCGCTGCTTATGATAAAATCTATGTAGTCCTCTTCAAGGGATTTTTCCTGATAAGTGCCTTTGACAGCCTTGACAGGCGGGAGGGAGTGAATCATCTGTTCAATTTTATCCAGACCCTTTTTATAACTGATTGAACCGCCTTTAGCATCGAACAGTTTAAGACCGTGATACTGGGGAGGATTGTGCGAAGCGGTAATCATGATACCACAACCGCACCCCGTCTTGATTTGGAAAAAATGGAGTTGAGGAGTGCTGCAGAGTCCGATACCGATCACATTCTTGCCTTCGTCGGTCAATCCTTTTATAACCGACTTATACATATCATGTGAATGAAGTCTGGCGTCATAGCCGATCATAAAAACCTCGGCCGGCAATAGACGGGCGGCAGCTCTTGCGATTTTATAGGTTAAGTTTATATCAATGTCTTCACCAAAAATACCGCGTATGTCATAAGCATGAAAGGCACCCATTATTCTCCTCTTATTTTAATTATTCAGTATAGAAGCTATAATCCATAGCTTCACCGGCGCGGCTTGCTCTCATAATCATGAGGTTTTCAATATCCTGAGCCGGAACGTAAATCAATTTAATACTGTTGCCGGCAAGTGTATAAAGAAATGTCCTTTCAAATCCCGGGCTGCCGCTAAAATAGAAAGTAATGGCACCATCATAGCGATTGCGCAGTCCAAAAGATAAAAAGTATTTAAAACCAACACTGCCCTGACCGCTGGAATTTTCAGGGATAATGTCAGGGGAGAGCAAACTCCAGTCCTGCCAGGTAAAGCTCCAATTATGGGCAAGACTGATTGTCCCGCCTGCTGAACTTCGCAGCACATTACCCTTTTTGATTATGTTGGAAAATAAATCGTTACGGCGCTGCTGTTCTTGCCAGATAATCTGATCGAGATCTTTTTCGAGCATAACCAGTTCGCTTTTACTTTCCTTGTTGTTCTTTACATAATTAACAAGAATTTTATTTGATGAAGGCGATATCTCGACTTTTAAATCCGTACCTTCAAAGGTCAATTTTCCCGACGACGTTTTGGCTATATTCGTGTATTTATACTCTTTATTAAATCCCGGCAAATTGAGGATTACGGTTTTTTCTTCTTCATCTAAAACAAGACCGTATTTTTTCTTTAATACGGCCAGATCATACATGTCGCTTTTTACCATCTCTTCAATTATTTCCGGTACCCATGTATTGTCTAAAAGCGCTTCGATTAGTGATTCCGGATTTAAGAGTGTCGGAGATTTGTCTCCGAAATTTTCAGGATCATCCGAAATGTTCAGATAATAACCGAACGTATATCCCAAATAACCGCGATCAGTGAGGATTAAATACCAATTATCGTCCATGTTTCCGATTTTTTCTTGTTTGCCTTTTTCAATAACCTTCACGATTTCACCTGATTTTAATTTCGTAACCCTTTCGGTACCGCTGTCGGCTTCTGACCGTACGGGCAGACTATTTCTGCGACAGATGGCATAGGTGTCTCTATATGGATCATAGCTTTCAGCAAAGGTTTTGGCCTCATCGTAACTGTCAAAGTAATGCACGCGCCACATCGGTAATTCAATGGTGTCTTTTTCATAGATGGCGATACATTTTCTATCCGTTTCATATACTCTGGAAATGTTGGCAATATCTCCGTTGGCATACGGCCAATCATCTTGTGTCCATAAAATTACCGCATACCCTTTATAAGCCGAACAGGTGGAAAGAATCACAGTAAAGATAAAAATAATAATTGCTGCTGTGGTTATAGAGAGTATTGTAGTATATCTGGTATAGGTTTTCATTGTTAAAATCTCCCTAAGCATAAGTTCGCCCTTCCCATTATAGAACATATATTGCTTGTTTGGTCAACATGGATTATTATGTCAAAATTACTCTACTGAAGGAGAATCAGCATGCCGGATCTGACTGTACTATTTAATTTTATAGAAAAAAACCGAAATGAAATGATTGAGCTGCAGCGAAAATTGTGCGCTGTGCCTGCGATCGCGCCGGAGAGCGGGGGGGATGGTGAATGGGAAAAGGCTGTGCTTCTAAAAAACTATCTCATAGAAAAAGGTATTAAAAACATTCGGCAGTTTAATGCGCCTGACAAACGAGTTTCACAGAAAAAAAGACCTAATCTGATTTGCTCCCTTTCCGGAAAGACAGAAAAGTGTGCTTTATGGGTTATGTCACACCTTGACGTGGTACCTCCCGGAGAAAAAAAGCTTTGGCAGCATAATCCGTATAAAATGCGGATCAAAGACGGGAAACTTTACGGTCGCGGTGTGGAAGATAACCAACAGGGATTGGTTTCATCGCTTTTTGCATTTTTGGCCTTAAAAGCCACAGAAACCGTCCCGCAGACTACGATCAGGCTTTTGTTCGTAGCCGATGAGGAAACCGGATCGGAGTATGGAATCAAATATCTGTTAAAACAAGAACAAAAACTGTTTTCCGTACAGGACTGCGTGCTTGTACCGGATGCCGGTTCAGAAGACGGAGCTATGATCGAAATTGCGGAAAAAAGCATTCTTTGGCTTAAGTTTCGGATTCTGGGTGTGCAGTGTCATGCCTCCCTGCCTGATCTGGGAAAAAATGCTTTTATTGCCGGAAGTGATTTGGTGCTCAAACTCCACGCCTTAAATCGGTTCTATACTAAGAAGGATGTACTTTTTACCCCGCCTGTGTCCACTTTTTCACCGACTAAGAAAGAAGCCAATGTCCCCAATGTAAATACCATTCCCGGTGAAGATGTATTTTATCTTGATTGCCGTATCCTGCCTGCGCTGAAAATTGATGATGTACTAAAAAAAATAAAAAAACTGTGTAGAGAAATTGAGCATAAATATCAGGTAAAGATAGAGACAGAGATCGTGCAAAAAGAATCGTCTCCCCCGACACAGGAGAATATTGCCTTGGTTGCCGACTTAAAAACAGCTGTTCGTACGGTATATAACGTGGCAGGCAAGACAGTGGGTATCGGAGGAGGAACAGTAGGTGCTCATTTACGCAAAAAGGACATTGCTACGGTTGTATGGGCCAGATTGAACAGCACTGCTCACATGCCCAACGAATATTGTGTTATTGAGAACATGGTAGGTGATGCCAAAGTCATGGCACAGGTTATGGCGTCTTTGAAATTATAATAAAGACACAGGGTCAATATCCACTTCTACATAAACACCTGCCGGAGGTTTGTACTCTGCGAAGATGTCTGCGAGCAGTGAATGCAGTTTAGTGAATTTAAATGTCCTGATAATTATATGGTAGCGAAAATTTTTAGCGATACGTGAAAGCGGGCATTCAGCAGGCCCTAAAAGACCGGCAAACGGCTTTAGTTTTTCATGATGGTGTGCATAGAAATCTTCAGCTGCTTTGATGGTTTTTTGCAAATATTTACCGCGAAACACTAATCTCACAAGGCGGGAAAACGGCGGGAAACCAAGCTCCTTTCTGATTTTGATTTCTCCTGTATAATAATCATCAATTTTATGACCGGACGCGAGTTTAATAGCGGTGTTTTCTGTTTGATAGGTTTGGATTATAACTTTGCCGTCGGGCGAGAAGCGTCCGGCTCGACCCGCTACCTGTACAATGAGGTTGAATGTCCTTTCAGAAGCCCTGAAATCAGGCAGATGCAGAGAGGTATCCGCACAGATAATGCCGACCAAACTCACTTTCGGAAAGTTTAAACCTTTGGCCACCATCTGTGTACCTAAAAGGACATCGATTTTCCCCTCTTTAAAATCACGTAAAATATGAGCAAGCTCTTGCTTTTTTTTAACCGTATCGGTATCAACCCGCTTTACCGTAAGCTGAGGAAATAATACGGCCATTTGTTCTTCTATTAATTCGGTGCCGAAACCAAGATACCCGACATCGAGAGAGTTGCATTTTGGACAAACCGAAGGGGGAGAGGTCTTGTAACCGCAGTAATGGCAAATCATCCTGTTTTTTTGCTTATGAAAAGTTAATGACACGGAACAGCGCAGACATTTCATTTCAAAACCGCAGCTTGCACAGCGAAAAAAATAAGAAAACCCGCGGCGGTTTAAAAAGAGAATGCACTGCTTGCCTGAATTATATGCAGCATTAATTTCGGTTATAAGCTTATCGGAAAAAGGTCCGCTTTGTTCTTTCATATCCACTATCTCAACTTGGGGCATGCTGCCCCCACTCAAACGCTGGGGAAGATGGAAGTAAGCAAGTTTACCGGTTTTCATTCCGTAATAAGCCTCTACAGAAGGGGTTGCACTACCCATAAGCAGCAGTGCTTTTTCTTTTTTTGCACGAAACATAGCCACCTGGCGGGCGTGATAACGCGGTGTGAAATTTGATTTATAGGTATTTTCATGTTCTTCATCGATTATGATAAGCCCCAGGTTTTTTAGAGGGGCAAAAACCGCGCTGCGTACACCGATCACCAGCTTTTGCTTCCCCTCTAAAATGGAAAGCCAGGTCTTGAGGCGTTCTGAAGGGGTAAATCCGGAATGAAGGATGGCTACCTCGCTGCCGAATTCAGCCTTAAATACAGCCACCACCTGATGAGTAAGGGATATCTCCGGTACCAGGTAAATCACTCCTTTTCCGTTCTGAAGCATATCCTTGGCAATAGTCAAGAAAACATTGGTTTTTCCGGAACCGGTGACCCCATGCAGGTAAAACATATGATCCTTCACGGCACGGATTGCAGCGATAGCCTGGTTTTGTTGTGAAGCCATTGTGCTTATTTTATATTCAGCGGCAGTGTCATCAGTAAATAACAGATCACCTTCATGTTCCCTCCTGCCGCCGGGAATCATCAGGCATAATGCTTCGCCTGCGCTGCAAAGATACATGGAGGAGATCCAAGAGGCCAGATCAACCGTTTCGGAATTAAATACAGGACGTTTATCGATAATTCTTATGATATTTTTTATTTCAAAATCGCTTTCAGGTTTTTCCTTTTTTTTATCAATAACATATCCTAAAAGCTCTCTGTTGCCAAAGGGAGCAACAATACGGTAGCCCCGACTTACCTGTTTTTCCGCTGCGCAGGAGTAGATAAAGGTTTTGTTAATCGGTAGATTGAATACAACATCGAGGTAGACTGCCATTACTTCATCAATGCTCTTATGAGTTTAAGATCTTCCCAGACCGCTCCCCGCAGCGATTGATTGCGTAATACCGCACTGGGGTGGAATGTGGGTACCAAAGGTAAATGCTTATAAAAATAAGTTCCTCCGCGCAGTGAACCGATTCCCTTTGTTGAACCTATGAGGGTCTGTGAAGAAATTCTGCCTACGGTTAATAAGAATTTGGGTTTCAACAGCTCAAGTTGCCGCTCAAGGTAGGGGAGGCACACAGCTATTTCTTCAGGATGCGGATCTCTGTTTTCGGGCGGACGGCACTTTATGACATTGCCTATATAACAGTTAGTGTACCGATCAACATTAATGGCTTTAAGCCATTTATCCAGATAAATACCGGCTTTACCCACAAAAGGCCGCCCTATTTTATCTTCTTGTTGGCCGGGTGCTTCTCCGATGACCATGATCAGAGGATTAAACACACCTTCTCCGGGTACAGTGTGCAGACGATTGAAGTGCAGGTCGCATTTTGTACACGTTTTAATCTCCTGATAAAGTTCTTCCAATTTGGCAGTCCTTTCAGGCCGCACGAGTGTTCGGTCAACCTTTAGCTCTGCTGGCGGAAGTTCTGCAATATTATTGCCTGCCTGCCGTGTTGATTTAAAACCGCTTTTATAAAAATCTTCCACAAGCTGTACCAATTCCAAGAACTGTGTCAAATCCGTGTTTCTGCCGTCAGCCATAGCGTACTCCTTCCAAAAACAGTCCGCGGGCGGGCGCGGTCGGACCGGCGCTGCTGCGGTCTTTTGCCTGAAGTGTGTCGAACATCATGTCCGGAGTGTTTTCCTGCAGGGCAAGAGTTATAATTGTACCCAAAATGGTGCGCACCATCTTCCAGAGAAAGGCATTGGCGCGGATCTCATATACTATAAAAGGGCCCAGGGTATAAAAACAAGAGGTGAAAACCTCTCTCTCTTTGGATGTGCTTGGATCCTTAGTACTTGAAAAACTGGTAAAATCATGGCTGCCTACCAGGGGACGCGCCAAAGCATTAAGACTGTTTATATTTAAGATTTTGCGTATCCGCCAGCAGAATCTGCGATAATGAGGCAGACCTACGGGTGAAGAATAGAGATAATAACGGTAGAGACGCGCTTTTGCGGAAAAGCGGGCGTGAAAACTTTCCGGTACCTGCTCGCTTTTTAAAACGCGCACGTCGTGGGGCAGATGAGAATTTATCGCATCCGTGAACTGTTCCGGAGCAAGTGAGCGATGCCCTGAATGGAAATGCGCCACCTGGCCGGTAGCATGGACGCCGGAATCTGTTCGCCCGGCCGCATACAGTTTTATTTCATGATTATGAAGTTCGGCCAAAGCGGTTTCCACTATTTTCTGCACGGTACGCTCACCCTGCTTTTGAGTCTGCCACCCGCAAAAGTGTGTACCGTCATAAGCTAGTGTGAGTTTTATAGTGCGTTTTCCCACTTAAGATTATGCCTCACCTTTTAAGCTGTCGATTTCTTGTCCGATTTTGTAATAAAGATCTTTGGCCTTATCCAAAATCGTCGAGGGTTTTTGTTTGGAGGCTTTGCCGATTCCAAATAACTTTGAAAAAAGGCGTTTTACATTTTCCAGTGATTTTATCCGTTTTTCGTCATCTTTTTTAGGGCCGTATCTATACTCAAGGATGCCGGATATATAAAGGATACCGTCATAGCCGTAATTTTTATCCGTATCGGGACCATAATTGGTTTTTGGTCTAAGACCTTCCTCTCCCCTTTGATCCTTTTCTAAAACGAGCTTGTAATAAAAACTTGCCTTGCGATAGAAAAGCTGTGACAGGTATTCATAGTTATCACTGGGGAATTTACGGTGAAGGTCGTTAAACAACCAGGCTGCTCTGAGTGAGCAGATGCCGCGTTTAAAAGTAGGCAGATAATACTTGGGAAAAAAATCATAACAGGCTAAAGCAAAAAAATAACTGGCAGCTCCCTCATTTAATCCTCTTGGTTCCGTATAGTTGAGTGAGGGGAAAATATATTCAATACTCTTCTTTCTTGTTTGGGTAAGTTCTTCCAGTTTGTGAGTAACCTTGCCTTCGATTTTTGAGAAATCCTCGGGGAAGGCGGCGTAGTAACATTCCGGACAGACTGTTATAGAATAAATAAGAGGGTATATTTCACCGTAATTTACTGAAGGCTCGTAAATCCTGCGCAGTTCGTCGCTGAGTTCACCTGCGATCAGCCGTCCGCCGCCGGTAAGCAGATCTTCACGATAAAAATCCTTACCGCACACCGGACAGTTAATGGTCTTGTTTGAAAAAAACGTGATTTTCTTTTTCTTGTTATCTTGGTTTTTTACAGGGCTCATGTACCACCTTCTATTATTACCATTGCCAGCGCATAGTCAACCTCATGATTGAGTGAAATAAGGATGTTGCCTCCGCCTCTGCTTTTAAAAACCTGAGCCGCTTTGCCGTATAAACGCATATGCGGACGGCCGTGCTCATCGTTTGTCACGGCAATTTCTCTGAGAAAAAATCCTTTAAGTCCCGTACCCAATGCTTTGCCGAAAGCCTCTTTGGCCGCAAAGCGTGCGGCCAGTGAAACAAGATTATGTCTCCTCTTATTATGAAATATCTTAATCTCATCAGGGTGAAAAAAGCGTGTATACAGTTTTGGTTCCTTAATCCAGGATTTTAATCTGGCAATTTTAACCATGTCGATCCCGATCCCTTTTATCATCCTGCTCTGTGCCTCTATCTTAGACCGAATTTGATTATAATGGTTTTCGGATCATAGTTTATCACCGACATCTTCTCGGGTATATTTGGTTCAGGAATAAACACGTATTCTCCCGGTTCGGTTACCTCCCTGCAGTTTACGATCAGTTTGATTTGTTCGGTATCGAGGTTGTCTATATCGATTTGATTTCCCTTCAACTCAACGTAACCTCGCGGAATCGCACTCATAACCTGTAAACCAAACGGAGTATTGGTCAGTATAATCGGAATATTAGAAAAGGTTTTGGTTATTTGTTCCTGGTTGATGGAGATTTGCAGGAGAGCTTCCTGGTTTTCCAGCGGACGAACAAAACTGTTGCCGGTAGTAATTTTAACAAAACTTTTTATCTCAGAAATACGTCCCGTAAGATCTATTTTTTCAGTCGTCACTTCAGTTATTTTCTGCACATGGCTTCGCGGACCTCTGATTGTTATTGTGCCGGGATCGATTTTGTATTCATACTTGTAGCCTTTCGGAGGAGCTCCTACCAGATTCGGCAGGACCGGTACTTTTTTTTCAATTTCCTGCTCCAGACGAATGGAAATCAGACTGGGACTGTATTCGAATTCGAATGTCCCAAGCTTAAGATCTTCCGGCAGTAGCTTGACTATGATTTCAGCTTGTACCTGGCCTTCGGTTCTAATATTACTTACATCAAAAAAAGCATAAAAATTACTTTCTTCGAGAGGTGTTCTGTATTTCACACCTCTTAGAACAACATCAACTCTGCTTGGGTACTCATTAGCTATGGCGAATCCGGGAGGTAGTTTTTTTTCCAGAGGGATTGAAAACTGTTGTTGGGTATCCATCCTGTAGATAAAAAATATTATTACGGCGACCAAGAGAGAGATTATTTTAGCAGGCCAGTTGGTGAATATACTCTTGCCGAGATTTTTAATCCTCACTACTCTGCTCCTCCTCATCCTCACCGATCTCAAATAATGTTTTCAGTCTTTGAGTAATGTCCGGTATGGTAAGATCATAGATAAGCTGTGCATCGTAGGCCAAAGAAATAGCCCCGTTTTCCTCAGAAACTACAATCACAATCGCATCAGTTTCTTCGGCCAGGCCAAGTGCGGCCCGATGACGGGTGCCAAAACTGCGTTTTATGTCAATCTGTTCCGACAAAGGAAGGAAACAGCCCGCGGCCACTATTTTATCTTCGGTAACAATAACAGCGCCGTCATGCAGCGGCGATCCGTCGGTAAAGATTGTGAGGATTAAACTTGAAGAGAGATCGGAATTAAGCAAAGTACCTGTTTCGATTACGTTTTTCAACCCTACGTGTCGGGATACCACAATAATACTTCCTCGCTTGCGTAAAGAAAGCACTTCGATCGAATTGATTATAGATTCGAGATGATAACGCTTTACTCCGGAGCTGAAGCGGAACCAGTTTCCCTGACCGATTCTGGTAAAAATCTTCCGCAGTTCCGGTTGAAAAATGATGGCGATGGCAATAATAATGCCGGGAAAGAACATGGCCATTAATCCCAATAAAGTATTCAGCTTGAATATATAGGCAATAAAATAGATGAGTATGACAATAAATATGCCCTTAATAAGCTGTACGGCCCTGGTTTGAACCAGGATAAGATAACCTCTATAAATAAGAAAAGCAATGATCACTATATCTAACAGAGGTCTTATGTAATGCCAAAAGCTGTCAACTATCCATTTAAACACGGTTTTTCCTTAATTCCCATAATTAATATATTTTAGTACTTAGTCACTATCTTCAATTGCCCGTATTACTTTCTTCATTTCACTTGCTTCTTCAATATCATGTACTCTTATAATATCGGCACCGTTTAAGACGGCAATTGTGTTGGCTGTAATAGTACCGATGAGTCTCTGTGCTACCGGTTTATCCAGGATCAAACCGAGAAACGATTTGCGAGAAATACCAATAAGCACCGGATACCCCAATGCTTTGATTTTTTTAAGATGTTTAATGATAAGCAGATTGTCATGCAGTCTTTTCCCGAATCCGATACCGGGATCGATAATGATCCGGTTGTGGTTAATACCGCAGGCAAGAGCATGCTGCACGAGTTCTTCCAGCTCATGTGTAATCTCTGAGATCGTATCTCCGTAGTTCGGATTGTTTTGCATGGTTTTAGGACTGCCCCGCATATGCATAATAATAACCGGCACCTGCTGCCTGGCGATAAAATAAGCGAAATCATCATCATCCCTTAATCCGGAAACCGTATTGACTATATCCGCACCCGCTGATAGAGCAGCTTTGGCCACGGCAAGTTTCTGGGTATCGATTGAAATTAGGATGTCGTGATTTTTTTTCAACTTCCGAACAAGAGGGATCACCCTGCCGATCTCTGTTTCGGCGCTTACGGAATCAGAGCCGGGGCGTGTGGATTCGCCTCCGATATCCAGAATGTCGGCGCCGGCCGTAATCATTTCCTCGGCCCGGGAAAGCGCACTTTTAAGATCCGGAGTTCTGCTGGCAGGAAAAAAAGAATCGGGAGTAGTATTAATTACTCCCATTATGAGAGGGTGATTCTTGAAATCCAGCATTTTTTTACCACACTTTATTTGCTGTAAGGGCGTAGTAAAGCTTGGGGGCATTTTCTCTCCAATACTATGATGCTGACTCAATGTTATCAGTACACTATGCCAGGTGTCAATAATTATTTCTTAAATCCCAAATCTTTTAGAATATCTTCTGCGGTTGTGATTTCATTCCAGGCAACTTTATAATCCTTATACACTATGCTTGTTTCATGCCCTTTACCCAAAAGCAGCACAGTATCATTATTGCGGGCCGTACTTAATGCTTTGTAAACTGCCTGCGCTCGATCGGGGATAAAAAACAGGTCATTACCCCGGGTAAGGTTTTCACATCCCCGGGCAATATCCTGGATAATTGAAAGACTGTCTTCACCTCTCGGATCTTCATCCGTAAGAATCACAAGATCGCAATATTCAGAAGCGACCTTTCCCTGCAACTTTCTTTTGGCAGTATCGCGTTCACCCGCCGACCCGAATACACATATAAGACGCCCCTGGGTCTGGGTCCGGATAAAGGGAAGAAGTTTGGAGTAAGCGGCAGGTGTGTGGGCAAAATCCACGATAACCTTAAAGGGCTGTCTCATGTTGATACTGTGCATCCTGCCTTTAACCCCTGTAAGCCTCGGAATAAAGGGGAGTAATTCGGGAAGGGGAATCTCAGTTGTGTATGAAACTGTTGCCAGCGCGGCCAGCAGGTTTTCAATATTGAATGCTCCGGGCAGATTAAAGTGTACGGGATATGCTTTTTGTTCAACATGTATCATAAAGTCACTGCCGTGTGCACTCGGTATGACATCAGAAGCGCTTATATCAGCGTTTTTTAGATTTAGTGCGTATGTATATACAGGTACTCTGGCTGCGTCGGAAAAATATTTCCAGTTGGGATCGCCCATATTCAATACTGCGAATCGAGGTGTGGCAAGAGGGCTTTTGGAAGTAAGATCTGATTTGGCTGGTGAAGATGAAAGCCCCTTAAAAAGATTGGCTTTATCGCTGCGATAGTTTTTTTGAGTACCGTGAAATTCCAGATGCTCGTGCGTGATGTTGGTAAACACACCCACATCAAAGTGAACATCTTTTAAACGGGCGGTCTTTTGAGAAAGGCCGTGTGATGTGGCCTCAATAACCGCAAAGCGCTTTCCCGAACTCAGCATTAAGTGTAAAAGCTGATGTATTTCCGGAGCTTCGGGTGTGGACTGGCGGTAGGGATTGTTTTGCACTCGATCTGCGGTTTGATAACTCGCTGTTGACACGAAACCTGAATGCTTTCCGGCCAGACTGTAAAGCTGGTGAATAAACCATACTGTTGAACTTTTACCATCGGTTCCGGTAACACCGATTGTATAAAGATGCTTCGATGGATTGTCATAAAAATTAGCGGCCAGCTTGGAAAGGGCTGTCCGTGTATCGGGGGTGACCGCATATGCTAGAGCTTGTTTGGCGAGGGCGGTCTCCTTTTGAACCACCAAGGCTTCTGCCTTTTTTGCCACTGCATCCTGAATATAGCGATGACCGTCTGTGTGTTCGCCGCATAAAGCCACGAAGAGAGTTCCGGGGGTAATTTCTCTGGAATCATAGTGGACAGCGGAAATAAGCGGATCAGAGCCTATGTTTTGTTTTAAGATCTGCAATCCGTCGATTAACTGTGAAAAATGCTTGTGTTTCACAATTCCATAGTAACAGGAGTTGTTTTTTTCATCAATATTAATATAATAATAGCATCATGTATGAAGTTACAGTGGAAGATACATTTTCAGCTGCCCATTATCTCGCAGGGCATAAGGGGAAATGTGAAAAATTACACGGGCATAATTACAGGGTGCAGGTAAGCGCGACAGCACAAGAATTGAATGATCAGGGAATGGTTATTGATTTTGGAATATTGAAGAATGAACTAAAAAAAATACTTGAGAATTTGGATCACAGTTTCTTAAACGAGCTTAAGGATTTTACAGACGGCAGTCCGACCGCTGAAAGAATAGCCCTCCATATCTACGGCTGTCTTAAAAAAGCAGTTCCCGCCGTGAAGATACGAAAAGTTATTGTGTTTGAAACTGAAAAGAACTCGGCTGTTTATTATCCGGATCTTTAACCCAATGAAACCTTCCGTTTTCCGGCTTTGAACCGGCAGTCGCATTGCGAATTATTACTGCTGACTTAAAGCCGAAGCAGTTCTGCGGGGAAGTGTAAAATCCGTTTTATGTATTTACATAATTCGATTTTCACCCTACATTTAAGTATCATCAGGTTAGATGTAAATGGAAAAGCTTACTAATTTTATTGAACTTCACTATACAAATCCGGAAATTAATTCACTTATTTCACAAACTCATGAAAAAGCGACAAGTTATACAAAACATTTCAATCAGACCGAAGATTTTTTTTTAAAACTTAATGATGCCTATACTGTCCCCCATTTACCTATTCATCATAACATATCGGAAAAGGAACCAAGCTCCGCTTATATGCTGAATCTTAAACATGTGATGTCTCAAGTTTACGGGCTGGTGCCGGATGTGTTCGAGGGCCTCCGTTATTGGTTCGATGCCGAAGAAATTCATAAGCCGCTTTTTTATAAGTTATATGAATATAAGCGGGCAATCTTTTTATATCTGCTTCGGCTTGATTTAAGTTTTCGCCATAATGCACATGAAGTTATTGAGAAAGGGGATAATGACATAACCACCTTGTATAGAACCAGACAACTTTTCCTGGATGCTCATATGATCCCGATAGAAGAGGTGGTAGAGGATAGCGGTCATATTGAGGGATTTAAAATAAAGCAACTCATTTCCCAAACCTGGATAGGGGAACGCGGTAGAGGTTATTTTGTTCAGGGGATCTGGATGGATGATGATCTTACAAAGTTTTTTTCCAGACTGTTTATCAAACACCCGCAAAACCTATATCCTTTTTATCCGTATGTCTGCACATATAAGACCATTTGTCAAAATGTTATCTCACTTTCGAGTCAGAAACGAGCGCAGAAATTAAGCAGTTTTTTAGAAGTACTGAATTTTTTAAATCCCCATTTAAGTACTATCCAGCATGATCTGCTTGATGCACATTTTTCCGAACAGCTTCCGTATTTCCAAAACCTTAAAAAACAGGTGCCTGCTGGCTTATACACGGATTGGCAGAATTTAGAAATCAGGGTCTATCTTAATGAAAACGGAATGAGGGAATTTATAGTTGAAGATTAACGGCAAGGCAATTGAAAAGATACGTGTTACCATTATGGGACTGGGCCTGCACGGAGGAGGCCTTTCATCCGCTCTTTTTTTTGCGAGGCAAAAGGCACGCGTAACCATTACGGATTTGAGAGAGAAATCGGTACTCAAATCCTCATTGGATAAATTAGCGGGATTTCCCATCCGCTATGTTCTGGGCAGACATGAAGCAGCTGATTTCAGCGATGTTGATCTGATAATTAAAAATCCGGGTGTGGCTTTGGATTCACCTTTTTTAAAGATTGCCAGGGAGCATCTGGTTCCCATTGAATCGGACATCTCAATTTTTCTACAGCTGTGTAAAAATCCGGTCATCGCTGTGACAGGCAGCAAAGGTAAGTCCACTACAGCCTCAGCCATACACTTCTGTTTAAGCGGGCGGATCAAAGACGCGAAGCTTGGGGGTAACATTACGGTATCGCCGCTTACATTTATAGAAGAACTAGAAGATCATACACCTGTTGTATTGGAGCTTTCTTCCTGGCAACTCGCTGATTTAAAAGGGAAACCGCTGTTCAAACCGAAAATATCACTCATTACTAATATTTTGCCCGATCATATGAACAGGTATAAAGATATGAATGAATATGTCGCTGATAAAAAAATAATTTTTGAGACACAAAATAATACGGATTACTCAATATTTAATTATGATGACGCATATTGTGATGAATTTGCCCGTGAAAGCAAAGCCGGCTGCTTATTCTTTTCCAGCACGGAACTTCCAGTCAAGTTGCCGGGAGCATGGTTGAAAAACCAAGAGGGTTATGTAAGAATTAATGGTTCTACTCATAAAATATTGGAAAAAAATCTCCTTGTTGCGGGCACACATAACCGACTCAATTTATTATGTGCCGGTCTTGCTTTGTATGTCTTCGGCCTTGATCCTGAGTTTATCCGATCGTGTTTGTCTAAATTCCAGGGTATTGAACATCGGCTGGAGAGGTTCCATACAGTCAAGGGAATTGACTTTTATAACGATTCGGCTTCGACCATTCCGCATGCTGTTGTGGCTGCTGTTAAAAGCCTGCCGCAACCGATCATTCTTATTACAGGCGGCACGGATAAAAATATTGATTTTTCCCCGCTTGAAAATATCATGCGTATCCCAAGGCAGATAATTTTGCTTAAAGGCACAGCAACGCGAAAAATATTGTCGCTTATAAAAAAGCACGGAGTGTCATTTTGCGGTCCGTTCGCTGATCTTACAAAAGCCGTCCGATGTGCGTATGAGAACGCGCGACCGGGAATGTCTGTGCTTTTTTCACCGGGTTGTGCGTCGTTTGGGATGTTTCTTAATGAATTTGACCGTGGAAAGAAATTTAAAAGAATTGTTAAGTTGCTTTAAAATTTTAGAATTGTGTGTACAATTAATATTATGAAAGAACAGGCTAAAAATAAACATCGCCGCTGCCGGATAGGTATTCTCGTTGATCCTGCCTTTAAATATAGATCCGAACAGATTATTGCCGGAGTAGAATCAGTTGCCCGGAACTTTGATCTGAACCTTTTATGTTTTAAAACGGAAAGCATAAGTTCCACGGAAGATACAAGCGACAGCATAATGTTACCGTTTGATATCATCAATAAAAAAAATGTGGACGGTTTAATAGTAATGTCGGAAGTTATCAGCCGCTATGTGGGGAGTAAGTGGATTAGTAATCTGGTTAAAAAATATTATCCGCTTCCTCTGGTGAGTATCGGACTAAAAATTAGAAATGTACCCTCGATAGTAACCCTAAAAGAAAAAGGTTTAAAAACTCTCATATCCCATCTCGTAAAACAACATCACAAACAGAACATTGCATTAATAACCGGTCCTGTCGATAATCCGCTGACACAGAGTATGTTAAAAACATATATAAAAAGCATGAAAGATTTTAAACTTCCTTTTAATCCACACTTAATTGTCCGGGCCGATTTTGATTATTACAGCGGAAAAAATGCCGTACATACTCTTTTGGATGAACTAAAGTTAGATTTTGATACGGTGATTACCTTAAATAATGAAGTGGCACTTGGTGTAATAATTGCCTTGCAGGAGCGCGGTCTTAGAGTCCCCAACCAGATAACCGTAGTCGGATTTGAGGATCAAAAGACAACCGATGACGAGCTGTTACCTTTGACTGTGCTTAAAATACCTTTCTTTAAATTGGGGCAAACGGCTGCAGAGCTTTTGTACAGACAAATATCGGGAGAAAAGGTTCCGCACACAACTTCGATACCTACGGAGCTTGTAATTCGCGAGTCATGCGGGTGTATACCTGTTTTGCATGATATTCAAACCGGCCGTAAAGCTGGTACTGATACAATAACACCATTTTCTCTATACCATAAAAAGAACATAGCTTCTAAAATATCCAAACCGCATCCTCGACTTAGTAAACAAAGAAGTAAACTGGTTAAAGAATTAATTCAGGAGCTGATCGATGCGCTGACGGACGATATTACAAATAAAACAACTCACTGCTTCATCGTTAAATGGAAGGAGTTTCTCTACCAACATATTGCGACCGGTATTAATACCATGAGCGTTCTTAATATTCTTTCTTCATTACGAGAGTATATATATGGCGGTATCAAAGAAACATCGTCACTTCAAGTTTTAGAAGATATTATCTATAAGGCCGTTATGATAGCCGGCAGATTCTTGAAAAAAGCGGATTCCGTTAAAAACGTAAAAGAGCTGGAGCAAGGCAAGATCATTGAAAAAATCGAAGAAGAGCTGCTTATGGCCTTGGACGTGGATAAGCTGGCCGCAATCATCCTGCAACGGTTTTCTTCCATAGATATAAAAAGCTGTTACATTTCTCTTTATGAGGAGATCCAAGATCCGCTTCGCTACTCGAGGTTGCTTGTGGCTTTCAGTAAAAAGCATTTAAAACCTATACACCAAAAAGATGTGCGGTTTCTGACCAACCGCCTTGTTCCTTTGAGTCTGCTTCCGGTCAACAGGCGTTATGCTTTTTTCATTGAAACACTTTCTCACGAGAATGAACCGCTGGGTTTGCTTGTGCTGGAACTAAAGAAAACGGATCTTAAGGTATGTGAATTTTTAAAAAAGAGATTAAGCACAGCACTAACGGGTGTAAAAAGGCTGCAGGAGGTGAAAGTTCAAGCTCAGAATTTAGAGAATCTTGTATCGTCCAGAACTCATGATTTAACCCAGACAAACGTTCAATTACAGGAAGAGATCTTGGTGCGCTTGCGAGCGGAGGAGGAACTGAGAAAAAGCGAAGAACGTTATCGCAAATGGTTTGAAGACGATTTCACCGGAGATTTCATCGCCAATGCCAAAGGGGATATCATAGCCTGTAATCCGGCCTTCGCCCATATATTCGGATTCAGCACGGTAAGGGAGGCGATGAGAGCCAATTTTGGTGATTTTTATCCCAATAAATCGGCTTTGGAAGATTTCTTTACGCTGCTTAATGTTGTAAAAAGGATTGAATATTATGAAGCCGAGTTTTTACGGCCGAACGGGAGTTCGATACATGTTATTGGCAATATAATCGGCAGTTTTGATAAGCAGGGAAATCTGATCGAAATGCGCGGTTATCTCTTCGATAATACAGAACGTAAAAACCTGGAAGCGGAATTGAGACAATCACATAAGATGGAGGCTATAGGAAGATTGGCCGGAGGTATCGCTCACGATTTTAACAATCTGCTTACAGGTATTATGGGATACAGTGAGATCATGCTGCAATCATTGGACGGTAAAAGCACGCTGCGTAAAGAGGTGGAAGAGATAAAAAAAGCTGCCAAAAGCGCGGCCTCACTCACTCGTCAGCTGCTTGCCTTCAGCCGGAAACAGGTGCTTCAACCCACTCTGCTTAATCTTAATGATGTTGTCGTTAGTATGAATGAAATGTTAAAACGACTGATTGGGGAACATATTAAACTTGTGACCAAACTCAATATGGATATTGCCAATGTCAGAGCTGACCGCGGTCAGATTGAACAGGTAATTATGAACCTTGTACTCAATTCACGCGATGCTTTACCGCACGGCGGTGAAATTCTTATAGAAACTCAAAACCAAAATGTAACAGGCGCAACAACTATCCATAGTCCTGAGATCCAGGTTGGAAAATATATCGTGATTTCAGTCAGTGACAATGGTATTGGCATGGATCCTGAAGTTCAATCACATATTTTTGAACCCTTTTTTACTACGAAAAAAGAAGGAAAGGGTGTGGGCTTGGGTCTTTCTACAGTCTATGGAATTATTACGCAAAGCGGCGGATATACACAAGTTATCAGTGAGCCGGGCAAGGGAACAACGGTGAGAATCTATCTTGCTGAGTATGAAGAGGAAGCGGGACTTGTGGGTAAAGAAATAAAGCATCCTGAAAGCATGAAAGTCAAAAAAACCATTTTGCTGGTAGAAGATGAACAGATAGTTCGGGAGTTGGCAAAAAAAATATTATTACAGGCCGGGTATCATGTGCTTTCGGCCCGCAACGGCCGTGAAGCTCTTATGGCATGTAAGAAAATTAAGGATCCCATTGATCTTCTCCTCTCGGATGTAATTATGCCCGGCATGAACGGTTTGGAACTGGCGAAAAAGATTGCTGGCATTCAACCAAAATTAAAAGTACTTTATATGTCCGGTTATTCGGATAAATCAATTATTCATGAAGCTGTTTCCAAGAAGGGAAGCAACTTCATCCAAAAACCATTCTCACCTGAAACATTATTAAAAAAAGTGCGGGAGATATTTGTCAAGTAAAAGCCGATAAAACCAATCGCATTCCCGTTAAAGCGCAGATATGCATTTCATGTTTATAATTTTGCATTCCTTGACCTTTAAAGAAAAAAGAATTAAGTTCATATACGATATCAATAAGTAAGGAAGGAGGATTAAAATCTTTGCGAAATGTTACACCATTCAATCTACCGTTTAAAATAACACCACTCTTGGTGATTCTTGTACTTTTGGGGATTTTTATCTTAGTGATGATAGGGACGAGTGTTTTTATTGTGGGAAATGAGGAGACGGTCGTTATTTTGAGGTTTGGAAAATATACCTATGAAATAAATGGCACTGTGGATGCCGGATTGCATTTTAAATTTCCCTTTGGCATTGAAAAAGATTTTCATGTGCCCACCGCCAGAAAACAGGATGAGGAGTTCGGTTTTATTACCGAAAGAGCGGGAGAAACAACACTTTACAGAAAAGATCAAGAGAGTAAAAAAGAATCAGCCATGTTAACCGGTGATCTCAATATTGTTCACGCCGAATGGTCCATGCAATACTATATTGAAGATCCCGGAGCCTGGTTATTTAATGTGGAGAATAAGAAAAAGACGATTCGCGATATTTCACGTTCGGTAATTAACATGCTTATTGGTGACAGACATATATCCGATGCTTTGAGTACCGCACGCGAAACTATGCAGGAACAGGCTGCCTTACTTATGAATGAATATTTTGATAAGTATGACTTAGGTATACATGTTAAAATTGTGAAATTCAAAGATGTTGCCCCGCCTGAGGGAGAGGTAAAAGCGGCTTTTCAAGATGTCAACGCAGCGGAAAAGGAAAAAGATCGCCTGGAGAGTGAAGGCAAGCAGGAGTACCAACGGGAAATTCCCAAAGCCCTTGGAGAAGCAAAGAAGATCCTCGAAGAAGCCGAAGGGTATGCCATCAACAGAGTGAATATAGCATTAGGAGAAGTCGAGCGTTTTAAACGGGTATATTTGGAGTACCGACGAGCTCCCCGTGTTACGCGTGCCCGTCTGTACTATGAAATGTATGAAGATGTTTTCCGGGATGAGAAAGATATGGATCTTATTGACAGAAATTTAAAGAGTTTTATTCCCTTCAAATCTTTGTCTGGGGATGTACCTGGAGGTGTGCGATGACAGTAAAAGTGAACAAACTCTGGATTGTGTTAGGTATAATCCTCGCCTTAATTATCGGTTTTTTATTTCTAGGTCCGTTTTATATCATTGAAGAAGGACAGCAGGCCGTAGTTTTGCGAATGGGTAAGATTGTAAGTGTGGACACAGAGGCCGGCTTAAAATTCAAGCTGCCATTGATTGATAATGTCATACATTATCCTAAAAAGATACTATCCTGGGATGGCAGGGCTCAGGAAATACGAACACGTCCTCCTGAAAACAAATATATCTTTGTTGACACTACGGCGCGCTGGAGAATAGTTGATCCGGTACTCTTTTTTCAGACTCTGAACACCTTGAATTCCGGATATAAATTGCTTGATGAAATAATCGATTCGGAGGTGCGTACGATTATCAATAATAATCTGCTTTATGAGGTAGTACGCAACAGCAATGTCATTAATCAGAGACAGGCAGAGTTAGAGGTGGTAACTATTGAAACTCCGGGTGAGATGGAGGCGGAGATTGAAGAGCAGCAGGAAGGTGGTGTTACTACGGAACAAAAAGAATACCCTCTTGTTGAAAGCGGAAGAATCAAGCTTTCGGAGTATATGCTTGATAATGCCAGAACGGCTATGTATAAAACAAAAAAAACCGGAGACGGCAAAGCTGAAGCTGTTTTAAGAAACGGTGAGCCGTATAATCAGTATGGGATCGAGCTTATTGATATTGTAATTCGCCAGATTGAGTATCCTGAAAAAGTGACTCTTGATGTTTATCAGGCTATGATCACGGAAAGGAAGCAGATCGCGGAGAAGTTTCGCTCACAGGGGCAAGGTTTAAAGCAGGAATGGCTGGGTAAAAAAGACAGGGAACTCAAGCGTATTATCTCTGAAGCAAAGAGAGATGCTAATAGTATTATGGGTGCGGCAGATCAAAAAGCCTCAGCCATCTATGCCGAAGCTTATAATCTGGATGCGGATTTTTTTGAGTTTTGGCGTGCTATTCAGTCATATAGGGAAATCCTCCCCAAGTTTAAAAAGACACTCACTACGGATGCCGAGTATTTCAAGTATTTGTATGATCAAAGAGGGAGATAGTTAAGACTTTGTGCAAATTAAAATGATATTACCATAATTGTTTAAAAGTAAATATTATTGTGAAAAGAATTAATTTCTCTGTGTCCTCCGTGTGCTCTGTGAGAGTTTATTTAAACATCGGTTTTAATTGAATCCAGCATCGCTGCTATGGCCCGGGCGGCTTTACCTCGATGTGAGATCTCATCTTTTTGCCGAGGTGAGAGTTCTGCTACGGTTAAGCCTTGCTCAGGTAAATAAAAAACAGGATCATAACCGAAACCTCCGCTTCCACGCGGTGACATGGTTATTTCTCCTTCTAAGGTTTCTTCAGCTATAAAAAAACGATAATCATCCAGTATAAGCACCATGCAACATACAAAGCAGGCTGAACGTAGTGTTTTATCGCGCATCTGATTTAATAGATAGATATTCCGTTCACTCGTACTCAAGGGTTTTTTTTTCTTTTCTGCACCGAAGCGAGCGGAATACACCCCCGGTTTACCATTAAGAGTTTTCACACAAAGCCCGGAATCATCGGCTATCACAGGCTGTTTTATAAGCTTGTAAAGGGCTTTTGCTTTTCCGAAGGCATTCTCCAGAAAGCTGTCGCCGATTTCTTCAAAAGCGAATGATACTCCCGCTTCTTCAGGCAAACGAATTCGGGAGTTCGAAAATATTCTCTGCAATTCTTGTTTTTTGTGAGTGTTATTTGTAGCAATAAAAAAACTCTGTGGTCTATCAATTCCCATTTTATTGCATCAAATTTATAATATATCTTAGCAAAAATCAATTATCTATCCACAGAACATGAGGAAAACAAAATACTATGATTTATAAGGTTCTGTTATCCACTTTTTATCAGATGTTTCAATTTATAAAGCGATGTGTCTATTGTCCCTTTGGGAATATTTAGAACTTCAGCGATCTCTCTATGAGACGGACTGAGTGAGGTTTTGCTTATTCTATTAAGGATGGATTTAAAATGATTATTTGTTTTCCGAAGTTTTTTATTAAGAATCTGTTTTTGTTTATGATCGACTTCTGTAAGTATTTTTTTTTCTAATAATATAGTTTTTAAGAAGAGTCTGTTCTTTCGTTCAATATAACGTTTCAGACGTTCTTCCTTTTGTTGTAATTCCTGCTTCAGCTCACATAACTTGTCCTGAAGCCAATTTTGTTTATAATCCGTCAGATGAGAAGCTAATTCGATATCATCCACTGTAAGGTCCTTTGCTTTTTTTGCTATAAAAAAGAGAAAGCGTTTGCGAGCTGCATTATTCTCGATTTTACCCATAGCACTGATAGCCAATATCTTTTTTATGCGGGAGTTAATTTCAGGTGATGGAGTAGCTGTAACAGAATATGGAGGTTCATGCGATTGAAATATGGTAGATGTTATATTACTTAGGTCGTTCGCTTTTAATTTATTCTTAAGAAATGTTTTTATTCTTCGACTTACAAGAAAACTCAAATAATGTTCAAAGGGTACGCCTTTGTAGCGAAAGGAATGAAGCGCCTTATTAAGTATCGGGTAGAAATAAAGGATGAATTCATGGCGGTCGTCCTGATCAAAATACTTGCATTTGGTGATATACGTATAGATATACTTTAAATAGGTATTGGTAAGCCTTAATGTGCAGACACTATGCTGTGCGCAACTGAGAGCGGCAAAAGGCAAAGCGCTTTTAATCCCGGAATGATTCATTACCACCTCCAGATTGGTTATTTGCTCTTTTATTAGCAAGAAGTATGCCATAAACAAATGTTAACCATTCGTAAAATACAATGAGAATTTACAATTATTTACAAATAATGCTGATTATCAGGTTGAGCGGGGAAATTATGCTTTTTTTACCAGTGTCTGAGTTAGATTTTTTAGAATAATTTTTTTTATCTGCTTGATAGTACCTTTTGCAGAAAATCCCGCAGCCAGTTTATGTCCGCCGCCTCCAAATGTCTTGGCAACTTTTGCCACATCATATTTCTTGATTGACCGTAGACCCACGGAACAGTGCGTGTCGGATTCCTGCCGGATGAATATTACGATTTCATTATTGTTAATTGTCTGAAGCAGACCGTAAAGCTCGTCAGAACTGCGGGACAAAGGTCCCGACAGTTTTTTATCCTTCATGGTCGCATAGGTAAGTATAATTCTATCATCCATATAGCTTTCTGCTCTTTTTATCAGGCGCGCCAAATATTTTCTTTGTGCAAGTGTTCTGCCTCCGTACATCATGGAGTACACCTGCTTTAAGCTGGCCCCTTTGCTTATGAGATCAGAAACTAGAGGAAACACATCATATGAATTGGTATCTAAATGACGAAAAAAGCCGGTATCCGTACACAGCCCGAAAAGGAGAAGCAGGGCTTCTTCGGAAGTGGGTGTGTAGCCCAGTGAAGAAATAAGCATATAAATAAGCCAGGTTGTTGAAGGGGCTTTGGGATCAATTATGGAGTAAGTACCAAAATTTTCCCGCTCTTTGTGATGATCGATAGTTAAGATGGTTTTTTGAGCGATTGCTTCATAAAGCTCACCTACACGCTCCGGTGTAGAACAGTCGACTATGATCACAGCCGTAGAATCCGTGAACATATCCGGAGTTATTGTAGATTCAAACTGTCGCTTAAATTTAACTATTTCCGGGCGCTCAAAAGGGCCGGAAGAAAAGCAGTACGCCTTTTTGCCCGATCTTATTAAAAACGTTTTCAAACTTAGCTGAGAGGCAATACAATCACCGTCAGGTTCCGTATGGCCTAGAATGAGAAATGTGTTGTATGTATCAAAAAATCGTTTGACTTTGGTTATATCCATAATTGCCAGCTAGAGTGTCAGAATTTCTGTCTGCGGTGAAGCTCCGGATATAATAGGTCTGCCATCCTTTATATACACATCGATTTCTGTTCGCATACCGAAATCAGAGAAGTAAAGACCGGGTTCAATCGAAAAGCAAGAGCCTTCCTTTAAAAGCCTTGTGTCCGGAAACTCCTTGGCATCCAGATTAACACCGAAACCGTGTACCTCGCTGTCAATCGCGTGCCCCGTGCGATGTTTAATATAATCAGCGAAGCCGGCTTTCTGCAAAATCTTTTCAGCATGCATATCAACCGCAGAACCACTTAAGGTTTTACCGTCTCGCAGGTTGTTCGCAATATACTCTACCGTTGCATCACGTGCTTCAATAATAGTGTTGAAAATTTTTTTTATATTATCGGGAACCGAAGATGCTAATATCCCAACCCATGAGATATCCGCATAAATACCTCGGGGAGTATCAAGTTTGCCCCATAGATCAAGTTGAACCAGCTGGGCGGGTTGCAGCTTTGCCCCTCTGCCGTGCGGGAAGTAGTGGGGCAGGGCGGTATTTTTACCGGTGCCGACAATAAGCGGACTGTCCGTAACAAGCCCTTTTTCCTTAAATAAATCGAGGATCCAGTGTTGGATCTCACCCTCATATACCGGAGACCTGTTTCGTAAAAAGCATGTTCGTATTCTTGTCCACACTTCATGAACAATACTGTGTAAAATTCCGGACGCTTGTTCGTGCAGCTTCAGTTCATCGCCCGAGAGTGTACTTAAAACCTGCTGGATAAGGTTGTGAGCGGGGTAAGGTTTGAAGCCGAGGTGGGAAAGCAGTAAGACCGTTCCATGGTCTATGAATGAAAGTTGGGGGTACTGCATTGAGTAATGCAGTGCGACCTCAGGTGTGTTTCCGGCACATTTTTTTAAGACTGAATAAAATGAATTCCGATCGGTATAAATATGTTTTTCACCGGGCAGATGATCCAATACCGTGTCTTCGATACGATGTACGATTTTGATCGGATCCTGCTCCTTAAAAAGAAGATAAATCCATGGTCGGCTGTTTGTAGTGGCTGGAGAAACAGCGAGTATTTTATCCGCCAGCGGGTCTCGATGACCGAAATTATAAAAAAGCCATCCACATACTTTTTCATCACGGATGGCTTTGATCGCTTTTTCACATAATGTCATTAAAATGTTAATTCTATTGTTTCGTCATTAAAACGGCTTTCTAAATCAGGACTGTCCGGAAGCACACCCCATGTGTAGTGGTTTGTATCTTCGTATGCATATATTTTTATGTGTGATATTTTATTGTTAATCCAGATTACGGATAGATATGGATAAGAAGCGTCTCTTCCGTAGACTAGTACCGCTTTTCTTTCAACACCTGCAAACCATTTCATTGGAATATAGATTGAAGCAGTATCCATTCTGCTGGTCCAATAAACAACTTTATATCCTAAAAAATGTGAATATATTTTTAGTATTAAAAAGTTCTTGATATATGCTGATTCCATGTCATCATTTTGTTGAGCCGCCAAAGGTGTTATATGGAGAAAAAAGAATACAATAAAGAGCACAAACAGATATTTTTTCATCTCATTTCCTCCTGTTCTCCTGCTTACACGAAGCACCGGCTTGACCGGTGGCTTTTGGTTGTGTACTCATTATAATACTATTATAAGCGGAATTGCAAGAATTTTTTATTTTAACAGGCAGCAGGATAAGGACCATAAAATTGAATGCAGGATTTTTTCGGTTTGAATACGATTATGATAAATATTTTGGAATTTTATAAAAATGATATATATTTAAGCTTAAAGATTAATTAACACAAATGAATACAATTTGATGTTGAATTCTTTATAACTATTTGTCATAATAAAATTTATTCCATTTTTACGGGGAAAAAAGTGGCGGCAGTACAATTATCACAATTGGTAGATATCTCCAAGCCGCAGTATATCCTTACTGAAATAAAAAAACTATTTACAGCGCATTATAAAAGCGGTGAATTTAGTGCCCTTAAGCAAAGTTTTTTTCAAATTCGGGATCTGTTTTCCGGAAAAATGAAGGGTTACAGGGAATGTAATACCGAGTATCATGATTTAAGACATACTTTGGATACTTTTTTAGCCGTAGCCCGGTTGATTGATGGTTATAATTTAACTGAAAAGAAATTTGATGTACAAAAAGCGGAGAATCTTTTAAAGGCCGCGCTTTTTCATGATACGGGCTATATTCAAGAGGAATGGGACACTTCAGGAACAGGCGCTAAATACACTCAGGAACATGTAAACAGGAGTACTCATTTTGTAGAGAAAAATGCCAAGCAGCTTGAATTGGATTCTAATGATGTGGAATCTATTAATTCATATATTATCTGCTCTCATCTTGGTACTGATTTTGAAGTTCTCTCCTTTGCAAGCGGAATTGATCGTATTGCGGGAGCCATTTTGGGAACAAGTGACTTGTTAGGGCAGATGTCCGACCGGATTTACCTCGAAAAGTTATTATTTTTGTATTATGAATTCAGAGAGGCGTCAATCCCGGGTTACGACACGGAATTCGATATTATTCGAAAAACACTGGATTTTTATGAAGTTGTAAAACAAAGACTGCAAACAACGTTTTTCAATATTTTTAACCATGCCCAAACTCATTTTCAGCGCAGATACGATATTAATCGCAACCTCTATATTGATGCCATGGAAAACAATATAAAGTATGTAAAAAAAATAATCCAGGATGAGAGTACCAATTTTCGGGATAAACTGCATAGAGTAAATTTCAAATAAAATGGTTCTGCCTAAAAAGAAAAATATATCTCACGGAGCACACAGAGGAATTTAATGTGCATATATTCAACCATCTTTGTGAACTCCGTGAGCTCTGTGAAAGACTTATTAGACAACTGCGAATATTGAGTTCTCAATAATGTTATTATTGTGGCATTTCCCGAGTAATTTCTTATAATTTTAATAAAGGCGTATCAATAGCGGTGAGGCAGGAGAAAAGCATGAATGAGAGTCATATCAGATTGAAAGTATTATCTGTCATTATTACAGTGGCGTTTTTTTTCGTAGTTTTTATGTGGTTTTTCAATACTATTTATGTACAAAGGGATTGGGAGCGAAGCATCGAAACACTGCCCAGTTTTGCAGCGGTGGTTGTCGTTATTATACTCATTGCGGCTCTGGTTGTTTTTATTCGCTTGCGTTCGCTTGTTGCGGCCCTTCAAAAAATAAAGAGGGGTGTGGGATTGGAATTAAAGGAACGCCTGATGGCGAGGAAAGTAATTGTCCAGCTTCCGCTTATAATAATCGCTTTAAATGTCTGTGGATTCTTAATCGGCCCTCCGGCGCAGATGCTCGTCGGGTTTTTTATTCGGGGTGAGGAATTCTTTACCGACATTAATATGTTGATTTGCTTTTATAATGTTACCATCGGTCTCGTATGCGCCCTGTCCGTTATCATGCTTTGTAACATAGTGCTTGTCAAACCCAAGGAACTGCTTGCTATCCATTCTTTTAAAGCTATAGAGGGAGTAACCGTGAAGGATATGAGCATAAAGGGAAAAAGTATTTTACTGCCTATAGCTGTGGCGCTGATGTTTACATCTATGATGGGTGTAGCGGGATACAGCGCGTTTAAAAGTGAGCTTGAATCCTTTAAATCGTTTGTTGTGACACAACATGCTGAAAAGGATTCGGATGTAAGCTCCGAGAGTGATTTTAATGATACGAACGATTATATCAGAGAAAAGGAAGGACAATACCTTGGCGATATTATTTTCTTGTACATATGCTTGATGCTTGTTGCTTGCGGTATAGGTTTCATTTTTGCCAGTGATCAGATGAAGCAGTTAAACCGGATAAACAAGCGGATGCGCGAGCTGCTTTCCGGGGGAGGGGATTTAACAACCCGGTTAAGCATAATTCATTTCAATGAATTGGGAGAGCTTACAAGTCTGGTAAATGAGTTCATGTCTTATCTTTTACAACTACTCATGCAGGTAAAAAATGTGGGATCGGAAATAACAGGATCTTCCGAATCATTAAATGATTTTATAAGAAAAATGGATTCGTATATCGCCGAGCTTAATCAAAGCAGTGGTTTTGCTTCTGATAGCACCAAAAAGCAGGAAAAGGTAGTAACTAATACCAATAACATAGTGCAAGAGATGTTGCAGGCCATCGAGAATGTTTCAAATAATGTCAATGTCCAGGCCACTTATATTCAGGAGAGCTCGGCTGCGGTAGAAGAAATGACCGCCGGTATTAATTCAATTACCTCAACAACAGCAGAGGCTCATAAGCTTTCCGATCAATTGGTTGAACTGGCTCAAGGAGGAGACGAGATAGTCCAGGAGACGATTAACGCCATCAAGGATATCCAAAAGGCATCCAACATGGTAAATGAGATCATTGAAATGATATCCTACCTGGCTTCACAGACCGATCTGTTAGCCATGAATGCGGCCATCGAAGCTGCCCACGCCGGTGAGTATGGTAAAGGATTTGCAGTTGTGGCCGACGAAATCAGAAATCTGGCAATAGAGAGCGGAGAAAGCAGTAATCAGATAGTTGAACAGATAAAGGCCATGAATGCTTTTGTGACCGAAGGAGTCGAACTGTCGGCAAAAACAGGCGATGCACTGCAAAAAATAAGAACAGACACTTTGAGGAATACTGAAATTGTGAACTCCGTGGCCAACGCCATGGAGGAACAAAAAATAGGCGCACACCAGATACTGGCTTCAGTAGATTCGGTGGTAAACGCAACCGAAGAAATAAAGCAACTAACCAATAACCAATACACCATGAGTAGTGTTATCAGACAAATGATGGAAACACTTGTGGAATCTACGGATAAAATAAAGGAGGTTGTAAATCTTCAATCAAGATCGAGTATGAATTTAAGTGAGACGATTACCCATATTAAAGAAGTTGCTGATAGAAATAAGGAGCTGGTAGACAGGCTTCAAGCCGCTTTAAACAAGTTTAAACTATAGGCTGTACGTTTATAATATTACCCGTCTTTACGAAAGCTCCATCATATTGGTAATAAGTGAATGAATTGACGTTATATAAATAATATCCCACACACCGATCAAAAAGCAAAGCAAAGCTAACGGGATGTGGATTTTGATCAGTTTTAAGTACCATTGTTTATGAGTAAATTTAGTATCTGCTTGTTTTGAAAAATATCCGCCTAGCTTTTGCATAATGGCTACGGTTAGTAAAACACCGACCGTAAGGGTTGTTATGTGGGAAAATAGTAGGCTTAAGAATAAGATAAGACCCAAATTTTGGATTGTGAGCTCTGTCTGAAAAAAGAAAAGGATAATAAGATAGATTAATGACCATAGAAAAAGTAATCCGCTGAGTGCACCCTGAAGTAAAATAATCGGATAGGTAAGCCTGATTCGACGTTTGGATTTCAACATAATACTCAGCACGCAAAGAAAAGCTGCTGACAATAGTAATATTCCTGCCGTTATCATGATCTGCTCCTTGATTATCGCGTTCTGAAGCTGTAACGCTCTGTCTGCCGTATAATGTGTTCCATATTATAGTATTAATCAATACTTTTATTTTAAAGGTAGCAGTCTCTTATGATAAATTTTTATATTTAGCTTATACAAACAACACTTGCCATAGCTAAGAAATCTTATTATAATGTGTTTCTTTAATTGTCAAAAAAAGTGGAACTAAAAGCAATCATTAGTTTAAATTTTTTACATAAAAGGAGATGGCAAATGAATAGGGGCTCGTATTCATTATTAATGTGTGGTTTTTGTACTCTGATATTGTTTGGCATATTTACCTGCGGAGCACCTGCGCCCGAACTGGAACTCACTTCGCATATGGATAACATTGTATCTATTATTAAAGAATACCGCTCGGATGCGGCATCAGCGGCTTCTGCCTTGGAACAGTATATAAACAACAACCTGGCTGAGATTAAAAATCTGGTAAAAACACTGGAAACACGAACAAGTTCGCAAAAAGATGAAAGCGAACTGAATGTGGATATGATTTTTAAACACACACGGATTATTGAGGGAATAATGCAACTGGAAGAGGAAGAACCGGCATTAATGAATGATGCAAGGATAGAACAAGCACTTAAACCTTTATTTGAGGTTTTTAAAGATACCAACAAAAATGAGTAAGAGAAAGGAGTTGGAAACTTATGGCTAAAATTGATTTTGGCGGAGTAGTTGAGGAAATTGTCACCAGAGAAGAATTTCCTTTAAGCAAAGCTCAGGAAATATTGAAGAATGAAGTAATCGCGATTCTTGGATATGGTGTGCAGGGGCCTGCCCAGGCTCTGAATATGAAAGATAATGGAATTAATGTAATTATCGGACAGTCACAAGCAGACAAATTCTATTGGGAAAAAGCACTTAAAGACGGTTGGGAACCGGGAAAAACACTGTTCTCATTGGAAGAGGCTACCGAGAAAGGTACGATTATTATGTATCTCATTTCGGATGCCGGACAGATGGCCATGTGGCCGAAAATTAAACCGCATTTGAAAGAGGGCGATGCGCTTTATTTTTCTCATGGGTTTTCTATTGTGTATAGCGATCAGACAGGCGTTATTCCCCCCGACAATATTGATGTTATTTTAGTCGCGCCCAAGGGATCAGGCACAAGTGTTCGGGCAAATTTTTTAGAAGGAAGAGGAATAAACTCAAGCTATGCTGTATACAGGGATCATACAGGCAGGGCCTTGGAAAGAACCTTGGCCTGTGGAATCGGAGTTGGATCGGGATATTTATTCCCGACTACCTTTGAAAAGGAAGTGCACAGCGATCTGACAGGTGAACGGGGAGTTTTGATGGGAGCCTTGGCCGGCATCATGGAAGCACAGTATAATCTGTTACGTAAACACGGTCACAGCCCCAGCGAGGCATTTAATGAAACCGTCGAAGAACTCACACAGAGTTTGATCAGACTTGTGGATCAAAACGGAATGGATTGGATGTACAGTAATTGCAGTGCCACGGCCCAACGCGGTGCTCTGGATTGGAGACATAAATTCCGAAAAGCCGTTGAGCCTGTGTTTGACAATCTCTATCAGAGTGTGATCTCGGGAGAAGAGACCCGTATTGTACTGGCGGCAAACAGCGCGCCCGACTATAAACAAAAACTTGATGCGGAACTGGCTGAAATGCGCGAGTCAGAAATGTGGAAGGCAGGCACTCAGGTGAGAGGATTGCGACCTCATAAATAAGTGTTGCCTGAGAAAATATTAGTCATGGAAGATAAGCTCCGGGATATCCCCGGGGCTTTTTTTATGAGTTTGGGTAAAGGACTACAACAAGTAAGAGGTTGCTTATTTTTGCTTTTTATCGGTTGACCGGTAGTAAAAGAAGTTATAGAGAATCAGTCCCAAGCCAATAATTACGATGATAATGGGCCACCATCTGAGTACGAAATCTTTAAATTTTATCTCTGTTAGTTCAAGGCTGAAGGGAAAGAAGAGAATCGACAAGAGTATCATGGCGATCGCGGAGATAATAATCCCGGTGCGGGTTCTCGCCCGTTTTTTAAAGGCATAGGGGATCAGGGAAAAACCGGTAATCACCATAAACGCAGGCCATATTTTTGCGAGGCTCTTTAAAGGAACGGGAATGAGCGGTGTATTTTGCAGGAAAAAAAACAGGCCGCCGAGGGTCAGGATCATTCCCGGTAAAATATATTGAGCGGATAGACCTTTAAAATACACGAGATAGAGCAGCACAAGGCCTCCGACTAAAAATGGCAGAGGCCAGGAATCTCCGAATGAAATAATCCCCAGCGATTGGAGGAGTAATACTCCGCCAACGATGAAAAGTAAAATACCGATAACTAATAATTTTTGTGGAAAACGTTGATTGTATTTTTTCATTGCTCCATATTCTCAATAATAGATTTTCCAAAATCACTGGTGGAAACCTTGGTGGCATTTTCCATAAGCCGGGCGAAATCATAGGTTACGATTTTTTTAGCTATTGTTTTACGAATACCGCTTTCAATTAATTCTGCTGCTTCCGTCCATCCCATATAATCAAACATCATTTTTCCGGAAAGGATGATGGAACTGGGATTAACAACGTTCTTTCCGGCATATTTTGGCGCAGTACCGTGCGTTGCTTCAAAAATAGCGTATCCGTTCTCAAAATTAATATTAGCTCCCGGTGCTATTCCGATGCCGCCCACCTGAGCTGCCAAAGCGTCGGAAATATAATCGCCGTTAAGGTTCATGGTAGCGATAACATCAAAATTGGTCGGTCGTGTGAGTACTTGTTGTAAAAAAATATCTGCAATCGTATCCTGGATTACTATTTTATTATGATTTCCGCTTTGCGCTTCCTCCCACTTAATAACATGGTCTGAGAATTCCCGTTTTGCCAATTGGTAGCCCCACTCCGCGAACGCTCCCTCAGTGAATTTTTGGATATTTCCTTTATGCACAAAAGTGACACTTCGGCGCTTATGATTAATGGCATATTGAAGGGCAGCTCTCACCAGTCTTTCGGTCCCCGTAATACTGATCGGTTTTATGCCGATTCCGGAGTCTGCTCGGATGTGCCATGAAAATTTTTCTTTTAAAAAGTTTAAGAGCTCTCCGGCTTCCGGAGTTCCCTGTTTGACTTCGTAGCCGGCATATACATCTTCAGTATTCTCTCTAAATACCACCATATCGATGAGCTCCGGATTTTTAACGGGAGAAGGTACACCTGTAAAATAGCTTATGGGTCTTAGGCACACATAGAGGTCGAGTTTTTGACGTAGGGTTACATTCAGACTGCGATATCCTCCTCCTACCGGAGTAGTAAGCGGACCTTTGATTCCGATAAGATATTGTTTAAATGCCTGCAGTGTGGCTTCCGGCAGCCATTCTCCGAATTTGTCTTTTGCTTTAAGCCCCGCAAAAACCTCCAGCCACTCGATTTTTCTTCGGCCCCGATAAGCTTTGTCTACCGCGGCATTAAAAACCGCTACCGCCGCGGTCCATATGTCGGGACCGATCCCATCACCTTCGATATAAGGAATTATCGGAATGTCGGGAACAACTAATTTGTTATCGCGCATTTGAATTTTTTCTGACATTTCTTTGCCTTACTCTATTTCGATCTTTTAGACTGACCGCATATATATTTTTTTGAATGCAATCCGCGTTTACGTTACATACTATTTTTAGTTAATGCTATTTGAGTATAGCATAATTCGCTATACTTGCCAACTCCTCTTTTTTTTGTTATGATGAGCATCCTCATGTGCGCGATTCACCGGAATTATTTAGTTATTGTTGCTGTTTTTTGTGTTTTATGTATACTCACAGGCTGTGCCGGTCAATATTCGTATTTCATTGTCGGATCACAGGATGAGCAAAATCGGCTTAAAGAACTCTTTACCTTACTTGACGTATATAAAAAGCCCGCAAATTATCAGGAGCGGTTTGTTATAATCAGTCAAATTTCCAATCTGCTTTATAATTCAGGCAACACTCATAAGCAGATACTATTTCTCACCACGTATGTGCAGAATAATCCGGAAGACGTGTATAGCGGTTATTATTTAGCCCTTGCTGCACATACGTATGAACTTTTAGATGAAACAAAATTCGCGAAGTATTATTATAAAAAAATCTTTCACAACTATCCCGATTTATCATTTAAAAACACATTTTTACATCTTTTGTGTTTGCAGAAGCTTGTGACAATGATCAAGCGTCCTGAAGAAAGAATCGCGTATTATAAGGAACTCATTGAGAATTATAGCAACTATGTAAATTTGGGTGAAGTATATTTCTTTTTGGCCAGAACTTATGAAGAACTCGGTGAGTGGGATCAGGCGCTGCTTACCTATCAGCAGTTTCTTAAATACCCGAATGCGGAGATAGCGGGATTTCCCGACGCCTATCATAATGTAATGGCTAAAGTGGAACTTTATAATGTTCCACCCACATGGGTTGTCTCGGATTTGAATGTATTGGTCTCACGAATTCGAGAAGCGATTATCAACAAAGATACGGATTTGCTTTATTTTTATAGAGCAAAAACCAATTTTTTCGCCATGACATGGGAACAAAAAAAATATGTCAAACAAGAACAATTTATTCGCAGCAGGATTGTTGATTATTTGGGTGGTTTTTTATATCAATCAAGTGTTGTTGTCGCCGATGAATTAGATGTAGATTCAAGTTCGCAAGAGGCTTATCTGCTTACAAAAAATTGGGAGTATGACAAACGGACATGGTATTTCTATTTTCGACGTGTGGAATACGGACCCGATCCTGAAATCAATGGAGGTTGGGAATGGGCTGGTATCTTTTTCGGAGAAAAACTCTAACAGTACTCTGCTTGGTTTTATGCTTTTCAAATACGCCGCTTTTTTCAGAATCCCTGCCGTGCTTGTTTAATATAGAAGAAATAGATAATAAAAATCCGCGCCCGGCTCATGCTATTTTACCGCAGCAAGGGCATCGCGGGC
Source organism: Spirochaetales bacterium (assembly GCA_016930675.1). Classification (GTDB taxonomy): domain Bacteria; phylum Spirochaetota; class Spirochaetia; order SZUA-6; family RPPD01; genus JAFGGG01. The sequence continues at coordinate 88,472 of JAFGGG010000004.1, forward strand.
CGGAAGTATTTTTTATTCCCGTGGCGGAAAACGAGGCGGTTAAAAATGAATTAAAGCAATATTCAGCGGCGTATAATTTTTCGTTGTTAAAAAAAGTTTACCTTAAGTCACTTAGCTTCAGGAACATGATTATTGCCGAGATCGAGAAAAGAAATCTCCCTCCAGAGCTTGTTTTCATCCCCTTTATTGAATCTCATTATAATCCGCGGGCACTCTCCAGGTCGGGCGCAGCCGGTTTATGGCAGCTTATGCGGGTCTGCGTCGTCAAGCGGCCGCTTATAATCGATGAGTGGATAGATGAGCGTTATGATTTTTGGAAATCCACCCAGATAGCATTGGATGTAATTCAGGATCTCTATGCGTACTACAATGACTGGCCGCTCGTATTGGCGGCATATAACTGCGGCATAACAAAGCTTAATAAAATAATCAAACGTTCGGGCATTAGAGATTTTTGGGAACTCTGCGCCAAGGGATTGTTGCCTAAGCAGACCGCGCATTATGTGCCGAGGATACTCGCAGTTGCCAGGCTGTGCAGTTATCCGGGAAGGAATGGTCTGCCGTATCTATGGAATAAGGAGATTAATTGGTGCCGAATTTCTCTTAGTATGCCTGTAGATTTAAAAAAGCTGGCACAGGTTTCCGGAGTTTCGTATGCGGTTCTTAAAGAGAGTAATTCCGAGCTTAAATTCAGAGTAACGCCTCCTGCATCATATAATTATAAGCTTAAAGTACCGTTAGGCATGGAAAAACAAATTCGGGATGCGCTTTCCTGTTCAGGGCAGGAGCTTATAGATTATTATATTCACACGGTTTATTCAGGGGAAACCTTGTATGGTATCGCGCAGTATTATAAAATATCAGCGGAGCATTTAACGTTTTACAATCCGCATGTTTCTGCTGCTCATTTGAAAATAGGCATGAAGCTGATTATTCCCGTACTTCATGATTCCGTACCCAAACCACTGGCTAAACGTAATTTTACGGGCAAGAAATTTTGTAGTGTATACAGGGTGGAACAGGGTGATACTTTATTTAATATCGCAATGCAGTACAAAGTGCCGATTGAAGAACTGCTTTATCATAATGGTTTAAATTATAATTCAATAATAAAAGCGGGAGATAGATTAAAAGTTCCGTATAAATACACCGATTAATATAAATGAAAGCATGAAACTGAAATTTATTTTTATTTTGATAGCGGTCAGTGGTTTTTGTCTTCTATTTGCCGCTGATGATATGTTTAATACCTCGGTATCCATTGATTGGGCTAACGGTATACTTAAAATTACGGCCACAACCGATTTGGATTTGGACAATTATCCCTTTCCCAAAGCACGCGCCAAAGCCGAGAAAGTCCTCTATGATAATATGCCTTCCCTTTTTATCGATGCCTTAATGGATGTGCCGATTGATTCCTATTATACGGTAAGGGAAAAGCTGAAGGATGAATTGGAAAGAGAAAATTTATTGCAGGCTCTGAGTCATATCGCTTCAAAAGGCAAAAAGCTTGGTTCATTTGTTACGGATGATTTCAAATATTTAAAGACCAACTATGTATACCCCTTTTACGGTGAAGACGGGATTCTCTCTTTGTTGGTAATGCATGATGAACCTATGCCGCTGCGCAATGAGTTGGGATTTCATGCTACACGTAAATTTTCAGGTGTGGTCATATTTGCCAAAGGCAGATATCCGGTATGGGGAGACAAGCAAAAAAATGAAAGTCTGATTCAACGGGCTTTTTTCCCAAAGATATATGATGCCGATATGAATATTGTATTAAAAAAGGAAATGTGTGATCCCCATATTCTAAGGAAGTGGGGAATTGTGGCCTATTCCACTTCTAATTCCGAAAGTCAATTTGGGCCAAGGATTGGATCATTCCCGTTAAGGATTATTGCTCACGGTGTGTACGGTAAAAATAACACGGATATTATCATTTCCCGAGAAGCTGCCGGGCAGCTGCTGTCATTGGCGGAAAACCGTGCTTTGCTGACCCAAGGCAGGATACTAGTTATTATAGATTAATCTGAAAGTAATATTAATTATAATGCAATTTACATGTAGCAACATTATAAAGCGGATGAAAAAAATATTTCCCTGCCTCGTAAATTATTTTATCAGGAACATAAAAATAACAAAATCTCCGATTTTCATTGTGGGCTGCGGGCACAGCGGCACATCCTTATTATTGGCGATTCTCGGATCACATTCTATGCTGTATGCCATTCCGTATGAAAGTTACCTCTGTTTTTGCAGTCGTATAAAGGCGTTCATAAAAAGACTTGATTTCCGGTTTCTCACAATTGCCGCAGGAAAGCGGAGGTGGATAGAAAAAACACCGAAGCACATATACTGTATTGAGAAGCTTTTTAAAATATATCCGCAGGCGAAAATATTATTGATAATAAGAGACGGCCGGGATGTTGCTTGTTCGATTCAGGATCGAAACGGAAGCCTGGCGAGCGGCATTAATCGTTGGGTAAAGGACAATCGGGCTGGCGAACCTTTCTGGGAGCATGAAAATGTTTATGTGTTAAAATACGAAAACATCATTGAAGATTTTGAAGAAACCATTTCAGGTGTACTCGCTTTTTTAGGTGAGCATTATGAACAGGAAATACGGGAATATTATAAAATACCAAAACAATTTTATTCCAACAAAATAAAAAAACCGAATACAAAGTTTGGCAAGGATCATGAACAATATCGCAACTGGCAGATCAATCAACCTCTGCTTAATAACAGAGGGAAGTTTTTGCGGATGACGGAACAGGAAAAACGATTGATAAAAAAGCATGCCAATAAAATGCTGATTAAATACAAATATATTAACAATAATAAGTGGTAAGCGCAAAGTTAAAAATAATTTTTCTTCCACCAAGCCTCACATACCACCAGCTTTGCTGGTGGTATGTTGATCATGAACCGTGCTTAACTGATTTTCCTTTACAATCTAAAATATGACGGGTTTAATTGACAAGCGGCGAAGATTGTGCTATAATTGAAATTGAGAATCAATCTCATCAATAAGTATGGAAAAAGAAGAACTCGTTTTTAAAAATTATTTAGTATCTCATGGATTAAAATATACACCCGAGCGCAAAATAGTGTTTGATGCAATAATATCATTTTCCGGGCATTTTGATGCGGACACACTTTATGAGAGCATCAGGAGGAACAAGGGAAAACTGTCCCGAGCTACAGTGTACAGAGCTCTTCCGCATTTTATTGCCACGGGCATTGTTAAAGAATCACTGCGTTTTGAAGGAAGAACTCATTATGAAAAATCCTTGGGTACCGAGCACCATGATCATTTGGTATGCCTTGGGTGTGGAAAAATTATTGAATTCAAGGATGAAAAAATAGAGGAGTTGCAGAATAAGGTATGTAAAAAATATTCATTTAAAGCGCTGGATCATAAACTGGGAATAAGAGGGTATTGTAAGACATGTCAGAAAAAATAATTGTATTCTTGAAGAAAGGTACCTCATGACTATTGCTGATTTGACAAAAGGAGAAAGCGCAGTATTCATTAATATACATGGTGGTTGGGGTATACGGAGGCGTTTGGAAGCCATGGGGCTGCGTCCCGGTATTGTGATAACTAAGATTAGCGATCAGATCTTTGGCGGCCCAATTATCATAAAGGTCGGTAAAATCGAGTTCGCGATCGGACGGCATATGGCCCGCAGAATGATCGTACAGAGGATAGGCGGGCTTGAGTGAAAACGCTTTTGCTCATGGGCAACCCCAACGTGGGAAAAAGCGCATTGTTCGCGCGCTTGACAGGCGTTCACGTAGTGGCGGCAAACTATCCCGGATCTACGGTTGAGTATACAAAGGGTTATTTGAAGATTAAAGATGAGCGCTGGGAAGTAATAGATGTACCGGGGACATATTCATTAGATCCGACATCCAAGGCAGAGGAGGTCGCGGTCAGAATGCTGTCCCAGGGTGATATAATAATCAATGTTGTAGATGCCACCAATCTGGAAAGGAATCTTAATCTATCGTTGCAGCTTTTAAAAAAACGAATCCCCATGCTAATGGTGCTGAACTTTTGGGATGAAACTACTCATAAAGGCATTCATATTGATAATGTAAAATTACAGCACTTATGCGGGATACCTGTTATCCCTACAACTGCAGTAAGCGGTGAAGGAGTAAAAAATCTAGTAGAGATAATTCCCTCGGCCAAGATAAGTTCTGTTAAATATTCAACAAAAAACCGCTGGAATGAAATCGGCAAGATAGTAGCTGATGTTCAAGTGCTCGAACACAAACACCACACGATTGGAGAATTAATCGGCGAAGCTACGATAAAGCCCTTTCCCGGCATTCCAATGGCAGCAGTTGTGCTGTTTTTAAGTTTTATGCTCATTTGGTGGATAGGAGAATCCATAAAGGCATTTGTCATGGATCCTCTGTTTGATTTTCTGCTGGGGCCGCTGTTACATAACTTATCAGATGTTTTGGGCAGCGGATCCGTACTGCATAATCTTTTAATCGGGCGGCTTATGGATGGATCAATAGATTTTGAGGCTTCTTTCGGTATTCTTACCACGGGGCTGTATGTTCCGTTCGCAATCGTTCTGCCGTACATTATAATGTTTTATTTTGTACTCAGCCTGTTGGAGGATATCGGTTACCTTCCACGGTTGGGAATACTGTTAGACAGAGCTATGCATATTGTGGGACTCCACGGCATGGGGTTTATCCCCATGCTTCTGGCCTTGGGGTGTAATGTCCCGGGTGTTATGGCTTTGCGAACCATAGAAAGTAAAAAGGCGCGTTTTATCAGTGCCACCCTTATGGCGATTGCTATTCCCTGTTGGGGTCAGCTGGCGGTTATTATCAGTATGCTTGGGAGAACAGGTCCGGTAGGGTTTACTATCTATTTTTTCACATTGGTCGTTGTCTGGTTGGGTCTGGGCATAATTTTAAAAAGGGGAGTAAAGGGTGAAAGTCTGGAAATATTCAGCGAAATACCGCCCTACAGGATTCCTTACATTAAAGCATTATTTAAAAAGGTCTGGATGCGTATGTTCCATTTTCTAAAAGAGGCATTACCCTTTGTGTTTTTGGGTATTGTCGTGGTTAATCTTCTTTATATGTCCGGAATAATATATATCTTAGGTGATATAGCCTCTCCCGTACTGACCAGTCTTTTCGGGCTCCCGAAAGAAACGGTGGGAGCCCTGATTGTGGGAGTGCTGCGTAAAGATGTGGCCGTTGGTATGCTCGTGCCCCTGGGGTTGTCCTTTAAACAGGTTGTTGTAGCCAGCGTAATTCTTACAATCTATTTCCCGTGTATGGCCACGTTTCTGCTTTTGCTTAAGGAGATCGGTGTGAAAGACATGCTCAAAGCAACGGCTATTATGATTGTTACTTTTTTAACTGTCGGCACAGTATTAAATATTATTCTCTCGCTGCTTTTATAATTATTAACTCAAAACTTAAAATCGAAAAATAATTCCCGCGTGATTAAAACCTCCGCCGAAACCATACAAGGCGAAGATGTCGCCCTTTTTTATTTTATTGTTCTTTTCCGCCAGCCAGATTGCAAGTGGAATAGTAGCGGCGGATGTGTTTCCGAATTCAACCAAGCTGGTTAAGGTTTTTTCAAAGGGGAATTTTAACTCTTTGCAAATGAATTGGATCATTCTCATATTGGCACTATGGGGTACGAACCAATCGATATCGTCAATAGAAAGCTCGGCGTTTTTCAACAACTCCCGCATTCCGTGAGGAACCGTTTTGATGGCGAAATTATAAACAGAGCGGCCGTCCTGCCAGATGTATTTTTGTTTGTGAAATTTAGTACCGTTTATGCTTGTGGCAAGGCCGCTGCAATATAATTTTTCGCCGCCGTTGCCGTCCGAACCGTAATAGCCTGCTAAAAATCCCGGTTCATTCTCATCCCGTTCCACAAGCGCGGCACCGGCGCCATCACCGAAAAGCACACATGTGTTTCTGTCCGCATAATCCACTATTTTGGAAATCACTTCCGCTCCGATTACCAGTATTTTTTTGGCGAGTCCGGAAGTTACAAATGAATTGGCAATAAATAGACCCTGTACAAAACCGGCGCAGGCGGCGTTAATATCAAGCACTCCCACGGTTTTGGGCAGTCCTAAGGCGCGTTGTACCAATGCGGCACAGCTGGGAGTGTAGAAGTCCGGCGTAAAGGTGGCTACAATGATGTAATCGACATCCTTTATTATTTTTCCGGAGCTCTGTGAAAGATTTTCTATGGCTTTAACAGCCAGATCACTTGTAAACTCCTTCACCGCAGAAATATGACGTTTTTTTATACCTGTTCGCTGGATTATCCATTCGTCACTGGTATCAACCATTTTTTCTAAATCGTGATTTGTTAATTGCCTTTCGGGCACATACGCACCAAAGGCGGTTATGCGTGCTTTTGAAGATATCATACTGTTATTCTCCCCGTTTGTTGTTCTTTTTTAAGAGAAAGGAAATAAGTTCCTGAATTACTCCCTTCATCTCATTCGGATCTTTGTGAATACGGAGCATTTTAAGCATTCCGGAAAGGGTTGTTATAATTATCAGCGCTGTTCGATGGACGTTTAGCTGTTTTGCGAAAACACCTTCACGGATACCGCTTGTGATGGTATGTTCAAGCCATTGGATTTCGGTTTCCATAAGATTTATTACCCTTGTTTGTATCTTTTCCGGTAATACCGGAAACTCCGCTGAAAGCATGCCGATCGGACAGATTTTTATACCGTGACGGGACAGGTTCAAATACATGATTCCGAATTGGTTAAGCTTTTCGATGTTATCTTTGTTTCTTACCTGTTTGCTCCACATTTTAAAAAGGATAATCTGCTTTCGTATATAGCGGTCGACAAGGTTTTCTTTTAACGGATAGTGATAATGAATGCTTGCCTTGCGTATTCCGATTGTCTCAGAAATATCCTGATAGCTGAAGCCATTATAACCTCGTGTTAAGATAAGTTCTTCTGCGATATCCAGTATGCGTTTTCTTGTCGCCCGTTCTTTCACATTCACGTGAATAGACTATCTACTAGTAGGTAGGTTGTCAAGAGAGTTTGCCGATATTTTTTAAAAACATTTAGAGTTTATTTTATATTCATAGCATTAAACTTATATTATTTATTCAATTATTATATTATTATGAGGCGGATGGACATCAATATGTTTAAAACACGCGCCACGTTTAACCACGCTGTCAGAAGTTTTTTCGATTCAAAAGACTACATGGAAGTCGAAACTCCGCTGCTTTCTCCCTTCCTTATTCCTGAAGCTGCAATCGAGGTGTTTAAAACGGATTATTTAAAGCAGGGGACCGCCGCTTTACCGCTTTATCTGATCCCGTCACCTGAACTGTGGATGAAACGTATTATCACAAACAACAGGCGGAATATTTACCAGATCTGCAAGTGTTTCCGCAATAGTGAACAGTTGAGTCAAGTACATAATCCGGAGTTCTCCATGCTCGAATGGTATACCGTGCATGCCGATTACATTGATTCCATGAAGCACGCGGAAGAATTAATTACGTATCTCCATAAGTGTTTAAAGTTAAAGCCTCTGGTTTCATTCGGCAATGAACAGATCAGCCTTGAACCGCCTTTCCTGCGCATCTCCATGGATGAAATTTTCAATCGTGTGTTGGGAATTACCTTAGACGACCTTGATGATTACAATAACCTGAGACAGAGTTGTTTAAAACATGATCTAATGGTTTCGTCTGACGATAGTTGGGAGCAGCTTTTTCATAAACTGTTCTTAAGCTGTATTGAACCTCATCTGCCTCAGAACAAACCGCTTTTTCTCTATGACTATCCGGATCGGATACCGACTCTGGCAAAGCAAAAACAGGGCGGGCTGTATGCGGAAAGGTGGGAGCTCTATATAGGTGGTATAGAAATAGCCAACTGTTATACGGAAGAAACCGATCAGGAAAAGATATTGAAATTTTATAAAGGTGAAGTACAGAGGAAACAACAGAGTTTAGTGAATCATGATATCGATTGGGGACTGTTGGATTTCTTATCACATTTTCCACCTTGTTCGGGCGTTGCATTGGGTATGGACAGATTGCTGATGATAGTGTATGAAATAAGTCATATCAAAGAGGTAATGTTTTCTTCATTTCATGAGATGATAAGGAGTGGAAAATTATGATTAAAGCAGGTTCTATTGCCAAGGGCATGTTTATATTAATAAAGGGAGATCCGTACCAGGTCGCTGAGCGGGAATTTGTAAATCCGGGCAAAGGTTCCGCCTTCGTGCGGCTGAAATTGAAAAATCTTAAAACCGGACAGGTGCTTAAGCAGGTAAATAAAAGCCAGGAGACTTTGGAAGATATTGAAGTGAATAACAAAAGTTTCCAGTTTCTCTATAGTGATGACAGCGGTTATCATTTTATGGACACTGAGACCTATGAACAGATTGTGGTTCCCAAGGAGGGTGCGGAAGACCGTCAGTACTTTTTAAAGGAAGGAGAAGAGTATCAGCTTGTTTTGTGGGAAAACACACCGATAGAAATATCCTTACCCTACAAAATGGTCTTTGAGGTTACCGAGGCGGAACATGCAATTAAAGGTGATACTGTTTCCGGAGGTTCGAAGCCGGTCACAACCGAAACCGGACTGCAGGTAAAAGTGCCCTTATTTATTAAAAAGGGTGACAAAATACTCATTAATACTGAAACAAAGGAGTATCTGGAAAGAGTAAATCAGTAGTATGCGGTAACTCTCGTTTCAGCAAATCAGAATTGCCGAATAGAGTTTATTCAATAAACTGTTGTTTAACCAGATAATCCAAAACAAGCGACAGGTTCTCCTGAATTCCCTTGACGTCTGTTTCTATCGCTATCTCGGGTTCTGCAGGTGCCTCATACGGAGAGGATACGCCGGTAAAATCAGGGATTTCTCCTGCGTAAGCCTTTTTGTATAATCCTTTGGGATCTCTTTCTTTGCACACCTCGATGTCGCATTTCATATATAGTTCGATAAACCTGTCCTTGGGCACTAATGAGCGAACAAAATCTCTGTCTTTTTGGAAGGGTGAGATAAAGGCGCAGATTACTATATTTCCCTGACTAAAGAAAAGTTTAGCGGTCTCTCCTATGCGCCGTATATTTTCCGTCCTGTCGGCTTGAGAGAATCCCAGATCATTATTTAAACCCTGCCGAATATTATCGCCGTCAAGGTACATTACCTGGCAGCCGCGCTCAAAAAGCTCTTTAACCAGATGTTTGGCAAGAGTTGATTTGCCGGACCCGGAAAGCCCCGTAAGCCAGATAATTCCCGCCTTATGGCCGTTGTGTTCTTCCCAGATAGAGAGCGGGATATTGCCAGCCTCCCATCTGAGATTTTTTTCATGATGAGATATGGCCAGCGGCATACTGCGCTTCCATTCCGAAACCGTGTGCGGGATTTCTCTGATCATCCCCGCTGCGGCCGTATGATTTGTGAGGGGATCAATGAGGATGAAGGAACCGGTACCGTGATTTGCTTTATAGGCATCAAAGAAGAGCGGTTTTGCGGTTTTAATCTCAACCCTGCCGATCTCGTTAAGCGTCAGATCGGTAGTCTTCTGGCGGTGTAGGGTATTGATGTTTATTTTATAGTGAATTTTTTTTATATAGACCTTTACTGTCTGAGTAGTGTGTTTTAACAGGTAGTGCTTGGACCCTGAGAGGGGAATTTCCGACATCCAGCACAGCATGGCGTCAAAAAAATCGTTGATATGGGGCAGATTGTTTTTGCGTACGATCATATCACCGCGGCTGACATCAAGATTGTCTTTAAGTGTCAGTACGATGGCCTGTCCGGCATAGGCTTCTTTGAGTTCTTTATTGTCTGCTACGATTGATTTAATGACGGATGTCTTACCCGAAGGCAGAATCAGAACTTCTTCATCGGGACTGATCGTGCCTGAAGTTAACGTACCGGCATATCCGCGGAAATCCTGATGAGGTCGTAATACATATTGAACCGGAAAGCGGAAGTCTATCAGGTTTCTATCAGCGGTTACATGCACATCTTCGAGTATCTGCAAGAGGGATTTGCCGTCATACCATTTCATATTGGAGCTAACGCTTACCACGTTATCTCCCTTTAAAGCCGATATGGGTATAAAGATAATATCATGGATATCGAGTTTTTCAGAGAAGGTCAGATATTCATCCGAGATCTTTTCAAACACTTCCTGTGAGTAGTCAACCAAATCCATTTTGTTGACTGCGACGATCAAATGCGGAATCTGTAATAAGGAGATTAAAAAACCATGGCGTTTGGATTGGGTGAGAATTCCATTACGGGCGTCGATAAGAATAATAGCCAGTTGTGAATTGGAGGCACCGGTAACCATATTGCGGGTATACTGTTCGTGCCCCGGTGAATCGGCGATTATAAATTTTCGTTTGGCAGTGGAAAAATAACGGTAGGCCACATCAATTGTTATTTTTTGTTCCCGCTCCGCCGACAGTCCGTCCAGCAGCAGGGAAAGATCCACTTCCTTTTTGCCTGTTTTTTTACTGGTCTTTTTTACAGCTTCATACTGATCTTCAAAAATGCAGTTTGTTTCATATAAGAGCCGGCCGATTAAGGTTGATTTGCCGTCATCCACACTGCCCGAAGTTACAAAGCGAAGTAAGCTTTTTTCCATATTAGAAATAACCCTCTTTCTTTTTCTGTTCCATAGCCGAATCACTTGTCAGATCAATCAGTCGATTTTCTCTTTCCGATTTTTTTGCCTCTCTCACCTCGCGAATAATATCGTCTATGGTCTTGGCATCCGAACGAACAGCTCCGGTGCAGGGTATGCAGCCCAGTGTACGGAAGCGGCACATCATAGTTTCAACCTGACTGTTTTTTATATTCAGTTTATTTTCAGGATCAACTGTTTCTGCCGAGTAAAAGGGGATAATCACATTATCACGAATTATTACCTTGCGTTCTTTTGAGAAATAGAGAGGGACCACCGGTATCTGCTCCAGCTTTATATATTCCCAGATATCAACCTCGGTCCAATTGCTTAGGGGAAACACGCGAATTGTCTCTTTCTGATCGATAATTGTATTGTAAAGCTGCCAGAGTTCAGGTCGTTGATTTTTGGGATCCCATTGACCGTGTTTATCGCGTACGGAAAACACGCGTTCTTTGGCGCGTGATTTTTCTTCCTCACGCCGGGCGCCGCCGAAAGCGGCATCAAAACCGTGTTTTTCAATAGCATTTAAAAGCCCCATGGTTTTTAAATAATAACAGCATTTGTCGTTGCCCAAATAAGTCGGGTGAGCATTTTTTTTAATCCATTCCTCATTACGTTCGACAATGAGATCGGCGCCGATTTTTTTAACATGCTTATCACGGAATTCATACATTTCGGGAAATTTATAACCGGTATCGATGTGCATAAGCGGAAACGGAAGCTTGTCGGGATAAAAAGCCTTCTGGGCCAAGCGAAGCATAACCGAAGAATCCTTTCCTACCGAGTAAAGCATAACCGGATTCTTTAACTCGGCGACCACCTCACGCATAATAAAAATCGATTCCGCTTCCAGTTGTTTTAAATGTGACTGTTTATAGTGATCCATACTAAAGTAAGTTCCTTTTTATTTTATCATATGTAATATATTTTACACTATTTATTGTTCAAGATAAAAACAATGTAACACACTTGTCAAGCATTATCAATGTTCTTTTTACGTTCACCGGGCAGTTTTACCCATGCTTTACGGGAAATCGTACGGGCTGTCAGCCCGGCTTTTCCTGGTATTTATTCCTTTATTTACCTTGACAATAAATAAATTTGTGCTATATTGTTCGATAGATGAACAATCATCGTCTGCATACTTAGACTAAGAGAAGAGAGCATGTTTCGGCTGCATCTAACCTAGTTTAAGGTTATTTATCTCTCTTTAAAATATAGTATATGCATTTATTACATTATACTGTGATATATAATGGAGCATACAAATATCTCTCCTTTTTATGAGAAGCAGTCTTTTATGGAAAATCAGGAAAAAGAATTAGAATTATTACAGACAATTCATGAAAACTCTCACGTCAGACAGCGTGATCTGGCCCGTATAATCGGAGTATCGCTGGGCATGACCAATGCCATAATTAAACGGCTGGTAAAAAAAGGGTGGTTGAAAATTAAAAAAATCAATAACCGCAAAATCAAGTATGCCGTATCTACTGATGGAATGGATGCGATTATGCGCCGCAGTTACCGCTATGTAAAACGGACTATTAAAAACGTTGTATATTATAAAGAAGCGATTTACAGATTGGTTGAAGACATCAAGACACGCGGATACCAGGGCATTCTCCTGATCGGGAAAAGTGATGTTGATTTTATTGTGGAACACTGCTGTCATAAATTTAAAATGACATATGTAAAAAATGAAGATGACTACAAAGGAGATATTTTTTATCTCTATGCGGAAAGTTACATTCCTGACATGGAAACAGAAAAAACAATGAAGAACGCAGAGTTTTTACAAAAGATATTTCTAAAGAATATTTTTTAACATAAACGAAAGGGTCAAGAAGGATTTATGGCAAAAAAAATAACCGTAATGGGCACCGGTTATGTGGGATTGATATCCGCGGTTGGTTTGGCCGATTTCGGCCATACGGTAACAGGAGTCGATATTTCACAACCGGTAGTCGACAAACTCAATGCCGGAGAGCCCCATATCTTTGAAACCGGCTTAAGAGATTATTTACAAAAAAACCTGAATTCAGGCAGGTTGAGATTCAGCACCGATATTAAAGACGCGATTAAATTGTCGGAAGTCGTGCTAATTTCGGTAGGCACTCCTCCCAAAGAGGATGGAAGCGCGGATCTAACCCAGTTGCTGCGTGCCGCGAAGGAGATCAAGCGGAATGCCGCCGGGCATAAAGTTGTGGTAATTAAATCCACCGTGCCTGTGGGAACAAACAGGACAGTTCTTGACATGTTTAACACAAACGGCTGTGATATTGATGTTGTGTCCAATCCGGAGTTCTTGCGTGAGGGTAAAGCGATCCAGGATTTTTTCCACCCGGACAGGATTATTTTAGGTGTGGAATCTGAGCGGGCGAAAGCCGTTATGGAAGATATCTACAGGTCTCTTTATTTGATCCAGACACCGTTTGTGTGGTGTAATTTGGAGACCGCGGAGCTTATAAAATATTCCAGTAACGCATTTTTGGCCAATAAGGTTACTTTTATCAACCAGATGGCGAATCTGGCGGAGGTTGTGGGCGCTGATATCCACGATATTGCCAAAGCGATGGGCATGGACGGCAGAATAAGTTCCAAGTTTCTTCATCCGGGACCGGGGTTCGGAGGAAGCTGCTTTCCCAAAGACATAAAGGCTCTTGTTTCCATGGGAGAGAAGTTTGGTGTGGATATGAGTCTGGTGCGGGAAGTCATCCGCGCGAATGAGGCGCAAAAACAGTTGATGATCAGTAAATTAAAAGGAATGCTTGGGGATCTTAAGCATAAGACCGTGGCTGTTTTAGGATTGGCGTTCAAAGCTGAAACCGATGACGTCAGAGAATCTCCTGCCATTTCAATTGTAGCCGGACTGTTGCATGAGGATTGTCGTATTAATGCTCATGACCCGATCGCCACCCGGAACTTCAGCGGTTTATTCCCCGATATAAACTATTGTGAGGATGAGTATGAGGCTTTACAAAAAGCCGATGCCCTTATAATCTGTACGGAATGGAATGAATACCGCAATTTGGATTTGCACAAAGTAAAGCAAAACATGAAAGGAAATGTCATTCTGGACACCCGCAATTTACTTAATAGGGAACAGGTAAGGCAACGCGGATTCATATACCAGGGAGTGGGGAGATAGTTTAACAGCATATGTATTTACCGTTTACGCGAACCGACTTTAAAAACTTTACCGCTACTATATTGATTGCTCTTACCATTTTTATCGCTCTTTTTCATTTTCCCATCTTTTATGTGGGAAACGACAGTATCGGCTTGTTTGACGTATATGTTGTCTTCCTTTTTTTATGTATTATCATTCGCAGTATCTACAAACACAAATTCACATTATCAAACTGGAAACCGCTTTTTGTGGCTTTTTTCGCCAGTATCTGTTACTACCTCTTGCGCCTGGACTATTATATGATAACTCCCTATAAAGTCCTGCTTATTGTTAAATTACTTGAGCACTTCTTTTTATTTTTCGTGCTGATATACTTCCTGGAAAATGAAGAGATAAATTACCCGATGTTGATGAAACTAATAAAAATCATTTTATTGGTTTTAACATTGTTTCAAATTTTGGATTGGATGCGTGGAGGGCCCACGCGTGATAGATTAAGTTTGCCTTTTACACTGACAAAGAGTCCGAATCCTGCGGCTTTTATCCTTGGAGCAGCACTCATTTTTTTTATTGAATATGTAATAAAGAGAAAACAAAGGCTGCTTGTAAAACTGATTGATATCGGCATTCTTGTGCTTATTACCGTAAGTCTTTTATTAACGCTTTCAAGGACTAATTTCATAGGTATAATACTGGCATTTGCTCTTGTATATTTTTTTAAAGGATTTAAAGATCCGAAGCGGCTTTTTAAAACTATCGTGATAATGGCAATGATAATAATAATTTTTCTTAGCGCGGTATTAATTATTATTGAGACGATTTCGTCTCGACTTGTAAGACGGTTCGCATATATAGTTACCGATCCCACATCCATATTTTCCGATCTGTCTTTTTATACACGATTCGCCGTCATGTGGCCACAATCTTTAGTCAACTGGCAGGAAAATATATGTACCATATTTTTCGGCAAGGGAATAGCGTACATTTCGGTTGTGGACGGTTCCTTTTTTCGTCTCTTGTCGAATCAGGGACTTACCGGTTTTCTCCTTTTCATTTATATCTGGGTGTTTTTTTTCTTAAAGCGATATAGATTTACCGCCATGTGGATACTCATTTTATTTATGGCTATAAATGCCGTCGCAGCGGATACTCTGGTTACCAGTTACAGGTCCATTCAGGGGTATGTTGTACTCATGATGATGACGATTTACTTTCATCGCTTCTATCATAAAGCAGAGCAGTCAAAGGATGAAAGGTTGTTGACGGAAGACATATGAAGATATTAGTAACAGGCACAGCCGGTTTCATCGGCTTTCACCTCTGTCTGGCCCTGCTTAAGCGTGAGTACAATGTGGTGGGGCTGGATAATATCAATACCTATTATGATCCTCTCCTGAAAATTGCCCGGTTAAAACACAGCGGGATTCAAGAAGGAGAACTGCTCTATAATAAGCCGTATCAATCAGGCACGCATCAGAACTATACGTTCTATAAATTAGATCTTGCCGATCGTGAAGCCTTGGAGGATTTGTTTGCGAAAAACAAGTTTGACGTGGTATGTCATTTGGCTGCCCAGGCCGGAGTCCGGTATTCCCTTGAAAATCCGTATGCGTATATTGAAAGCAATATCACAGGTTTTCACAATCTTATTGAATGTGTACGCGCGCAAAACATTCGGAACTTCTGTTTCGCCAGTACTTCAAGCGTGTATGGTTTGAATACCATGATGCCCTTTTCCGAGAAGCACGGCACGGACCATCCCGTAAGCCTTTATGCGGCCACAAAAAAAAGTAATGAACTCATAGCCCACGCGTACAGTTCCATGTTCGGTATTCCTGCTACGGGGTTGCGATTTTTTACCGTATACGGACCATGGGGCAGACCCGATATGGCGCTTTTTAAATTCGTGAGCAGTATTTTAGAGAACAAGCCGATCGAGGTGTATAACTACGGAGATATGAAACGCGATTTTACCTATGTTGACGACATAGTGGAAGGAGTGCGGTTGGTTCTTGACCGTCCGGCCGCCGTCAATAAAAACTGGGACGCTAAAAAACCTGCGGCGGATTCTTCTGCAGTTCCGTATCGCATTTATAATATCGGGAACGGAAAGCCGGTGGCACTCATGGATTTTATTCACACAATTGAAAACCTGTTGGGAAAAAAAGCGGAACTGGAGATGCTTCCCATGCAGCCGGGGGATGTGTATGAGACATACGCGGATACCACGGCATTAGAAAATGATTTCGGATATAAACCTGCCGTCGATATTACCACAGGCATAAAACGCTTTATTGATTGGTACAGGGATTATTATAGGCAATAAAAGGACTGTTATATGAAAGAAACTGTAGTTGTCATCGGTCTCGGTTATGTGGGTATCCCCCTGGCGGTTGAATTCGGAAAGAAACGGGTAACCATCGGTTTTGATATCAATAGAGAACGTGTTGAAGAATTAAAACAAGGTTGTGATAGAACAAAGGAAGTCGGTTCCCAGGAATTAAAAAAAGCCCGCTATTTAACCTTGACCTCCGATATCCGGGATATTAAAGACGGGAGATATTATATTGTGGCGGTTCCTACTCCCATCGATAAACACAAACAGCCTGATCTTACTCCCCTGATTAATGCCACGAAAATTGTAGCCAAAGTTTTAAAGCACGGAGATGTTGTGATTTATGAATCCACGGTATACCCCGGCTGTACTGAAGAGGAATGCGTGCCGGTTATCGAGCAGATAAGCGGTTTGAAGTATAACAAGGATTTTTTCTGCGGTTACAGCCCCGAACGGATTAATCCGGGAGACAAGAAACACCGCCTGACGACTATTACCAAAATAACCAGCGGAAGCGCGCCTCAAATTGCCAAAAAAGTGGATGAGCTTTATAGAGAGATAATAACCGCCGGTACGCATCTTGTTTCAAGTATAAAAGTGGCTGAGGCGGCCAAAGTTATTGAGAACGCACAGAGAGATATAAATATTGCTTTTGTGAATGAGCTCGCCATTATCTTTAATAAAATGGGCATAGACACCGGAGAGGTATTGGAAGCGGCGTCTACCAAGTGGAACTTTCTGCCGTTTAGACCGGGATTGGTGGGCGGCCACTGTATCGGAGTTGATCCGTACTACCTGACCCATAAGGCTGAAGTATTGGGATATCATCCGCAGATAATCTTGGCCGGAAGAAGACTCAACGACAACATGGGATTGTATGTGGCTAATCAGGTAATCAAACTGATGATTAAAAAGGGCCATAAAATCGAGGGCTCCAAAGTACTTGTCCTGGGCATTACCTTTAAAGAAAACTGCCCTGATGTACGAAATACACGGATCGTGGATATCATTTATGAGCTGAAAGATTTTGGCTGCCTCGTTGATGTGTATGATCCCTGGGCCGATAAGGCGCAGGTGAAAAGAGAATACGGAATTGATATGGCAGAACAGCTTTCTCCGGAAGCAATGCACTCGTATGATTCCATTATCATAGCTGTAGCTCATAATGAGTTTAAAGGAATTGATTTCAATCATGTTCATAAAGATGAAACCGTGCTTTATGATATTAAAGGAATATTACAAAAATCTTGTGCGGATGCACGTTTGTAAATTTTTAAGGAGAACACAATGCAGTTTATCGATTTAATGGCGCAGCAACAGCAGATCAAGAACAAGCTGATGGAAAATATCACGGCGGTGCTTGATCACGGGAAATACATAAACGGCCCGGAAGTAAAACAGCTGGAAGAAACATTGGCCGCTTTTACAGGTACAAAGCATGCGATCGGTTGCGCCAGCGGTACGGATGCACTGCTCATGACGTTGATGGCTTACGGAGTAGGTGCGGGAGACGCGGTTTTTACCAGCCCTTTTACCTTTATAGCCACGGCGGAAGTGATTTCTCTTTTAGGGGCAATCCCGGTTTTCGTTGATATTCACGAGGACACGTTTAATATTGACCCACAAAAACTGGAACAGGCTGTGGCAAAGGTTAAAAAACAGGGCAGGTTGCGCTTAAAGGGAATAATACCGGTGGACCTTTTCGGACAGCCCGCGGACTATGATGAAATAAAGGTGATAGCCGAAAAGAATAATCTTTTTGTGCTCGAGGATGCTGCCCAGAGTTTCGGCGCTGTGTATAAAGGCAAGCGCAGCTGTTCGCTCGCGGACGCAGCCGCCACGAGTTTTTTCCCCGCCAAGCCTCTGGGCTGTTACGGGGACGGCGGTATGATTTTTACGGATGACGAGGAGCTATCCCGGCGTCTGGTTTCTATCCGGGTGCACGGTAAAGGACAGGACAAGTATGATAATGTGAGAATCGGTCTTAACGGAAGACTGGACACTCTGCAAGCCGCCGTGTTGTTGGCCAAATTTACAACATTCGAGACCGAGCTGCAAAAAAGACAAGAGGTAAGCAAACGCTATTCGGAAGCATTACAGGGTATCTGCCGGACTCCGTATGTAAAAGAGCATAATCTGTCCGCATGGGCGCAGTATTCCATTATACACGAAGAACGGGATGCCATTGCCGGGCATTTAAAAGGCAAAAATATTCCCACTGCGGTTTATTATCCCAAACCACTGCATCTGCAGCAGGCGTTTGCTCATTTGGACTATCATGAAGGAGATTTTCCCGTATGTGAACGATTATGCGGACAGGTACTAAGTCTGCCAATGCATCCCTATCTTGACAGTGAAACACAGGCTGAGGTCATAAATGCAGTCCGCCAGGCACTAACCTAAAAAAAAGGAAATAATTTTGATTAAACAAAAACATATCGCAGTTATCGGAGCAGGGTACTGGGGAAAGAACCTTGTCCGGAATTATCACGAGTTGGGTGTATTACACAGTGTATGCGATACTAAGGAAGCCACACTTACAAGTTTTTCCAAAACTTATCCCGATACGAATATCTGCCATAATTATGAGCAGCTGCTTGCCAATAAGGAAATCAATGGGGTGGTTATCTCCATACCCGCGGAAATCCATTACTCCTTCGCCCGACAGGCGCTTGAAGCGGGAAAACATGTTTTCGTAGAAAAACCCCTGGCGCTGCACCTGAATCAGGCGGAAGAGCTGGTACGGCTGGCGGAGGAAAAACATTGCATTCTGATGGTCGGCCACCTTATGCAGTATCATACGGCATTTCAAAAACTGAAACAGCTGGTGCACTCAGGCGCGCTTGGTTCCATCTATTATATATACTCCAACCGGCTCAGCCTGGGCAAGATCCGCCGTGAAGAGAATACGCTGTGGAGTTTCGCGCCGCATGATATTTCCATGATCCTTGCTTTATGTAATGAAGAGCCCGTTAAAGTGAGTGCCACAGGCGGTAATTACCTGCAGAAGCAGATCGCGGACGTAACCGTCACCCATATGGAATTTGCGAGCGGCATCAAGGCGCATATCTTTGTTTCCTGGCTGCATCCCTTTAAAGAACAGAAACTGGTTGTGGTGGGAAAGGAAAAGATGGCGGTTTTCAGTGATACCGAGGAATGGGGAAAAAAGCTGGTACTCTATTCCCACGCCATCACGTGGAATGACGGTGTGCCGACTCCGTTAAAGGCGGAACCCGAGCCGGTTGAGGTGCGGCAGACGGAACCCTTGAGGAATGAGTGCCTGCAGTTTCTGGATTGCATTGCTCACGAAAAACAGCCCGTCACCGACGGTCATGAAGGCGTGAGAGTTTTAAAGGTACTGGCGCAGGCGCAAAAACATATCGAGTAAGGAGAGTGCATGAAAGAATATTTTATCCATGAAAGTTCGATTGCGGATGATAATGTTGTAATCGGTAAGAACACCAGAATCTGGCATTTTTGCCATATCCTCAACAATACCACCCTCGGTGAACAATGTATTATCGGCCAGAATGTTATGATCGGCCCTGACGTCACGGTGGGCAGCAGATGCAAAATACAAAATAATATATCGATATACAAAGGTGTTGTCTTGGAGGACGAGGTCTTCTGCGCACCCTCTATGGTATTCACCAATGTCATAAATCCGCGCGCGTTCATTGAGCGTAAAACCGAGTATAAAACTACATTGGTCAAGCGCGGAGCCACACTCGGTGCCAACAGCACTATCGTGTGCGGCAATACGATCGGCCGTTACGCGCTGATAGCAGCGGGAGCGGTAGTGACTAAAGATGTGCAGGATTACGCGCTGGTTGCCGGCGTGCCGGCCAGACGCATAGGCTGGGTGTGTAAATGCGGAGTTACGCTGAAAGATTTTGATGCGCACGGCCAGGCAAGGTGCGCTGCCTGCGGCAATGAATATAAGCTGCAGGATGAAGAATTATCAGCTGTAAAAGAATCATAAGCAGATAAAAAGGAATATATGCCATGAAACAGAATACGCTTAAGGGCACCAAAATTGTAGTAATCGGAGGAGCCGGTTTTATCGGGTCGCATGTCGTGGATGAACTCATTAAGGAAGATCCGGCGGAGATTGTGATTTATGACAACTTTGCCCGCGGTTCGTATGATAATATCGAGCAGGCGCTGTGTGATTCCCGTGTGCGCGTGTTTGAGCTGGGCGGGGATATTCTGCATAAGGATATTTTAAATGAAGCTGTAAAAGACGCGGATTACGTGGTCCATCTGGCAGCGCTTTGGCTGCTGCACTGTCATGAGTATCCGCGCAGTGCTTTTCATGTAAATATAGAAGGCACGTTTAATATCCTTGAGGCGTGCGTAAAGCATAAGATAAAAAAACTTGTTTATTCTTCATCCGCTTCGGTGTACGGAGACGCGGTGGAGATACCCATGACGGAGGATCATGTGTATAACAATAAGACGTTTTATGGCGCCACAAAAATAGCCGGTGAGCATATGTGCCGCGCCTTTTATCACCGTTACGGGCTTGACTACGCGGGACTGCGTTACATGAACGTGTACGGCTCGCGTCAGGATTATAAAGGAACGTATATCGCAGTAATCATGAAAATCCTTGACAGACTTGATCAGGGCCTTTCTCCGCTTGTATACGGCGACGGCTCTCAAAGTTATGATTTTATCTACGTCAGCGATGTAGCCAGGGCCAACATCTGCGCTTTGAAAGCACCGGCCGCGGATAGTTTTTATAATGTAGGTTCGGGAACAAAGACTTCGATTAAGGAACTCACCGAGACTATTTTGAAAATATACGGCAGCGACAAACAGATTGAGTATAAACCATCCGGTCAGACCTTTGTGACCAACAGGGTGGGATCCACGGATAAAGCAAGCCATGAGTTGGGATTCGGCTACACGATAGAACTTGAACAGGGGCTGAGGCTGCTTATCGACTGGCGAAAAAAGAATATGGATCTGGTAGAAAAACGCAGGAAAGCTGTTTTGGAAAGGCATAAATAAAATGTATAAAATTCCCTTAATAAAACCATATGTCACGGAAGAGCTGAAAGATCGTGTGGCCGCGGTACTGGAAAGCGGCTACCTTACGGAAGGGCCGGTTACTCACCAGTTGGAAAAGGTGTTTTGTGATTATATCGGCGGCGGACACGTTGTAGCGCTTTCATCCTGTACGGTGGGTCTGGAGCTGGCATTAAGAGCCTGCGGCATAGGACACGGTGATGAAGTGATTGTTCCGGATTATACGTATCCGGCGACGGCGGATGTCGCGGCCATTGTGGGGGCAAGGATCGTTCTTGTCGACATCGACCGGAACACAATGCTGGTGGATTATGAAAAACTCGAACAGGCTGTAACTGAAAACACAAAAGCGGTTATTCCGGTATCGCTTTTCGGCAATCCGCTTAACCACGAGCGTCTGCAGCGGCTTAAAAATCAATATAATCTGATGATTATTGAAGACGCCGCCTGCGCAATCGGCGCTGAATACAAGAGCAGAAAAGCGGGAACACACGCGGATATTTCCGTGTTCAGCCTGCACCCCCGTAAATTTATTACTTCGGGCGAGGGCGGAATACTCACTACCGATAATGCCGGATACGCGGAGTGGATAAGATCATACAAACATTTCGGTATGGGCGTCTCTCCCACAAGAGAAGGTACGACCTTTGAGCGCATCGGAACAAATTACAAATTAAGCGACGTGCTGGCCGCCATTGCCGTGTCGCAAATGAACGATATCGATAAGCTGCTCGAACAGAGAACAAAGGCAGCCGCGTATTACAGAGAGCTGCTGGAGGACGATCCGCGCGTGACTGTGCCCGCGGTCACGGAAGGGGGCCGCCATTCTTATCAATCGTTCTGTATATATATTGAAAAGCGCGATACGGTTATGAGGGGGCTGCGGCAAAAGGGAATCGAGGTGCAGATAGGCACCTACTCCCTGCATATGCACAAGGCCTTTCAGGATGACCGCGTCTGCCGGATTGCGGGCCCTCTGGACGGCAGTGTGTACGCTTTTAATCACTGTCTTGCTCTGCCGCTTTTTTACGACATCACGGAAGCGGAGCAGGAAGAAGTAGTAAACGAATTGAGGAAACTGCTTTAAGGCATTATCGAACATGTGTGGAATAACCGGTGTATTGGCATTAGCTCCTCAAGCTCTGGCAAGTGAGCGCTTTAAACCCATGGTGGATATTATGGCTCACCGCGGACCGGATGACGCGGGTTATCTGGTATGGCAGTCGGGCAGGCTGCACAAACGGAGTATCTCGTACGGACAGGATTTTACGGATGGCAATTTTCACCATATTTCACCATTGCTGCCCGTGATCGATTCGGTTTCCGGGCAGGAGTTGATCAGGGATGAAAAGTGGGACCTGTTCCTGGGCCACAGGCGCTTATCGATTATTGATCTTTCGGCACGCGGGCATCAGCCCATGTGCGACCGCTCCCGCCAGCTCTGGCTCGTATATAACGGTGAACTCTATAATTTTCGCGAGCTGCGGCAGGAACTAAAAAATCTAGGTTATGATTTTACCAGCCGGTCTGATACCGAAGTAATCATTCACGCCTATAGGGAATGGGGTGTTTCCTGTATCGAGCGCTTTAACGGGATGTTCGCCTTCGCCCTCTATGATAACAACAAAAAAGCACTATGGCTGGCACGGGATCGTTACGGTATCAAGCCCCTGTATTATACGCAAACAGCAGAAGGCGAGTTTGTTTTCGGATCAGAGATAAAATCCATTTTACAGTATCTTCCAGCTCCGCCTCAGGTTGATCTGGCAGCGTTGAACGAGTATTTTTCATTTCAGAACACCTTTTCCTACCGGACCCTGTTTGAGGGCATCCGACTGCTGGAACCGGGCCACTTTATGGAGATAGATCTGTCGACACGAAAGATAAAAAACACCCAATACTGGGATTTTAACTTTCATGAAGAGCTTAAAACCACTCAAAAGGAACAGGAAGAAACTCTTTATAACCTGTTGGTTGAATCAATCAGGCGCCAGTGCGTAAGCGACGTGCCCATCGGCAGCTACTTGAGCGGCGGTATGGACTCCGGCAGCGTGACCGCGGTGACCGCATCTGTTTTCGGGCGCATCGCCACCTTCACCATGGGATTCGATCTTTCCGAAGCAGCGGAACACGAACAGAGTTTCGATGAGCGCGAACTGGCCGAGCATATGGCCAATCTTTTCCAGACCGAGCATTACGAATGCGTGCTCCACTCCGGGGACATGGAAGCGGTTATGGAAAAACTCATCTGGCATCTGGAGGATATAAGAGTAGGACAGTGTTATCCAAACTATTATATTTCACGTCTGGCCAGCAAATTCGTAAAAGTGGTGATGTGCGGTACGGGCGGGGATGAGTTGTTCGGAGGTTACCCCTGGCGCTATGCCGCGGCAATAGGTGATAGTGTTGAAAGTTATACCGATAATTATTATCGCTATTGGAAACGGCTTGTGCCCAATAAGGAAAAGCCGTCTTTTTACAATGAAAAGATTATAGAACAATTAAAAAATATGAATATTGAAGGCGCCGTACCGTTTAAAGATCATACCATAACGGTATTCCGTAATGTATTTCCAAAAGAGATTAACTGCGCGCGTCACGAAGATCAGATTAACAACTCACTTTATTTTGAATGTAAAACCTTTCTCCACGGCCTGCTAGTTGTTGAGGACAAACTCTCCATGGCCCATTCACTTGAGACACGGGTTCCTTTGCTGGATAATGAACTTGTCGATTTCGCAGTTCGGGTACCGGTTTCATATAAATTGAAGAATATCGATAATTTGAAATCGTTTGATGAAAATATTCCGCGGAAAAAAGATTTGTATTATGAAGAAACAAATGTGGGAAAAAATATTTTACGCAAGTCAATGGAACGTATAGTTCCTGAGCATATTACCAGGGCCAAAAAACAGGGATTCAGCGCGCCCGATGAGTCGTGGTTCCGGGGAAGAAGCGAGAAGTATATAAGAGAGATGTTTTCGGATCCGAAAGCAAAAATATATGACTATCTAAATTTTGATTATATTAATAAAAGTATCGATTTGCACTGTAAAGAGAAAAAAAATAAACGCTTATTGCTTTGGTCATTATTAAGTTTTGAGTGGTGGCTGAGGACATTTGCAACCAATTGATAATAACAGATATGTATACTGTAGAAACATTATATAATGAAAATATTGGATACGAAGATTTCTTGATGACTCATAAATACTCAATGGTATATTATACTTTGAAATATATAAAAATGATGGCTGCGATAATAAAAGATTGTGAATATTGTGTAATTATAGTTAAAGAAAAAGACAAGATAATAGGAAGTCTTCCTTTAATTATTAAACTGAATGAAGTATATGGTAATGTTATTAATTCACTTCCATTTTTTGGCAGCATTGGGGGTATAATAGTTGATCAAAATCTAAAAAAAGGTGAAATAAAGGAAGTATTTAAATTATTATTAGCACAATTTTATTCCTTAGAAAAAAAATATGATTGCATATCTTCAAATATAATATGCCCTCCTCTTTTGGAAAATGAATATGAATATGATTTTATTAATTATAGCTATAAAGAGAAGCGGCTAGCGCAAATATTATTTTTACCAGACAATAATAATGACGCAAGGGATTGTCTGTTTTACAATTTTTTTTCTGACTCGCTGAGAAGAAATATAAGAAAAGCGGAGAAAAGCAATATCGAGGTAAGAGAAGTGTCGTCTTGGGCTGATATTGAATCTTTTTATGATATCCATTGTGAAAATATGCATGCAATTAATGGAAAACAAAAACCAAAAAGGCTGTTTGAATATATATATAATAATTTTGATTACAGGAAAGATTATAGGATATTATTAGCAATTAAAAATAATGAGATAATATCAGGTCTTTTACTTCTATACTTTAATAATTTTGTTGAGTATTATACTCCCGCAATAAAATTAGCGTATAGAAATTTGCAGCCAAATTGTATATTAATATATAAATCAATTTTAGACGCTATAGATGATGGATACAAATATTATAATTTTGGTGGCACGTGGGAAACCCAAAATAGTCTTTATAATTTCAAAAAAAAATGGGGTACAAAAGATATTGAGTATCAATATATTGTCAAATTGAATAGAGATATAAAATATTTTCAAAAAATACCAAAGGAAAGTTTTAATAAGGAATATCCATTTTTTTATATATTACCTTTTGATAAACTCATAGAATAATTATGAAGACGAGCAAAATAGTTAATAGATTGATGTTTGATTATCAAAACCTTTCACATAAAAAAATAATAGACTTGTGTAAAAAGCTTCCTAATAAAATTATTAGATGGATAGGTGTCCATCATCCGGATAATAGGATAAGAAAGGTGTTTTATCAAATTACAGGCATTGATATTGGTGAAGGAACTGTTATTAATCAAAATTTTTTAGTTTCAGACTCATTTAAAAGGCTTTTAAAAATAGGCAAAAGGGTGGCTATATCGCCTAATGTAACCATTATTTGTGATTCGAATCCTAATAATTCAAATATGCAGCATAATAAATATGTAAAGAATAAATTGATCTGTCAAAAACCAGTAGTCATAAATGATGACGTATGGATTGGATCGAATGTCGTTATTTTACCTGGTGTTACTATTGGCGCTTCAAGTATAATTGGCGCAGGTTCAGTTGTAACAAAAGATGTGAAGAACAATACGATTTGTGCGGGTGTGCCGGCCAAAGCAATTAGATGCTTAAAAGCAGGAGATTAAATAAAAATAAACATAATTAATTTTGGTTATTCAAAAATACGATACCTGCCAATGATGGAATTGTTTATTGCCGATGCCCTTAACGGTAAATCAGAAAATGAAGTAAAAATATTTACCTTAATAATGAAAGAATCGTCGGAAGAGTTAATAAATAGATTGAGTAAAAATGATAAGGATTCAATTACTATTCTTTGGGAAATATTATCATCAAAAAGCACAAGCTATATAAAAAAAAGCATTGAATTTGCCAAGGTGTATAAAGAAAAATGTAGGTCTCCATTATTAATAGGCGGTTACTGGGCTTCAACAGTAAGTGACCATTTTAAAGAATTTGATATATTTGATCATATTATTTATGGCTATTCAATTGATAGCATTGCTCAGGCAATTAAGAATTGGGAAATAACAAGAACAAAGAGAATAATATATGCAAAAGGCCAGGCGAAGTGGAATAAATATATAGATTATTTTTATAACATATCCAAAGCATCATTGTTAAATGAATATGAATATTTTTATGTGCTACCATTTAATAAAATTGAGTTCCATTTAGAAATACATAAATAACATAATTGGTAATGAAAATGTAAATACTATTAATGAATTAGGGTAGTATCATGTTAAATAAAATTAAAGAAATATATATTATTATTTGCCGGTCCAAAGAAGTTAGGTATATACCTATGTATGCTCTTTTTTTGGCTAGGGAAATAGAATATAGATGTGGTAATAAAGTTGAAATAATTACAGTAATGAATAATGACAATATAAAAAGTGAACTGAAAGAGTTATTACATAAAAATGCCTTGATTATATTTTGGGAAACTTTTAGCACAAAAGCATATTGGTATATAAGTAATTACTTTAAAATTGCACAATACCTAAAACAAAATACTAAGAACACATTAGTTTTCGGTGGTTTTTGGGCCAGTTCTTATGGTAGATATTTCAAGGAATATAATGTTTTTGATTATATCATGGAAGGTTTTTCTATTGAAGAAATAGTTAAATTAATAAAACGTAATGCCATGCAAAATAATAGATTTTTAAATGTTAAAGGCAAGTTAGATTGGAATACATACAACTTGGATTTAAAATATTTAAGGAACCATAAAAAATATTTAAGCAATAACAAAACAATAGGTGGTTATCTAACAACTTTTAGTTGTAGAAACAGATGTAAATTTTGTTACTCAAACGTAATGTATAATCTAAATACGATATTTTCTATACGAGGATTAAATAAAATTAAAGAAGATATAGAGCAGATAGAAAAATACTATAACTTTAATCGCATAATAATCAAGGATTTGAATTTCTTTTATAATCCGAATCGTGCTTTTAAGATTATTGATTTTTTAAAGCATAAAAAGAAAAAAATTATTACGAATCTGGATGTTGAAGTTAATACAATTAATGAAGACTTAATTAAAAAATTCAAGAGTAAATTTAATATAGGAACAAGTTTGTATATCGGATTAGAATCGTTCAATGAAAAACATAGAAAAAGAATAGGAAAACCGTTTAAAGACAAGAAAATATATGAAGTATTTAAATATGCTGATAAGTATAAAATTATTGTAACCGGAAATATAATAATGGGTCTGCCCTGGCAAACAAAAGAAGATATAAATAATGAAATATCAAATGCGATTGAATATATCAATAAATATAAATATGTAAATATATATTTAAATATTTATAAGCCTGAATACGGATGCGATATACAAAGGGAATATTTCAAAGAAATACATAAACATATAACATTCAGTCAATTAATAAAAATATATCGCAATGAAGTTGATATACATCAAAAAAAATTATATGGTAATAAATTCAATTTTATAAATCTTGAAAAGGTATACAATTGTTTTAGGTTAATAAATAAAATAAAATTAATTGAGAATAAGGATATTATTGTTGATTGTCAAAGATTAATGAAATTATTACGAAAAAAACTAGAAAAACAGCTAAAAGAACCATATTTTAATAGTGCATTGTATAATTTTATAATGAAACGTAAATACACGGATTTTATTATTAAAAGGATATTGCCTGTATATTATTTTTTATGTGCACGGCAAAGATTAAATAAGATGATTGGACGAATAAGAAATAATTAAAAAAATGAATTCTACTATATGTATAACATTAGACATTGATTGGGCCACAGAAAGAATATTTCAATATGCTATGGATATTTTGACTCAATATGATATTCCAATTACTATCTTTGCGACTGATAACTGTAAATATTTAGTAGATCTTAGAAATAATTTAATAGATATTGGTATACATCCAAATGTGAATAAAATAAATGATATAGAAAAAGTTATTAAAGAATTAAAGGGTATATTCCCAGCCACTGTCAGTTTGCGGAATCATGCTTTAGTACATAGTAGTCGATTCTTCAATATATTTGATAAATATAAAATCATAAATATTAGTAACTATTTAATGCCTTTTCATAAAAACATACAGCCATTTAAATTATATAAAGATATAGTTGAATTTCCCATATATTTTATGGATGATTTGTATTTATCAGAATATAAATGTAAAGACATATTTAATATTAGTTCATTGAAATTAGGATCAAGTGGTATGAAAGTATTTTGTTTTCATCCGATACATGTTTATTTGAATACCGAAAGTGTTGCCAGATATAATTCGATTAAAAAAGATATGAATAACAGCGGGAAAATTGATAGCATAATAAATAATGGGATAGGTATACGGAATATATTTATTGACTTATTGGAATATATCAAAAAACATAAATTAGATATAAAAAATATGCAAGGAATGAGAAAAAAATATTTTGGTGAATAAAAGTAAAAAGATAAATATTATTCTTAAAATCGGAAATGCTATTAGGTCAAAAAAAGATTATGAATATTTTGAAAGAATATTTTTAAAAGAAGATTCTTTTTATTTGGATAGGATAAAACGTATAAATTATACTGGATTGGGAAAAGTGCTTGATGCAGGATGCGGCTATGGGCAATGGAGTTTTGCTTTATCAAAATTAAACAAAAAAGTGTATGCTATAGATATTGATACTGAAAGGATAAATATTGCAAAAAAGATATGTGAATATGAAAGTATAAAAAACATCACATTTGATAAAGGAAATCTAGAGAAGTTGCAATATGAAAATAACTATTTTGATTGTATATTTTCATACAGTGTAATATATCAAACTAATTATATAAAAAGTATTAAGGAATTTGGTCGAGTATTAAAAAAGAATGGTTTATTATACTTTTCAACAAACGGTATTGGATGGTATATATATAATCTTATTAAGAAGCCTAATTCATCGGATGATTTCAATACAAGAAAGTATGCATTAAAGGTATTTTTAAATTCTTTTTTTAATAGATTTAGAAGTATAAAAAAAGTAAATGATGTTTATATGACTAAAATGAATACAATATATATACTAAAAAAATATGGATTTAAAATATTAAAAATAAAGCCTGAGGGTTCTATAAAATTAAATAATGATATTAATATAGAAAGAATATATTGCCCTACATATATGGGGTTAACAAACGTATTTGAAGTGCTTGCGCAAAAAAGATGAAAGATAGGTTATTTTTTATAATTGGTTGTCCTCGTTCCGGTACAACAGCATTAGTGAAAATATTAAATTTAGCAACAAACGCAGAAATATTTTCAGAGCAAGATCCTAAAATGTGTATTGCTGCAAGAATGAAATATGAAAACATATTGCCATATGCAAAGGATTTTATTCGTAAAAGTAAAATAGAAATGATTACTAAAGCAATTAATAATAATTTAATTTATGGTGATAAAAATCCAAATTACTTATTTTTTATAAGAGAAATGTATGAATTATGGAATTGCAAATTTATTTTTGTTTTAAGAGATGGAAGAGATGTTGTTAGGAGTAGTATGGATTTTCAAAAATATAGAGGTAAAGTATATGAGCGCTATGAAGATGACGGAAAAAGTATTATAACTCAACCGGAGGAAAATTATTGGGATTTTAGCAGAATTAGACCAAAAAAGAATGAAAGAATATACAAGAAATGGAGGGATATTTCTAAATTTGAGAAATTATGTTGGCATTGGAATAGGTTTAACGAAATATTATTAAAAATGATAAAGGATTTAAATAAGAAAAATTACTTTAATGTTTTTATTGATAAAATAAATATTTATGAGATAGAAAATATTTTTAATTTTTTAGCACTTAAAGGATTTAAAAGAAAAAAAGTAGAACAATTATTAACTAGTAAAATAAATACAGTTAAGCAAAATGGCATAACTAAGTACCTTGATTGGAAACATTGGAATCAGGATGAATTAGATATATATAATAAGCACTGCATGAAAATGATGAAGCGGTTAAAATATATATGATAATACAAATATTTATTGTGTTAGTAATAAGCATTGTATTAAGAATAATGTTTATTATTTTTTCAAGTACAGATGAATACTCTCATTTATGGTTGATCAATCTTATAAAACGAAATAAAAGCATAGATCAAAAAATCGTAAGTGATTCCATTATAAAAGGATATAGAGGATATCCACCATTACCATCTTTTATAATTAGTATTTTACCGAAAAAACATTGGGTTTTCATTGGAAAAATAATAAATATTGTTTATGAACTCTTGAGCATTCTTTTTGTATTTTTAGTTACATATTATTTATTTGAGAATATTTTTGTATTTAAAACAGATATCATGACTCCTGTGATTGCGATTACACTTCTTTACGGAACAGCGCCAATTTTATTTCCGGTTTCGTATACAGCAAGATTAAGTAGAATTGGTGGTGATCGTACAATAAGCACCTTTCTATGCTTAATTTATTTTACATCATTTGGAATTGCATTTATATGTGATCTTTATTGGTTGTATATAATATGTGCATTCGCTGGCATACTTATTATATTATCTTCACAATTTGGACTACAATATATACTTTTTACTTCAATCATTTTAAGCATTGCATATTTGAATGTAATTCCTATTGCAATAATATTGTTAACAATTTTACTTGCTATATTAATTCCAAGATGTGGTGTTAAGAGATTATTGCTACGAAAAATTGATCACTATGGGTGGTATATAAAAGCGAATAAGAATAAGAAATCTAATGTCTGGGATCGCAACAGATTGAGAGATATAGTATTGATGCCGTATTATTTTTTAAAAGATATAAAGAAATTTATAAATATATTTACAAAAAAAATAACAATTACTATTGTGATATATTCAATGCCAATTCTTATAATTATACTTTTATGGTTTGTTATTAATCCTGATAATTTTTATATATTATTAAAAGATAAAATTACATTATTTATTTTTGTTTTATCATTATCTTCAATTATTATATTTATAGTTACTTCATTAAAACCATTTTTATTTTTAGGACAAGCAGAAAGATATTTTGAGCATAGCATATTCTATTTTGATTTAATTTTTATATTATACATATACAGATTTAAATTAAATGAGAATATAATATTATGGGTAATATTATTTCAAATCATTCTTGTTTTATTTAATTTTCTATTTAAAAATATAAAGTATTTTAAAATGAAGTTATATGATCGTAAAGAGGTTGAATTCGATGAACTTATCTCATTTTTAAATAAGAAAAAATCTATGCGAATATTGACTATTCCTACAAAAATGAATTTTAAAATAGCTACACATATAGATGAGAAAAGGCATAAATATTACTATGATAATATATCAAGTAAAATAAATGGAATTAGATATATGGATGAAGATCAAATAATCTTGCATTATATAAAATCGGATTTTAATTATTTTAAGATGAAATATGGAATAAATATGATTATTATTAAAAAGGGAGATATTAAATATGCAAGTAAAAAAGGAATAAGATATAATTTTAAAGGATTAGAAAAAGTATTCAATAATAAAGAATACAGCGTCTATAAATTATAAAAATACTTTCATTCAATTCTAATAACAATGAGAAAAATACGATATGAAAAAACTATATAAATCAGTAATAAAAAAAGGATCCATATACTCTCTAGGCTCATTATTGGAAAATGCTCTCGCATTCATATTTTTACCACTTTATACCGTATATTTAAATGCTGAAGAATTCGGAATTGTCGCATTGATAACAGTTACTATCAGTATTGTTTTAATAATAATTGAAGCTCCGGAAAACGCCGGAATAGTAAGGCATTACTATGATCCTTTATACGAAACGAAACGAAAAGTATTGGTTTTTAATCTAATAATAATCAGCGTATTAAAGACAATCATAATAATGGTGATACTGATTATTGCTTTAAGGCATATATCATTTTTATTATTGGATAGTATAAATTATGTTGATGTGCTGCTTATTTATTCTTTATCAATATCATTTAGGGTAGTAAATAATTTCGGAATGCTGTTTTTAAGGTTACAGCAAAGGGCAAAAATGTATATAACGTTTTCGATAATAAAATTTGCAGTAAATTGCGGTTTGGTATTAATATTATTGATTGTATACAATTTGGGAATATATGCCTTGGCTTGGGGGACATTTATCGGTGCTGTGGCGATGACAATTCCGGTTTTGCCTACTATTTTTCGGAATATTGAATTTAAATTTAATAAAACTGTAACAGTGCCTGTGTTAAAGTATGGATATCCTTTAATTGTCAGTTCGTTCTCGAATTTTCTCATACAACTTGGCGACAGGTATATATTGAAGTTATTCGGTACGGTACAGGATGTAGGTATCTACAGTTTCGGTTATAAAATATCACGGGTAATGGATATAGCTTTTGTGACACCCGCGAAACAGATAATAGAACCAAGTATATTTAAATTGGAGAAAAATATAAACAAACTGAAAAAATTTGTTTATAATACGACAACATATCTATATATGATTCTTTTCACGTTTGGACTCGGGTTAATTTATTTTAGTAAAGAAATTATTGAGATTGTAGCGCAAAAACAGGAATTCTATTCCAGTTGGGTCATTGTTCCTTTTATCGTGTTGTCGTATATACAACATGGTATCGGTTTATATCTCGGCAAGGGAATAGTAATGGCAAAAAAACCGATATATAACTCTATCTTTACCTTGATTGCGGCTATTATAAATATTGCATTAAATATTTTATTTATTCCGATGTGGGGTATTATTGGCGCTGCTTTGGCAACATTGATATCATATGTTGTGTGGAATATATTAAAGTTGATCTATTCAATTAAATTATATGATATGAAGTTTGACCTGAAAAGATTAGGTCTTATAACTATTACGGGAATCCTATTTTGCGCTGCGGGTCTTGTAAGTAATTTGTTGAACGTTATGGTAATGACTATAGTAATTAAAATAGTATTAATAATTATATTTCCCGTGTTAATTTATAGTATATTGACTGAAAATGAAAAGCAATTCTTCAGAGATATGCTGTTAAGATTTAAAAGAAAAAAAGTTAAATAAAATCAATATGCACCTCCAAACTGAAAAAGATTATTGCAGTAAATTATTTCACAGCATGAATAGCAGCGGAATCAATTACTGTCATTGGAAAAGTAACGAGCATCTTTCAAAAGCGTTGAGAGGAGAAACCGATTTTGATATTTTGATTGATGAGAAAGATAAAGGTGCTTTTGAAAAAATACTTAAAGAACATGGAATGATTCAGGTGATAAGTGAATTAGAAAAAAGATTGCCTGGTGTTACGGATTATTTGGGATTCGATGAAAATAACGGCAATTTAATTCATTTTCACGCGCATTATAAATTGATACTAGGTGAAAAAAAGGTAAAAAATTATCATCTTCCTTTAGAAACCTTTGTCCTTGCACATAAAACACAATACCACAATATATTCATTCCGCAAAAGGAAGTTGAATTACTGCTGTTACTCATACGCATCGGATTAAAAACAGACTTCATTTCGATAGTTGTTTCTCTTTTTAAACGAAAGAATATTTTTCCTGTGAATATTGAAAGGGAATTAGATTTCCTTTTGCGAGGATTCAATGCGAATGGATTTAAAGAAATTATCGTGAAAAGCGGATTAAAATTAAATAAAAATCGGTTTTTCATATTTATAAATAAATTTAAATCAAAAAAAATAAATTGCGTTTTTCTTTTTAATTACGGGTTGTTTATAAAAAAAATACTTAAACAGTATCGCAGATATAATGCCTTAATATCCCGGGCCAGAGTAATCAGATCCATATTTAGAAATAATTCCATTATAAAGCGATTTGGAAAATCTGCAAAAAAACGCCTCGCGCATGGCGGGAAAATGTTCGCGCTGGTAGGCGCGGATGGTTCGGGAAAGACAACAATAACAAAAATACTAAGAAAATGGCTGGCATGGAAGCTGGAGGTTGAAAAATATTATTTCGGAATACCGAAAGGTCAATACATCAGGATATTAAATTACTTTATTGCACTGACAAATTTTATCGTATTAAGAATAATGGGAATTAAAAGAAAATATAATATTCTTACCGCAATAAAATGGATTGTTGTCGCTAAAGCAAGATTTTTGCAATACAGACAGGCAATAAAATTCATAAAGCGAGGGGGAATCGTAATCGCAGACAGGTATCCGCTTCGGCAATTTTTTAGTATGGCTGTTCCGATGGACGGTCCGCGTATTGGTTCCCTATCAAAGGAGAAGTATAAGCGGCTGGCCGAAAAAGAGGCGGCATACTATAAGAAAATATTATTGCCGGATACTGTATACGTGTTAAACACAAGTTTGGAGAATCTGCGTAAAAGAAAGGGTAATCTCAACTTGAATCTGCATCGCCAGAAAGCTGAAGCCGTCAATAAAATAAGGGAGAATGAAAAAGTATCGGTAATAAATGGAAATAACGCATTGCATAATGTTGTCTTGGATATAAAGAGAAGAATGTGGGACACACTATATGATGCATATTGAATTTTTAGGTCTACCGGGTTCAGGGAAGTCTTTATTAAGTGATAAACTGGAACACTATTTAAAAGAAAAAAATAATGAGTTATTTTTAAGTAAAAAAGATGTCCGGAGTTTTTTTAAAAAAAGCACAAGGCCTTCACTATTAAAGGCTTTTTTTAATGCTGTGCCGAATGTTGGTATTGAAAAAATATTATTCTATACTTTTAAAAATATTAAGCATCTACCGCTTATAATCCTCGAAAAACCGCTATGCTACATACTTAACTGCTCCAGTAAAAAACTCAAAGGATTTTTGAAATTCATTGGTAATGATAATAGGGTTATACCTTTTCTGTTAGGTTCGAATGAATACAGAATGATGGACGGAAGTTCGAAAATATTAGTATTAAGAAGGTTTTTCAACACTACGGCGAAATATCAGGCGGTTAAAGATCATCCGGATAATCGGATAATGATTTTTCATGAATTATTTTATCAAAGAGTCATAAATCTATTCGTATTAATTAATGACCTTGCGCTAAATATAAACAAGCAACATGTATATGAATATCTCTCCGCGGTTCCCAAACCGGATTTGGTAATAGTCGTCGCTTCAAAAGTAAACACGTGCAAACGAAGATTGGACAAACGAGGCGATATGCCCTTAAGGATCGCGCATAAGGATGATACTACCGTAAACGCATTCCTGGATAAGTGTGATGTGTGTATAAATATAATTATCGAATGGATGCGTAAAAACAAGGTGCCGTTCATCGTGGTTGATAATAATGGTGAACTGGAGCATTCATTTAAAGAGCTGGTGGATAAAATGTCGGGTAATGAACTCGTCAAAATAATATAACAGTAAAGTAAAGGCAAGTTTGTGTGCGGTATAAGCGGATTCTGTGATTTTACCTTAAAATCAAATAAAGATATCCTTATAAAAATGACGAATGCACTGGAGCATCGCGGACCCGATGATATGGGATGCAGTCTGCTTAAGAACGATTATGCTCAAATAGGTCTGGGAAACCGCAGGCTGGCTATTTTGGATGTGACCGAAAAGGGTCACCAACCTATGTTTTTTAAGAATCTCGTAATAGTGCACAACGGTGAAATATATAATTTCCATGAAATAAAAAAGCAGCTGGAAAATTCCGGATATGCATGTGAGTCCCATTCGGATACGGAAGTGATTTTACAATCATTTCATAAATGGCACACACATTGCGTCGATCGTTTTATAGGTATGTTCGCCTTCGTCCTGTTAGATAAAAAAGAAGACAAACTTTATTTGTTCAGGGACAGAGCGGGCGTCAAACCTCTGTATTATTATTGGCATAATGATCTGTTTGTTTTCGCGTCGGAGTTAAAGAGTATGCATATGCATCCCCGGTTTAAGAAGAAAATAAATACCGATGCCTTGGCATTATATCTGGGTTACGGATACATTCCGGCTCCATATTCTATTTTTGAGAATACATTTAAACTGTTACCCGGCCACTACGCTATACTGGATTTAAAAAACAGGAATCTGAGAGCATATAAGTATTGGGATGTGCTTGATTACTATAACAAGCCTGTACTTGATATTTCAGAACAAGAAGCTGCTGGGCAAATGGAAAATATATTCAAATCGGCTTTCCGGCACCGGATGGTGTCGGATGTTCCGGTAGGCGTTTTTTTAAGCGGAGGTTACGACAGTTCAACGGTCGCCGCGATTTTACAGAAAAACCAGACTGAAAAATTGAAAACGTTTACAATAGGATTCCATGAACAGGCATATAATGAGGCTCCATACGCAAAGAAAATCGCGGAGTATCTGGGAACGGATCATCATGAACATTATTGTACGAAACAGGACGCGTTTGAGATAATAAAAACTCTGCCCTATATATACGACGAACCGTTCGGAGATAAATCGGCAATACCGACTGTACTTGTAAGTGCCATGGCCAGAAATAAAGTAAAAGTCGCGCTGTCGGCCGACGCGGGTGATGAAAGTTTTGCCGGGTATAATAAATATAAATATGTGTTGGATACTTATGTGCTTTTTAAAAAATTGCCCGGCTCAATGAAAAAGGGATTAAGCAATATGCTTGAGATCACCGATCCCGCTGTGCTGCCTGTTTTAAACCGGTTGTATAATTTTTCGGTGCGCTATGGGAAAATAAAAAATATGCTTTCGGCCGTGACAATTAGTGAGAGTATGAAATTCATAAGTCAGATATTCCTGAAAAAAGATTTAAATGACATGCTGTGCTTTGAATATAAGGAATTATCCACGTATTTCGATGAAGATAATTTCAATCATGAAAGAGATTATATTAATAATATGCTGGCAATTGATTATAAAACGTATATGACGGATGACGTGCTGGTGAAAGTTGACAGGGCCGCCATGTCCGTAAGCCTGGAGGGAAGAGATCCGCTTTTGGATCACAGAATAATTGAATTTGCCGCGCAGTTGCCCGCTTCGTATAAATATCGCGGGAATACGAGAAAGTGGCTGTTAAAAGAGATTGCTCATAAGTATATTCCGAAAAAACTATTGGCAAGACCCAAAATGGGTTTCGGAGTCCCCATAGAGTTATGGTTTAAAGAAGAATTAAATGAATATATCTATGAGTATTTATCAAAGCAAAGGATCGACAGTGAGGGACTTTTTGACAGCGCGTATATAACAAAACTGCGTGATTCTTATCTGGCGGGGAAAAAGGTGAGCATCATGAAAATCTGGGTACTGCTTATGTTCGAGATGTGGTATGAAACATGGATGAATTAATACAAGATAAATAACTCATGATAAAGATAGTATTTATAATATCAACCCTTCACGGCGGCGGTGCTCAGAAAGTTCTTTTAAATATACTAGAAAAAATAAATAAGAAAAAATATGAAGTATCATTAATTTCAATTAGAGATAAACAATCTAAATATAATGAATGTCTTTCTGAAATCGAAGTAATATATTTGAATGTAAGACGGTCACGGTATAGTATATTTAAAATCATAAAAATACTAAGAAAGATTAAACCGCACATAATATTCTCTACTTTGGCATATATTAATTTTATAGTAATAATAAGCAGATTATTTGTAGGCGTAAATACAAAATATATCGCGCGAGAGACCATCGTCACAAAATCGCATCTGGAATCGCATAATAATCTCATTAGACTCATTTATAAATATCTATTTAGATTATTGTATAAAAAATACGATATCATAATCTGCCAATCAAATGATATGAAAAGCGATCTCCAGGATGAATATTTGATTGATGAAAAAAAGCTGGTAGTTATCAATAATCCCATAGATTTCGCATATATCAATAAAAACCTGAAAGTAAAGAGTAATTTTTTATTTGATAAAACAAAAAAAAATATTGTCGGCGTCGGACGATTGACCTATCAAAAAGGCTTCGATTTATTGATAAAAGCGTTTGCGTTAATAAATCGGGATGATATGTGTTTGCATATTATAGGGCAAGGCGAAGACGAGACCGAATTAAAAGAATTGTGCATCACATTAAATGTTAATAAAGATGTTCGGTTTTGGGGGTATCAGGAGAATCCGTATATATTTATGAAGCAGGCCGATGTTTTCGTGTTGAGTTCCCGCTATGAAGGCTTTCCCAATGTTGTTTTGGAGGCTATGGCCTGCGGTACGCGGGTCGTGGCTTTTAACTGCCCGGGAGGATTGAATGAGATTATCACGCAGGGCATAAACGGGTGGCTGGTTGAGCCGGAGCATATTGACGAGATGGCGAAAACCGTAGAGCGCGCTTTGCGCACCCCATTGAATCCGGAAAAAATAAAACAGTCCGTCCGGACGCGCTACAGAGATGAAATAATTGTCGGACAATACGAAGATATATTTCAAAGAACCGTTGATGGATGATAGCCAGTGAAAAAATATAAATACATGTTCACTGTTTTTACAGCATCCTATAATCGCGCGCATCTTTTGAACAATGTGTTTACCAGCCTGACGTCACAGACGTATCGGGATTTCGAATGGCTGATCGTGGATGACGGTTCCAATGACAATACAAAACAGGTTGTTGAGTCGTTTAAAAATAGAGCTCATTTTCCAATAAACTACATATATCAAAGCAACAGCGGAAAACCGGCCGCGTTCAACCGCGGAGTAAAACAAGCCGGCGGGCGGTTGTTTTTAACCCTGGATTCGGACGACACGTGTCTGCCCTCGGCGCTTGAAAGATTGCACTTCTATTGGAAGAGTATTCCCGCGCGCGAGCGGAATACCTATTCCGCGGTCACTGTATTATGTATGGATGAAAAGGGGAATGTGGTGGGAACCGAATTCCCCAAGCATACTATTGATTCCAATTCAATTGAGATCAGGACAAAATATAAGGTAAAGGGAGAGAAGTGGGGTTTCCAACGTACGGATATCTTAAAAAAATATCCCTATCCCATATTTAAAGGTGAAAAATGGATACCCATGAGTACGGTCTGGTATAAAATCGCTTTGAAGTATAAAACAAGATACGTAAATGAATCATTACGCGTGTACACGCTATCGGACGACAGTATTACCGTTTCAAATACACGCGTTAAAAATCCGAACGGTACCGCATTCTACTATAATGAAACACTTGCAATGCCTTTTTCCCTAACGAATAAAATAATAAACGCGATTAACTATGTTCGTTATAATTTTCACGCGCGGCAATCAATTCCATTTATGATTAAAAACTGCAAAATACCCCTGTTGGCAATAATAGCCTTACTGCCCGGGTATCTGCTTTTTTCAAGGGATGCAAAGCATTAAAAAACAACACGCGACATTTCTTATAAATTCACTATGCGCGGGAGGTGCCGAAAGAGTTGTAAATATAATGGCTTCACAATTATACAAGCAAGGATGGAACGTAACGGTTATCTGTCTGGAAAAAGACATGTTTTATCATCCGCCGTCTGGAGTCAAGCTGATATATCTGAAATCAAAAAGCGCTTATTCAATATTGTCGTTTAAGTTATTCGAACTATTTTATTTTGCATTTAGACTGCGCAATATTGTTCGGAAAAAAGATATTAAGATTGTACAGAGTCATCTGTTCAGAGCAAATTATGTGAATCTTTTGGCTAAAATATTAGGCGCGGGGCACAAGGCCCAGGTTGTAAATACGGTGGCCGTAGGATCAAAATATAAAAACAAAAACCTGAAATCGTTTTTTAACCTAAGTCTGATTAAAATGCTTTATCCGGCAGCGGATAAAGTAATATTCAAATCAATGTCGATGGCGCATGATTTTAAGGAGCGTTTTCGGGTAAATATGAATCATGTTATAATCAATAATCCATGTGATATCAAAATGATAGAGAGGCTGTCGGGAAAAAAAGATTGCAATCTGTCAATAGCCGTAGACAGCAACACCATAATAGCCGTGGGCAGGTTTGAAAAACATAAACATTATGAACTGCTTGTTACGGTTTTCAAGCGGTTATTGGCTGATTTTCCTCTGTTAAATTTGCTTATAATCGGAGACGGCCCGGAAAGACCAAAAATCAGGGAATTGGTGAATACGCTTAATATTACAAAACAGGTACGCCTTCCGGGAAGAATAGAAAATCCTTTTTATTTTTTGGCGAGGGCGGGTATGTATGTATCCTGCTCTGAAAGCGAGGGTTTCCCGAACGCGTTATTGGAAGCTATGGCCTGCGGTTTACCGGTTATTTCCAGCGACTGTTTATCGGGACCGCGCGAAATACTGTCCCCCGACAGCAATCAGCTTGAAAGGCTTGAAAGCGGTTATGAAAAAGCGAAATACGGTATTCTTTTCGCGGTAAATCATAAAGACGCGTTGAACAAAGCAATAGCTGAATTAATGACCGACAAAGCGCTTTATGGGCGCTACAGGGAAAAAAGCAAACAACGGGTAAACGATTATAAATTGGACAGGGTTATTGAAAGGTATAAGTCAATATTAAAATCAACGTAATAAGAGTCAAATGAAATAATGAAATCTTTTTTAGCTAAAATGCATTACTACTGGAAAAGACTAAAAAAAAACAGGCATCCCTTTAAATATACAATCGGGAAATTATTGGTTTTAACCGGACTGAGTCCTCTCTTTTATATCAGGCGAAGGGATTACAGCTTGAGATTTTATCCGACCGCGCTTTCACTCTCCTTGTGGGCCGATCCGCGGCAAAGAATAAACGATACGCTTTTTTTACGCAGGTATCTGAGAAGCGGAGACATCATGATCGATGTGGGGGCGAATATCGGGAGCATTGCGTTAGCGGCATCCGCATTCGTGGGTGAGCGGGGTAAAGTATACGCGTTTGAAGCGAACCCCAGAATATACGCTTACCTGAAAAAAAATATTTTGATCAACAGGAGAAAAAATATCATTATCCATAATTACGCGGTCGGGGAAAAGCAGGGTGTTATTAATTTTAGCGATACAAAAAGTGACGACATGAACAGGATAGTGGAAGATCCGAAGGCCGTATGCATAAAAATGATTTCTCTGGACAGCCTGCTTCCCCAGCAGGAAAAAATCCAGCTTCTGAAAATAGACGTCGAAGGGTATGAGAAATTCGTAATTCAGGGAGCAAGGCGCATATTGAAAAATGTGGATTGTATTTTATTTGAAGCCGATGAAAAGCATTATAAGAATTACGGGTACTCATTTCGGCAGATTCATGATGTGTTACACAAACAAGAATTCAAGGTATACGGCTTGTCGGATGATGGAAACGATCTGATGCCAATTGATAAGAATCATAAATTAATAAATTGTTGCAATCTATTGGCCGTAAAAAATAAGGAGCTGGTAATAAAAAGACTTAAGGGGAAATAAAAATGATTGTAAAAAACAAAAAATACATGTTTATCGCGCTTAGTGCTGGTGCTCTGATTATGATGTTTGTATGCGGAATGCTGGTGCAAAAGTACAATGTCCTTGCAAAGCTTTCAAACGCATTGTCCGGTTCTGCTCTTGATTATGCAAAGGATGTCGATCAGGAACTGATTGATGCGTTCGGAATACCCGCTCAGATTTATGAAGAAAAATCGCATTATATTTATTCGACGCAGCCGGAAAGAAGCCAGCTTGCCGGTAGTAAATTCAAAGATTACCGTTATTACTGGCATTATAAAGAGGTGGCGGATTATTTGACTTCGGATGATGTTAAACAAAAGTCGAAGAGGATTCATGATGATTTTTGGTTAACACAAGCGGATACGCTTACTGAATATGTAGAAGCCATGGAAGAAAAAAAACAGTTTCTCAAGGAAACTATCGGGATTAAGGATCTACCGGAAAATGGAAAGGTATTAAGTGATGTCAATATATATAAAGATGGGGTATGTACGGTTAATGAAGTGCGAATGCAAAGCAGAATAAAGTCTATTTCCGTTCCGCTTTATATTGCAAAACCGATTGATCCAAACGTAAAAGGAGTTGTAATCGCACTGCATGGGTTTTCCGGCTCTCCGGAGAAGGTGTTGGGTTTGGAAGCAAGAGACTATACAAGGCAGTTCGGAAAAGAGCTGGTAAAAAACGGCTATGTGGTATTCGCCCCGTATGTGTTAAACAGTGGTGATAAAAATACGAACATCTCATGTCTGGGCATGCTCTATTCACAACATACATTTTATTCGATTGATCTGCAAAAATTATTGTCCGTTGTGGATTATATTAAAGCTGATGCGGAATTAAAAAAATTACCCCTGACAGTTTACGGTATCTCATACGGTGGTATGTTGTCTGTATTATTTGGGAGTATTGATAATAGAATTGATATTGTCATTTCCAGCGGAGCCTTACAATCGGCTCATGCCTTTCTTGAACAATACTATAGGCTTGAAAAAAATATTACAAGGCCGTTTCATGTGATATTTAATAATGCATATCAAATATATTTCAATTATTCCGATTTCGCTCGACTCATCTATCCCCGTCCTTTAATTATTGAATACGGCGCGTTTGATGAAAATCCCGGCTCGGCTGCGGAATGGAAAAATATGGAAAACATCTACAAGCAGTTTGATATGATCGATAAGCTAAAGCTTGTATGGTTCAAAGGTTATCACGAGACGGCTCCCGTAATAACCATTCCCGTGCTGAATGATCTGGTTAATAATCTATCAAGAAAATATTAAGATCATGAAAATATGCTACATTGTTACTCGCATCGATGAAATCGGAGGTGCACAAATACATGTGCGCGACCTGGCCTGTATGATGTCGCAGGCAGGTCACGAAGTATGCGTGATTTCCGGTGGAAACTGTGATACGCGTTACCTTGAGCAACTTGAGAAAAAGCAGATCATGGTATACCGGTTGAAACGGCTGGTCAGAGAAATCAATATCATCAGCGACTGGTTGGCCGTAATGCGGATTACTGAAATACTGCGTAAAGAAAAGCCGGATGTGCTTTCACTTCACGCTTCAAAAGCGGGATTTATAGGGAGGATCGCAGGGAAAATATGCGGAATCGCTACCTTGTTTACGGCTCACGGCTGGAGTTTTTCCGAGGGTGTATCGTGGCTAAAAAGACTGTTCTATGCTGCGGCCGAAAAAATGGTTTCATATCTGGCCGCTAAGATTATTAATGTCAGCAATTATGATAAAAAGCTGGCCTTAAGGTACGGTATTGTGCCTTTCTATAAATGCACGGTTATTCATAATGGAATGCCGGATATCGCCCCCGGTCTTTTGGCTAAGCAGTCCGCGGAATTCTGCCGCATTGTAATGACCGCGCGTTTTGCTCCGCAAAAGGATCATGCGTTACTGCTTTCAGTGCTGAAGGATTTTAAGAACCTGCAATGGCATTTGGATTTAATCGGAACCGGACCGTTAGAGTCTGATATCAAAGGTATGGTAAAAGAATTGGGAATGCGGAAGCGGGTGACTTTTCACGGGCAGACGCATCAGGTAGAAGAGATTTTAAGTAAAGCCCACCTGTTTGTACTCACAAGCAATTGGGAGGGCTTGCCGCGCAGTATCATTGAGGCCCTGAGAGCCGGTCTGCCCGTAATAGCGAGTGACGTCGGAGGAGTAGCGGAACTCATTGAGCACGGTAAAACCGGGTATCTTATTCCGCGCTCGGACGGCACAAAGCTTGCGGAATATTTAGGTTTGCTTCTCACTGATCCTCAACGGAGAGCGCGTATGGGAAGGGAATCAAGAAAAAAGTATATGAAGGATTTTACTTTCGCTAATATGTATGAAAGAACAGTTACGGTTTATAAAGAATTGACTTCTTAGTAAGCAATCCATATAATCATGACGTAGAGTTTTAAAATAAACTTGTACAAATAATCGTAAATTAATAATGAAGACAGGACTAAAAACGGTTTTTTTAATTATAGTTGACCTCATCCTCCTCTATGCGGCACTGTTTTTGGTTGTGCTTTATCGTTATCAAATTAAGTTCGACTTTTACATGTTTACACGGCATGTAATCCCGTTTTCAATTGTCTATATCATATGGATTATTGTGTTCTACTTCTGGGACTTCTATACATTAAAGCAAACCTGGGATTTTCGAGATATTTTTAAAGCAATGTTTATGAACGGTGTTATCGCCGTTATATTTTTT
Source organism: Spirochaetales bacterium (assembly GCA_016930675.1). GTDB lineage: Bacteria > Spirochaetota > Spirochaetia > SZUA-6 > RPPD01 > JAFGGG01. The sequence continues at coordinate 132,934 of JAFGGG010000004.1, forward strand.
TATATTATTCCGTATTTCCAAATACAGCCGAAAGTTATATTATTACTGAACAGCGCGGTGTATTATATTTTATTCACCGGGTGGAGATACCTGTTTAAAATTATTTTTAGAGATATCACCCAGAGAAACGCGGTTGTTATAATCGGTCTTGACAAACATTCTTTGAAGCTGGCCCGGAGTTTATTAACGGACACTGAAACACCTTATGTTTTAAGCGCGATAATCAACATCGACAATATCAAACTTCCCAAATGGTTAAAGCAAAAAAAAGAGCTGGACATTTTGACTGATTTTTCCTACGTGAATTCACTGATAAAGAAAAAATCCATAAGCATTATTATTGTAAACAACAAATGGTATTCAGAGTTATTTCAAGGATTATATCATTTAATCCATAAAGGGATTGATTTGTATCACATCGCGTCGTTTTGGGAACTTTATAATAAATCCATCCCTATTTATACTACAAGCGAACTGTGGTTTTTGGAAAATCTGCGCGGTTTTAGCAAAGACCTGTATGAAAAACAGAAACGGGTTCTTGATTTGATTATCTGTTTTTTATTATTTCCGGTTTTTATCTGTCTTTCTCTTTTTATTGTTTTCGCAATTCGCTTTGACAGTAAGGGGCCCGTAATTTATAAACAGAAAAGGGTGGGAAAAGGCAACCGTCAGTTTTTTATTTATAAATATCGCACCATGGTAACTGATGCGGAGAAGCACGGTCCGCAGTGGGCAAAAAAAGCTGATCCCCGCATAACGAGGATCGGGAAAATACTGCGCGTCATACGCTTGGATGAAATGCCCCAATTTATTAATATCATAAAAGGTGATATGAATCTTATAGGACCCAGAGCGGAAAGACCCGAATTCGTAAAGCTGCTTTCAAAACAGCTGCCTCATTATGATTTAAGACATTTGATTCGGCCGGGGCTTACGGGCTGGGCGCAGGTGAGTTTTGATTACGCGGCCTCGTTAAAAGATACCGCAAAAAAACTTGAATATGATTTATATTATTTAAAAAACCGTTCGCATCTGCTGGATATTCAGATTTTTCTAAAGACAATCGGAACCATCATTACACGTAAAGGTCGTTAAACGTAAAAAATGAGGATTCTAAACAGGTTACTGTTTGTTACAAACTATGTACTGCGCAGAAGAATTATATTTTTTAAAAATATGTCCATTCCGAAATTCTGGAATGCCGTGAAAGCCGCTGCTGCGTATGTCCTGGGCAAGAAGAGGGTAAACGCCTGTCCGGTACTTATTAAAATAGACGTTACGCCTTACTGTCATTTAAGGTGCCCGATTTGTATTCATTCGAATTCCGATCTGCTTGCCGAACAAAATATTAATAAAAAAATGCAGATGCCGTTTGACATATTTAAAAAACTGGTAGACGAAATAGCGGGCAAAACATGGATTTTATCATTACAGCATTTAGGCGAGCCCTTGTTTAACAAAGATCTGGCCGCCATGTGCTCTTATGCACGACGAAAAAAAATAAACACCTTCTTTGTCAGTAATTTTAGTGTGAAGTTGCGTGATTCTCAAATAAAAGAGATATTACAGAGCGGAGTAAACTGGATAACGGTAGCTCTTGATGGATTTTCTCAAGAATCGTATAGTAAAACCAGAATTGGCGGTTCTATTGCTTTAGTTAAAAAAAATCTGGAAAACATGCTTGCACTGCGTAAAAAGTTAAAACAAAAACAACCGTTTATAGAGGTGCAGTCTTTGATATTTAAGCACAACATGCATGAAAAGCAAAAAGTAATCGAATTCTGTAAAACAAGAGGCGTGGATAAATTGACCTTTAAAAAAGGATCACTCAAACCATGGATCAAGAAGCCTGTCACAGGTGAGCCGCAGGCCAGGAAAAAGAAACGCCTGCCGCTTTGTTTCTGGCCGTATTTCAGCGGTGTATTGCTGTATGACGGAAATGTCATACCCTGTTGCTGGTACAGACATGAGAACACGTATGTACAGGACGAGCGGAGAATAACAATGGGTTCAATAACCAAGAATGGATTTAAGGATATCTATAATAATCTGCAGTATCAGGAGGTGCGGGGTTATTGTATGAATCCTAAATTATTGTTAAAAAAACAGAATATGATAGATAATTTCTGTTACGGATGCAAGCGTTTATTTACCTAGGGAATAAATAATGTCTAAGAGTGCAGAAAAAACGGGAGGAAAGATGAAACTTTTAATAACTGGCGGCGCCGGTAATGTGGGGTCCGTACTGGTAAATCTGGCCTTACAAAAAGGTTATGCAGTTAGAGTCGTGGATACGCTGTGGTTTAATAAAAAAATTCCGCTGGCGCATCTGGGTAATCCCGAATATGAATTTATCAAGGGTGATATTTGCGATCAACAGCTGATGGAAAAATCTTTGCATGGTATTGATTATGTGATTCACGCGGCTGCGGTGGTTGGAGATCCGGCGAGCAAGCTGTTCCCCGATCTTACCTCCATGATAAATCAGGAGGCGGCAATCAATCTCATCAAACTCTGTGAAATGAACCGCGTTAAAGGATTTGTTTTTCTTTCCACCTGTTCCAATTACGGGGTTTCCGACGGGCTGGCGACAGAGAAAAGTGAGCTTAAGCCTTTGTCGCTTTATGCTGAAACAAAAGTAAGTGTCGAGCAATATATAATGCAGCAGGCGAAAGGTGTTGACTGGGTAATCGGAAGATTATCAACTGTCTACGGAGTATCACCTCGTGTCCGCTTTGATCTAACGGTTAATGATTTTGCCATGAACGGGTACAGGAATAATTTTTTGGATATATTTTTACCGCTTTCATACAGGCCTTATGTGCATGTCTGGGATTTGGCGCGCGTTCTTTTAACGATCATCGAAAAATTTAAAAGTGTGAAAAACAATGTGTTTAATATCGGTTTTCCGGGTGAAAATTATCAGAAGATAAAAATTGCCGAGGCAGTAAAAAAATATATTCCCGATCTGAAAATTAATATCGTGAAAGAGGGAGGAGACTTGAGAGATTATCAGGTTGATTTTTCTAAATTGCACGGAATGATTAAACTGAAGCGGGAGTATGATGCGCAAAAATGCATAGGAGAATTTATAAATGTTTTTGAACAGGGGATAATTAATGATTTTGATAATCCTGTTTATTATAACACATCACCTGATTTTTCTCATTAACAGCGTGTAGCGGAAAAAATAATATGAATAACGATTTATGTACAGACATCATTCACAAAATAAGAAGCCTTTTCCGTACCAAAGAATATATTCCGTTGCATGCTCCAATTTTCTCAGGAAATGAAAAGAAATATCTTAATGATTGTATCGACTCAGGCTATGTATCGTCGGTAGGAGAGTATGTAAATAAGTTCGAACGGATGTTCGGTTCGTATGTTAAAAGCAGATTCGCCGTGGCTGCGGTTAACGGCACGGCCGCCTTGCAGGTAGCGCTGCGGCTGGTCGGTGTGGGTCAGGACGATGAGGTGCTTACGCAGCCTTTGAGTTTTATCGGAACGGCCAACGCCATAAGCTACTGCGGCGCAAAACCGGTATTCATAGATGTGGAAAAAACCACCCTTGGAATGGACCCGCAAAAACTGCAGGAATTCTTGAAAAAAAACACATATATGGGTGATGACGGCCGCTGTTACAATAAAAAAAATAACAGACCAATAACTGCATGCGTGCCGGTTCATATATTCGGACATCCGTGTCGCATCGACATGATACAAGCCGTATGTAATGACTATAATATTGCTTTGATTGAAGACGCGGCGGAATCCATCGGAAGTATCTATAAACAAAAGCATACCGGTACATTCGGTATCGTGGGTATATTCAGCTTTAACGGCAATAAAACCATCACCACGGGCGGCGGCGGGATGATTGTGACTGATGATGAAAACCTGGCAAAGAGGGCCAAGCATATAACAACAACCGCCAAACTGCCGCATGCCTGGGAGTATATTCATGATGAAATCGGTTTTAATTACAGAATGCCCAATATAAACGCCGCTTTGGGCTGTGCACAGTTGGAGCTGCTCGATAAATATCTGGCAAATAAAAGAAAGCTTGCTTTAAGCTATAAGGATTATTTTGCAGATACTCCGGTTGAATTTGTGGGTGAGCCACCCGCATGTCGGTCGAACTATTGGCTTAATGCCGTAATTTTTAAAGATCGCCAGGAACGGGATGCTTTTTTAAAAATGACAAATGAAAACGGAGTCATGACCAGGCCATGTTGGCGTTTGCTCAACAAACTGGCTATGTACAGCCGATGTGAAACATTCTGTTTGGAAGCGGCGCCATGGCTTGAAGACAGGATTGTGAACATTCCCAGCAGTGTAAGAGCAGCGGAGTGGGAAGCAGGATGATCTACCTTTTTTTAAAACGGATGATTGATATATTAATATCACTTATAAGTTTAGTTATATTATTTCCGTTTTTATTAGTCGTAATGCTCGTTTTAAAATTCACAGGACCTGGTAAAGTATTTTATTTACAGGAACGTGTGGGTTTGAATAATAAGAAATTTACAATTTATAAGTTTATTACCATGAGAGAAAACAGTGAACATGAGGGAGGTATTACCTATAAAGGCGATCCCAGAATACTCCCTGTGGGCAAGTTTTTGCGCAAGACCAAAATAAATGAACTGCCGCAGCTTTTTAATATGCTGAAAGGTGATATTTCGATTGTCGGACCACGACCATTAATGGAAGACGGATTTAACAGATATTCGGACGAAATCAAAAAAAATATTTATCTGAATAACAAGCCGGGTTTAACGGGAATGGGCTCATTATTTTTCCGGGATGAAGAGAATATGCTTTCGCAAAGATTAAGCCAGGCAAAAAAAATGTATACCAATAAAATAATGCCGGTAAAGGGTAAACTTGAGTTATGGTATAAAGAAAATAGGAATTTATGGATAGATTTTAAAATTGTAGTTCTTACCGCTGTTTCGATATTTTTTCCGAAGAACAAATTACACGTAAATGCGTTTAACGGCATAAATAAGCAATTAATTGCAGCATATATGCAATTGGTATCGTAAAAAACCGCAATGCAGTATCAATACTTTTTAAGCAATGTAAATTCACATCTCTGGGTGTTGGATGAGACCCTGATCTGCGGTATTGTGGGCGGCAACAAACTGCGGAAACTGGAATATATTCTAAACGGTAAAAATCCAAAGGGAATAATCACCATGGGTTCTGTGTATTCAAGCCACTGTATGGCTGTGGCGTACTGGGGTATAAAGAACAATATACCCGTGCACTTGATAATTATCTGCGATAAGCAGCACGAGAATACGTTGAATAAATACCCTTATCTGATTCTTTGCCGAAAATTAGGCGCGAAACTGAATTTTATTTCCGATGAAAAAGCTCATGATTTTATCGAGAATTATAAAAATAGATATAGTGATTTTTTATGGATCCCCGGCGGCGGTCATACACGAGAGGGCTTGGAGGCTTACAAGGATCTTTTTTTAAGGATTTTAAAAGATAATGACGAGCTGCATGTGATCGATTGGATTCTGCTTCCCTACGGCACGGGGACAACGGCTTTCGGCATAGTGGCGGCTTTGAACGAGCTTAATCTGGATATACGGGTTATCGGCGTATCGGTGTCAAGGAATAAAGAGCGCTGCCTGGATGCGGCGTCTGAGTTTCTGGAAAAAAGTGAAATGCAAAAACTTCTTATAAATGACAGATTCGCCGGCAGATACGGAAGGCGGGATGATTATCAAAATAAATATTTTAAGAAATTCTTTAAACAAACGGGTATTATGGCAGATCCCATATATAATATCAGAAGCATCGAGTATTATTATGATGAAAAGCTAAGCAATGGTCTGATTATAAATACGGGTGGAACAGGCAATCTCTATTTATGAGAGAAAACAATATGAAATTGATTCTTTAAAATAATCAGATATATAATTTTTAGTTACCGATGAATATTCTTTATATCTTTCAATATTTCGGAACTCCTTCCTATGCCGGCGGTATCAGGGCGTATAAGTTTGCCAAATACTGGCAGGCACAAGGTCATAGAGTAACGATCTTAACGAGTAAGACCCAGATAAATCCCGAATATCTTGTCAATGTTAAAGGCAGACTGTTTTCCAGGCTGGTTATTGAGGATCTTGATGTTGTAGTCTGTAATTTCAAATATCAGCAGTCAATGAGTTTCATGCAGAGAATGGTATCGTTTTGTATTTTTGCTTTATTATGCTCGCTTTATATTCTTTTTCATGGCAGATATAATGTGATTTACGCGACAAGTACTCCTTTAACAGTCGGGCTGCCGGCTCTTGTGGGGAAAATATGTAAAAATATACCTTATGTTTTTGAAGTAAGGGATCAATGGCCTATGGTGCCGATAGAAATGGGAGTGCTTAAAAATAAATTCATAATAAAAATCCTCCTTAAATTCGAAAAGAAAATATATAAGAAGGCGGGCGCGCTTATTGTCTTGTCACCCGGAATGTATAGCGGAGTAAAAAAGGTGTGCCGTGACAGTAAAAAGCTTATTTCCATTATTCCCAACAGCTCTGATACTGATTTGTTTAATCCCGGTGTCAGCGGAGAGCGAATGAGAAAAAAATACAACTGGGGCAAGAAGACCGTCTTTCTGTACGCGGGGTCCCTGGGCTGGATTCATAATGTGGATTTTATTGTGGAAGCGGCGGATAAAGTAAAGAATAACCCTGATATTCATTTCGCGATCATCGGTCATGGAAGCGAACAGGAAAACATAGCTCTTAAAATAAAAAAATTAAAGCTGAGCAATATTGACTTTATCGGCGCGGTTCCCAAAGCAGAACTGCCGGAATACTTGGCTGCGTGCGATGTTTCGCTTTCGACTATTACGAATATTCCCGTTATAGAACATAATTCCGCGAATAAATTCTTTGATGCGCTGGCTGCGGGAAATCCCATTCTGTTAAACTATTCGGGATGGCACAGAGATATAATTGAAAAAAATGATATCGGTTATGGCTGCAGGCTTTGCGATCTGAAAGAATATGTAAACAAAATTATCGTAATGCATAAAAATAAAAAACGGTTGAATGCTATGGGCAAAAATGCCAGAGAACTCGCAGAGAATGAGTTTGCCAGGGATAAACTTGCTTTGCAGGCGTTAACAGTAGTTGAAGGTGTAGTAAAAAACTAGATGAATTTATTATTTACCAATATCGGAAGAAAAACCTATCTCTTGGAATACGCTTTAGACTTGCGGGAAGAGTATGATTTGAATATTTTTATCTGTGATACGTCACGTGAAACAGCGGGATTCCATGTTTCCAAGAAAGTACACAGTTTTATCACTCCGCGGGTATTGGACGATCAGGATGAATATATAAACGTGCTTTTAAAAAAATGCAAAGATAACAATATTGAGATAATTATTCCACTAATGGATTTCGAATTACCGGTATTATCGCGAAAAAAGGATTTATTCAAAACAAAAGGCATAGAAATCATTATATCGGATTTTTCCGTAATTGATGCCTGTCTCGATAAAGAAAAGAATTATGCCTTCTGTATCGATAATGGACTTAAAGTACCAAAATCTTATTTTCAATTACCGGGGGATGATACAGTTTTTCCGCTTATCCTAAAAAAACGGAGGGGAAGCGGCAGCGTCGGTCAAAAACTTATCAACACTCCGGAAGAACTGCGCTTTTATTATAATGATGAGTATGTGGTGCAGGAGTATATTGAAGGTGTGGAAATCGGAATGGATGTTTTTAATGATTTAAACGGCCGCTATGTGCATTCCGCGTTCAGAAAAAAAATCCTCATGCGCGCGGGAGAAACGGATAAAGCAAAATCCATATACTTTCCCGAGTTAGAAAGACTGGCCAAAAGCATAAGCGCCAGCTTTAAGCATATAGGTAATATGGATGTTGACATAATCAAGGATGATGCAGGAAATTTATTTTGTATTGATTTTAATCCCCGCTTCGGCGGGGGTTATCCGCTTACTCATTTATCAGGATTCAATTATTTGAAATATATTCTGGAACTGTATTTACATAAAAAAATAACCGTACCAGTGAGATATAAAACGGGAACCGTTCTGTTAAAGGGAATATCGACTTACATATATAATGAGAATTGATGGAAGTTACTGTTAAAATTATCCTTACGAATAATTCTGCTGAATGTGTAAAAAAAAGCTGAAAAAACTCTAAAATGTAATATAATAACTAGTGATACCAATAATTTATAATATGGGAAAAATATGGATCCTGACGATATTCATTTGATTTCTTTTTTCAATGCTAATAGGCTGTCTGAAGATGCTGAGGGCATGTCCGCAGACATCGGAGAAGAGCAAACCAATCGTTTATCATTGAATGAACGCTACCGCAACTGGTTTGAAATGATTGACCTCTAACTTTTTTATCCTACCTTTATTTTAAAACAATAAACATATATCTTTTTTTAACTTTCTCCGTAAAAATGTAAAACCGAACCGCCATAGGTTCGTTTATCGGTTAGGGTCATACTCTCTATAGTTTCCGGCAGCTTTTCATCTTTAGAGCAGTGGAGTATTAAAAGACCCGATTCATTCAGCATGGAACGGAGCGCGATCTCAGACAGCATTTCTTTTTTGTACTTATAAGCAAACGGAGGGTCCGCATAGATGAAATCGAAACGATCTTTGCACCGTTTAAGAAAGAGCTCGACCGGTGTGAGCACGATCTTTATCTCCGTATGAATAAAACTGATGTTTCTTTTTAACGCGTTTATTTTTTTACTGTCTTTTTCTACGAGGATTACGGGCTCTGCGCCGCGAGAAGCGGCTTCGATTCCCACAACACCCGATCCGCTGAAAAGATCAAGAAAGGAACATCCTGAAATATCACCTGTTATGGCAAATAGTGACTCACGCATTCTGTCCATGGCGGGACGAATAATCCCTTTGGGACAGACTATTTTTCTTCCTTTATAGTACCCACCGGTTATCCTCATAACTCTTCCTTTTTTAGTAATACTTTATTTTTAGCCGCTTTCAAGAAATTTATCCTTAAAAGGTGCTGTTTTATTCAAAACATCTCTAAGCACATTGTGTTCCGGTTTTAAAAGACCGGGATCGCTGCTTAAAAGTTTATTTACATCTTCCCGGGCGGAAAGTAAAATTGACAGATCGTGGGTGAGGTCTGCGATATTTAGCTTTAAAAATCCCGACTGTTCTACTCCGAGCAACGCCCCCGGACCCCTTATCTTTAAATCTTGTTCCGCAATCTTAAAGCCGTCATCGGTTTGCATCATGGTTTGCAGGCGTTTAACAGCATCTTCCGTAATCTGCCGGCTATAAATCAGAAAGGCGTATGATTGAAGATTGCTTCTGCCTACGCGTCCTCTTAGTTGATGCAGCTGGGACAGTCCGAAGTGCTCCGCATGTTCAATCACCATGCAGGTAGCATTGGCTATGTCCACGCCTACTTCAACAACACTGGTAGCCACAAGTACCTGAATATAGCCTTGGGCAAACTCTTCCATGGTAATTTTCTTTTTGTCTTCATGAATTTTAGAATGAATCAGGCCTACTTTAAAATCTTTAAACACATGATTTTTCAGATTTTTATACATGCTTTCAGCGGCTTTCAAATCAATTTTTTCAGATTCTTGTATGAGAGGGTATATAAAATATGCTTGTCTTCCTGCCTGTAATTCGTCTCGTACTCGTTTGTATACTTTGTCTTCATTGCCCTCACGGGCAAGATGGGTAATGATGGGCTTTCTTCCCGCGGGTTTGGTTTTGATAGTAGTGGTTTTTAAATCACCAAAAACGGTCAGCGCCAGACTGCGCGGGATAGGAGTGGCAGTCATTAAAAGCAAGTCCGGATTAAATCCTTTTTCAACAAGCGCTTTGCGCTGCACTACTCCGAAGCGGTGCTGTTCGTCGATGATTATCAAACCTAATTTTTTATAGTTCACATCTGTGGAAAAAAGGGCATGCGTGCCCACGAGAAGGTTGATTTTACCGTTTTGCAATGCAGATAATAAGAGTTTACGTTGCTCTCCCGTAACGGCTCCGGATAGAAATGCTATATTCATGCCCAAAGGCTCGGTCAGTAAAGCGATATGTTCCGCATGCTGCCGGGCGAGCAGTTCGGTAGGAGCCATAAACACCACTTGCTCGCCCGCTTCTATAACCGAAAGCGCTGAAATCAGTGCCACGAGTGTTTTACCGCAGCCCACATCACCCTGCAGCAGTCTTGCCATAGGATAGGGTGAGAAAATATCGTTATATATTGAAGCAACAGCGTGCTGCTGATCTGCCGTGAGTGAAAAAGGCAGGCGCTTCAGTAATTTCTTTGTGAGTGAATGTTTGATCGGTGTACGCACTGCTCGTTTGACGGCACGTTTTAAGCTGCGTCGTGCCATGATAAGCTGCAGGTAGAACAGTTCTTCATATTTAAAATGCTTTACAGCACGCTGTAAGACATTTTCATTATCAGGAAGATGGACTGTTTTAAGATCCGCTGATTTGGAAGTGAAATTATATTTTTCTCTGATAGAGTGAGGCAGCTCGTCGTTAATTTTATCAGCATAGAGTGCCAATGCATTTTTTAAAGCTTTATACATAATAATCTGTGAAAGGCCTGCTGTAAGCGGATAAACAGGAATGATTTTAGAGAAACGGTCTGATTCTTCATCATAACCTTCCACCTCAAAATTGCTGCTCTGTTTTTCTCCGAACCTATAGGTGAAGATCCCTGAGATGAAAAAAGATTTACCCGGAACAAGTACATTCTTCAGGTAATCTCTGCCAAAACAGACCAGACAGGCAGTATCGGTCTGGTCTTTAATATATACTTTTAAAATGGGCCGTTTCTTGGCGGGTACGTAATCATGAGTTATTACGGTTGCGATTATATTGATTTTTTTGTCCGTGAATGCGTTTTTCAGGGTACGTATTACTCTTCTGTCTTCATAATCGCGGGGAAACTGCAGAAGCAGGTCGGCTACGGTTTTGATACCCATTTTTTCCAGCAACATAGAGATTTTCGGACCGATTCCTTTGATGTATCTGGTTTGTTGTGTGATTTCTCTTAAGTACATCTTCTTTTCATTTATTTATTACTACTGATAAAAGTAACGCTTTGCTTTTAAATAATTTATAAGGAAACCAGGAAAAGATTTTACACAGCCACCCCGGGCGGGAAAAGCCTGTCCACAATCTCCTGCATGTTTTGATTTATAGTTTTCAGATCCTGAATAGAGAGGCCCGCTCCCAAAGCAACTTTCTCCCGCAAGGCAGGTGAATGGAGGTCGCCGGGAGTATGAAAATCCGAATTGAGTACAAGCTGTGCGCCCTGCTCCAGTGCCAACCGGGCAACCCTGCCGTTACCCAGGCCGTGAGAATAGCGTGAGGAAATCTCCAAGTACACGTTGTTTTCTTTTGCCAAAGCCACCTCTTCGGAGGTAATGAGACCCGGATGCGCGAGGATATCGACTTTGGCTTGGATAGCGGCGCGGTTGGTACCGGGCTGCACGGGTTCAGTGATGGTTTCTCCGTGACAAACTACGAGACGCGCGCCGAGGCGGCGTGCTCTAGTAACAAGTGATGCTATTTGTGCCGGAGGTACATGAGTAATTTCAACGGCCGGGATTATCTTAATGTTTTTATAATACCCTTGAGTTTCATTGTAAAACTGCACTATTTTTGTAATGACATGCTCGATGTTTGAGGCGTCGACATGATCGGAAATACCGATTGCGGAATAGCCTGCTGCCTGCGCCCGACGCACAAGTTCGGCCGGAGTCAGTACTCCGTCGCTAAAAAAAGTGTGTGTGTGTAAATCAATCATAATTATTCACTCCATACGTCTATAACTTGCGGGTAAAGTTTTAATTTTGTCAATAGTTCCGCGTCTGCGGCTATGGTCAGCTGCGGTGCTGCTTTTATTACCTTTTCATTTTTTTGTCCGTTACCGACTAAATGAAAGTAAAGCGTGCAGCTTCCTTTTTGATCGAATAAGAAATCTCTCAACTGATAAGAGTTTTCTTCATTAAGAAAATCGCGCGCGATCCGCAGGTGAACCGAGGTTGCTTTCTGATGTTTGATGTTGTTGGGGTGGATTATTTCATCCACAATAAAGGAGATCTCACCGCGGCTGGTGTCTATCTTGCCGAAAAAGGCGCGCACATGATTTTCCTCCAAAAGCTCACGGTATTTTTCAAATATATCGGAGAAGATCACCGCTTCTAAAAATCCGTTTTTATCCTCGATTTCAGCAAAAGCCATTCTTTTGCCGGTTTTGGAGATAATTTCTTTAACGCTTTTTATTAGTCCTACGATTGAATACCTTCGTCCCGCTGCCGCTTCCTCAAGCCTGGAAAGGTTGAGTGTTGAATACTTTTTTATTATGTCCTGATAATCATCAAGCGGATGTCCTGAAAAGAAAAACCCGAGGTTGTCCCTTTCATCCATTAAAAGTTTCATTTTCGGCCACTCATCGACTCTTTCGATTAACTCCCTGTCAAAGCTTTCAGATTCAAGATTGTCAAAGAGCAGACCCTGTCCGCTTTCCTTATGTGCCCGTCTTCTTGAGGCGATTTCCATGATACGTTCCAAATTATGGAAGAGAGTCGCTCTGGTCTCGTTAAAACAGTCCAAAATACCCGATAGAATGAGAGCTTCAACAACTTTCCGGTTTACCATTTTTAAGTTTACCCGTTCCAAAAAATCAAAAACATTCTTATACTGACCGTGCTGCTCGCGTTCGTTTATTATTTCAGCAACTGCCGCAGCTCCGATATTTTTCGCTCCGATCAGACCGTAAATAATATTGCCCTTGACAACGGCAAATTCTTTTTCCGATAAGTTCAGATCGGGCGGCAGAATATCTATGCCCATCTCCCGGGTTTCTTTTATGTAATGGGCGAGCTTGTCCGTGTTGTGCACCTCGTTCGTGAGATTGGCCGCCATAAATTCTTTCGGGTAGTTGGCTTTTAAATAGGCGGTTTGGTAGGCGATAAACGAGTAGGCAGCTGCGTGTGATTTATTAAAACCGTAGCCAGCGAAGGGAATAAGCAGCTCGAATAACTTTTCAGCCGTAATTTTACTGTACCCGTTACGAACAGCACCATCCACAAATTTAATTTTCTGTTCCGACATAATATCGACTTTCTTTTTTCCCATAGCACGCCGCAAGATATCGGCTTGTCCCAATGAAAATCCGGCCACCTTTTGAGCTATCTGCATTACCTGTTCCTGATATACAATTACTCCATATGTTTCTTTAAGGATGGGCTCGAGTTCGGGCAGAGGATATTGCACCAGAGTCCAATTAAGCTTGCCGTTGACGAACTGATCGATATTTTCCATAGGACCGGGCCGGTAAAGAGCGTTTAAGGCGATCAGATCCTCGATCCTTTCCGGTTTGGCGCGTTTTAAAATATTCTGCATGCCCGTACTTTCAAACTGGAAGATACAGGTACTTTTTCCCAAACTGAGCATTTTAAAGGTATTGGGATCATCCAGGGGTATGTCTGCAATGGTAAATTCAATACCCCGCCTTTTAATAAGTTCGATTGTATTCTGAATGAGGGTGAGAGTTTTTAAACCTAAGAAATCCATTTTCACAAGACCCGATTCCTCAAGATAATCCATGGTGTATTGGGTGGCGATAGAGCCGGTTTTAGGATCTCGATATAACGGTATATAATGGGTAAGCGGCGCCTTACCGATAACAATACCGGCCGCGTGCGTGGACGCGTGGCGGCAAAGACCTTCGAGTTTTTTACTTACCGAAATCAGCTGTTTGTAGAGTGTGCCTTTATTTTCCAATGCCTTTAGTTTTTTTTCCAGATTCAGGGCCTTTTCCAAAGTCATTTTCGGCGCCATGGGTATGAGTTTGGCAATACTATCGGCTTCCGCGTAAGGAATATCCAATACTCTGGCTACGTCCCGGATTACGGCTCTGGCTTTAAGCGTGCCGAACGTAATAATCTGGGCTACCCTGTCTTTGCCGTACTTTTGGGTCACATAATCGATAACCTCTCCGCGCCGTTCATAGCAAAAATCTATATCAAAATCAGGCATGGAAATCCGCTCGGGGTTTAAAAAACGTTCAAAAAGCAGGCCGTATTTTAACGGATCGATGTCGGTAATTCCCAGACAATAGGCGACTATTGAGCCCGCTCCGGAACCGCGTCCGGGTCCGACCAGAATGTTATGTTCTTTGGCAAACCGGATAAAGTCCCATACAATAAGAAAGTAACCGGTATAGCCCATGGAATTAATTACTGACAGCTCATATTTGATCCGCTCCATCATTTCCGTTGTCACGGACTGATAGCGTTCCGTAAGTTTTTTCATTACGATCTCATCCAAATAGCTTTCCAGCGTATAACCTTGCGGTACGCTGTAATGCGGGAGCTGCGGACCGGGGAGGGGTATTTCAAGGTTACACATTTCGGCAATCCGCAATGTATTGCTCAAGGCCTGCGGTGTGGCGGAAAAAATCGTTTCCATCTCCTCCGGACTTTTAAAATAGAACTCCGGATGTTCGAATTTTAAACGGCTCCCTTCATTGAGTTTTTTATTTGTTCCTATGCAGATGGCCACATCATGCGCCAGGGCATCATCTTTATCCGTGTAATGGATATCATTAGTCGCTACCAATGAAATGCCCGTTGCTTTTGAAATCTCGATAAGCGCTTTATTCACTTTTTTTTGTTCGGCTATGCCGTGATATTGAAGCTCTAAATAATAATTTTCTTTTCCGAACAGGTCCCTGTACCAGATTGCTTTGTCTTTGGCTGCTTCGAAATTATTATTTAACACGAGTGAGGAAATTTCACCGGCCAGACAGGCACTCAGACAAATAAGACCCTGAGCATGTTCCTGCAGCAGCTCTCTGTCTATTCTGGGCCTGTAATAAAAACCTTCAGTATAGCTTTTTGATGAAAGCTCCAGAAGGTTTCTATAGCCGATATGGTCTTGCGCTAAAAGTACGACATGATAATATTTTACCGAATATTCGCCGCTGCTTTTTTGGAAGCGTGATGCGGGAGTGAGATAAAACTCGGATCCGATAATGGGTTTAACGCCCTGCTGTACACAGGTTTTATAAAATTTAAGGATTCCGAACATGTTGCCGTGATCGGTAAGAGCCAAATGACTCATGCCCAAACTTTTAGCCTTCGAGACAAGGCCGGGTATGGAGGCAATGCCGTCCAGTAGTGAGTAATCTGAGTGCGTGTGCAAATGGATGAATTCAGTCATGGTGATTAGTTTTAATATAACGTGTTGTTACTGATCTGTAAATATGGAAATGGAAGAGAAGTGGGGATATTATATATGGTACCACATAAATTTTTAGGAACTATTTAGTTTTTTAATATTTTATTTCGTATGAATTTTAGACATATCGTGAATGTCATGGAAATTACAATCATGATTGAGACAAAATGGTTATGAAAAAAATTGAGCACAAAGCGATACCTGTACTTTAGATTATTTGAGGAGCGGGTGGAAATCAATGACCGCCATAGATCCGATAGAGACATAATGTTGGAACTGCTTAATCCGGTTTCTCTGTCATCCAGCAGGCAGACTGCGTCACGTATTATAAAGGTCGGAATACCAAATCTTCCAGCCCGTAAGGAAAAATCATTATCCCCGCCGTAGTGCGGCAAATTTTTACTGATTTTTCCTATTTTTTTTAGGGTCTGGACGGTGAAACACAAAAATCTGGCCGTTGCCAGATGGATTCGCGCATATCGGGATTTGAAATCTCTGGGATGTTTTGATATGTAGGGGAACCACATGATCACTTTGGAGCCGGCTGATTTTTCCTGTCCCTGCTGATCAAAAACGCGGGGGTGATAAAGCGCGTTCGCGTTTTGTTTAAGAGCCGAAGTGATTTTATTATAGGTAGTGGGTGTTATTTGCACGTCATTATTGGCGAAGATGCAGATATCGTGCGGCTTGGGATCTAAATTGATTAAAAGATAATCAATACCTGCATTAACAGCGCCGCCCCACCAGAGATTACCGTCGCCTTTTATAATTGTAAGATTTTCATACGCGGCGAACGCTTTACTGCTTTCACGCGCTTTGTCATCATCGATTAAAATGATGTGGTATTTTTCTTTTAAATTATGGCGGATGCTTTGTAAAAATAATTTTGTTGTTGAAACCTTTTTATGTGTGGGAAGAATAATGTAAATCATACTACTTAAATGATGGAAAAGAATGCGGAGTTTTTACTGTTATAAATTTCTTTTTTTTACAGAATAACCATAACCGCAGTTTAAATAACAACTCCTTGAGGAATTCAATTTTAAATGCCATCCTGTAAAATATTAATAAGAGCTGTACAATGGTTTGTTGGTCAAGAGATCTATTCTTTAAAATGCCAATAATCCGGTTTTTTTGCCAGCCGTAATAATAGCTTTTTTTAAAATGATGAAAAAAGCGCTTTCCGAAATGCTTGCTTATTTCGGTTTCCCAGATTGCAAGAGCCTGCTGTATCTTGTGCCGGCGCCGGCTGCTTAATGTAATACGTGATGTATCGGCGTGTATATTGGGATGTACCAAAGCCTTGGGTACACCGTAAATATTAATGTCGTGAAAAGCCAATTTAAGCCAAAGGTCATGATCCACACCGCTTTTAATTTCCGATGTGTAGCCGCCGATTTGTTTTAAAGTGGATAAAAAATAGAACTGCGCCCCTACGGGCGGTGTATATCCTCTTTTTATATATTCTTTCAACGGGCCGTTCATATCGGGAATATAGTGAATATGTGTGCCCAAATTGTTTGTGTAATCCGTGCCGCAGCAAAAGCACCAACGGTCGTCATAAGTGGCAGCTGCGGTCACAAAGTAGGAAAGAAAATCGTGATTCCATGCGTCGTCATCGTCAATAAAAGTAAAGTAGAGGCCGCGGGCGTGGCGGATTGCGGTATTGCGTGCGGCTGCCAGACCTTTATTGGTCGTGTGTGTAAAATAAGCGATCCTGTTATCCTGATTCTGGTAGTGCTTTATAACGGATTCCGTGCTGTCTTTTGAGCCGTCATTTACGATTAACAGTTCAAAATCAGAGTATGTTTGTGACAGTACATTTTCAATAACCGCACCAAGTAAATGAGCGCGATTATAGGTGGCAATACAAATAGAAACCAGGTTTGAATTATTCATAGCTTATTAACTTAAGTGCATATTAAAAACTTATTCAGTTGCTTTTAAACCGGTAACAAAGCAGTAAAAAAACGGCTTTACTGATTCTTAAAAATCTATAAAGTAATGTTGAGGGATATTTCAAGAAATATTTGATATACTTCTTTACGCAATATCGATTTGCATAAATATGCTTTATCAGTGCTTGTTTTGATGTCAAGCCTGTTATTCTATCCGAACCCGTTTCATAAATGTTAGTGGTTATTTCGGGCATGAAATGTACCCGGTAATTATACTGCAAGATACATTTCCTGTAAAAATCACTGTCGATTCCGCGCTGCAGGTTGGTATCGAATCCGTCCGCCGCCAGAATTATTGCTCTTTTTGTCATTACCGTGGGGCTGTAAATATACCCATTGCCTTTGAGAATCATTCTTTTTAAGTGCGCAGGCCTTGTTATAATATTTGGAATCATTTTATCGCTGCGAATAAGATTAACACTGGAGCAGACAATCCCCAGATTCACATGGGCCGGATTCTCAAAAAGCGCCACCTGTTTTTGTAATTTGTTTCTATCAATCCATTCGTCGTCGTCATCCATAAAAGCGATGTATTTACCAATGCTCGCTTTTACTCCAGTATTTCTAGAAAAGGAAAGCCCGAAATTTTTTTTATGACAAAAATATCTTATACGGCTGTGAATTTCTTTATAATCTGCGATTACCTGTTCTGTGTTGTCATTAGAGTGGTCATCAACTATTATCACTTCAATATTGCTGTATGTTTGCTTAAATACAGAATTTAAACAGCGTTGTAAGAGGTGTGCTCTGTTATAGGTAGTGATATTTACGCTGACTAATGGCACTCTGCTACTCATTGCTTCGCAACCGGATATAGGCTTGGGAAAGTAAATAGGTGAGAAATCTTTTCTCGGAGTTCAATCCATGTGGTATATTGATGCGACCTATGCGTCTCAGGTCCGTATCGGTTTTACCGTCCATTCTATCTTTGAATGCCGCTTCATAGAAATCGAGTACATGGTTCAGCGATTCATCCGTATAACCGCCGCCTGTGTAGGCGTAATATTTGATATCCTTAGAAGTTATTTCTGAGAGGAATGTCTTGCTCTCTTGAAAATCCTTTTTTATTTCTTTTTTGGATAAAAAATTATGATTTACATGTAAAAGTGAATGGGCGCCCAATGTAATATCTTTTCTCTTTTTTATGTGATTAAAATGACGGGCAGCTAAAAATGAATTCATGCCCGAATCTGTAAAGGACCGGGTAATAAATATTGTAAAAGGAAAAGATTTTTCTTCCAAATGTTTGGCGGCTGTATCAATATTATCCGCATATCCGTCATCGAAGGAAATCACGAAACTGCAATCACCTGAACTTCGCTTGCGGATGGATCCAACCGCGTCTTCAATACTGATGCAGCTGCCTGTTTTTTCCAGCGCAGCAAGCTGTATTTTGAAATGCTTTTCGGTAACAATATAGGGAAAGCGGTTTTCATTTCTTGCCCGCACTGAATGATACATAAGGATGTGGATGCCTTTTCTCTTCCGAAGCAGGAAAATTATAAGCCAAAGCGGTAGCAAGAGAAAAAACAAGAATTTTATTTTTTGCCGTAATGATTTAAGCATATTATTACCTTATTTATAAAAAAGACATCATCCTCTGCCGGTAGTATATGGACTATTTTTTCAATCTGCGCTTTATTCCTTTCTTCAACCGCTGTAATGAGAATAGGCTGTTTTTTGTTCTAAAAATCTCTTTTAATATATATGATACTGTAATTTGTTTTCTTATATGTAAAGGGTATCCCTGTTTTTCTTGTTCGACCTTTATCTGTTTATATATGGATTTATATGTTTCTGAATTAATAAGTTGCTGATAAGTAATTTTATAGAACGGTTTTGGAATGGCGCATGCTTTTTTGAATTGATGTTGAGCTACCGGCTTTATTCCAAGGAAATTGATTATTTTTTTTAAATTCGCTTGCGGATTAATAACCAGATACTCGTAGTAAATTTTCAGAATCTGCTTCTCCGGTATGCGCGGGATTGTCTCTTCATTTTTTTTGTAAAGAGTCTTCCAAAAGGCAACAGCTTTTTTGATACCGGGTTTTTTGGAATCAAAGGAACAGAATTGTCCGTGAAGCATAACTTCATCAAGTTTCAGGGGCGGAACCTCACTATTTATATATCTGCGAAATCCAGGGTGATGCAGCATGGAAAGAATTGAAGGCACACCGTCCCGCATGAGATAGATGAAACGCGCTTCAGGCCACAGTTTTAAAAGCGAAGCGGCATGAACTCCGTAATGGGGAGATTTGTCACCGATGATTTTATCGGGTCCGTAAATAAACTCGGCGAACAGCCTGTAAAAATCACGTATACTGTGTTTGTGCTTTTGTGTAATTGTTAGAATATAATCTCCAAACTCGGCGGCGTAGGAGGAAATATCCCGTTTTTCAAGCGAATCCCTGAGAATCCCTGTGATCCATAGATCGCCTGAAGAACTTTTTATGTTCTCAATAACATTTAAAAATTCCTTTAACGAACAGGTCCGCAGTCCGTATCTGGAGTATAAAATAGGCAGGAAGTGAGTTTCCGGAAAAATACTGATGCGGTTAATTCTGATCAGCATATTTCTGAGCAGTTGTGTTCCGCATCTTCCCGTGCCGATAATAAAAAATGGCGAGATTGTCAATGAATTTTCCATATGCCTACTTGATCTTCATGATAATTTTGCCGAGCATGGGCAGCAGTCCGAATTTTTTTTTCTGAATAAGCTTATCCGATCCTGTAACGGGAATTATTTCCTCAGGATGGCTCAGAGGAAAAGTTGTGCCTTGGGCTTTGGGATAATGAATGAACGGATTTTTTTTTATGGTCTTGGTCGCGTAATTATCAAATCCTATGTTTTCTACCATATTGACAGTCGGATTAATACAAAAACCTCCGGAAAGATACAAATTGTAAAGAAGGGTGAAATCCCAGCTTCGATAAGTGCCGTCTGCAAGCATATCCCAGTAGGAACAGAGATATAAATAGCGCTGAGCGGAGGAGAAAGTCTTTTTGATTCTTTGCTTTGTTGCCGGTATTTTCCATTGTACTAACTTCGCGTCAAACCGCTTCCAGAATCTTTTCCAGATACCCAGTCCCGTGAGCGCCAATGGGTGTCTGTCGAAGAAATAACTATAATGAGGTTGTCTTATAATGCCCTTGTTCCCGCCGTTTATAAGCATAACTCTTTCATCATTAACATAGCGCTCTAATAATTCCGATATAAAAGGAAAAAACGTTGCATGGGGGTAATCATCATCTTCAAGCAGGAGTACGTATTCCTCGGTGGAAAAAACCCAATCAAGTCCCGTCACTATGGCGGCGGGTCCGCCGACATTATGGTCCAGATAATATTTCTCAACATTCATGCCTCGAACAAAGCGATCAATTTTATTTCTTGCATTTTCAATTAAAGAGTTCTCTTCAATATTCTTGGCACCATCGGCAAAGATGTATAGCTTTTTAATCTGCGCCTGCTTTATTTGTTCGAGTATTCGTAAAGTTGTATCAATTCTTTTGTATATAAAAAGAATAACAGGCAGATCAATTTTTACCATATGCAGCATTCTCTGATTAACTCGTGAAGTTAATTTATATTTTTTTTAAATGGTTTTTTAGATAATATTTTAATTCAACGAGCGAAGGAATAATTTTCGCACAGGGTAATTTCTTTTTAATTATTCGTAGAAATTCACGAATATATTTATGGTCGTAAAATAAATTCTGTTTTACCGGTTCGGTCACATTATTTTTATTCTTCATTATATTATTGAACATCTCAACCCAGGCAGAGCTTATCTTTTGAGGGGAAAATTTATCTTGGATGAATCCAATCCCATTATTACCGAGTTTTGAGGCCAGGTTTGGATTTTTCAGGAGATATACGATATAATTAACCAATTCTTTGTCTGTTTTACCCAATAATCCGGTTTTACCGTGTTGTATGGTATCAAGCATGCCATAAAAAGGACCGGAAACAATTGGAGTTCCGCAGGCCTGAATTTCCAAAGCGCTTGCAGGGCAGTTTTCACTAATTCCCGTAGGATTAGCTATTCCCACATCGGCCTCTTGAATTATTTTTATTTTCTCAGAACCTAAAATCCCTTTAAATTCAACGGAATTTAATTTAGCACCGTTTTTATCTGATAAATAGGGTCGGAATATTCTCTCGTATTTCTCTTCGGCAATACCCCATGTGCCTACTTGTTTTTTTCTGTTATAAAGGTTGCCGCCGCCTATAACTATAAGTTTGGCTTCCGGTATTTTTTTTAGTACCGATTTCCAGATACGGGCTACAACATGAAATCCTTTGGCGGGAATAATACTCCCTATATATACAACTGCATTACTGTTCTTTTTTATATGAGCTTTGGGAATAAAATGCTTAGGATTGAACACGTTAAATATACACTTTGATTTTGAAAAAATAGTATGATCCCTCAGTTGATCAAGCTGCTCTTGACTTACGCATACATGACGTTTTATGAATGGAGATTCGGCAATTCTGTTCAACGCAGGAATTTCGGGAGTGTTGTTGGATTTTGCGATCGCTTTTAGATGATGAGTATCTAAAAAATCATAAAGTTTGAAACCCATTTCATCGCTTCTTGATTTAAAGACAAAAATATCCAATTCGTTTTTTTTGCAATATTGGGCTGCTTCCAGACAGGTATCTGCCTTTACGGTTTTTAAATTTCTGGGGAGAAGTTTTATTTGATTCGCAAGAACTGTTACTTCAATCCGGTCTTTAAAAAAATTATTAATATAGTATGCCAACGCCAATCCCGTAAACTGTGATCCGCCCATGCCGGGATTACCGTATTCCGGTTTTGTTATGTCTACATCGGGTGTGTGTTTGTTTTTAATATAAAACCCTACTTTAATCATTACTTATATACCACTTATATGTTTTGCGTATGCCCTGTTCAAGTGAGATGTGAGGTTCCCAGCCTAGTTTTTTAATTTTTGATACGTCTAAAAGCTTGCGGGGCATGCCGTTTGGTTTGCTGGTGTCCCAGTTTATAATGCCCCTATAACCGACAACCCCGGCGACAAGATCGGCAATCTCCTTGATAGACATGTCTTCACCTGTACCAATATTTATAAACTCACCTATCTGTTTAAAGGTGTGATTGCGCATTAAAAATACCACGGCGCGCGCCAGATCATCAACGTAGAGGCACTCGCGATAGGGTGAGCCGTCCCCCCAGAGAGTAACTTGGGTGTTGTTGAGTTTGGCTTCATGCATTTTACGAATTAACGCGGGAATGAGATGAGATGTCTGCAGATCAAAATTGTCGTTTATACCGAAAAGATTGGTGGGCATAACGGAAATAAAATCGGTTCCGTATTGTTCATTGTAGTAACGGCACATTTTAATGGCTGCGATCTTGGCAAGAGCATAGGCGTCATTGGTGGGTTCCAGGGCACCTGTTAAAAGGTACTCCTCCTTTAAGGGTTGAGGAGCGTGGCGCGGATAGATGCAGGAGGAGCCCAGATTTAAAAGTTTTTTTACCTTGTAATTTAGGCTCGCGTGAATAACATTCAGCGCGATACTCATGTTGTCATAAAAGAACTCCGCTTTTTTAGTTGAGTTGGCAAGTATACCGCCCACACGCGCGGCTGCCAAAAAAACATAGTCCGGCTTTGCTTGAGAAAAAAAAGCATTGACATGATGTTGATTGCGCAGGTCGAGCTCGGTTAATTCTTTATGGATAATGTTTGTATAACCCCGGGTGGTAAGTTCTCTGATAATCGCGGATCCTACAAGACCCGTGTGACCTGCTACATATATTTTATTATTTTTATCCATAGATTCGTCTCTTTTCCATCCCAGTTATTTGACAACAAAAAAAGGATTGGTTAAATCTTCCTTATTATAGGTGAGTTCTCCGTTTTCCGGGAAAACCGTTACCCTCACACCGGCTTCAAGCGCGATTGCATGAGCTGCTCCGGTATCCCATTCCATGGTTGGTCCCAGACGAGGATATTCGTCCGCGAAACCTTCAGCTACCAGACAAATTTTTATGGCGCTTCCCGAAGGGATTAATTCAATCTGTTGAGGGCGGTTTTTTAAAGCATTGAGGTGTTTTTCAGTAGCAGTATTCATATGTGAACGGCTTACGACAACCCGATAAAGATTCTTTTGATGATCTTTTTGAACAGGGAGCTTTTGAGATATTTTTATTATTTCATCCAAACTGATGGCGCTCAGCTTGGAGTCTATGTTGACACATTTGTAAGCTCCCAGAGATTTTGCGGCGAAATATAGAATATGCAGATCAGGCGCGTACACAACACCTAACGCGGGGTGTCCTTTTTCGATGAGCGCGATATTGACGGTAAACTCTCCATTGCGTTTGATAAACTCCTTTGTGCCGTCAAGCGGATCAACCAGCCAAAAATCGGCCCATTTGCTTCTCTCCGAAAAAGAGATCTCCTTTCCTTCCTCGCTAAGCAATGGTATGCCCGGAAACATCTCAGTAAGTCTGGTCTTGATAAGTTCATGGGCTTTTCTGTCGGCTATGGTAAGCGGAGAATTATCCTTTTTATGCTCGATGATAAAATCGCCTTTATACACGTCCATTATTTTTTCTCCGGCCAATAAAGAACAGTCTATGGCAGCTTTCAGATACTCTCTCATTTTATGTTGTCTTTTTTCCATGCTTTAAAAACTACTCCTTCACTTGGATGCATTATTCTGTTTGTAATATGAGAAAGTATCGGACAATGTATCATTTATTTTTTTATCTATAAACGCTATTTCAGTCTTTGAGAGGTGGTTTACATAATCACCTATCTTTCCTGATCTCACTTTGTAGGCGTTTTTATCATTTGGATTTTTCACAGATAAAGCATTTGACTTATATTTATTTTTTCTTTCCATTTCTTTCATACGCTTAAAATCTCCGTGCTTAATGGCCATTTTTGCGTGCTTATCATTATACGGCAGTTTTATAAAGTTAATTATTTTTTTTAATTCCGTGTTAAAACTTTTATGCATATTTTCGTATGTGATCAGTAAAAATTTTTTTGAAATCTTTTCCGCGCTTATGAGCAGATTCATATAATTTATTATTTGCTCTATTCCAAACTTTGGGGATCTGATGAACTCGTTGATTTTTCCGGAAAAGGGATGAGAGACTTTTCTTTTGGAACGCTGATAGAAATAGGAAACAACCACATCACGAGGGTCTCGAACCAAAAAGATAATATTCTGATTTTTTAACGGTTTTACATCTTCGATGGTAAAATCCTTATGAGTCCGAAGGTGGGTAAAAACTAATTTTGGAATATTCAAATTCCGGTAATGGGAAATAAAAAGATAGTTTTCAGGCTGCTTATACAAAAGAGATATATATTTTGATAAAACTACCTTTAGCCATGTGCGTCCGGATTTAGGATGAGAGATGAAAAGAAAAATATCACTTCCTATTATCCTGCGTATGACTTTACTGTCTATAAATTTTGTATAAGCTTTTTTAAAAATGCTGACGTTGGCCATTTTGTACCTACCACTAATAAGTTATTTTATCAGATCTCCGAAAGGAAGTGTTAAAATACCTGTTTTGATTTTAACAATAATAATCATGTATATGCTTTTTGCACAAAGAGTTAAGCTGATTGCAAGCGCGCCTCCTTCCATGCCAAAAAGAGGAATAAAAGCTGCACAACCGGTTATCATGATTGCAGCTCCTATAATATTGGCAATCAGATTATGTATCTGGTGTTTCGTCATTTTTAAAATCATACCGCTGGGACCGGTAACAGCATCAAAAAACTGGCCCAGCGATATGATTATCAAGCTATAGTAACCGACGGTATATTCTGCTCCATACACCGTTGCCAGAAAAAATTTTCCGAAGATGATGTTAAATAGAAGTATGGGGAGAGTAAGAAAAAATCCAAATACTAAATTTTTACTGATCATTCTTTGAAGCTTCGCTGTTTTATTTTCCGCATGCAGTTTGGCCACACTGGGCCCCAAAACCGTGTTGATGGCGTACATAACCAGTGAAATAAATCTGGAACCGACAACGATGATTTTAAAAACACCCAGGGTTCCGTTATCCGTAAGAATACCTAAAATAATGAAATCAATATTATGAATAACCGATCCGAGAAAACTGCTTAATGTATAGGGCCAGGCATCCTTAAGTATCTTTTTGTTTTCATAAATCGGCTTTACCTTAAAGAAATCTTTCGGTAAAGAACGTGTCAACAATGTCAGCGTGAATAAAATGGCGATTATGCCGTTAAGAGCCACCAATATAAGTGAATGGAAGGCGGTAACGTTGCCTGGAGAGATAAACAGCTGCAAAGCCAGCAGTGATAGTCCTATAAACAGCGGACGGATTATCTGCTCGGGCAGCTGACTTTCGATGATACGATGCAATCCTCTTAAGACGGAACTGTTAAATTTTAAAAACGCCGTACACGGTATGGTTGAGAACGCGATTATTATTATAATTATTGGAAGATGATAATCGGGATTAGGCTGAATAAATGCTATAATCCCCAGCACGATTGAGGTTGAAAATGATACAACGAGGAAAGCCTGAAATGTG
Organism: Spirochaetales bacterium; assembly: GCA_016930675.1. Classification (GTDB taxonomy): domain Bacteria; phylum Spirochaetota; class Spirochaetia; order SZUA-6; family RPPD01; genus JAFGGG01. The sequence continues at coordinate 158,724 of JAFGGG010000004.1, forward strand.
CGTATGAGAAAACCTTTTATCTGTGCGGTTTCCGAATGTATACCTACGGCGGTTTCTCTGGTGATTAACGCGGTCAGTCCGAGACTTTCTGATACATCGGCCATACCGATCATTGATAAGATAAAGGTGTATACGCCATATTCCGCTTTGCCCAGGACACGGGCATATAAAATACTTAAACCGAAGCTTAAAAGTAAATTGACAACTTTGAGTGCCAGTGAGACTGATATATTAAAGCGTATGGATCTTTTTTTCATATAATCCTTATTGATAACCTCAATCGTGGTTGTACTTCTATGATCAAATAGCAATTTTTATTTGGATACAATATTATCAATTATCTGAGTAAACAGTTCTGCTCCGTTGCTGTTTAAATGATCGTAATCATAAAAATACTTATCGTCCAATTTGTATTCTGAATAATCAAGTACGTGGAGACCGGATGTAATGTATTTATTTTTGATCTGAATATAGCTCTCTTTTAATTTCTTAGGAATATTTTCTCTATATAATCTGTGCAAAGGAGGATTAACCAAGAATATTTTAATATCATTTTTATTAGCTAACATCAATATTTTTTCCAAAAAGTTGATTTGTATTGCGGATACTCCGTATTCAATTGAACCATTATAAAAGTGCCTATTAATTGCGAATTCTACATCAGCCTTATCAAGCTTTGATTTATTCCTTTTTGAAAATGAACCAATGTATCTCATGTGATCTGTATGAGGATAAAGCATTGTATTAAAAAATAATGCTCTGAAAAAATAGAAATGATTTATATCAATCGCATCTAAAATATTTAAAGTTTCAAGAGAAAACAAAGGATATATTCTTGAGAAAATTTCATTGACGGAGTCTGCTCTTGATAATTTACCGTCATTAAACGCTGAAATATTGTGATATCCGAATCCAAGAATGATTTTTTTAGGTTTATTCTTCTCCAATATTTTTTTTAGTTTTATATATGTTATAATATACGGTTCGCCAGCTTGTGATATATTAATTGTGTTATGCATTAAGTGAGGATTTATTGCAGTCATAACATGCGAATCACCTAATATAATTATTTCCTCATTAATAACCAAGGGATTGTGTAAAATAATAAATAGATTTATTATAAAATTAATTATAAAAAAGAGTAATGGGAAAATAGTGAATACTGCACATCTCTTAAGAAATATTTTCATTATTTATCTATCAGAATATTAAAATTGAAAGTAAATAAATTGTTCTTGATTACCACCAAAATAGATGATAATTCCAATTATTATATAGTAAATAAAATATCTGATGACTTTATTCTTGATCATATAATCAAAATCCAAAGCATGAGGCTTTTTTCTTTGAATCCACTCTATGATTATGAAAATTGTAATAAGTACTATCACATCTATTGGCAAAATATTAGGTTTTGAAAATAAGGATACTGAAAACATTTTAGCCAGATAAGAAAAAGCATGAGTAATGCTTTCAGCTCTAAAGAATATCCAGGCAATGAGAGTGAGGAAAAATGTTGTTCCGATTTGAAGAATCTCTTTAATGGTAGGCAGTATCCTGTCTTGTGCTGCAATATCCAAATGCTCTCGGTTCTTTTTCATCAGCATAATCGGTAAAAAGTAGCAGGCATTGAGAAAGCCCCATGCAATAAATGTCCAGTTTGCTCCGTGCCAGAAGCCGCTTACTATAAAAATTATAAAAATGTTCTTTATTTTATTTAATGCTGTACCGCGGCTGCCGCCCAAAGGGATATACAGGTAGTCTCTAAACCATGTAGATAATGAGATATGCCATCTCCTCCAGAATTCCGCTATATCACGTGAAAAATACGGATAGGCAAAATTGCGTTTTAATTTAAAACCAAATAAGCGAGCAGTACCGATTGCTATATCCGAATACCCTGAAAAATCTCCGTAAATTTGAAAAGCAAAAAGCAAAACACCCAAAAACAATGTGCTTCCGGAATAATTCGTATAATGTACGAATATGTCATTCACATATATCGCACAATTATCCGCTATCACAATTTTTTTAAAGAGTCCCCATAAGATTTGACGTAAACCGTCGGCAGCCTGAGTATATTCAAATATCCGTTTTTTATAAAACTGGGAGAGGAGATTTTTTGCCCTTTCAATAGGACCGGCGACTAATTGGGGGAAAAAACTGACAAAGGCAAAGAAAGATATTATATCCTTTGTCGGTTTCATGTTGCCTCTATAAACATCGATCGAATAACTTAATGTTTGAAATGTGTAAAAACTGATACCCACAGGAAGAATTATATTTAGTGTGATCGGATTAAATTTTGTTCCAAATATTGTAAATGCGTTTACAAAACTTTCGGCAAAAAAATCAAAGTATTTAAAAAATAATAAGAAACCGAAATTAACAGCCATGCTTGTTAATAAAAGGAGTCTTCGTGCTGTTATTTTTTTCTTCTTTAATAAACCCACTCCGACTAAATAGTCAACTAAAGAGCTGATTATGATTAAACCTAGAAATCTAAAATCCCACCAGCCATAAAATACATAACTGGCAACTACCAGAAACAGATTTTGTAGTTTAAGGTTTTTTTTAAAAACAAACCAATAGAGAAAAAATACGATAGGCAGGAAAATAGCAAAATCGATTGAATTAAAAAGCAATGATAACTCCTATATTGTAAAACACACATTAAAAAGTTTTAAGAATATTTTTCTTATTTGAAGAAGAATCAGTTTGAACCACATAAAGGGTTTACGAACTATTTTATATAGCATTGATTTTCGCTTTTTCACTGTTCTATTTTGAGAGGGAAACCCCTCTTTAGGAACAGGGAGCTGCAGAAAAGGGCAGAGTTTGTTCCATCCGTCTCCCTTGGTAATATCCATAATCAGCAGATCCTGAGGGCGATTTTTAAAATAGGTTATTATTTCCCGGTTGTGTTGATTGAACGCATTTAACCAGACTGTTTTCGATTCCTGATCCTTCGACGGATCGGCGAATCTTCCGAACAACCACCTTCGCAGCGGCCGGATTTTTCTGCCTTTAAAGAATTTAAGACAGCTTTTTATCCATTTATCCTGATCTCGTACGGTCAGAATAAATTTGCTTCCCGGAAACAGACTGTCCAGTTCTTTCCAGATACTAAAATAAGGATTGTCCGTGAATGCGTCGTATTTATCCAGAGTAGGCAGGTTATAATTACCGTTTTTTATCATCTTTATGAGTGTTTTACCCTGGTCTCCGAAATGCGCAGCGCTGCGCGGATCCCCATGCACGGTTTTGAAGCCTAATATTTTTAACGCTGCGGCTAAACTGGTAGTAGCTGTCTTGTGAAAACCAATTCCAAATATTTTCATTATATATGAGTTGTCCCGTCGGATTATAAACTAGATTAACGGATATGAGTATGTGTCAATCTTTATTTTAAAATCGGAAATCAGCTTCCTGTTTGAAGAAGCATAGAAATTAATAAGTTTTGTTTTAAGATCGGAATTAATGCGATACTTCTCTTTTTTACCTTGTTTCAGCAGAGAAAGGATAGCCCCGCGAACAGCGGGCGATACTATGCTTTTTAATTTTACATTAGGAAATAGATTTCTTTTAATTTTTCTATAGATACTAAAATACTTTGACATTCCGATATTTTCTTTTTTGTTTTTTAATAATTCGAAAGTCTCCTCGGCAGAAATACCGATGAAATCTGAAAGTTGAGTAGAGAATGATTTCACATCACATACCACGTCTTCAAATAAAAAAACACCGACATTTTTTTCCCCGAAGAGATTTTTATATGTTTTAATAAGTTCATAGTACTTTAAACTTTTAAGATATGACACTCCTTCAATTTCCAGTGCTGCGAGCAGCCATCTGTTTAAAGACAACGGCTTTCCGATTTTAAAATTGTGCGGATTAAACGGCTGATCTCTGTATTGAGACAGGATTATATCCAACTGGTTTCTGATGATAATTATTATTTTTGCTTTGGGAAAAAATTGTTTAAGCCGCTGCGCTCTCAACGCTCTGTCTGCAGTACTGAACACAACCGAAGAAAGCCTTTCATGGCTGAAAATATTTATCTTTTTTTTATCCAGCAGAGGCTTAATCTGTTTGTTGAAAATATCCGTAATGCCCGAAAATGAGTAATCAATTCCGTCAAGCATATATATCTTCTTATAGAACTCTTTTAAATATGGATTTGTCAAGTATTCACACGGTTTATCAACAGGAGCACTCAATTTTCCTAAAACCTGTGTGGGATATGATCCGAGATTGTTAAGCTCGGAATGCCTGGCGAATAAATTTTTCTGTAATGTTGAGCTGGCTGCTTTGGAATAACCGATGTGTATGACGACCATATCCTAATCCGTTTTACTCATGTCTGTTTTGAACGGGAAATCCGCCTTTTTTTAGATAAACTTCTTTTTCAGTGATTTCCAGATCGGACTTCACCATCATCTGAATAAGGTCTTTAACAGGTGTTTTGGCCTGCCAGTGTAATTGCTGCCTGGCTTTTGAAACATCTCCCCTTAAGATATCTACTTCTGTCGGTCTGAAATATCTTGGATCGATCTCCACACGCACATGTCCTGAATCCGTGTCAATGCCCTTTTCATGTAAATTCTTGCCTTGCCATTGCAGGGTAATGCCCGCTTCTTTAAAGGCCATTGCGGTAAAATCCCTTACTGAAGTACTGATCCCGGTCGCGATTACATAGTCGTCAGGTTTGGCCTGCTGCAGCATCAGCCACATGGCTTCCACATAATCACCGGCGAAGCCCCAATCACGCTGCGCATTGAGGTTGCCCAGAAATACTTTTTCCTGCAGACCGTATTTAATTCGCGCCGCAGCTCTGGTAATCTTCCTTGTCACGAAGGTTTCACCACGAATCGGGCTTTCATGATTAAAAAGAATTCCATTAGACGCGAATATCGAATAGGCTTCACGATAGTTTACCGTAATCCAGTAGGCGTAGAGTTTTGCCGCCCCATAAGGACTTCTCGGGTAAAAAGGAGTATGTTCGTTTTGCGGAATGACCTGCGTTTTTCCGTAGAGTTCGCTGGTAGAGGCCTGATAGATTCTGGTTTTATGGCACATTCCCAGCAGCCGGATGGCTTCCAGCAGACGAAGTGTGCCTACAGCGTCGGCGTTGGCGGTATATTCCGGTGTTTCAAAAGAAACTTTTACATGACTCTGCGCACCGAGGTTGTATATTTCGTCCGGCTTAACCTGCTGAATAATCCTGATCAGATTGGTGGAATCGGTGAGGTCTCCGTAATGCAACTGTAATTTGATGTTTTTTTCATGCGGATCCTGATAAAGATGATCTATGCGTTCCGTATTAAATGAGGAAGAGCGGCGTTTGATGCCATGAACTTCGTAACCTTTCCGCAGGAGAAATTCAGCCAGATATGCGCCGTCCTGACCTGTTATTCCCGTAATAAGCGCTTTTTTCATAGCTACCTCAAATATTAATATTTTTATATATATAATAAAGATTATATTCTTGGTTGCACATTGGTACTTTTTTGTTATGCAGACAGATAACAGGAAATATGTTTGCATAAAATCCTGTCTGAGCGTATTAACCTCATCTTAATAAAGTGCAGCCGAAACATGCTCCTCTATGCATCTGATGAGTATGTATTCACTGCAGTTCTTAATGGAAACATTAAAAACCGGCAATTATTATTGTTCAATCATCGAACAATATACCATACTTTAATAATAAATTCAATAAAAAGCATGTATGAATAACGATTTTATACGATGTCTTACCAGCTGAAATTGTTACCAACCAGTTGGTAGAGGGCCTGATTATGAGGTAAGAAAAAGTTGTTTAAATACTTGTAAACATCCGGATCAACACGGCTTTTATTCGATGCCACATTACGCGGTCTTAAATCTTTAATCTTAAATCCTGTATCTACTCCCACAAACTCAAACACCTGTTTAAGAGTAGCGGCCGGTTTGCCAAAAAATTCTTCACTGCTCAGTACAAGAATTTGTGACCGGGGAAAGTAGGTAAGAAATCTGTCCAGCTGCTGCCTGTAAAGGCCTCGGCTTTTATATGAATAACGGATGAAAATCGTGTTCTTATAGTCTTTATTTTCAAGTACAGAATGCAATCGTTCTTCCTCTTTTTGTAAAGCTTCCATAATCGGTAACGATTCACGACCTTTTCTTTTTTCATGGAAATAGTGCGATATAGCCCGTTCTGTTGGATTCCTTAAAAGTGCAATAATTTTTACCTGAGGGATAAGATCGAAAATCCTCTTTGGAGTTAACGGATTAAAAATATAAAGCGGTGATGCTTCAAATGTCTTGGAATGAGACCCCAATTTTTTTTTTAACGGGAAGTGGGCACGATACCATGCGTGTCCTTTTTTGAAGTTATCTATATTGGGATTTAAACCTCCGTCGAAAAAATGGACTTCCTTGCCAAAGGATGGTAAAACCTGAGGATGTTGAAATAGATAAGAATAAAGGCTTGAGGTTCCGGATTTCTGGGCTCCTATTATTATGAAATCAGGTAAAGATCTCCTGCGCCAGGTTGCTCTCCAATATTGCCACATCAAGCTGCGAAAAGATTTTTTAACCCACCTTGGTATCATTTGTTTTAACGAAGGCATGATTTTTCCTCGGTTGAATAATATATTATATACCTCTTAGTATCAATTGTATTTATGGATTTGTACTGTTTAATGAAGATAAAAAGTGACGCGCAAATCTGATCGCTGTTCTGGTATGATACGGATTAGGTAAAAAATCGCTGCCGGCAGAATCCAAGAGTTTGGTAAATTCGGAACAAAAGAAATCCATACTCTTATTCTGAAGCGGCAGTTTGTTACCGATGAGGATTCCCTCAAGCTCGCGGCTTCGTAAGATAATCGGCTCAACACCGCCGAAAACCATACGTAAATCATTAATACTTGTTTTACTTATCTTTACCGCCGCTGCGCACTTGAGAATTGAAGGCTTGGGAGACGGAGTTATATCTAATTTGAGAAAACTCTGGATATCCCATTCTTCGAAAGGGATACGAACAGTACTCACGAACTCTCCCGCTTTTAAAAGAGTTCTGCCATTGCCTTGTACAAAACGCATTACGGGGAGCCAATGTATGCCGGAACTGCTGCGGATTTCAATTTTTGCATCATAAAGTGCGAGAGGAGTGAGAACATCCGAAGTATAAGAGGCGGTACATATATTTCCACCTATAGTGGCAAGGTTCATTATAGAGGGAGTGACTGCTTCGGAAAGAGCCTTGAACAATGCCGTGGGTACCACGTGAGCGCCTAAACTCACTATTCTTGAAAAAGTTACGCATGAACCGATATCAAGATAGGTTTCTTTACGTCTGATTTTTAAAAGATCTTTGATTTTGTTTAATGAAATTATACTGCCGGGAGTAGTTTGGGCGGAACGCATAATATGAGTTCCTCCGGCAAAGAGCAGGGCATCGGGGAACTGCTGGCAAAGCATGCTTAACTCTCGTAAAGATGTGGGTACATAGATATTTGTCTGTTTAAGTACTGATTTCACCCTTCTTTTTACTCCTCAATTCAGTAATATATTGAATGGCGTCCACTACCTGATGATAACCGGAACATAAACAGAAGAAGGAAGAAAGACTTTCAATTATCTCTTCTCGTTTCGGATGAGGTTTGTTTGAAAGCAGAGCTTCGGTAGCAAGTATGAGGCTGGGAGTGCAAAATCCGCATCCCGTGATATTCAATTTTAAAAAAGCCTTTTCAATGGTTTGGAATTCTTTACTTTTACTAAAACCCTCGATGGTGGTGATACGCGCTCCTGCAAGACGAAAAGCGGGGATGAGACAGGAATTAACAAGCATGTCGTTTAAAAATACCAGACATGAATTACACTCACCGTGGGCACAACCGTGCTTTGTCCCGGTGAGACCGAAATCTTCACGGATTATTGTGAGGAGGCTTTTAAGCGGGGTACTGTCAATTTGTGTCTCTTTTCCATTAAGGATAAAATTAATCTTCATTTTTTATCAAATATCCTTCTATATTTTCAGGTGTTAATGGAAATTTTGTAATATTTATACCTATAGCTTGTGATACGGCGGCCACATATGCCGGGGCAACACATAAGCTGGGCAGCTCTCCGATGCCCTTGGCCCCTAACGGACCATGTTTAAACGGTTTTTCCAGAAAGCTAAGTGAAATAAGCGGCAGATTTTGCTTTGGCGTATATTTGTGATCCTTGAAAGCCTGTTTAAAGGTAACCGATCTGATTCCGCTTAAAATCTCTTTTTCTACCTGAATCCGGACTTTATCCAATTCAAGGATTGTTCCGGCTTCGATTGTCAGCCAGATGTTTTTACAAATAACTTCGATTGTTACGGGTTGGATTTCGATTTCAATTACAGCAGCACACCAGGTGAGTGAATCGCAATATGTGCTTTTATAAAGCTTGGCTTTTGTATCTTGAGCGGCGGAAATGCTGTTTGTTTTGGTTATGGTAATGGGGAATTTCCCCTTTTTCTTTTTAGTCAACAGCGAATGACAACCCTGTTCTAAAAGCTTTCCGATCTGGGTAATCACTCTGGTTTCGGTTAAAGGCCCTGAGTCCGGTGTGTCTTTGGTATTTTGTGATACAAAAGAGATTTTAGCGGGAGTTATGCCTAACAGTCTTGATGCTATTGAAGCAAAAAGCTGTTTCAGGCTTTGATCGGTTTCTACCGCCGATGTATAAATTGTCAGATTATTGTTTTTGTGCAGACTGAGTTTGATTGAGTATTTAGTTGCTTTGGTATACTCATCCAGAAAATCAAAACCAAAGAAGCAGAGGGACAGTCCTACGCCGCGCATTGGTGAATTAAGTTGATCTGCCTTATTTTTGCGTTTAAGAAATGCTTCGTAAGCACCATGCTTGCGCAAAAAATCCGATCGCTTGATAACATCATCTAAAATTTCCTTAATGCGCTCAGAGCTATCCTCTTTTTGGGTATTTTTAGCTTGCGGTCTTTGTAATAGATTTGTTTTTAAAGTATACGGATCCAGTTCACATACACGAGCTATATTGGAAGTATGGAGTTCGATAGCAAAAAAAGCTTCCAGCGCCCCTGTGTTGAGAAAACGGGTAAATGGGATTTTATTTGTTCGAATATAAGAGGCGCTTATTTCTACATTATCCAATTCATAGGCGCCACACACGGAAAAGAGCGCTCGTTTGAATATACTAGGATATGCGATGTTAAAGGCACCTGCATCCATTAAGAGTTCAATCTTTGCTCCTATTGGCAAGTGATTTTCGTCTATTGCGGTTTTATGCCTGATAATACTGGGATAGCGTTTGACGGTGTTATTATAGGATATGATAACGGGTTTTTTGGCTGTATATGAAAGTAATGCGGCGTAGGAAGCGATAAGTGTGGGGAGTATTTGCTTTTCACCCTGATCCTGAACAAAGTCCGGCACTATGACATTGGCCTGATTTTGGGAAATATTGAGAAATTTGGCTATATTGTTTCTTGTGTAAAAGAGGTTTTTCGTAGTGCAGTAGACCGTGAGTTTTTTATTTTCCCAATACGCTATGGCGGTTTGGGGTTCAATGAATTGGTATTCTTCAAAATCACTTCTATATTCGTTTTCGATAATTTTGGCGCATTTCAAAAAAGTCTGTTCCGCATTACCTTTATGCAGGTATTCTTTTTGCAGAATATCTGTTTCTGTGGCTGACTCGATTGAAAGGCAAGGGGTTTTCTCTTGATATTCAATGTGTATTTGTCCGGCCAGGCGCTCCAGTTTGTCTTCAAGCGGACCGCATAATAGACATAAGGGTTCTCCTTGAAAATGTATTTCTTTTTCAGATAGAAACGGCATGTGATCGGTGTATAAAGATAGTTTATTCTTACCCGGAATATCTTTTGCCGTTATAAAATGATATTCATGCGGGAGTTCTGGCAGGTTTTTAATTGAAAAGGTTCCTTTATGAATTGGAGAAGTGATTATTTTGCCGTAATAACTGTTTTTTATCTTTATATCGCTGGCAAACTTAGAGAAGCCTTTTAATGTTTGTATCATTTCTTCTTGAAGAGCCATTACCGTTTAGTTCCCGAAAAAGCCAACACCTATGGCGGCGGCTTCTCTCCCGCTTAATAATTATTCCTACTTATGATGAGAGTATCCTATTTTCTTTATGGTTGCAATTACTCTTTTTACATTAACTTCACTTAGGCCGGGATAGATAGGGATACTTATGCTTGACAGATAGTTTCGCATGGCAATTGGAAAGTCTTCTGCTTTAAATCCGTAGCGTTTTTTAAAATACGGCATCACATGCAGTGGAATGAAGTGCACGGAAACACCGATGCCCGCCTGCTGTAGTTTATTAATAAACTCATCACGTGTAATGGTTAAGGTCTGCGGTCGTAATCTGATGATAAAAAGATGCCAGGCATGCGCGGTACTGTTGTCAGGTAAACAAAGAAAATCGCAGTCCGCGAGTCCATCCAAGTAGAGTCGGGAGATTTTTTTACGATCCAAGAAAAACTCGTGAGCCCGTTCTAATTGCACTCTTCCAATAGCGGCACAGAGATCGGAGAGATTGTATTTGAATCCTTTGGATACTACCTGATAGTACCAAGAGTTTGTTTTTGAGGTGTAACGGTCCCATACTTCACGATCAATTCCGTGTAGCCGTAAGATTTGCATGTGCTTGGCAAGCTTATCGTTGTCCGTGACTACCATTCCGCCTTCACCCGTGGTGATTGTTTTATTGGCATAGAAGGAAAAGACACCCAATTCGCCAAATGTTCCCACATACTTTTTTTCAAGCTGTACCGGAAAGGCGTGCGCAGCATCTTCGACAATAGGTATTGAATAATGCCGGGCCAATTCACGCAGCCGGTGCATATCACAGGCCAGACCGCCCACATGAACCGGTAAAATGCAGGCTATTCGCTTTTTATACCGTTTTATGGCTTTTTCAACCAGAAGCAGATCAATATTATAAGAAGTTTCGTTAATGTCCACAAACAGCGGATGAGCTCCAAGATATTCTATGACTTCGGCGCTGGCTACAAAGGTATAGGGTGTGGTGATCACCAGTTGCTTAGGTCTGATAGCAAGTGATTCCAGACTGAGATGGAGACCGGCGGTTGCAGAGTTTACAGCTAAAGCGTGCTTTGCCCCGATAAATTCTCTAAATTCTCGCTCAAACTCCAGGGCCACCTTTCCGGTTGTAAGCCACCCGCTTCTCAGTACTGAAAGCACGGCCCGCTCTTCTTTTCTGTCAAGATAGGGTTTGGCAAAGGGAATGAAATTACTTTGGTTTTTCATGTGGTATCGCTTTAATGCTTGGAATATATTCGTTTATTATTGACTGCAGTTCTGTGCTATTGCGAAATAAATCTGATTTGCCGGAGGTTAAATAGCAGATGGGGCGTAACCTCAAGATTATGTCGGCTAATTTCCCCTGAAGTGATTTTCGCTGCGTAACCTTTAGAATTTTTGGATATTCCGTAGGCACAGGTTTTTCATGATCGGAATAGAGCTTTTCGATAAGCTTTTCGCCCGGACGTAAACCAACCGTTACGATGGGTATATCAAGCTCGGGTTCATATCCATAGAAGCGGATTAATTGTTTAAGCAGCTCTTGGATGTATACCGGTTCGCCCATATCAAGGATATAAAGCTCTCCCCCCAGGCCGGTGCCGCCTGCTTTGAGTACTAATGATGATGCTTCCGGGATTGTCATAAAAAATCTTTTTGCTTCCGGATGAGTAAGCGTAACCGGACCTCCGCGGGAGATCTGGCTTTGGAACAGAGGGAGAATACTGCCTCGTGAACCCAACACATTACCGAAGCGGACAACCATGTAATGCGCTTTACGCGAATTCGATTGAGCTTCCAGTACAAGCTCTTCGGCAATATATTTGGAAGCTCCATAAATGCTGATGGGATCCACAGCCTTGTCTGTTGAGACAAAGACAAAGCGTTCGGTTTTAAACTGCAGTGCGGCATCCACAATATTTTTTGTACCGAAAACGTTATTTTTTATGGCTTCAACACAGTTTTCCTCTAACAGAGGTACATGTTTATGGGCCGCCGCGTGAAAGATGACGTCGGCCTTCAGGCGTTCTAACAGATAGAACATGTAGTCTCGGTCCTGAAGCTCTCCGATAATAGGTACTATTGTGGCTTTTTCTCCGACTCCGCCTTCCTGAAGAATTTTAAGTTCTTTCTCGATTTCATAAAGGCTGTTTTCTCCGTGACCAAAGATGTAAAGTCGGGCAGCTCCGCCGGAGAGTAACTGGCGTGACAACTCGCTGCCGATACTGCCGCCGGCTCCGGTTATCAAAACTCGCTTGCCGCGCAGATAGGCCAGACTTTCCTTGAGGCAGACCTTTACGGGAGTACGCGATAACAGATCCTCCGGATTAATATCCCTTGTTTGTACAAGATGAGCATCACCTTCGAGAATCTGTGATATGCGCGGGATAATTCTTATTTTTGTAAAATCCGCTTTTTTTAGCGTAGTAAAGATTGCTTTGAGCTGTTCTCTGGTCGCGCTGGGAACGGCAATAATCGCTTCATCCGCGGGTGTGGTTTTTAATATGTCCACAACCGAATGAAGTGGTCCCACAATAGGGATATTGTTAATTGTTTTACCGATCTTTTCCGGATCATCATCCAAAAAAGCGACTACTTTACCGAAAATCCGCTTTCCCTGGATTTCTTTGGCAATACTCATACCGGCAATACCGGCTCCGATTATATAGATTCTATTTCTTTTTATTTTATTGCTCATGATTTTTTTATTCTTTTTTTATCTTTTCGATAGATTCAAAACTAAAATCAATATAAAAAGAGTTTTCATAAAGTTCCAGTTTGAGTTTTATACGTTTTTTACGCCTGTTCACTTTTACGATACAGCCTTCAAGTCCCTGCAGAGGACCTGAAATAATGCGCACCATTTGTTTTTCATCGAAAGTGGCGATTGAGGATCCCACCACCTCGCCGAGTTTGAGAAAGTGGAGCACTATTTCTTTGTCCCTGCCCGTCAGGGGTGTAATATGTCTGTTGTCTTTCAGAAAGCGAATGAAACCGGGTATCCTTCTGCAGGTATCGAATACTTCAGGAGTAATCGTATCCGTCTCCAAAAAGAGATAACCTGGGAAAATAGGTGAGAGTTCGGTCGTCCACTTGCCTTTTTTCCTTATTTTTAAATTTCTACGCGGCCATAATATTTTTACAGTAGATTCGTCCAGTTGTTTTTTTGTCACCTCGAGATACTGTCCCGTCTTTTGGGACTTTACTTGGATTACATAGAAGGTCATCGGGATTTTTTTCGTTTAAAATATTTAAAAACATTGAATGTATCAATAATGAACTGCAGTTTTTTATGCTCTTCAGGATTGGCTTTGACCTTATCTAAATACTCCTTTACGAAAGCAAGAAAAATGGAGATGGCGAAGAACGCTAAAGTAAACAGAATGCACATTATCCCGCGTTTCGGACTGTCTTTGACTTCCGGAACTTCAATTATATCCAGTAATTGGAATACTGGCATGGTATCCGCTTCTTCGAGTTTTGCTTTTTCCAGTTCTTTGCGCATCATTATATAAAGCTCGTGCTGAATCTTTACTTCCATCTCAATTTGCACATACTGGCGCTGTAGATCCGGTATTTCGCTAAGGGGTACCGCCGCTTTTGAGAAGGAACGGAAACCGCCTTTCATTTCATTTATAAGCTGTTTCATCTGTCTGATCTGGTCACGCAGCTGAATAACCTGAGGATCACCTTCCGGCAGATAGAGAGAGCGGATTTGAAGTTCCTTTTTATAGATTTCTTCCTGTAACTGGGCAATGTATTTTGTCTGGTCCTTTGCTATTGTCTCTAAATCAGCTCCGTACTGGGATTGAAAGTTTATAAGCTCCTGCTGAGCTTTACCGTAATCCTTTTCGATTATCTCGATGGCTTCTTGCAGGTACCTCTTTTTTTCCCGCACTCTTTCCAACATAATATTCTTAAACTCGGTATCCAGTAGTATGACAATTTTTTTAAGGATATCGGTTGCGAATTCCTTATCGGTATCGGTATAGCTTAAGGTGAGAAGCACCGAGGGACTGCCAATCGCCTCTCTGCTGTCATAGTCCATATCGAATTTGTTATTGATAATCAATCTTGCCCGTGTTTTTTTAAGAGGGTTGTTTAAAAGGCCGAACCTCTCATATAAATTGCATTCCGCAATGATAGCGTCTTTGAATTTGTTGCCTTCAACAACTTTTTCTAAGAGGGTAACGGTCTGGTTTTTTGAGTCGCCCAAACCCAGCATGGAGCTTATGGCGGAAGAAGAAAGGGAAGAGGGTGATTTTGAGGTTAATGAAGAGTCAACAAGAATACGGGCCGTGGGTTTATATAGATCAGGATAAAAATTTAAAGGAGAATCAACCGGGGTTGCTATCGATAATATGTTCAAAGCGATAATAAAAACAGCGGCCGCCGCGGTAGTAAGTATGATGAATTTTATGTGCTTCACCAGAATAGCAAATATATCGAGAAAAGAAATTTTATCTTCTTTGTTTTTGGTACTCATTTTATTCCCTTGGCAGTTAGAATAACAAATATTTTTAGCAACATCAAGTGAATCATGCAATTCTCATTTTAAAAAATGAGAATTGCACAATGTAGTGGATACGAAACAGCGATTCTAAATTCGCCCGGTTATAAAATTATTTTTAGGTGCTTTTTAATCACATACCACCAGCAAAGCTGGTGGTATGTGAGGGAGCACCCCATAGGGGTGCAAGGTGGGAGAAAAAGCCACCGCTTAGTCGGCATTTTTTCAACCACCACCATAGGTGGTGGCTTTTTCGGAAGTTAAATATGAAAAATATGGTGTGAATTTAGAATCGCTTAAATAAATCCGATCAGCAAATTTTTATATATTCCGATATACATAATACCATGACATGGAATGTGAGGTAGCCCATGAAACGCATTATACTGATGGTATTCATATGTGTATTGCTGCAGCCGCTGTTTTCAGAAACAATTTTCATCTATCTGGAAGAAAGCTGTAACGGCGAAAACGGAATATATCTAACCGAAATAAAGGAGGGAATATTTGACGCGCTCTTTGAATCGGGTCATGTTGTGTTCGATAACAGCAAAGATGACGCAAGCCATTCCTATATCAAGCTGAAAAATTTTTCCGTGCCGCTTAATGTAGCGGTAAAGGGTGGAGCCAGGTATCTGCTTGCTGTGGCGGTTGAGTCCACAGTGGAAAAAATAGATGAGGCCCAGGAACGAATATCCAGCACCGCGCACGTATATCTGCTGCAGGCCCGTACAAGTACTATCATCTATTCCGGCACGGTAACGCTTTCAAACAGTGAGGTTGAGGGTGTGATGTCCAAAGAGCACTTGGGATTTGAGTTGGGATATTTGATTGCGCACATGATAGATGGAATGTGGGGCGCTGAATTCTATTAGAAACAGTAACCATTGCATAAAATATAAGGTTTTTACCGCAATGAGTATTTTTTATAAATCCATAGATTTTCCTTATATGGCGAAGTATATTTAATATTGTACTGATTTTTTTAAGAAAATTAAAAAAATGGGCTATTATGTTAAAGCTAATGAATTATTCACGCCGATTGTAGAATTAAGGAGATCTCCATCATGAAAAAACTAGTATTTTTTAGTTTAATGTTATTTTTATTCGTTATTCTGCCTTTATGCGCCGAACAGATATGGCAGGGTAACGCGGCTGTTATTCGCAGAGGGGGTTTTGAAACCTCCGGTCTCTATGCTGCGTCGAATTCTTTCCCCAAAAACACCCAAATCGAGGTTATGAACCTGGAAAACGGCAAAGTGGTTACGGTAACCGTGCTAAAGAGAATTGAAGACGATTCAAATGTATTTTTGCTTCTTTCCACCGATGCGGCGGAAAAACTTGATATGGAATACAATGATGTAATCCGAGTAAAGACTAAAATCCTTGCCGGTTACGGTACTGATATCGCGGGACTTCCCGGCGATCTTCCGTATAATCCCGATGAAGATGTCAATCCGGCCGCAGGGGCGCCTGATGAATACGATGTGAACGGTACGGGTGAAAACGGTACGAGCGAAACAGTTACCACAAACGGTCAGACTACGGACACCCAGGTTATTACCACTCCGACTAATGGTGAAACCACAAACGGAACGACCCATGTCGTGCCTGAAAACGAAAAAGACGTTATTGCCGACCGCAATCCGCAAAAAGAGCTTTTCACCACTCCTCATGAGGACACAAGCGTAATAGTTTATGATCGTACCGCTGCGGAAAAAGAGGACGCCGCTTTAACGGATAAGGATATTGTGTTGAAGGATGCTGAAGTGGAAGCCGAAGAAAAACCTTCTACTCATGCCATTACCAAGCCGGAAGCGGACCGTGAAGAAGTTACAGCAGTATTAGCAGAAGCCGATCTGCCTTTGGAAGAGGATAAAGCCACGGCGCATGATATCAATAAGCCGTACCCGGACAAGGAAGACGTGACAGCAGCACTTCCGACTGCAGATCCTCCCGGGCATGAAGATGCTACGGTTGAAGAGCTGGCCAGAACCACACCGGAAAGTTCAGAGTTTGTGTATGGTGATTTACAGACACCCGATATTGAAGATCAGGAAAAGCCAGCCATTGATGAGCTGGCTCATGCAGAACAGGTGCAAGAAGAGCTTATCTATAGTGACTTAAAGTCCCCTGAAATTCAAGATTCGGAAAGACCGACTGTGGAAGAATTGGCTGACGCCGAGCGTACCGACGAAGAGTTTATTTTAAGTGATTTAAACTCCCCGGATGTTGAAGAAAAAGAACGCCCCGATCTTGAGGATGTAAATCGCATAGACGCTCCCGAAAGAACCGAACTGGTATTGGTACCGACAGATCCCCGACCGCCGTCTGAAACTGCTGCAATTACCGAAACCAACGGTAACGGGGCTGTGGTAACACCGGATGGAGTAGAGGTTACGACGAGTACCGTCCTGTTTAAGGAGAAATATTACCTTCAGATAGGTGCCTATAAAAAGAAGGAGATTGCGGAAAAAGTGGCAAAGAGTTATACTACGTATCCTATGAATATTGTTGCCACACGTACCGGCAGTGACACAATGTATAAGGTGCTTATAGGACCTCTGAATAAAGATGAGGGCGGGGCAGTTCTCTATTGGTTTAAAGCCAAAGGACATAGAGACGCTTTCCTTAAGTATATTAAGGAATAAGTGGTAAAAGCTGAAGCACAAAAGTACATAAACGAAATTACTCAAAAGCTGAGACAATATCAAAAGGCATATTATATTCACTCACGCCCCAGTGTATCCGACCGGGAATACGACCGTTTGTTTGACAGACTGGTTGAACTGGAAAAACAGTTTCCCGACCTTATTGAACCTGATTCACCCACACATAGAGTGGGATCTGATTTAAGCCAGGAATTTCCCGAATTCACCCACACTATTCCGGTTTTAAGTTTGGATAAAGCATATACGATTCGTGAAGTAACAGAGTGGATAGAAAAATGTAATGCGACCGCGGGAGGAAACCTTTCCTTTGTTTGTGAGGAGAAAATTGACGGAGCTTCTATTGTGCTTCATTATGAAGCTGGAATTCTTACAAGAGCCCTCACGCGCGGGAATGGGCTGGTGGGCAATGATGTTACTCCCAATGTCAGAACCATACCGTCGGTACCATTGAAACTTTCACGGCAGGTGGATGTTGTTGTGCGGGGCGAGATATTTCTTCCCAAGGCTTTTTTCCGCAAGATAAACATGGAATTGGAAATACCTTATGCCAATCCGCGCAATCTGGCTTCAGGAACCCTAAGGCGGATTAGAAGTGCGGAAGTGGCTAAAATCCCTCTGGATATTTTTATCTATGAAGGATATTTCTCACGTTCGCGCCCGTCGCACACATTGATAATCGAAGAACTTGAGGAGCTGGGTTTTAAAGTGAATAAGCAGTTTGGAGTTTTTGGCAGCACCATCCGTATTCAAGAGCTGGCCGGGCGGCATCCCGAGTGGACTGTTGGCAGCATAGAGGCTCTCCCTCAATTCTTAAAAACCGAAGCAGAACATAGAGAATCACGTGAGTATGAAATCGACGGTGTAGTAATCAAAATTGATGAAATACCCATACGCGAAAATCTTGGTTATACCGGACATCATCCGCGCTGGGCATTGGCCTTTAAATTCGAAGCTCCGCAAGGCGTAACGGTCATAAAGGCTATTGATGTACAGGTGGGCAGAACAGGCCGCATTACTCCGGTGGCGCGCATCAAGCCGGTTACCGTTGCCGGCTCAACCATATCAAATGTGACTCTGCATAATCAGGAGTACATTGATATGCTGGAACTTGCACTTGAAGATACGGTTGCGGTTTCAAAAAGGGGTGATGTAATTCCCGCAATAGAAAATGTGATCGAAAAAAATGAAAAAGGCAACTCCACGTGGAAAATACCTGGAACCTGTCCCGGCTGTGACGCGGTGCTTGAAAAAAAGGGGGCGCACCATTTTTGTGTTAATCCGCAGTGCCGGGAGCGGCGGCTGGCCCAGATTAAGTTTTTTGCCGGCCGTGAGCAGATGGATATCGAAAATTTGGGCGCGGAAACGATTGATTTTTTATATTCAAAAAAGATTATCAACAACGCTGAAGATATATATACATTCGATCCTTACGAACTGCTGAGCTTTAACGGTTTCGCGGAAAAAAAGATAGAGCTTATTAAACAGGGGATTGAAAAGAGTAAGCAGCAGCCGTTTGCCAAGGTGCTGCAGGCATTGGGAATCCCTGAAATTGGCAAAAAGGTTATAGAGCTGCTTATTGATGCCGGATTCTCCGACATTGACTCTATTATTCAGGCAGCAAAAAAAGGTGATCCGGAGGTCTTTTTACACATCCGCGGCATCGGTGAGAAAGTCGCACAAACACTTATAAAAGAATTCTCAAGGGCCGATCTCGTTGCAAGGATCGCGCGTTTAAAACAAAGCGGTCTGCAGTTTGCTGCGGAAAAGGAAACCTCTTCAGTAGGGCAGATATTTAAAGATCAAACGTGGTGCGTAACCGGAAGTTTCAATAATTTCAAACCGCGTGAAAAGGCAAAGGCTGAAATAAAAAAACGGGGAGGCAGAATAACGGAAAATGTGTCTGCAAACACTACCCATCTTCTTGTAGGAAGTTCACCCGGCAGCAAATATGAGAAAGCCCTGGCCCTAAAGGCGGCGATTATAACCGAAGACGAGTTTATTAAATTGCTCAAAGACGGCTAATCGCTATATAAACTAATGCGCTTATTCAAAATAGGACTTGATGTATTTTAAACCTCTCTTTATAATGCATCTTCTTAGGAGAAAAAATATGGCTAAAATAGAAGAATTAAGCGCACATGAAAAAATGTTTTTAGCAGGATGTATTGAGAGTGTCATGCTTGCCGACGGCGCTTCCAGTGAAGAGGAGATCGGACGACTTAATACGATCGTAAGTGACGATTTCCCCGACTTTGACGAAAGGTTGGCGGAGTTTGATAGCAGAGTAAAGGATGAAGAAAGCTTTTGGCAGACAGCAAAGTCGATAACCGATCGTAATAGCCAGGATCTTATTTTACAGGTTCTAGACGGCCTTGCTTTGCAGGATGGTATGATAGAAAATTCGGAAACCAAGCTGCTTGATAAACTCAAAACATTATGGGCGTAGCATGAGGCTGTAGCATATGCAGCAGATCCTGCAACATTTAGAAGAGGATTATCCTCATCCGATTCGTGATCCGATCTGGAAGCACATCTATCTATCGGATGCATTGTTGAAAATTGTGTCTTTGCCGGTTTTTCAAGACTTAAACGGAATCAAACAGCTTGGACCTGCCTACCTTGTATATCCCGGCGCGACCCATACCAGATTGAGCCACAGCTTGGGCACATTTCATGTGGCCAAACAGATCATTCACAGTGTAATAAAAAAAGATAACCAATCCGCTCCTCTTGCCGTAGAGGAAGTGAAAGCATTTCTCTGTGCCGCGCTCTTACATGATCTCGGACATTATCCTTTTGCCCACGCATTGAAAAATCTGGATGTGGAAAAGCACGAGGTATTAACCGCCAGGCTGATTTTGGAGAAGCCGCTTGCCCAGGTAATATCCGCTGATCTCGGAGTTGATCCCGAGTTAGTGGCGGCTATTATCGATACTGATCTGAGGTATAAAACAAGCGCGAACCTTGTTTTTTTCCGCAGGCTGCTTTCCGGAGTGCTTGATCCCGATAAATTGGATTATTTGAATCGGGATGCCTATTACTGCGGTGTGCCGTATGGAGTACAGGATGTGGACTTTTTTTTAAGTGAAATTATCCCTGCTCCCGCTCAGGGGATCGCTCTCCGCACAAAGGGTTTGACAGCCGTAGAGGCGATTTTATTCTCAAAATATCTGATGTATAAGACCGTGTACTGGCATAAAGCAGTCCGTATTGCCACTGCCATGATTAAAAAAGCGCTTGTCTTGGGATTAAGTCACGGTGTGCTTAAGAAGGAGGATCTCTACGGCCTTACCGATTATGACTTCTATACAAAAATAGCAGCATATAAGTACAAACCGTTTACTCTGATTTCTCATGTTCTTGCAAGAAACCTTTATAAAAGAGTTTATACTATTCCTTTTGATGCATCCGATCCTGCTCATAGAAGATTGGAAAACGTGAATATCTGCCGTGATTGCGAAGCTCAGATCGCGCACAGAGCCAGTAAAATAGCAGGACGTACGGTGGCGGAAGATGAAATAATTATTGATCTTCCGGAGCCGATTTCATTTGAAATTGATCTTCCTCTCTATGATGAAGAGCGTAATGAGTTTATCCGGTTTACACAATCGAAAAGTGTGTTTTCCGAAAAAATTGTAAAGGGATTTACGGATTCTTTGCGGTTCATATCTCTGATATGCAGGAACGATTCCGAACTGATAACTTCATTAAAAAACATAGGACTTAACAGTATTATTCCATGAACAGTAGTGGTTTACCTCCTAAAAAAGCAAAAAGACTTCTTAATTTTTCCAAAAAAGTGGGCAGAGGAATTAATCGCTTTGATATGATTCAAGACGGTGATGAGCTTCTGCTGGGGATTTCGGGAGGTAAAGATTCCCTTTGTTTGAGTCTTGCCTTGGCTTTACGTCTTTTTCGTGTTCCCATTACCTACACCCTAAAGGCTGTTTTTATAGAGTGGAGAGAGCATCCCATTACAAGCCAACAAAAAGAGGCCTTACTGTCGTTTTTCAAGGAGTTGCACATTCCGCTTGAGATTATTCGGGCACAGATGGTTCCTCCGTCATTTAAGGGCGTATTTAACTGTTATCTCTGCTCACGTAATAAGAAGCGAATCCTTTTTGACGCGGCTGCAAAACTGGGTATCCATAAGATTGCTTTAGGACACCATCTGGATGACTTTATCGAAACAACACTTATGAATATTTGTTTCAGAGGTGAATTTTCGACTATGATGCCGGTCCAGACCTTTTTCAAAGGTACGCTTAAGATTGTGCGCCCGCTGTGTGAGGTAACGGAAAAGGAGATCGAACGTATCGCGCGCACGGTAACTCTTCCCGTCATTTCTATTAACTGCCCGAAAAAGGATTCGAACCAGCGGATTATCATGAAAGAGATCATAAAGAAGCTATCACGTATAAATAAACGAGTACGGGAGAATATCTATAATGTACCGTGGCGAATAAATGAAAAATATCTGCCCAGCCGCTTGAATCATAGGTTCAAATAACGTACTATTAATTTTAAAATGAGATATGCGATTATTAGCGATATTCATGCCAATAGTGAAGCATTAGTTACTGTTCAGAGAGCTCTGAGCAGATTGTATGTAGATAAGATTATTTGTCTCGGCGATATAGTGGGTTATAATGCCGATCCTGATTTTTGTGTAAAGCGGGTATGTAACTTCGCTGATTTTGTTATCCGAGGAAATCACGATAAGGCCGTTGCCGGTCTTGTAAATTTCAATAATTTCAATTACTCCGCAGGCAGCGCAGTGCGCTGGACACAAGAAAATATGCAGTTTTCCACATTACAGAATCTTAAGAGTTTAAAAGCAGGACCTGAGGTCATCGACAGTTTTTTTCTTGCCTGCCATGGGGCGCCGGAAGATGAAGATACCTATATTATAAATAGCCAAGATGCATTAAAAAGTATATATTATGTGAAGAAAAATTTTCCGGAAGTACGAATCTGTTTTTACGGACATACCCACATCCCTGCGTTGTGGAATGAACAGGGGAGGTTATTGCCGCTTGCAGATTCTTATACTTTGGAAAAGGGTAAATTGTATTTGATTAATCCGGGCTCGGTCGGGCAACCTCGTGATAATGATCCCAGGACGAGTTTCTGTGTGTTTGATACAGATAGGTGGACCCATGAATACTATCGAATAGATTATCCGATTTCAGAGGCTCAGGCAAAAATTATCCGGCAGGGGATTGCTCCTGCATTGGCGCGGCGCTTGGCATTAGGACTCTAATAAAGAAGGGAGTGATATGAAAAAACCGGAACTAATGCATGAACGAATTAAAAGAGTAAAAGTGCTCTTTAAAGAACTTGGTTTAAAAATATTGGACAGTGAACATGACGATCTTACGTATACCGCCGGATTCGAAGGTGAAGAAGGGCTGCAGGGCGGAGTTTTTATTGATAGGAAGAGTAAGTTTTTGGAGGTTTCCTTTACCTTTTTCTTTTCTCACTCTATGGTTGATTTTGTGCAGCAACGCCTGGAGGATATGCTGAAAGTCTGCTATGAGTACGGATGCTATTTAAATCTTGATAAAACCAAATCGGAGATTTGTTTTTCCGTATTTTCCAAACTGTATTTTTCAGGGCTTAATTACTACTCTCTTAAACAAAGTTTGAAAGATTTCGCCGCCTGTGTGCGGGCGTTAACAGAGGTTTTGGAAATTAAAAAAGATATGGAAAATGAAGATCTATAAAGGAGTACGTAATGAAAATCCATAATTTAATGGAAGAAATTGTGCTGGATAAAATCGATGAGATTATTAAAGATTACAAGGATCGTAAGCTGGGAAAGGATCTTAAGACAGCTGAAAAGTATAAATTCGATGTGGCATGTTATGTATTAAATCGCATAGAACCGGTTTATGTAGTCTCAGGCAGAGGTTTAGCATATCTTGATGCCGATTATATTGACCAATTACAGAAAAATGCCGACTTGGTTACGTTGATTCATCAAGGAATCGAAAGGGTAATGAATGTGCAGCGCCCCTATTATGATAAAAAGAAGAAAAAAGATGAACTTGAGCGCAAAGGTGATTTTTATAATTTTCCGATTATTAAAGGACGTATCTTTAACAGTTTGAATTTCGAACCGCTGTTTGGCGTGCAAATTCAACTGAATTACCAGGGGAAGTGCATGAAAATGATCGAGGATACATGGCAGAATCCCTATTCTATTCCGGAAAAAACAGCCGGTAAATTTCTGTTTTTACCCTATCCTTTGAAAGCGGAAAATAAAGGAGATAAACGGTCCTTTGAGTTGGAAATTGTGGCCTGTTATAAAAATTATGAAGAGCTCAGACATTATTTTAAGATTAATATCGAGGCGGACGATCGCGTGATAGATTATTTTCGTGTAAATACAGTTCATGAAATAAAGGATCTGTACCTTGTGCCTGCAAATAAAGAAAGTGCTTTGAATCAGTAATATTCTGAAAAGATGGTTACATCCATCAGTCTTCCGAATACGTTTTCTTCCGTATAGTTTAATGCTTTATGTAATACTTTTTCTCCATGTGTTTTTGAATTGGAAACAAGCACAGCTCCGATTTGAGTAAATTTATGTGATTCGTTTAATGCTATTTCAGCCACGGAGAGTTTAAATTTTTGATAAAGCTTATCTTTTAAAGAATGGATGATGCGGCGTTTTTCTTTAAGGGTAACGTTTTCAGGCAGTTCTATTACAAACCTGAGGATAGAGACTACCATTGTTCATTCCGGTTATAGTTTAATATCTTCGATGCTAAGCTCACTGTAGGTTTCAGCCTTTCCAAAAATCTCACGGTCTTTTAGGGGAAGATAATGCTCATTATACAGTCGGGCTAATTTGAAAACATCATCATTTTTGTATTTTTTGGGTATTCTTACTTCCAAATTATAGTCCTTGCTCTGCATTCCCTCTTGCATAACATGGAGGGGATCGGTTACGGTGATGGCAAAATGCGGACTGTAAATAAAGAGATAGCAGATCATAATAATTATGATAATGCTAAAAACAAGTATATTTTGCAGAGCAATATCCTGCTGAACCGGTTTATGATCGAAGATTATTCGCAGTGTTCCGGTTGTATTTGCTTTCACAGAAAGATCTTCTCTCATATAGTATTTGTCAAGCGTATCGTCTCCAAAGCGGGCGAAGAGAACCGTATTGTTTTCGTCAGTTATCTTTAAAAGACTTCTGTCCAATTCATTAATAGCAGTGCTTAACCTGGGATCCATTGCTTGAGTCCCGTATGCTTTATCAACCAGACGAACCATTGCTTCCTGTTGCCGGAGATGGTCGGCCTGCAAACCGGGAATAAGGAAAAGCCCGCTTAAGGTAGAAAACACAAAGAGGATAAGCACGATGCTGGTAACGGTAAGCGAGGTAATTCTCGCGATATGCCTTTGTGCCATAGCCGATTCGGCGTATTTAATATTCTTAAATATTTTTATCACTCTTAAAAAGCGTAAGATGCGTGCAATGCGTACCGCCTTAAGTACTTTAAGAATATTGAGCACGTCACTGAATATGATGAACAAGGAGCCTCCCGTGAACAGTGAAAGCAGGGCAGGTCCCGAGTTGAACATGAGCAGGGGGATCGAAGCCAGAAAGTCAATCCAGCCTCGTTTTTCAAATAGATACTTTGCTACTCTGCGTTCCACTATGGCCCAGTACAGACGAACCAGGAACTCAATCGTAAAGATCAAATCGAAAACAAATCCGGTAACTATTAAAACTGTGCGAATGGATACTTCCCAATTCAGGAGTAAGGCAATGTCTTCAACGATGGTCTGGATGATCACCAGAATGATCAGAGAGAAAATTGTAAATTCCACAGCTTTAATAAAACGACTCTTCATATCCACCTCTACCAGCCGTTCTCCGCGGCAGTTTTGTAAAATTCATCCAGCATTTTACTGTCAAATCCGTAAAACTTATAGTTTCGCCGCGCGATATTGAACCAGCTTTTATCCGGCGTATCCGCCCCTCTGTCTATCTTAGTGAACTGTCTGAAATTGCTGCAGCGCGCGGCAAAGATAGCGGCGACCCGCGCTGTAGCCTCGACATCCGGACTTTCCAGGAATGAAATATTACTGTGCAATGCACTCTTCAACGCTTCCGGCGGAATAAGATCGAGCTGACTTTCAAGAGCACCTAAGACTTTGTCAGCGAACTGGTTCTGAACCGCCGCAGCCCGCACTTCCTGGGAGTTCACGTCACCTCCCACAGCTAACAGGTTCACCGAAGTCTTAAGCAAGAGAGAAAGCTTTATCAGGTTCTTTGTTTCTTCCTGAGTAAGACTGAGTTTCTGAACTTTAGTGAGTTCGAAATGCAGATAGGACCTGCGCTGAAAGCTTTCATCAATATATTTATCGCTGATAGCCAGATCCAGCGCGGTAAGAGGTCCTAAGAAATTTAAGCGGGCGGTACTTTTCTGCAGTAACTTCTGTAAAAAGCCAAGAACCTGTTCACTCATCGCATTTTTTAAACCGTTACTGCCGGTTAGGGACGAGATAAAGGAAAAATCGATATTCTCTGTTATGATTTTCTTTAAATGAGGAAAAAGGCTTTTATTGATGATCTGTTTTAGCGATTCGTAGACCATACTGAATATCTGATCTTTGGTTTTCCCAGGAAAATAACCGGCAGAGGAAAGAGTGGGATAAAGCTGATTGATGTTTACTTTAAGAAAATTGATGATGTGCAGTTCTTTTTGTAAAGGCGAAAAGGAGGCGAGAGCCGGATTTTCAAGCAGGCGTAACACAAATTGCGCGCCTATTGTAGGTTCATTATCCATATATTACTAAAAGCCTTTGTTTTCTTTATTTTCGGACGCTTATACTGTTTCCATAACCTCTGTTTTATTTTGGGATTTCTTTTCAAAAGGAATGGATATTCATGAGTTAAAAACTCCACAAGCAAGCCATGAAGGCAGGGAAAAGATATTCCTTTTATCTCGTGGCTTCCTGGATTCCTTATTGAAATTCCTATACAATAAAATATTATTTACTAAGAATCGCACAATGGATTTCAGATAATTTAAGTGTACAATCTAAATAGGGATAATTTTTTATTGAGATATAGCGTACGAACTGTATTATTATTCACTATTCTACTCCTCTGTCCAATCAATCTAAGCATGATCTATGGGCAGGAAGCGGGTGCGGAGGATTCGCCGGCAGCCGGCGAGGCGGCCGGCGCAACTGCTGAGGAATCAACTGTAATTACTGCCGAGGATGAGCCGACTTCAATTTATCAGACCCAAATCGGTGATGCCGATGTGGACTTTTTTCTGCAGGGCAGTTGGAACGCAAATGCGTTTTTATCTTCCGGTATACGTTTCGGGCCGGATTCTGAAGTTGTGTTCCCGTGGGGTCTTCCCAATATGAGAGAGGGTTTTGTCTTCGAGCAGATACCCGATCTCACGCTATCTGTCTGGTTGATGAAACGCTACTTCATGGAAGTGACCATGGTCCAGGAGTTTGAAAACAATACTTTTCTGTTGGGATACCAGGGTTTGGAAGGAGAGCTGCTGCAGAGTGTACGGATCGGCAATAGGGATGTGTCGATAAGCAGTTATGATTTTTTAACGGTACCTGAACAGGGTAACGCCTCTCTGGGCGCTTCCGCCGTGCTTACGCCTGGTTTTTCGCGGCATGAGCTGCTGCTGCGTTACGACAATACCCTGCAGCAGGAAAAGGTGTTTGTAGGGAACAATGAGGTGGTGGAAAAATTTATAAGCCCTGCCAACTTTGTAAAGGGTCGCAGCTTTATGCTTCCGGATACCGATGTAGTCGGGCTTGAAGTGTATCTGGAATATGAGTACGGAGAGTATTCCGGCAATGACGGTAAGAAGTACCGCAAGGCAAGTGTCAGCGATATTGAGCAGGATTCGGCACAAGGCCTGCTTTTTATGCTTTCCGAGGCAGAAGGCAGGATTCTTGTGTACTATACAAAGGGTGGTAATGCGGTCGGAGCCGCTGCATTGGGAGCAGGAGCTCTGCCCGGAACCACGGGAGGTGCCTATCCGACTTTCACAGGCTACGTGGATCCTGATGCAGCGGGTGTGAAATTCGATTGGACCGTATCTTATTTGGGAGAGGCTATGACCAGTCGGCAGGTAACCGTGGGCGGAAAGACCTGCCTTATGCTATGGGAGCCGGGCGCTTTTTCTCCCTTTGAGTTTTTGAACTGTTATGAG
This sequence comes from Spirochaetales bacterium, assembly GCA_016930675.1. Lineage (GTDB taxonomy): Bacteria > Spirochaetota > Spirochaetia > SZUA-6 > RPPD01 > JAFGGG01. The sequence continues at coordinate 186,187 of JAFGGG010000004.1, forward strand.
CTGCCGGCCGCAGCTCCTAATGATTTGTGGCGGGTTAATATAAAAGCAGTACCACGGGGCGATGAGCTGGGAAATTACAGAAACTTTACCTATGCACCGCTGTTCGAGGCTCAGCCCGGCAGCCTCATTTTCAGGGTATATATCGATAGAAACAATATCCGCACGGATTTTTGGAACCACTATCCTTTTCCCGACAGCGAGCATCAACTTTACGGGCCTCTGCGTGATCATAATCCGGGATTTTTTGACTGGGAAATATATACTCAGATTATCTCGCCGATTAATAGTTTTTATCTCGCTCAAAACGTGGTAATCGGTTCGGTTTCCGTAAAACGGAACGGGATGGACGAGACCCGTTTTGATGTGGACTATACCAGTGGAATTATCACTTTTCATACCACGATAAATCCTGATGACAGACTGGAGGTGACGTACAGTGTGGCTCAGGGGCTGGATAACAACGGTGACATCCTGTTTGTGTGGGGTAATCAGCTGCCCTTTTCCGAGCTTTTTACTTTGGACATTGCCGCAGGAGTGCGCTGGAATATGCTGCCCGGCGCTTATTGCGAACAGGTATATTCAAGAACCGGCGTTGTACTCGCATCGCTGTCGCTGCACGGGAAAAATGAGAATCTGGCCTACAAAGCGGCCACAGCGCTTTCTTTTTCCAATCCCGATACCACGGGCATCTTGCGGCTGCTGGGCATGGAACGCAAGGGTATTCATCTGAGTATAACCGAAGATATGGCCTATCCAGCGGCAAAGCCTGTTGGTATCGCGGGCCTGTTGAATCGCGGACGTCTGCTTTACAAAGACTACCGCCAGTATGATTTTTTAGGCTCGTATGCACTCAAACCCTTAAGCTGGAGTGTGCCTTCCGAGCAGGTATTTAGTTATACGAACGGCTCCAAACCGGGTCCCTATCTTGTAGGTGAAAGCGCGGAAGGAGAAGTGGATAAAAGTCTGGTGCTTGATTTTGAACTGGATAATACTAATGATTGGGTGGGTTTTCAGATTCCTGTCGTGGCTAAGCAGGGAGTAATCGATCTTTCTCATCTGCAATCCATACTCTATGCTTACCGGGTCGCCAATCTAAGCGGAAATGCCGATGTATATATTCAAATCGGAGATCTTGCTGAAGATATTGATGATGACGGTGTGCTGGATGAGGAACTCTCCAAGTTGTCACAGGGTTTTCTGTTTAACGATACGGACAACAGTGCCAATCTCTATGTGGGAGGAGGCCCCAAACAGCAGGGCAATAATATTATTGATTCCGAAGATGTGGACGGCAACAGTTTTTTAGACGCAGAAAATGCAGAGTTCGTTTTTACTTCAAACGCTCTGTCGCTCACGGGAGCCACGGGCTGGAGTGTGGAAAATATTTATTTGACACCGGCCGACCAGGAGCTGTTGAAGCGTGTACGCTCCTTACGGGTAATCGTCGTAAATACTTCCGGGGCAGGCATAACCGGTAGGATTCTTATTGACACCCTCCGCTTGGAAGGCACATCTTTCTGGACGGATGATACCGCGGGAAGCGTGGATATACGGGAAGTTGAAGAACAGTATTTAGGCAGCAAACCGGCACGGGAATTGGAGCGTGAATTTTCAGAAGTCAGGAATATTTTCCACAACACGGGAGATGACAATAAAGTACTGGAGTTAAACTGGCTGAATCCCGCAGGCGCTGCGTTCGAGGTAAAAAGCGCGTTCCGTTACAGCACCGAAGGCGTACGCTACCGCAAGGTTGTGTTTTATGCCGCCAAAATGAATCTTTCCGAATCGGGAGGCGGCTCGACAGTCAGCTTTTCATTCACCGATGCCAAGGGCAAAGGCATCCATGCAACGTTGCCGCATACTGCACTTACCGCCGATTGGCAAAAAGTTATAATAGACCTGCAAAGCAGAACCCTCTCTGTGAATGATACCCCGGTAGCTGCCGCCACCGTAAGCGTGGATAACTATGGTGCGTTGCTTTATTTTAGCGTGCACATCGATAATACGGACGGAGGCACCTTGTTGTTGGACGAAGTTCATCTGCGTGATCCGGAAGGAGCTATCGGCGCCGCGTTCGCCGTGGATACGGACCTGACCTTTCCGGGCACGCTGGTTGAAATCGGAGGTGTTCCTCTGCTTTCCGATGTAAGCGTAAGAGAGAATTTTTCAGCGGTTACCCCCGGATTCGCCGGACTGTACGGAGAACCTTCGGAGAATATGAGCACTAATTCACTTACCGAAGTTTCATGCGGCATATTAGGGAGTGAACTGGACGCGGATTTTACCCTGCAGGGAGTTGATGATGAATGGTCTGTTTCAGGCGGTCACAGACTGAAAATACCGAAACAGCCGTCTCCCATTGTATTTACCGACAGTTTCAGCTTAAGAGAGCGCAGTTGGGGCAATGAGTTCTCCAGAAGCAATGAGCTTATCATAGCGGTTCCGGGGATTTTAAGCCTTTATTTGTTGCAGAAAGCGCAGTCCCTGGAAGAGGTGTTGTCTCAGAATTGGAGTGCGGATCTTACCTTAATGGCTCTTACCCCCTATAGTTTTTCTTTTGATACCGACATCTCCGGTTCCAGCAGGGATTTCAGTTGTCCCGATCAGTGGTATCTGGAATCATGGATTTACAGTTATCAGTACTTTCTACCGCAGCAGCAGGAAACGATTCAGAATCGTCGCTGGAATTACTCGATTCTGCAGGCTTTAAACAGTTTGCCCGTGGGAGCACGGTTCGATGTCATGTCCGGATATGACAGTTATGACATAACCGGAAACTCGATGATTCAGGAGAACTTTCTTGAGCTCTCATTAGCGCTGCCCATTAAAATCGGTACGATCACTGTTACTCCCGGTTATAACCGTACCCTTAATACAACCCGCGCCTTATCGCATATAGGTTCGTTTACAGAGGACCTGGGGGTACTATTTGAGGAATACCAGATACAGGATTATATCTGGACACTTATTCCCCTCTATGAGTTGTTTTCAGAAGATACGGAAGAGATTTTCCGGGATAAAAATCAGGATATCAGGAAAGCAACCTATAAACCGGAATTGACACTCGGTTTTATCAGACCTTTCGGATCGAGGTTGTGGGATCTTGTTGTGCCGTCACAGATCGATATCCGGTTCGGCAAGGAGTTATCCAAACAGGATACTCTCTATGACGATATCACGACGTTTTCAGTAAAAACAAAAATAAACGCCATTAATCTATTTGGCAAATTCGGCGCATACTCTTTTATTGATTTTTATACCATTGATGAGTATGCTACGGCATTTGATTTTCAAGTGGCCTGGGATGAGGCGAATGCGCTTGATAACTATTCATTCAGTCTTGAGAATCGGTTTCAATTTGAAAACCAGGTAAAAAATAGTTTTATCATTCATAATCGCTTTACCGTAGAGGAGGACGAGAAGCTGAAGATCTTCGATCAGGGGAGTGTTAAATACCAGTGGTATATCAGACCTGAAAACGGTATAGAGTTTCCTCTTATTGATGAGGAAACAGCTGCCAAAGGATTTGTTCAACATACGGAGCGAATTGATGTTCAAGCCTATAATTTACAGGATGATATGAGCAGCCATCCGCTGAATATTATCCTTACCCATGAGACCTCATTTATTTTTCCGGATTTAGGGTACATAAGAGGAGAAGTCTCCCTCGGTATGGATTGGGAATATGTTCCTGAACAGCTGCGTACGGAGAATATAATGATTCTGGGTTTCCGCGTGGCCATCGAAGTATATCTGACCTTCTGATTTTAGGTTATGCAGCTTAAGAATACACATATTAAAATACCTCTTCTGACTTGTTTTTAACCATAGATGGTATATAATTAATTGAGGAATATAAGGAGGAGCTTATGAAGCATAAAGTGAAGAGTATTGTGCTCTGTATAGTATGCTCATGCTGGGCGGGGGCTGTGGGTTTCGCACAGGCTGACCCCGTTCCGGAAGAAGCGCCGGCACCGGGACCGGAGTTGGGCTTTTCTTTAGGTTTGATGTTCGGACATGCCTCTTTCGGCGAAGACGAGAACGGAGAGGTTGAAACCTATCAAAAAGTAGGCATATTCCCCGATTTCTCCTATGGTGATTTTGGAGTGGCACTTGATTTTTATCTGCACTATCGTTTTGTAGACGGGGAGTTTGAAGTGAGACCTGAAGACTGGATTCCAGAAGATGATATAACAGTTTTTGATATTATCTTAAGCAAAATACGTTATATCCGCTGGGCATATAAAGGTGCTCCTCTTTACGGTAAATTCGGATCTATCGATCACAATGTACTTGGTAATGGCTATATTATGGGTAATTACGCCAATACATTATTTTTGCCTGAAGAAAGGATTTACGGCATCAATTTTGATTTAGACGGCAGGCTGTTTGATTTTCCTGTTTTTGGCATCGAGACGATGGTGGCAAATGTTACTGCGCTTGATGTATTCGGCGGGAGATTTTTTGTACGTCCTTTGGCCCTGCTTGATATCCAGATATTGAGCATGTTGGAGATAGGCACTACATTCGTCATGGATAGAGATCCCTTTAAATATGTTGATGATACCTATATAACCGCGCTGGGTTTTCAGCCGGATAAGGAGTATTATATAAACGCATTCGGAGTTGATGTAAAGCAGCCGATACTCACCCAGCCGCCGTTTACATTCGCAGTGTTTGGAGACATTGTCTGGCTGGATGATTTCGAGGCACTCGGAGGTATGGTCGGTTTTGGAGGTAAGATTATCGATATTTTTACTTATGTGGGTCAGCTGCGCATTAACGGTGATAATTTTATTCCCGTTTATTTTGATCATACCTATGACCTTTCACGCGCCGACAAGTACAGTTTGGTGAAAAGCGGTGCCATTGAATCCTACCTGGGCTGGTACGCGGGTATCGGCGCTGAGTTCGCCAATATCCTATTTTTTCAGATTTCATTGGAAGGGCCACTCACCGAGGTTGATGAGGACTATATTAAGTATCCGCATCTGAAGGCCATGCTTACTTTGGGGCAGGGATTGGTCCCCGGTTTAAGCATGGATATGATTTACGATAAAGCCATGGTAGGCAGTAAAGAGGGCTTTTTTGAAGATCTTTTTAATCCCGAAGACGCATTAACAACGATTAAAATCAATTATGCTATCGGACCCGCCATAATTACTCTTTTTTATGAAATACGCTATGTACCCGATGCAGGAGCCGGAGACGATAAATGGCAGATAACTTCGGGCTTGGAATGTGCTCTTACCTTACCTTTCTAATGTAAAGGAGACAGATTATGAAGACAATAAACTGTTGTTTATTAATAATAATTTTAATTTTCTTCTGTGGTATAAGCGCTTTTGCGCAGGCACCTTTGCTTGCTTACTATGAAAACGTAAGCGGAGGATTAAAGGTGCGGTATGCAAACGGAAGCGAATTGTATGCGGACAGATTGAATTTCGGGGATGAGATACCCATTGGATCCACTATCATCACGGAAGACGGGGATTTTGTTGAAATCGAATTGAAAAACGGTTCTATCATCCGTATAAATGAAAATACAAATTTTACCATAGCTGCGATTCAGGGGTATAACGGAGCAGACGAAAATGTGTTTGAGATGTATGTGGGGAAATTCAGGGCCATAGCCGCCAAAACCACAGGGGAGGAGCGTTACAGGATCAGAACCCGTACCGCGGTCTGCGGTATTCGCGGTACGGATACAGGTATTGAAGCGCTTTATGATGAAACTGTGGGCGGGAACATCGGTGCCAAGGTTTTTGTATTCGACGGCGAGGTGGAGGTTACTAAAATAGATGCGATCACCCAAAAGGAGCTGGGTAAAATCACTTTGAAAAGCGGACAGTGGGCGAATACCGCGGCCGTTCAGTTTATTCCTACGTATATGGCTCCTGCAGAAAAAAAAGAGTTTATGCGCGGACTTCAGTTTAAGGAGCTAGACCCCACCAAAGTTCCCGGACACACGGTAAGCAGCATGGGGACAGAAACGGTTATTTTACCCGGTGATACGGGTGATATTGACAGGGGGGCGTCGCAAGAAGAGCCTGAATGGTTTAAAAATTTACGGGAAATACTCGGAATGGAAATCGGTACCGTGACTATCGGCGATGTTACCTATGCCAAAGCGGTGCTGCAGCCCACCCTGAAAATTGATGATTTCAGGCTGGTGCTGTATTTACCCCTCATCTATCAATCCAATATGTTTGATCCCGATGATTGGTATCAGCCTGACGGTAATAACGAATGGTCGTTTGGTTTTGATGCCAAATATGAGGATGATCTGGGCGGCAGAATCGGTGATATTTTCGCCGATCTTATACTTAAAATTAAAAGCCTTGAGTATGGTGAGTTGCGTGATGACTTTTTTCTCAAATTAGGCAACCTTAATAATATCACTATCGGACACGGGCTTATTATGCGTGATTACGCCAATGACGCGGATTTTCCGTCCGTGCGCAGGCTGGGATTTAATGTAGGCGCGGATTTTGACGCAGTGGGTTTTGAATTGATGAGTAATGACCTGGCCCTGGCCTGCCGGGGCACGCCTGAGATTCTGGGTGCCAGATTCTACGTAAGACCCGCCGGTAAAAGCTTTCCTTTGGCATTCGGTCTGACCGGTGTCGTTGATTTTAATCCGGCCAATGCTTTGGAGGGTTATACCGGCCCTACAGAGACCGGCGATCCCATGTTCTTTAATTTCGGATTGGATATGGAATTTCCATTAATGGAAGAGGAGGCGTTTGGTCTTGTCCTGTTTGCAGATCTTGGCTGTATGCTCCCTTACTTCAGGGAAGCGGTGCCTGGTGGAATAGAGCCCGGATTCGCCTTTGATGCCATTATGCACGGACCATCCGGTGAAGAAACCCTAAGCAATTACGGCATAGCGGCCGGTCTTTTGGGCAATGTGGCTGAGTTTGATTGGAGACTCGAAGCACGCTACTACACGGGAGTGTTCAAACCGGCGTTTTATAACACACTCTATGACAGACAGCGCGGTATGTACGTCTATGAAGTAGTAGATTATCTTTTGAATCCGGGCGATCCTGAAAATCAGATTTCCACATTCGGTATATATGGTGAGGGCACCTATACCATGGACAAGGTGTTTTCGTTTACGGCGGGCTATCTCCTGCCCCTTGACTTCGTTGACGACGGTGTTGAGATTGCCGACGACGATTATTTTGTCTTAAAATTTGCGCTTGAACCCGGTGTCATCCCTGTGGTGGGAATCTATTTTCAAATTATCTATGAGCGAACGAGATTTGTAAATACCATCGTTGAGGGAGAAGAAAACGATCTTACGTTATTTGACGCAAATACGGTCTTGAAGACTGCGGTCGGATATCCGTTAACCGAAAACATACATTTAATTTTCTATTTCACCACAGCTTTAAAGAAGGATACAGATACCGGTGAAATTATCTATGACGGAAACGGCAGACCGGAAGTTGCCACAACCATCAGTTTCGAGACTCAGATTAGTTTTTAAGGTTATAAGTATTTATGGATAAAAGTAAGGAGGACTCCCGGAAAATTCATGTTTTGGGAGAAGATGTTTCACGACGGATAGCGGCCGGCGAGGTTATCGAACGGCCGTTCTCCGTTGTAAGAGAACTGTTGGATAACTCATTGGATGCTTCAGCCGATGAGATGAGTGTGTATTTAAGGGACGGCGGAAACAGCTCCATACGAGTAGTGGATAACGGCTGCGGCATGCAGCCTGCGGATCTTAAAAGGTGTTATCTATCGCATGCTACATCCAAGATAAGCAAAATTGATGATTTGGATACGCTCTCCACGCTCGGATTTCGCGGAGAAGCGCTTTCCAGTATGGCGGCCTGCGCCCGCTTGGAGGTTGTCAGCGCGGTTAAAGACGGTTTGCACCCGGCTCACCGCCTGGTTGCGCAAGGAGGAAAACTGCTTTCGTTTGCCGCCTGTCAGGGAAAATCCGGAACAATAGTGGATGTGTCCCATGTTTTTTTTAATATGCCGGCTCGTAAAAAATTTCTAAAACGAAGCTCGGCTGAGACTATGATGTGTAAAATCGTTTTTTTAGATAAGGCCATGCCCTTTCCCGGTGTTGTTTTTAAGTTATTTATAGACGGTGAGTTAAAGCTTTTTTTTGAACGGCAGTCTTTATTGCACAGGGTAACAACAGCATATAACTATAAGGAGCACGCGGATATTTTTTCAGAAGTTCGGGCGGAGGGAGAAGGATTCTCTCTTGTTGTGGTGTGTGCAGGTCCTGATTTGAATCGCAAGGATAGAAAGCATATCCAGGTTTTTGTAAATAAGCGGCGGGTTTATGAATACTCGCTTGTTCAGGCTGTTGAATACGGTTTTAAGGAGTATTTGCCCGGCGGGCTGTATCCTGTATGCTTTGTGTTTTTGCAGATAGACCCTCGGTTGGTGGATTTTAATATTCACCCCGCCAAAAAAGAAGTACGCATAAAAAACCTGCCCTTAATACATCAGAAATTGGTAGCACTGCTTAAAAGCTTTTTTGCAGAAAACTATGCCTTTGCTTACGAAAACAGATTGCATCAAGCGCGCAGACAGGATTCCTCGCATGCTATGGCCGTATCCTTTGACCACCTATTCCCTGATTCCGCGCTTGAAGATAAGAAGGCAATTACGGCTCAGATTAAAAGCCTGTCTGTGCCTGAGGCAGGCGGAAAACCGGCAGCTGATTTTAGCTATCTGGGTCAGTTGTGGAAGGTATTTCTTGTTTTTTCCACGGAGGAGCGTGTGTATTTTGTCGATCAGCACGCTGCTCATGAAAGGCTGCTGTTTGATAGAATAAAAAGCTCTCCGGGAGCAATGCAGAAACTTCTGTTCCCCATAAGTTTTGAAGTAAGTGATGAAGAACTGGCTGTTCTGGAGACTATCATCGATAACCTGAAGGCTTTTAACGTTAAAATCCAGCGGATAGGCGAAAATAGTTTTGAAATTCAAGCGCTTCCGGAAAAACTACATTCGTTTCCTGAAAGCGAGCTTATCGCTTTCTTAAGGTCGGAAAAAGGAACAGTTGAAGATCTGAGCCGCGAGCTTTATGCGCGTGCGGCCTGCAGGCTTGCCATAAAAGAGGGCGAGGAAATTGACGAGCTTACGGCCTGCGAGCTGTTTAAAGAGGTTCTGTCTTTAACTCATCCACGCTGTCCCCACGGCAGGCCGCTGTTTTATTCCATGAGCAAAGATCAGATTTTCAAACTTGTAGGACGCAACCTATAGCAAGGATATGCATCATAATATATATACAGTTAATTGATAAGTGGCTGATATATGCTGTATCAGCCGTTAGGGGGAATATGTATGTATAAAAGCGTAATGATTTTTTTACTTTGTGCTTCATTTTTGGTAATGAATTGTACCACTTCGCTGGAAGGTGTTAATGTCATGGATGTCAAGATGTGGCTTGTCTATGGAAATGCAAAAACCGAAGCAGAGACTCTTATTCCGGGGACTACCTATAAAATTATGGTTAATGTGCGCACCGAAGAGGGGGATCTTATTGACAATCCCGATATGAAAGCTTTTAACTTTAAAAGTCCTAATGATACTTTTATAATTCTGAACAAACAGTATGTACGAGTAAGACCGCAGAGCTTTGTGTTTCTGGACGGCAGGTATTGTGAATTACAGGTGGAAATTCCGTCAGCCGCTTATTCCGCTTTGTTAACCTGGTCTATAAATTGGAATAATTATACTACGCTTGATTTCACGCCGGAGGATGCCAGTCATTTTTCCGCCTCCGATGCCGCTGCGGTGGGAAGCTGCTGTGCCGCGGGCTGCGGGCTGGGATCCGCGCTTTTCGGCGGTTCCGACTCTGATGACGATAAAAAGAAGCCTGTCGATGGCATGCACGGCAGTCACGGCGATCATGGCGAGAACGGAGAGAATCTGCAGTTTGATGTAGCGTATTATAGTGCAAGGACCGAAAACGGCGTGCAAAGCTATATCGTATTGTATGAGCGCTCCACAAACGCGCTCTATGCCATGCTTGCCGATAAACGGCCGGTGATTATCGCGGACGGCGGCAAAGGTGAGGATGGTGATGACGGCGAATCCGGGAAGTACGGCGGTGACGGCGGTGACGGCGGTGACGGCGGAGACGGCGGTGACGGCGGAACCATAATTATCAACTATCACTCCGTCAGTGATGTGGCCAAAACCCTGAAGCTTAGTGTAAAAGGAGGCAGACCCGGAAGGGGAGGCAGCGGAGGTTCGGCATACGACGGAGGCAGCCCGGGCTATGATGGACAAAGCGGTCGGACGGGCCGGGACGGTCAGATTACCATCGTAAAAAAAGACGATTTTTCGGAGATGTTCGACGCAAAAGGTTATCCGGATTTTGACAGATCACTGTTAAGGATAAAAAAATAAAGCCGCTCCATGAAATGTAAAAGCGGCTTGGCGGATGTTGTCTGCTTTGATATTTATTATAATCCCTGTAATAACTCCTGGATTTCGGATTTTTTCGGATAGTTGGGATTCTTGTCGATAAGTGTGGTAAGAATGGTTCTGGCATTGGCATTATCACCCTCTTTTATCAGCAGAAGGCCGTATTGATAATACGCGTCCCAGTAATTGGGATCCACCGTAAGCAGATCGGAAAAGGCTTTTTTGGCCTCCGAATTATTGCCCGCTTCCAAATAGGCAAGGCCCAAATTATAACGGGCAAGCGTGTCATGCGACTGCAGGTTTATGGCTCTGCTTAGATGGGTAATCGCATCATTGTACATTTTTTTATGCAGGTAAACGGTTCCCAGATTATTATTTACCAGGTATGAGTTGGGACTTAAATTATACGCTGTTTTAAGATAGGGCAGGGCATCGTCATATAAACCGTTGTCATCGTAAAGCTTTGCTAAATTTATAAGGGGAAGCACATAATTTGAATCAAGCTCGATCGCCTTTTTATAATAGGCAATGGCATTATCCGTTTGTTTCAGATTTTCATAGACCAGACCCAACGTGTACGCGTATTCCTTGGTTGAGGGACTCATTAGATGAGCTTTTTCAGCGTAACTCAAAGCCTCACCGTATCTGCCTGTATGAATTTTGAGGTTTGCCATATTAAAATTGGACACAGGATGATTGGGATCCAGCTTTAATACTTTATTCAAAGTTGTTTCCGCTTCAGCATATCTGCCCATGGTAATAAGGGCGCTGGAAAGCCTTCTTTGAAAATCAGCCTCATCAGGAGCATATGCCACGGCCTTTTGATATTCGTTGACCGCGGCCTGTGTATTGCCGCTTTTTTCATAGAGGGTGCCGAGCTGAAAGTGTCCGTAGGCATGATCATCTTTTAAGGCAAGCAGGCCTTTGAAAGATTTAATCGCGTCCTGGGTTTGACCCTGCTGCATCTGGGCCACACCTTGGTTATAATACGCCTTATAAAAGTCGGATTTGATATGAATACAGGCGGTATAGGATTGGATCGCCTTGGCGTATTTCCCCAAACGGTACTGGATATTACCAAGTTTATACAGAGCCAGCCAGTCCTGCGGATTAAGCCGTACCGCTTCGGCATACTCCTTTTCCGCGTTATCCCATTGTTTTTGTTTTTCATAAATCTGGCCCAAAGTAAAATGCGGCAGGGACAGATTCGGATCATAGGAAATAGCTTTTCGTGAGTTTTCCATGGCCTGTTTCAGATTTTCACTATTATTGGGGTCCTCTTCCAAATAAGCCTGACCGATGCGCGCGTACGCTTCTCCCAGCCTGGGATCGATCTGTAAGGCCTCGTTGAATGAACCCCGGGCCGCGTTATACTCGGAATCGTTTAACTGCCTGATCCCTCTGCTTAACAGTTCCCGGATTTTATTCAGCCGCTCTTTTTCTTCCGCCGAAGCGTCCTCCGGTATTTCAACCTGCGGTTTGTCTGAAGAGGGACGGCGTACGTCGCTGTCCGATGTGATGAATTCACGGATTATCGTTGTAGTTTGAGTGGCAGGCGAGCTGTCATCCCCGGCTTCTTTCTTACGCTTTATAATTTCGTCTCGTAGAGCTTTTGCCTCTTCATCATCATAGTTGGTTTTAAGCAGCTCATTAACCAGATCCAGGGCGGTCTGGTATTCGCCGTCCTCAAGATAGTCCCGCGCCAGTTTGAGTACATTGGCGCGCTCCGGATCAACAGCGGCTCCGCCGAACACTCCCGCAACCCACAGAAGCAGTAATAAAATAATAATAATGAGGAGGATGGCCCCCCCTATTAGTAACAGGCGTTTATCCATCAGATGTACTCCGTTTGTTTTTATTCAATAATATCCAGGTCCGTGCCGCCGGTGTCCTGAAAGTCTTCAGTACCGGCCGATTCGGTCTGGGTATTGACCGACGCGTTTTTTATACTGTTCAGCACACTGTCCAGAAGGTCTTTCTGTTCATCTATCGACTGCCGCAATAGAGCTATCAGCTTTTCGATCGCTTCCCGCTGCCAGGTATCGGGTTTCAGGCGCAGATAGGTTTCATAATCTTCGATGGCTTCGGGATATTTGACCAGGCGCACCAGTGCTTGACCTCTATTCAAATAGGCCGCGGCTAAAAGACTGTTTTCGGCAAGTGCGAGTGTGTAGTTTTTTTCCGCTAACGTATTATCGCCTTGATTATAATAATTGTTTCCAATAACAAAATAAAGCTTATCCTTAATATTTTTAGCTACAAGCAGACCTCTGCGCAGGATATCAATGGCCCCGATCGGATCGTTCAACTGCTGATGAATTAGACCTAGATATAGATAAATGGTTTCGTTGCTACTGTCTCTCACCAAAGCTGTTTCCAATTGTGTTTTGGCTTCAAGGGGTTTGTTTTGCATAAACAGCTTTTCACCGGTTTCAAAAGCGCTTTCCGCCCCCAGGGCAGCGGCTGCAATACAAAACAGAACGCTTAAAAATATGATTGCTTTTTTCATCATCACCTACCTATAAGTATACATCTTTTTTTTGTTTTGCCAAAGAGAATATTTGACAGTTCCACGGAAAACAATTAAGCTATTAACACGGAAACAGAGAAAAGGGATAGAGGTTTCGTATATGCCGGTTTTTACCATCATCCTCTTAATTATCGTCGGTGTAGTAATAATTCCCTTGATATTAATTGTGCTAAAATTCGCTTTCAAACCGCGAAAAGTGGCGGGGATCGAAGCGCTTCTAAAACAGGGCAGGATTACCCAGGCCACTCGCCTGGCCAAACAGATAATTGCCAAAGATCCGCGAAATGTGGACGCGCATTATTTGCTGGGCCAGGCATATAAGGAAGCGGATAAACCCGAGCTGGCATTGATGGAGTTTAAAACAGTTAATACTCTGGGCAACTTTACCGGAATTTGCAAAGAGATCCAGTTTCGCAAGGAAATAGCTGAACTGTTCATGCAGTTTCATCAGGACGAGGAAGCCCTCAAAGAATATTTGCTGCTCTTACAGGCCGAACCCTTCGTGGCGGACCACCACTTCTACGCCGGCATGCTTTTCGAGGAGCGTCGGCGGGACGACCGTGCTTTTACGTATTATTTAAAAGCAATTGAGCTTAATCCCGAGCACACCGAAGCTCATTTCAGGCTGGGGAAGATCCTTTATAAACAAAAAAAGCCGATCGAAGCAAAAATAGAGCTTGAGAAAGCCGTCAAATACAATACCGATAATTACGATGCCTATTTTTATTTGGGCAAACTGCAAAAAGACGCTCATGATTATTTAAGCGCGCTGCTGTACTTTGAGAAGTCGGAAAACGATCCGGAGATGAAAGTAAAAGCTCTGATCGAGCGCGCCACCTGTTTTATGAACATGAACAATTGCGAAGGCGCTATCAGTGAACTTGAACGAGCCATCCGGATAGGAGAGAGTGAAAAACGGACAGAAGTAATTTACGCCCGCTATTTTATAGCACTCTGCTATGAAAAAAGCCGGCAGATAGAAAAGGCTATCGAACAGTGGGAAAAGGTCTATGCCAAACGGCCGTCATTTCGGGATGTGGCCGAAAAGCTGAGTCAATATCAGGAATTCCGCACGGATGATCGAATTAAAGATTTTCTCACTTCACCGAAAGACAGGTTCAAGGAGATCTGCCTGTCCATGGTTAAGGTACTCAAACTTGAAGTGAGGGATGTCTCCGATCTGCCCAATGGTTGTCAGATATTGGCGGTGGAGGCAGAGCAAAAATGGCGTGGGGCGCGTAAAATGCCCAAACTGTTAAGGATTTTTCGTGTGCCTGAAATAATCGACGACTCTTCCGTGCGCAGCCTGCATGAAGCAATGAAAAAGGTCAATGTAATGAAGGGATTATTAATTACGAGCTCAACCTTCTCCAGAAAAGCGGTAGAGTTTGCCGAGACCCGACCTATTGATCTGTATAATAAAGAAAAACTAAGGGAAATACTGCTGAAAGCGGAAATGGCAGATTAACCTCCCACATCAAATTTAGATTGACTACTTCTTTGTTTTTGCTATCTTTATAGTATGAAAATTCTCTGTATTTCAGATTATAAAGATCAGCTTGTTTATAGTTCGAATATAAAAACCAGATTCAAAGATATTGATCTTATTATAAGCTGCGGCGATCTGCCTTTGGATTACTATGATTTTATAATCAGCAGTTTGAACAGGCCGCTTGTTTTTGTGTTCGGCAACCATAATTTAAAGAGGATTGCTTATTATGACAACCGCTACCGCATGCTGCTTTCTTCCGGTGAAATGGAATTTGAGAAGTATAGGCCATGCGGCGGCCGGTATATTAACGGAAAGGTTGTGACGGTAAAGGGCCTTCTCATCGCGGGGATCGGCGGAAGTATGCGCTATAATAATGGGATGAATCAATTCAGCGAATGCGGGATGTATTTTTTTCTGTTCCGGCTTATTCCGGTATTAGTCTGGAATAGAATCATTCACGGCCGTTTTTTGGATATTCTGGTTACCCATGCTCCGCCTTACCGAATTCATGATTGCGAGGATGTTTGTCACAGAGGATTTAAGGCATTTTTATGGTTTATGAAGGTCTTTAAACCCGCATATTTAATTCATGGTCATATACATCTGTATACCCAGGATGAACAAAGAGTAAGCACATATCTGAACACGACAGTGGTGAATGCTTTCAAGCATTGTGTCATTGATACGGGAGAAAGCAATGAATAAACTGCTGAATAATTTTATGCAGGATATGGACACAGACGATACATTCAATAAGGCCCGCATCAGGGCGCTGTTATCAAAGCTGGGTTCGATTATTACCAAACGCAAAGATGATCTTATACCCTTTTCGTATGCGTATTCCATGCTTAAACCGAGTTCCGAGGCATATAGGGGAATAAAGCACGTGCCGCTTTCGCATATAGTCGGAAGCGAAGGAAGGTACAAGGATTTTAACCGGGTGTTCCTTCCCCGGGGAACCTACTTGCGGGAGCGCTGGGAACGTATTAATAAGGCGTATAAAGTACAGATCGAGCTGCCCCCCGTAAGATTATATGAAATTGGAGGAGTATATTTTGTACGTGACGGTAACCACCGGATTTCGGTTGCCTTGTCGCGCGGAGTTGAATTTATTGATGCCGAGGTGACTTCTCTGGAAACGGAAATCAAGTTGGATAAGGATATGAGCAAGGAGGATTTAAAACACATAGTAATCGGACTGGAAAAGAAGAAGTTTTATAAAGAGACTAAACTGAAAAAGTTAAAAAGAAACGCAGAAATCGATTTCACGGCGCCGGGCCGTTATGATGAACTTTTGGATCATATTCAAGTGCATAAATATTTTATCAATATGGATAAGCAGGAGGAGATCCCCTACGCAGAGGCGGTTGTCTCCTGGTATGATAACGTGTATCAACCTATTGTACGTATTATCGAAGAGGAAAATATACTCTCCAAATTTCCGGAAAGAACATCGGCTGACCTTTATATCTGGATGGTGCGATACTGGGACGGATTAAAAAGGAAGTATGGACAAGATTATCCTTCCGAAAAAGCGGTGAAACGCTATTCACAAAAATACGGTAAAAGTGTTTTTGAGAAAATAAAAAATAAATTCACAAAAGTAAAAAATATTTTTAGAAGATAAGCGACCAAGCCTCGCCGAAATTATTTCTTATGGTGTTATATCAAAAAACAGCGCTTTAACGGCATCATTTTCGGTATAGATACAAAATAGATAGTAGTGGGCATCAGTAAAAAGGAGCGGTTCCGGTTGGTTGTTCATATTATGCGTGTAAAAAAAGAATTCGTCCGTCTCTTTTTGAAAGGTGAACTGCCAGAATAAAAGATAATTACCGGCCGCTACAGTATAAAAATTTGAAAGTGTATCGGATTCAAGATCTTGGATAGAGCAAGCCTTGTTTTCAAGCGAGTCTACAGCTATTCGTAGATCCGATATTTGGATCTGAGAACCGTTTAAAAAACAAATTTTTGCTCCCTGCTCGTTATCTTCAGTCATGGTGAAAAAATGAATTGATCCGTCGATCGTAATGGTAATGCAGTATGTTTTTCCCGCCTCGATATTACAGGTGCTGTCGTTATCTGCTGTAAACCATGAGTTCCATTCGCTTTGCACGGCAGGTTTAAAAAACAGAATATGCTTCCCGAACTCACGCACTTCAGTCAGAGCAGTAAAACCGTATGGATTAATGGATTCGGCAAGAAAAATAGGTTTTGTCTCATCTCCCAGGCGAATGTCAACCACATCATTAAACAGATTGATAAAAAATATTTTAGCCGGAGTAGCAGGCGATGAACACATAGTGCAGATGCTTAAAACCGCACAAAAACAAAAAATTAAGCATAGCGGTTTAAACATAAATTTGCTCCAAATACCAAGGTTTATAAAAGTTTATTCTGTTTTGCTTCGTGGAACAACAGTTTATTCCAATAATTTTTAGAAATGTAATGAATACGGTGTCGCGGCTCGTCGATAGTAGTGGAACGTTCCTGGAGATGTTTAAGGGCAAGATTTAGTACCGTCAGGTTATCGGCAATCTCGCTCACATCATCCTTGGGGACCGCACATTTACTAAGAATCAGATAATATAAGAAGTAGTAGAAATGCGCATAGGGCTCGTATTGAGGAAGCTTTTCCCTTATGGTTATGGTATGCAGTTCGTTCAGTCCCTGCTTAAGATTACCGCAGAAGCATGAGCAATATGCCTTGAAAGATTTTATCCGTTGCATGAGTGCGTTTCGGTTTTCGGAAAGATCGAATCGCCTGTCTTCGAGAAGAGAAAATCCGTTTTCCCATATGAACTGCTCTGAAAGAAAAAGAGGAGGCTTCTGCTTAAGATGTTGAGCTTTGGTAAGCAGCTTGACTGCCTTTTCAGACTGGTTTTGAAACTGGAATATTTCCGCTTGGAAGTACAGAATTTCAGAATTCTCATCGAGTGTGTTTAAAAGTGCGAACGCCGGCTTGTATTCGCTGCGATAACCATAGCTTCTTGCTGTCCATGCTTTTATTACTCCGCAGGATTCCTGCAAAGCATAAGATCTGGCGAAGGTAAGGCACTGTTCTAAAAGTGTAATAGCATCCTCATAAAGGCCGAGATCGAAATAGATACGCGCCTTGATGAATTGGGATACAAGCTGTAGTCTGCGAAAACCGAAATTTTCAGCAAGCTCAATCCCGGATAGTAAATTGGTCAGGCTTTGAGAGTAGTTACCAATAAAAAAAAGTGTAATCGCTTTAAAATGGTATGCTTTCGCCTGGATTAATGAATTGCCTGTATCGGATGAAAATTTGCGCGCAAATTCGAAATAGTCCAAAGCTTCAAAAATCCTCCCTTTGGCAAGCAGGGCTTGACCCAACGCCAGATAAGATTCATTCATTTTTTCGGTAAAAGAAAGCTCTTGAAAATATAACGCTGCCTTTTTTGCTTCTGCTATGGCTCTGTCGGGAAATTTTTCAGTCAAATAAAAGCGTGACAACTGTAAATGAAGATCAGCGTGATGGGGATCCGCCGTATAAGAGAAAGTGGATGATTGGATAGTCTGAGTCACAAATTTCTGGGCTTCTTTAATTTGAGCAGTAAGTAGTAAATAGCGTAAATTGCCGGTATTGCATGTTAAATCTACAATTTCCTTATCCGTATAGTGTATCTTATGTTTGGCAAGGCCGGAGGGCAGCTTAAGGAAAAATTTAGCGTGTTTTAAGGACAGAGTATCCATTGTATACTGCAGCATCCAGCGGAGAATATCATGTAATGATGAAAGATCTTCCAGCCTTTGCAAGAGCTTTATGAGCGGGATGGCGCGGTAGGGGAGCAGGGTGTACAGATGCTCCTTCAAGAACTCAATTAACTTGCGTCTTATGAAATTACTTTGTCCGCCCAGATTCTTTTTTAGGAGCCCAATAAATCCAAGGTCAAAGGGTTTATTTTCATCAGTAGGTAAAACTAAAGCGGTATGCTTTAAATAAGCAAGGTGTTTCTGGCTTGATTTCTCCTTTAGCCCCAAGTTTTCCAGAAACCTAATTAAAAGGTGCGAAGAAAATATTTTATGAGTAAGATAGAGAGTATAAAGTACGATTTTTTCTTCCTCTTTAAGGGATTTAATGTATTGCCAGCTGATCATGACCCGGTATGCCGGTATTTTTAGGGGAATTTCAGCTTGTGCTACCCATTCATACCGATCGTTTACTCTCCGGATTTTACCATTCCGACTGAGATAGTATATATAATGCAGAATAACATGATAGTTGCCGGCAGAAAGCTTATGAATCTGGCGGATTACGCCGTGGGGAAGCGTTAGTTTTGGATAGAGGATCTGAAAACATCTTTGAGTTTCGTTTAAAGAAAGCGGCTCAATCGCTATTTTCTTATATTTCCTTTTAGAGAAATCCTTAGGTAAATCCGGTTTTGCTGAGGTAAAAATAATCACCATCCTATAGCGCTGTGAAAAATCCGAAATGTACTTGCTAAAAAAGTTAAAAAACAGTTCTGTACCCGATTCAATTGCATTGCACACTATGATCGCGGGAAAGGATTTTTGGTTCATCATCTCGCAATAGGCCTTTAAGTACATATGATAGGCATAAAAAATATCTTGATCCAGCGAATCCGCCTTTACCGCTTTCTCATTATAAAGTCTGCTTAAGAATTCTTTTTTAATTTCATAAGACTTTGTGATCGGAGATTTTAAAAAACGTTTGAATCTAGGCAGCAATTCCGGTTTTATACTCGCTACCAATGGATAAAGATTATACGGTATAAAAGCACTCAGATTGATAAAAGGAATATACTCGTACAGGTTTTTGCCTACTCTTTTTTTTAATGCATAATCGATAATGCTCTTAACAAGAATATTCTGGCTGCTGTGCAAAAGGATAATATTGCATTTCGGAGGCTTGGCTCTAACCCGGGAAATGGTCTTGATTAATTTTTCCAAATCTTGTTTCTTGATTTTTTGGACTTTCAACATCTGTTTTTCAGTATGAACGGATTTTTTACTGAGTTTTATATTGAGGTAATCACCTTCCTGGCTCACATCACGCAGTCCTGCAAACAATGCGGTGTGCTTTTTATGAATCCAAATGCCTTCTTCCTCTTTTATCGAAAGCAATGCATCTTGCATTTGTTTGCTGACGGTTTCAGGATTTTTCTCTGTTTGCACGGTAATATAGAGATTAAAACCGTGGAGATGGCGGCTCCTTTTTTTTAGCATGTTATAAAGAATGAAGATGGAATCCATGATATTATCCAACTCCGCGTCTTGTTCGTTATTAAAGGAGATAAGAAAGCTGCCGTTTGTTTCCTTGACGACAGCTATTTCTCTTTCTTGAATAAGTTTGGTTAATTGACGGTTAATACTTTCTATAAGGGAAGGCGATATCTTTAAAAGTTGCTTATATGCGTAGATCTCAATATAGAGATATATCATGTCTATTTTTAACAGAAGAACGGCATTTTTTCAAATAGAAAACAAAAAAGAAATACAAAAAAGTGAATTAGAAAAAAAATCCATATGGATATCATATACTTGACTCTTGTAATTATTAAGTGATAGACTTGACTTTAGCAATATTTCGCCGAATAATATATAGTAACACCATAATTTTTCAAAAAACACCTGTGAAAGGGAATTCAAAAGGAATTTTTACATTATAGGTTGTAATTATGCAATATGCTGAAATATTAAAAGCACTTACAGACACCTTCCTCATCGGGAAATTGATATTCATTTTTATTCTTACTATGTTTTATGTCTATATCAAAAAGAGAATGCCTATTAGATCCGTATCACTGTTAAAGATAGTTATAATTATTCTTGTGGTTCGAGATGTACTGTATTCTGCTTTTTACTTGATAAGCCCTTATATCAATCCCGTGTTGCAGGATTCGGGATTTTTACTGGTCATTTCCGATATTTTGGTTCTCGGTGTATATTTGCTGTGGCTGCGAACGTATACCGGAACAAAGAAATACGACGCGGTTTTCTATCTGTTGAATGCATTATTTTTTGTTCTTGTTATCGCGAATTTATGGCTCCAGTTAAGCAGTCAATATATACTATTTGAAAAACTTGTGCCGCATTTATGGATTCTCTCCAATTTGATCTATCTCAGTGTTACGTTCTACGGAGTGACAGTCTACAACACAGATAATCCAGGCATGGTGATGAGCACACGATTGGAGATAATTCGAATTCCTGTTATTACTCAGCTTTTGATACTTATCGCCCTCGTATTTTTTGAAGTTTCTTATCACACTGTTTTTATTCAGTATTTTTGTATTCCTATTTCCTACTTTTTACATGTGTATGTACTTTACAAATACACTATTCAGTATGAAACCGAGCAAAAAAATAAACATGATTTTTTACAAAATGATCTGGATTCTTTATTCGAGTTTATGAGAAATCTGGGTAGCGCCATTGCTGAGAAATTGGATTTAACTCAAATATTGAATTTTATAATTGCATCGGCTACCAAGAGTACAAATGCCGATGCCGGAGCCATTCTCTTGGTAGATGAATTCGAAGATATTCTGAGAGTAGAAGCGGTTAACGGAATATTTCCACCGCCATATGAGGCTCCCGAGCAGATTAAATTAAAAATATCGAGTATTCAATCGTATTTTAAATCTATCCCTATAAAAATCGGAGAAACTATCTTGGGCGAAGCAGCCAAAATAGGAAGACCTATTTTCGTGCGTAATACTCTGAATGATGATCGTATGAAGAATAACACCAAGAACGATACTCTTTACGTCAGTTCTATTATTGTCATTCCCTTGATAGTTGCCAAGAGAATTCTGGGCGTGCTTTCGATTATAAAACGGGAGAGGGGTAAATTCTTTACGGAAAATGATTTTGATCATATAAAAACATTCGCTGATTATGCTTCGCTTACAATTGACTTCATCATGACGTATATGGAGTTAATTGAAAAAAGAGAGATGGAGAGAGAGCTGGGGATCGCAGCTGAAATTCAGCAGAAGTTGTTACCCAATAAAATACCGAGATTAGATAAGGCTACCATCAGTGCTTTCTCCATCCCCGCCAAAGGTGTAAGCGGTGATTACTTTGATGTGCTTCCCTTGCAAAAGAACAAGGTTGCTTTGGTAATCTGTGATGTGGCCGGTAAAGGAGTGCCGGCAGCACTGGTTATGGTAATGATTCGCTCGATTTTGCATCTTATAACCTCAGCGGATAAAGATGCGCGTACAATCGTTACCTGGATTAATCGAGGTATAACCGGGAGAATTGATATTGATCATTTCGCAACTCTGAGTTTTATGATCTATGATCAACATTCCGGGAAGATTACCTATTCGAATGCCGCTCATCACCCATTGTTGATCTTTAAGAAAAAAACTGGTAAATTGGAGAGCATCGATACCGAAGGTTTGCCCATTGGTATCGAACGGGGAACCAAATACGAACAAAAGAGTTTTCGGATAGATAAGGGAGATGTGGCAGTTCTTTATACGGACGGTATAATCGAAGCCATGAATGCTAGTGGAGAACAGTATACGTTTGAATCATTAGCAAAGGTGGTGCTAAAGAACGCGCATCTTTCACCAAACGAACTCATTGATAAAATTAAGTCTGATTTAAAAGTATTTGTCGGTAATGCCCCGCAGCATGACGATCAAACGCTTTTGCTCATGAAAGTTAATTAAGCGAAAGGAGAGAGGAAAAGAGATGGAACTGAAGGTTCGAAAATATTCAAATACGTACATTATTGATGTTAATGGTGAGATGGACCTCTATAATTCTTACAAGTTAAAAGAATTGGTATTAAAGATGATTGAGAAGAAGATAGGTCAATTCATTATCAATTTAGAAAACGTTGATTATATCGATAGTAGTGGTATCGGAGCTCTTATTTATATCTGCTCGACTATAAAAAAGATTAACATGAAGCTTCAAATTACCAATATACACGGTTCAGTTAAAAAGGTTATCGAGTTAACAAAACTAATGGGATACTTTCCTATATCAAATAGTGTGGAAGATGCAATAAGCAAAATTGAGCAGTAATAAGGGGGATATGAATGAGTGACATAAAATTGCTAAAAACAGATGAAAATAGTAAGTTGTTTGATACAACAGGAATGTTCTTTAAAGAATTTAACAGCGATTACCGCCAGATTCGCTATTATACACTTCTTGTAGTGCAAAAAGCACCTCCGG
The DNA here is from genome assembly GCA_016930675.1 of Spirochaetales bacterium. GTDB lineage: Bacteria > Spirochaetota > Spirochaetia > SZUA-6 > RPPD01 > JAFGGG01. Next base: position 208,800 of record JAFGGG010000004.1, read on the forward strand.
AAATAAAAGAGATCAACTTGCTTGAGCAACAGATAAGCGAGATTATTAAGAATGCCGTAAAACACGGCAATAAATGCGATATAAACAAAAAAGTAAAAGTATGGTATTATTTCGATAATGAAAAAGCGCAACTCATTGTAGAGGATGAGGGAAACGGTTTTAAAGAACTGGAAACCTGGAATTCTTTCAATAAGAAGCGTATAAATTGTTTTATTAATCAAAATTTTGAAGAGATGGAAAAATATGTTTCATTTCGAACCAAGCATAGTGATGAAAACGACAGTGGAAACGCTTTGTTTGCAGCAGTGGAATATTGGAATGGTGGAGTGGTTTTCAATAAAAAAAGAAACAAAGTAGCTGTGTTGAAAACATTTCCTAAAAAGAGACACGGCATTGATATGGATAGCATGTAGGTATCAGATTTGAGGAGGGGGTGAGCCCCCTTCCCAAATCATCTCATCTCGTTTTGTGAAGGATCTCCCGTATAAATACTCAAAGAGAAACTGAAAATCCGCATCCGATATTTTTAGGTATTGGACTCCAAAATAGAATGTACTGTGATCCTTGAATTTTCTCATAATACGGGAACCGACAACTATTTTTCTTTGTTTTATATTAATGGTAATATCAATATCCTCAAGCAGATTTATCTTGTTATCTATGTCTTCCGATTGTGTTGCGAAAAGTAAACCTGCCGCGCTCATGTCAATAATCGGTTCTTGATGCTGGATCATATTTTGGGATTGTTGTTCGAAATACCCGTGTTTTTCTAAAGAATAGCTCAAGACCTTTGAGAACTGATAGACATATTGAACGAAATCAACATCAAACGTTTTGTTCTCCTTGTTGTTATTTTCAACGTAGATAAATCCAATAGCATATTCATGATAGAGAATAGGACAGTAAATTTCCGAGTAAATATTGTTTTTACTTTTTTTATAAAGAAACGCGGCGATTTCGCTTTTTACAAGAGGTGCACCTGTTCCTGTGCTGGAAAGAAAATCGGCGAATTCCTGCTCGGTTATTACTAAACTGGAGAGCATGGGGTCGTTATCAGGAAGCTTTGCTTCAGTATCGGGTATCCAAAGGATTTTGCCTAATCGTGTAATCAGTTTCTCTTCTAAACACGCCGGTGCTTTGTCACGATACATAACGATATTATATTCAGAAACCTTGCCACCGATATATTCTTTAAAGGATTTTGTGAGCCCCGCAATACTTGAATCATCGAACTCTTCAGATTTTTTAGGCTTCTCAATAATCGCGAAAGTATCTGTTTTGGGAAAATTCAGCTCGATGGTATCACCTTTTAAGAAAAATGATACATGCATATTATGAGTATTTATCCGTTCATATTTTCTTTCCGGATTCTTGCAAAAGGTATTTGAATTTTCAATTACAAGGGAAGACTCCTCGCATTTTATTACTCTGCTTGTAAAGGTAAAAAAGGTATTGTCGATTGATGTATAAAAGCGGATCGACTCTTGTTTTTTAAATGTGAGTATCTTCTCAGATCGATTTTTTAAGGTAATTGATGAGTCGTCAAAACCGGTGATAATAAAGAAGCCCTCTTTCTTTTCTCCGTGCACATTGATAGGCCTTTGACGTTCCATAAAAATTTTCAGTAGAAATTCTTTTTCAATTCTATTAACTTGAGTGCCCATATAGATCCTATAGTATAACCATAAATTAAATGAAGATTTACTGCAAGGGCTTGTTTTCCGCGCTATTCGAAATAATCTCTCAGCAACCATTTATACGAAGTTGGAGAAAACGGCTCTGTTTCCTTGTTATATTTTTCAGCCAGTAAAGTCAGTCCGATCTGCAGATCAATTATTACCCATTCTCCGTTATCTTTTACAAGATATATTTCCCCTTCCGTCACACTTTGACCTTTAAAAACCCGGACATTGACACTTATTTCATCAGTGCTTTCAGGTAAGATTCTCCCGATTCTAATGCTTTCAGGCAGAAGTCCCTGGCTTAGAGGATAGGCAAGCGATCGCTCAATTTCTGTTCTCATCTCATTTTTTATCAAGTCCAGCTTTATTTCTTTTTTCGCAAGACCTTTGAAAAAATCGTTTACCACCAAAGCGGCTTTTAAGCGGTCGTATTGTCCGATCAGGAAATCCTGGAGTGGTCCTATTTTAAAATCCTCAACCACAATCCTGGCTTGAGGTGAAAGGGAAAAAAAACTGGTAGTATCTGATATTTGACGGGGCGGGGGTTGTGACGCTTTATGTTCAGTCTCATTCTGAGGTTTTAGGTCGATAGACCGTTTGGGTTGCGCTTTTGTCTCGGATTGAGCTGCTTTGTCGAGTGGTTGTCCATTATTCTTTATATTTTCAGATGGAGGTTTTTTATCTCCCGGGCAAGCGGAAATTAGTATTACCAGCAGAACAAGAACAAGGCAATTGAAGTAACGCATATAATATAGTTACCAGAAACATGCTTTTTCGTCAAACTGTATTTTATTCATAATAAAATATTATAATCTCTCACGGAGCACAAGGAGTTCACAGAGGTTATCCGCTCGACTTTTAAAAATTCCTTGGTGTGCTTTGTGAGCTCTGTGAGAGAAAATTCTGTTTAAATTAACTAAAAAGCTATGATGCGTTTTAATTCTTGAAACAAGGGAGGAAGTGATTTAAATCCTTGAAAGAATATACTGAAATCCCGATACCAGCTCATATTACACAGATTGCAGCTTGTCTTTTTAATTTCATTTTTATTCATCGTGAGAATATTACCCATACTCTTCTCATGACACATGCAGGGATATACCTGGAATGTCCAGTCCACAAAAAAGGATCTATAGCCGCCCAGACAGGGAAAGCGAGGATTTTCGCCTCTTAAGTACGTTATTATATTCTCTATCGAATGCCGGGGATTTACGATGTCATACTCGGCTTTTAATCTCAGCACTTTTTTCAATGCGGTAATTAAATCTTTTCGGGATAATTTTATGGCATCACCGCCAAGAGTATAAGTGGGAGAAGGTGAAAAAACAGGATAGCTCAGGGAAATGGAATCAAAACCCAGCTTTTCGCACTTTTTAAAAAGGGTCGGAAGGCTTGAGTGGTTGAAATCCGAAATCAGTATGGATGCGGTTACAAGAATATCATTTTCTTTAAGCTTTTTAACGGCTTGCTTTATCCCGTCTATCAGATGTGGTATTTTACGGGCTTTATAGGTAACCTCATCCGTATGGTGATCAATAGAAATGCCCATGCAATCTATTTCCGCCTGTTTAAGTATATGTATCCGTTTGTCATTAAGGATTCTGGGATCTGCGGTAATTGTAGTGGTGGTTATATTTTCTTTTGTACAATGATTCGCGATCTCTGCGAAATGTGGGTGAAGCAGAGGTTCACCACCGGTTATAGTAATAAAGCGGACACCGAACGATTTTAGTTTTGAGACAGCGATGAGAGCTTTAGCGGTATCAACATTATACTTTTTTTTCTGTTTCCAGATGGAACAGAACTGGCATTTTGCGGTGCAGATATTGTTTAAAGCGAATTCCGCTACCCGAAGTTGATTGGTTAGATATGTCTTTAAAAATGAACTTTTTTTACCCATTGTATTAAAATAACTTATGTCGCAAAAAATTTAAGCAAACGAAGCATAATATATTTCCTTCACATCTGTCAAGGTTTAAGCCCAAAAAAAGATGTAATTTATAGTTATGCCTTAACGCTCGCGGATACACACGTGTTATTAATTTAAAAAAACCATAAGTTAAAAATTATAGGGAATATGCAAGCGCTGATAGTAACATTTATCGCGACGTGACAATGACCCTTGACTTTTTACTTCCCGCTACTTAGAGTAGCACAAAAGGATTAAATGTAAATGAAAAAGCTATGCTGTGTACTTTTTATTGCATGTTGCGCTTTAGCGCTGTTCTGTGATGAATCCTGGATTATTCCCCTGGACAGCCTGATCTATCGCCGGGCGGAAGAATTGTTTTTATGTGAGGGAAAAGTTCCTTTATTCGAAGAAACACCGGTCATCGCGGAGGAGCTTAAAAATCAACTGGCGCAGTTAAGTGAAAACGCTCGGGACACAGAGATCGTTGAGCAGATAAATGAATTAAATGCCGAGGTCAACCTCCTTTTTCCCTTGCTGTCTCCTCTTGTGGAATTGGGTTTCAGTGCGGGTCTTGATTCGGAAAGCGGCCGGCAGCATATGATTCCAACATATGACTACCACGGAGTATCAACAGGCCCAGACAAAGACATACTCGATTTTACGTATATGTATGAGATTAATGAACTGCCTTCGGTTATCAAGGCAGGGTTTATCGCTCAGGCCGGAGGGTTTTCTCTTTTATTCTTACCCGAGATTCGCGAGACAACAACCGCTTTACTGGAAGATGAGAATATAACCAATATTCCGGGTGATCTTACTTCAATAAATTTCTACAGTCTGCCTTTTCGTGGAATCTCCACCTATTATAACGCGCCTATAGAATTAAGGCTGGGAAGGGATAAGCTGCATGTGGGCCCCAGCACATGGGGCGGTCTTACCTTGAATAAGCATGTTCCCTATTATGATTATATAAAGGCCCGGTTTTTTATTCCTGGATTTTCACTTTCTTCATATGTCATCAATCTGAATCCTATAATGACAAGGAATGAAAGCGACTATTTAAACACATTAGACTCTGCTGAGTACAAAAAACTGGAGCCCAATGGCACCAAAAACGGCGATCCTTATATGGATCGCTTCAAAAATCTGGTCTTAAGCAAAGCGACCTTTATCCCGTGGGATTGGCTGCTTTTCAGTATTACTCAGTGCAACCTTGTGGGCGGACGGCCATTGGAAATTTCCGATTTTAATCCTCTGCTTGTATTCCATAATAATTTCGATGAAGGTACATACAGCGTGCCTCTTTCCGTTACAGCAACCGTGGTGCCCTATAAAGGCATAAAAATTTACGGAGAATGGTATTTTTATGATGCACCGGCAGGAGACGAAACTGATCCTGATGAAAATGCATTTGCCATGGGGTATCAACTGGGGTTTACGCTTTTGTCAAATCCTTTTTTCCAGCTTGGTCCCGGACGATTCCGTCTTGATGCTGAAATCACCTATGTCGATCCCTGGACATATGGGAAAGCCTACGACCTGCGCAAATTCACTTCACGTTTCGTTTATGTGGAATCATTTATCGGACGCCGTTGGGTTGATTATCCTTTGGGTTTTTATCTCGGTCCGGATGTCATTGATATTCATTGCAGTGTTTCTTATGGTATTCCGGGTGAGTGGGAAGCAGAGCTGCATTGGAATACTACGGCTAAAGGTCAGGTCGACTTGTACGGTTGGGGCGAGGACAATGATTATTACCACATAGGAGAAACAGGATATCCATTGAGCTGGGCTCCTACGGGTACAGTGGAGTGGACACATGCCATTACTCTATCAGGGTATTGGGTGATTACTAAGGGCGTGACTGTAAAAGCCTGGTATAGACTGCAGCATATTAAAAACAGATATAATACAGCGGATGCAGGTGAGTTCTATCACTGGGCCGGCGCGAGTGCTGTGTGGAAATTATTTTAAAATCTGAGATATAGCAAGGATAGAGATATAATTTAATCAGTACTGTAAAAAAACATGATAACCATGAAGTACACCGCGGCCGTTACATCTTTCAGATTTAATGACCGGGCGCGCGAAGGTCTCGAAGATTTATATAGAATCTCCTTTATTACTTCGTGTTCGTCGTTGTGAATTTATTCTAAATAAGGAGCAGAATAATAATGAAACGTTTTTATATATTCCTATGTTTACTGTTATGTATAACAGGATTTCTTAATGCACAATTGGTGTCGGATCCCAATGATACGCTTTATACCTGGATCTCAATTTGGGAGGAAAAAGGGTATCTTAACAATTTACCTCCTCTAAGACCTTATCCTATTCAACTTGTTAAAAAACTATTACAGCAGGTACAAGAAGTGGGTAACGAGCAGGAAGCGGAACTCGCTGGAAATTACCTGCAGCAGATAGATGTCTCTCTTGGTGACGATATTCCCGACAGAAGCCTGCCCGCGCCTTTAAACTTTGCAATTGAAAACCAGACCTGGACTGCATTCGAGGAACACAGAAATGATGCGATGGTCTCTCTCATTCTCCAAGGTTCGATATGTGATCTGGTTTCGTTTTCCGGCAGGGCTTCCTGGGGCGGTTCGGTGGAGACTGACGGTTTTTACGGACCGGAATGGATGAATATTATTGATGAAGCCAAATCAGGCGGAGGAAATGAGATGATATTCGGTATGAAAGCGTGGGCCAAAAACCTGGGTCTGGGCGGTATGACCGTGGGTTCTTCGGATGTCTATTTTCAAGCCGGTCTCATGCGCTCGTCGTTTGGGCCGTTTTTTGAGAACGGTGTTGTAATCGGTCCGCAATGTCCGGCTGCGGGTCATTTCTCATTCAACTATATAGCGGACTGGATAACGGTTTCGTCGGTTATGCTGGTGCTGCATCCGAGATATTATTGGGACGATGTTAACCATGTCATAGATTCACTCTCCACCATTTATGAAAAATATCTCGTGGTTCATTCTTATATTTTTAATCCCTGGGACTGGTTTGAGTTCGGTATTCTGCAGTCCGTTGTCTACGGCGGACGCTTTAATCCTGTTTATCTGCTGCCGTTTGCTCATATGTTTTACACCCAGCAGCTTTACGGTGATGACGACAGTTCGTTTCTGGGGTTGTATATGAAATTCAGACTGCCTTTAAACATACAGCTGAAATTTATGTGCTACCTGGATGATTTTAATACGGATACTTTTTTCGGCACTGACGGCCGCAGCGGACCGTTCAGCCTGGATAACGCGCAAAACAAGGTCGCGCTGCAGGCCGGATTAACCTGGGCGCCTGATATGGATATTTTAAAAAGAATAAGAGTCGATTACCTGATGGTTACACCTTATACCTATACCCATAATGAGAATTATGAGATTAATTATTTGTCCTATACGCATGTTGGAGAAGGGGTAGGCACGATTTTAGAGCCCAACTCGGATCAGATTACCGTGAACGCCTTTCTGCAGTTTGCACCCTGGTGCAATACGACTTTGCAGGCCCGTTTTGCCCGCCACGGCAATGCCTCTGAGGATGAAGCGCATGGAGACGGATCGTATTATGATGACGGATTTGATGATGATACCGACCAACCCACCTTTATCGCTCCGGCCCGTTTTTTGACTCAGGATGTTATTGAATATGTATTCCAACTGGGATGCGATCTGGATTTTGTATTCGGGCTGGAGTGGGGTGAATTAGCCTGCGGGATCGGATATCTGTTCGAATATGTATATAACAAAGACTTAATAGAGGGCAGTGAAGAATTTAATCATTTCGTGAAACTGTTTTTAAAGCTTACTTTATAAATGCAGCACTTCTCATTGTAACAAATGAGAAGTGACTTATTGTACGAATTTAAATGATTTGACCATGTTTGCTAGTTTTACTATCTTTAGGCTAATAAACTTGAATCTCGTGTTGCTGCAGGATTCATAGGTGGGGACCGGGCTGTTCCCGTGTCCGGCAATAGTTTTAAAACTGGTTGAATTTATTCGGAGTTATAAGGCATGAGAATAGATAGACTTACCATTAAAGCACAAGAAGCTCTTGAAGCAGCTCAGGGCCTGGTTCATCGTTATAATCATTCATTATTGGATGCCGGCCATGTACTTCATTCACTCATTACCCAGAAAGAAGGAGTGATTATCCCGCTGTTGACACGACTCGGTGTGCCCAAAGAGCAGCTGCAGACCGAAGTGGAAAAACTGCTCCAGGCCAAGCCCAAGCAGTACGGTGATAATGCCCAGATTTCTATTTCACCACAGGTTAACAAGATTTTGTACAAGGCCGAGGACGAAGCCGCCGCCTTAAAGGATGAGTATGTCAGTACCGAGCATGTGTTCTTGGCGTTTCTCGATGTAGCGAGCGAGGTCCAGCAGCTGTTGAAAAAGTACGGACTTGACAGAGAAAAGATCCTTGCCGTGCTGCGAGAAATACGCGGCAATCAAAAGGTAACGGATCAAACGCCTGAAGACAAGTACCAGGTATTGGACCGCTATTGCCGTGATCTGACAGCGTTGGCCCGCCGCAGCAAACTGGACCCCGTCATCGGTCGTGATGAAGAGATCAGAAGAATTATGCAGGTACTTTCACGAAGGACAAAAAATAATCCAGTTTTAATAGGTGATCCCGGAGTGGGGAAAACGGCGATCGTTGAGGGTCTCGCCCAGCGCATTATAAACGGTGATGTACCGGATTCGCTAAAAGATAAAAGAGTGCTGGCTTTGGATTTAGGGGCTTTGGTCGCAGGTGCTAAGTTTAGAGGTGAGTTTGAAGAGAGATTGAAGGCAGTCATAACGGAGATTGTAGAATCTGAAGGTAAAATAATCTGTTTTATTGACGAGCTGCATACATTGGTAGGCGCGGGAAGTGCCGAAGGCGCCATGGATGCATCCAATTTACTTAAACCCGCTTTGGCCCGAGGAGAGTTGCGCGCTATAGGTGCCACAACTTTGGATGAGTATCGTAAAAATATAGAAAAGGATCCGGCTTTGGAACGCAGATTTCAGACTGTCTATACCACGGAGCCGTCGGTAGAAGATACCATTGCCATCCTGCGTGGATTAAAAGAGCGTTATGAAGTTCACCATGGAGTGAGGATCATGGATGAAGCGCTGATAGCCGCCGCCGTGCTTTCTAATCGTTATATTACCGCGAGGTTTCTGCCGGATAAAGCTATCGATCTTATAGATGAAGCGGCAAGCAGGCTGAAAATGGAGATTGAAAGTCAGCCTACGGAGCTGGATCAAATTCAGAGAAAAATGCTTCAGCTGAATATAGAAAAACAGGCGCTTGCCAAAGAAAAAGACGCGGCTTCCAATGAGCGACTTCAGAAGATAAACAAAGAACTCGGCGTATTGGAAGAGAAACGAAATACAATGCAGCTGCAGTGGCAGAATGAAAAAGACGTAATTCAGGAGATCCGCACGCTAAAGCAGCGTTTAGAAGAGCTGCATATAGAAGAAATCCGCTATGAGCGGGAAGGCAACCTGGCCAAGGCCGCTGAAATAAAGCACGGGCTGATCCCCGAGACCGAAAAACTGCTTGCGGCAAAAACAAAGAAGATCGCCGGTCTTGAAGGACAGAACCGTTTATTGCGTGAAGAAGTCAGTGAGGAAGATGTGGCAAAAATAGTTTCTCATTGGACCGGGATACCCGTTTCCAAAATGCTGACTTCGGAAAAACAAAAACTTTTAAAGCTGGAAGAGATACTGAGTTCACGCGTGGTAGGTCAGAGCAGGGCAATAGCAGCAATAGCCGATGCGATTCGACGTAATCGTGCGGGCATAGCAGATGCCAACAGGCCATTCGGAACTTTCATCTTTATCGGTCCCACGGGTGTGGGAAAAACCGAGTTGGCTAAGACTCTGGCCGTGTATCTGTTTAATGACGAAAAAGCCTTAAAGCGTATTGATATGAGTGAGTATATGGAGAAGCATGCAGTTTCACGGCTTATCGGGGCTCCTCCCGGTTATGTGGGCTATGAAGAAGGAGGACAGCTGACGGAAGCGGTGCGCAGACGGCCCTATTCGGTAATACTTTTTGACGAAATAGAAAAAGCGCATCCTGATGTGTTTAATGTGCTTTTGCAGGTGCTTGATGAGGGCAGACTTACCGACGGACAGGGAAGGGTTGTCGATTTTAAAAACTGCATAATTATTATGACAAGTAATCTGGGAAGTGAGCTGATCCAAAAAGCGGAAAAGGTTGAGGATGTGCATGATGCCATAGAGGAACTGTTAAAAGCAACCTTTAAACCGGAGTTTTTAAACCGGATAGACGAAGTTATAACCTTTAACCGTCTAAGCAAGGACGACATTCTAAAAATCGTACATATTCAGTTGTCACTCTTTAAGGAACGCCTTAAAGAGCAAAAGCTGGATATTAAGCTTACTAAACAAGCTTTGGCATATCTGGCGGAATTGGGGTATGATCCGCTGTTCGGCGCCAGGCCATTAAAGCGGGTTATTCAAAATAGAGTACAGAATATCATAGCCAAAAAGATTTTGGCAGGTGAGCTTAAAGAGGGTGATACGGTGATAATTGAAAGAGTGAAAGATAGTTTTACCGCGAAAAAGGGATAGCAATCCGCAACCAATCATAATAAATCATAATATTCAAGGATTTTTCTCTGAGAAATCGATGAAGATAGGGAATTGCATTTTTCTTTTAACCGCATTGACAATAATTGTCCCTTGATGTAACCTGTGACTTTTCAATTATTAAGGTAAAGGAAGTATGGTATGGATATTTCATTAAACGAACTGCTTAAAAAAATCGATGGCACCCCGATTCCTCAGGTTAAAAAATGCGCGATCGCCTTTTCGGGAGGACTTGACAGCACCCTGGGAATTGAGATGCTAAGGCGTATATATAAAGTACAGGATATTATTGCGATTTCCGTGGATGTCGGCCAGGGTGAAGAAGAAATTACTATGGGTAAAAAGCGGGCAAAGCAATTGAATATTGAGCCGATTGTAATAGATGCACGCGATGAATTTACCGAAGTATGGCTTAAAAAAGCGATTTATGCCAATTCGGATTACGGAGGTTATCCCGTATCCACATCTATGACCCGTCAGCTTATCGCCCGCATTGTCGCGGAAAAAGCGCGCGAACTGGGCTGCGACAGTATTTTAGAAGGTTCTACGGGCCGAGGAAACGATCAGTATCGCATGCATAATGTTTTTAAATATTTTGCACCTGAGCTTGAAGTGTTGGTGCCTGTGCGTGATTTTGATCTAACCCGCGGTCAGGAGCTTGCTCTCTGTGAAGAGTGGGGAGTGCCGGTAGAGGAGTTTATCAGCGGTGGTGACGATAAAACCATGTGGTGCCGTTCTATCGCGTCGGGCGCGGTAGACCTCAATCAAGAGCTGCCTCCGGATATTTGGATGTGGCTTACTGTTCCCGAAAATGCTCCTGATAAACCTGATTTTGTTGAACTCACCTTTGAGCGGGGTGTGCCTGTAGCAGTTGACGGCAAAAAAATGAAATTAGCAGAGCTTGTTCCCCATTTGAACAAAGTGGCCGGAAGAAACGGAATCGGTTTTATCGATGTTTTCGAAGACGGTATAATGGATCTGAAAAGCAGGGAGATTTATGAAGCACCTGCCGCTTATCTGATCCTAAAAGTAAAAAAAGATCTGGAAGGCGCTTGTCTTACAAAAGAAGAACGTCATTTTAAAGCGATAGTTGATGCTAAATGGGCGTATATGGTGTATCATGGAGAATGGTTCCATCCGTTGAAAGCGGATTTGGATGCTTTTATCGAGCAGAGCCAAAAGGCAGTATTTGGAATTACCAAAGTAAAACTTTATAAGGGTACCATGGAAATTGTATCGCGCAACAGGCCTCATTCTTCTCTTTTCTATCCTGAGATCCGTTCGATCAAAGCGGCGGGTTTTGATCAGCGATGGTGTGCAAATGCGGCCAAGATAAGAGGGTTGCCGTGGGAAATTCTGGCAAAACGCAATCAGAAGCTTAAAAAGGAAGAGTAATTTTGGCAAAGCTTTGGCATAAGAACTATGAACTCAACGAGCTGGTGGAGGCCTTCACTGTGGGTGAGGACTTTCAGTTGGATATCAATTTAGTCGGTGCGGATTGCGCTGCATCACTGGCTCACGCTCATATGCTTGAAACTATCGGAATTCTATCCAAGGGTGAATATGCTGCTCTGAAAAAGGAACTGCTTGCCGTTATTGAACAGGCGGACAAGGGTAAATTTTCAATCCAGCGTTCTATGGAAGATTGTCATACTGCAATTGAGAATTATCTTGTGAAACAACTGGGTGATACCGGCAAAAAAATTCATACAGGCCGATCGCGTAATGATCAGATTATCGCGGCATTACGTCTCTATGCCCGTGATTTTCTCCTGCAGTTTCATGCGTCCTGTACGCTTCTCATCCGGACGTTGCTTGAAGCCGCGAAGCTTTATCAGGATATACCCATGCCGGGACGCACACATATGCAGATTGCCATGCCCTCTTCCGTCGGGCTTTGGGCACTTTCCTTTGCCGAGCAGCTGCTGGATGATCTCTGCCTTATCGATACCGCGTATAAACTCAATGATATGTGTCCTTTGGGTTCCGCGGCCAGTTATGGTGTGCCGCTGCCTCTTGACAGGGAACTGGTAGCGAAATTATTGGGATTTTCAAAGCTCCAGAACAATGTATTGTATGTCAATAACAGCCGGGGGAAAATTGAATCGATTATTATTGATGCCCTGGAACAGACAGTTCTTACGCTGAGTAAATTGGCACAGGACTTGATTCTTTTTTCAATGCCGGAGTTCGGTTATTTTACACTACCGCAGGAATTATGTTCGGGAAGCAGTATTATGCCCCAAAAAAAGAATCCCTGCGCGCTGGAGTTGGTAAGGGCAAAGTCAGCATCACTTAATGCGTATTCATTGCATATCAAAGCCGTTGTGAGAGCTCTGCCTTCAGGTTATAACCGGGATTTTCAGGAAACAAAAGCGCCGTTTATGCGGGGAATCAATACCGCCTTAGCTTGTGTGGAAGTTATGAGTTTGTCGATACAAAAGCTCAAGGTAAATGAGCAGAATTTACTGAAAGGATTCATTCCTGAAATTTATGCAACCGATGCGGCATTGGAGCTGGTTAAAAAGGGTGTTCCGTTCCGAGACGCATATAAAGAGATCGGTTTGCATTTGGATAATCTTAAGGATTACGATCCCAAGCAGATACTCAAGGCCAAAACGGCGACCGGCAATACAGGGAACCTCTGTTATGAAAAAGCTGAAAATGAATTAAAAAAACGCGAGCAAGCCTATGTGAATTATAATAGTCATGTGGAAAACACTTATAAAAAACTCTTGGGAAAGCGCTATCCATTTTTTAAAGCTGTTTTTTAAGTAGCTTTCTCTTGACTGTAATGTATTTTTAAGCATAATAAAATCTGCGTATAGTTTTTTAAAGTCTTAGTGATACATGGATGAGGAGGAGAGTATGGTTTGCCTGCGTGAACAGGAGCTTTTTTGTGAAAAATGCAGGAAGGTTAAAAAGCTGCCGCAGTGTTGCGGAAAAGCGATGGAAGCGGATAATAACGGAACTTTTTTTTGTACGTCGTGTGAAAGAGAGCTTCCTCATGCGCCTAAGTGTTGTAATACGGTAATGACTGTACGCCTGACAGTTAGAAATATTAGAAAAGAAATATTTGGAACAATATAGATTAAACTGAGCAATGGCTAATACTAATCTATATGATATCGGAATTATTGCCTGCCCCGGCGGCATTCAGTTTGCCACTGAAATCATCAATCATTTGAAATCAATCTCCACCATAAAATCCGAGAAACGCCTGAAAAGATTGGGGAGTAAGTACAACCTTTCAAGATCGGAAATTATAAAGAAGATAAATTTTAATAACGACCTGTTTTCATTGCATCCGCAGACGAATAATAATCGGGATAAGATCACTATTCCTGAATTTAATGTACCCGTGCATTTTACTTATTTTGCCAATGGTGAGTTCAAAACAGAGCTGCGTGCATCGGTTCGGGATAAGGATATTTATATCGTACAGGATGTGGCGAATCATTATCCGCTTAAATTCCCTGATTTAAAAGAAAAATCAACACTGTCGATTAATGATCATATATTATGTCTTTATGTTACTATCGATGCCGCGTTGCAAGCCGGAGCAAAACGGGTAACCGTGGTCCTGCCCACGTATCCGTACTCACGCCAGCATAAAAAAAAGGGCAGGGAAGGCCTTACCGCAGCCCGCTTCGGTCAGATTTTGGAATATATGGGTGTGGATCGTATTATTACCCTGGATATTCATTCACGCGAAATCGAGAACTGCTTTAATCATTTGCGCGTGGAGAACCTCCACGCTTCGTATCAAATTATCAAAGCACTCACAAGCATCATTAATGTGAAGGATGACAAATTGGTTATTGTATCGCCGGATACCGGCGCGATTGATCGAAATAAATTTTATGCGGCATCTTTTGAAAAAAAGTTGGCCTTACTCTATAAGGAGAGAGATTATTCCAAGCTCACACAGGACGCATTGGACAATAATATAGCCGATATGAACCTTTTAGGTAATGTTGACGATAAAATCGTATTCATGAGTGACGATATTCTGGGAACCGGCGGTACACTGCTCAAGGCGCTGAATGTGTTGCGCGGCATGGGAGCAGAAAAAATTATCTGTGCTGTGAGTCTGCCGTTTTTTACCGGACACGCGGTTAAACATTTTGAAGAGGCTTACTTTAAAAAATCTTTCTATAGAATAATTGGTACTAACGCGGTGTATCATGATACATCATTACTTGAACGTGAATGGTATATCTGTGCTAATGTATCGAGGTTGTTCGCAAAAACCATTTATCGCTTGCATTATGATCTGTCTTTAAGTCCTCTCCTCGATAACCGTAAAATTATCAGCAGATTGCTTTCTGAAAATAATGCATAGGCCATTGATTTTTAGCGTCTTGTTACCTGGATTAATGAACTGAAGGAGGTAAGAAATGATTATTCTCACTCTGAATTGCGGAAGTTCTTCGGTAAAATACAGGGTTTTTGATTGGCAACAAAAAGCCATCCTGGCCACGGGAATTGTAGAACGGGTGGGTATGCCCGGTTCATTTATCGAACACTACAGCAAAGGTAAAGAAAAAGTAAACCGCAGACATGATTGCCCGAATCATCGGGTGGCAATTGCACTCATTACAAAGATGCTGTTGGACAAGGAGCAGGGAGCTCTCCCCGATCTGAATGCGATAAAAGCTGTTGGACACAGGGTGGTGCACGGCGCGGAAATATTTTCCAAATCCATAATAATTGATGACAAAGCCCTAAATATTTTTAAGGATGTGGCGGATTTAAGCCCTCTGCACAATCCAGCGAACATTATGGGTATTGAAGCGGCAAGAGAAGTTCTGCCCGCTGTTCCCCATTGCGCTATTATGGATACGGCCTGGCATCAGACCATGCCTAAACACGCCTTCATATATGCACTGCCTTACGAGTGGTATGAACAGTATCATGTACGGCGGTATGGGTTTCACGGCACTTCACTTCTCTATGTGGCCAAGCGAGCGGCGGTTTTATTGGATAAAAAGCCGGCCGCGTGCAATCTGATAACACTCCATATAGGAAACGGAGTCAGTGCCAACGCGGTTAAGAATGGCATATCTGTAGATACTTCAATGGGATTAACCCCGTTAGAGGGTTTGGTAATGGGTACGCGCTCGGGTGATATCGATCCGGCAATATGTTTTTATATAATGCGTAAAACAGGAATTGCTCAGGAAGAGATGGAGACCATATTGAATAAGAAAAGCGGTGTACTGGGGATTACCAGAAAGTATATAGACAGAAGAGACGTAGTGAAAGCGGCGGAGCAAGGTGATGATCTGGCAAAGCTGGCGATTGAGATTGAGGTCTATCGCCTGCGGAAGTATATCGGCGCGTATTACGCGGCATTAGGCAGAGTGGATGCCTTGATATTCACGGCCGGTGTGGGGGAGATGAGTCCGTTGTACAGAGCAAAAACAGTAGCAGGATTGGAAGATCTGGGGGTCGTTATGGATTTTGAAAAGAATAAGCTCTCTCAGACTCGTAATGTTGAAACAGATATAACAGGTAAAAATTCAAAAGTCAAAGTATTCGTCATACCCACGGATGAAGAGATTGTCATGACCGAAGACACCTATGCCCTGTTGCAGGGAATTTACGATGTGCACACGGAATTCGAGTATTCTTTCCAAAAAAAATCATATGTAAACCTTTCCAGAGCCGAAGCTTTAAAGTCTGAGCTTATTAAAAATCCGAAATTGAAGGATATTATCGCCCTGAGTCCTTAATAGATTTTAGCTGTGTTACTTGCCCTGATGAATTTCATAAACAAGAGGGTGCAGTTTGGACGCCGCTTCCGTTAAGAGCGCATATGGTTCATCGTGCTCATTAACCAGACCATAATTGGAATCTTCAGGGAATATTTTGGAGATACCCAAAGCGGGTTGATCAGCCCACATAAAGTAATTCGAACCGATTATAAACGGACAGGAAAAAATGTACTTTTGAAATACGATAAAGGCAAAGGCCTTTTCTTTCTGAGTAGCTACACGCTGGCCTGCGCCGTGACGGCAGGGAAGTCCTGTATCCAGGGCCGGAAAACTCCACTCCGTAATGATGAGAGGTTTTTTGGTCTGTGCATACCAATTTCTCAGTTCATTCTCGAACCCGTCGCTAAATTGACCGGTATCAAGATCTATAGTTCTGTAACAGTTAACACTGATCGCATCACAGTATCTCCCTGCGATATCCCAGATATCAGGGGCCTGTCCCGCGAAGCGGCAGCCGAGTATAAGGTGGTTCGGATCGTATGTACGGATCGCCTGTGTGGTAATGTAAAAATAACGTTCGGCCGCCAGCCTTACATAGGCGGTAATGGCTGCACGCGCCTTTTCTGTTCTCGGTGTTAGAGGTGTTCGCATTTTTTTTATGTCTGCGAAAGAAGAGATCCGAGGTGACCAATGTTTATTAAACTCCTGCGTTGTGATAAAGGTTTGCTCAAATAGTTGTACTAACGCTTGCTTGGCCGGATCATTTTCGTCTTTGCTGAAGGTATCGGCGAACAGTCCGCCGCCGGTCCAGGAATGCCATTCCAGTTCGTTGTCAAGAAAATAGCCGATAAGCCAGGGATCGTGTTTATTGGCCGCGCAGATTACTGCGGCTTTTTTTATGCAATAGCGTTTAAAATCAGGATGAAACACGTTGGGGAACCCTGTCCATGTGGTTTTCGGAGTAATCCATTGATATTCGGTAAAGCCCACCCCCAGATCGAGTTTGAGTACGTGGGCCAGACCCGCATAGCGCACTGATTCCCCGCTGCCTTTGCTTCGAAGCTTAGACAACGGGCTGAGAATCCTTCACTTACAAACGCGGGTCTGCCGGAGGCAACAGCGTGATTATCAAGAACATATCCCAATTCAGCCTTTAGAATACCGCTCGCATCAAACACATATCCCTTTATTTCTGAACCGGTGAGTACCAGATGAAACTCATAAGGAGTATTATATTTCCAGTTAAAAGACTGCTGATTTATCAAGGGGGTAAGTCTGGTATTTTCATTGTACTGGGCACACCACTCTGCGTTTAGCATTTCGGAGAGTTCCACAAAGTGACCTTTACCGTCCGCATCCGGTTTTTCCACTAAAGCAAGCTGCCAATAGTTTTTATGGTCTTTTAAAATTGCTACTCCTGTGATTTTCCACTCTTTCTTTATAGATGTGTTAGCTATTATAATAGCCTTGGCAACAACCTGTGTTCCGATCGGTGAATTGAGGGGATAAGAAAAGCTTTTATACTTTTCCGTGGATTTTAATGAGTTTTGTTCAAGCTGACACACAAAAGAGTCCGTGTGCCAAACCTGATCCAGCTCCAGCGTATTTCCATAAGTAGTGAACGTATCAGCGAAAACATACTCAAACTCTATGTTCTTATCAAAAGTGATATCCTGGTGCATCTCTTTCGGATCGGTTTCAGTTTGCGGGGAAATACATGAGCAGATTGATACAATTACGAGATAAAAGACAGTAAAGGTTCTAGGCATTAAAATCCTCTCCCTCTAATACCCATTATAGTGGAAAGCGGGCAAAATATCTAACACCACATATTGCTTTTATTCAATTGTAAACAACTGTAAATACTTGGCTTGTTGAATTGGATAAGGTTGGCCTGTTATTTGCTATACACTTTGGCATGTCTCTGTCGAATAATATCAGATGTATGATAATGATAACACTATATCTCATCTTTTTGCCGCCGTCAGAGGTTGAGGCTGAATATACCCGGTTGAAGCTGACAACTGAGCTTGAAAATTGTGAAAGCTTTACTGTTCGGGCAACAATCATATATCAGACGGTAAAGGCATTTTGCATTGTGGAGAACGACAGTCTCGACTCGTTCGGATTCAGTACTCCTTTTTCCGCACTGGGGCCATTGGTGCGGAGCGGTCTGCTGCGGGAAATTACCAATCCCCTGGCATATACTGCAACAAGCAGTGTTTTTTCAGAAAAAACCGACCTGCGGCTTACCGCTGCCCTGGATGGAAGCAGTTACTGGGGGCTTGCTTTAAAACCGCTGCCCGAAAACTGCATGGTCTACTATCTTGGCAAAAAAGACAAGCCATTTGCCATAGGAGCTGTTATCCGGTTAGAGTGGGAGCGCTTTTTTCTATTCGAATCTTTGATAGCCACATCCGAACCCCCTGCGCAGCAGGTTGACGATATCTGGTTTGAAGAAAAACCGATCTTTGCGGGGGGAAGGCTTGTTCATATTTCCCCCAAATTTAAATTGACATGGCATAATTTCTCGTGCCTTATTTCTGGTTCATTGTCCTGCGGTTCACTGGTAGTCCCGGGTTATTATTTACATACTGTCTGCAGCTATCACACGGCTCTGGTGCAGACTGCGCTTATTTTGGGATATCTTAATAAAGATTATGTGAATCCATATGGTGAATATAACAATAAGAATATTCTCTATGGAGGCAGCATAACCCTGACTCCAAGCTCATGGCTTAAGCTGGAACAAGAATACGAACGCCTTATTTATCACGGTCGGCCAGCGGATCAAGGGTTCAGGGAGTGTAAAGAGAAACTGTCATCTTCAGTTGAGTTTAGTTTTACCTTGACAGAATCAATTATGTTTAATTTAAATGAAGACTATTGCGTAAGTTTCCATTTTGATACGGATAATGAATTTGATTGCGTGCATAAACTGATATCCGCTGCCGCTGTTGAGCATGCTGTTTATGAACTGGCAGTTGAATTAAAATTCGATCATATCGGGCTGGACGACCAAAGTCTGACAGCTGAATTGAAGCTTGAAATTCATGTCGATCCGGTAACAATATATGTCACGGGTAAACGAATAGAATCCCAAGATACAATATGTTATTCCTGTGCGTTTTCTCTTTATTTAAAATTGGAGAATCATAAATTTTATCTAAAGACAAATACCAACAAAAATCTTGATAAAGATAATATAGCCTGGCAGGATTTAAGTAATGACTTTTATAAATATATTTCCCTGACTTTGGGCTGGGAGGGTGTTTGGTAAATTTATTTCATATTTATGAATTTAACATATTCCTCCCGTACGCGGGAAAGGCATTTGATTAATGCGGATTCAAAATCCTTGGCGGCAGCATGAACTCCTATCACTCGTTTGGCAAGTGCTTCCAGCTCTCTGTCGTTTTCGGGCAGTTCATAGGTTTGCCGATCTTCCAGAATTTGAAGATAATGCTCTACTCTGCGCAAGAAAATATAATCGTGTTTAATCTGTTCTGCTTTGTTATGGGGCAGCAATTGCGCAGCGAACAATAAATCTATGGAGTGCAGTGTGTTGCCGTGGATAATCTCAGGCTTGTCAGCCGCATGAATCCTTTGTAATCCCTGAACCAAGAATTCAATATCGCGGATACCTCCAAGACCTATTTTTATATTAATAGGTGAGAGCGATCGCCTGCTGTAGTGTGCAACGGATTTTTCTCTTAGATACTTGATGGAAGCGGCTATCACCTGTTTTCTTATGTTTATCCCAAAAAGAGGTTTGATGCGCTTCATTAATGTGCGCCCTAAACCAAAACTCCCGGCTACCGGACGCATTTTCAGCAGGGATTGAATTTCCCAGAGCGCGGCTTTTTGGCTGTAATATTGTACTATTGAAGTAAGTGAAGGAACCAAGATGCCGGATCTTCCGTACGGTCTTAATCTCAGATCCACTCTGTATACATATCCCTCGCTTAAGTGTCGATTAAGCTCTTGAGTCAGCTGTTCAAATATGCAATTAAAGGTATCTTTGGCTTTATAGGCGGCGGGAACGGAATCATCATAGAGCGCTATCAGATCGATATCGGAGCTGTAATTTAATTCAGCGCCCCCCAGTTTACCCAAAGCCATGACGCAGAAAGCGGAACTGAGCTTATTTTCTTTTTTTGTGTGACGTGCCCAAATTTCAGCCAGAGTTATGTCAATAATGGCTTCCGCCAATCTTGAAAGTTCAAGTGTGGTTTCCGTGATAGGTTTTTCCAGATATACATCCCGTATGGCAATTCGTAATATTTCTCTCTTGCGAAAACGCCTTAGTTGAATGAGCCAGGATTCATGGGAATCAGCTTTACGGGCAAGATCTGCAAGTTCTGATTTTAAAGCGCTTAGCTCGCGCGTGGTACGCAAATTATCAGGTTGGGTTGCCCACTCAAAATACTCCGGATGGCGAATAAGAATATCGGAAAGAAAATGACTCAAAGAAAAGACTGACAGCAGGATATCCAGCCTGCGGGGTTGTGAGAGCAGGAGCTTGTAATGTTCAAAAGGATTGTCTAATACCCTTACCAGGCGTTCCCAGTTATTAAGCGCCATATCGGGATCGGGTTTTCGTGAAAGCATGTCGCCGGCAAGAACCGATATGCGGGTAAAATATTCAAGTAACTTATCTTTACCGGCAAGATGCTTGATGTTTCTATGGGCCCGGTCAACATCCTTGAATCCTATCTTCATCAGAATCTGTTTTATTAATTCATTTGATATTTTTTGAGAAAGAATGATGTCAGCGATATTGCCGATTTCCTGGGTGGGGAGAGAATTTCTTCCGAAATGCTGTTCGACAAATCCACGTATATATGCGGTCCATGTTTCAAAATCGTATAAAAGCTGTTTGTGGGGCGGCAGATCTTCAGTATATTCGTATCCTATCCGCCGCGCTAAATGAACCAGCTCGCTTGAGTCGGCTGCGGGTAAGATCAGGTCCCGGGCCGAACCCCGGAGCATTCTCAGCCCGTTTATCAGATTGCGGAAAAAGTAATAGGCCTGGATCAGTCTTTCAGCCTGATGTGTTTTCAATACTTTTGCCCCGGCCAAAGCATTAAGCGCGTCGTGAATAAGAGGAGTACGTAATGGTGCTAACATACTGCCATGGATGACCTGCAGAAGCTGCACAGAGTATTCTAAATCAACCAGTCCGCCGGGGCTGAATTTTGCATTGAATTTACTTTTATGGGTTTTGGCCAAGAGTTGTTTGGCCCGTAACGACAAAATGTCCTGGGGATCGATTATTTTTGATTCATAGATGGTTTGATCCCGGATGCGTTCGACCAGCTCTCCGAATTCGGGATTGCCGCCGAATTTCCTTAAGCGGACTAAGGCGAGTCTTTCCGCTGCATGAGCTTTGCCGGCTTTACCGTAGTATCTGCAAAAATTTTCCAAACTGCAGGCAAGAGGCCCTGCTTTTCCGAATGGCCGTAAGCGCATATCAATCTGGAATATTCCTTCTCGTTTAACCTGAATCAATGAAATCGAATCCCGGACGAGTTGTTCAAAAAAATCGGCATTACTTATGGAAGCCCCGCCGTCGGTTACGCCGTTATCGCTGTAGATAAAAAGCAGCTCGATATCCGATGCATAGCCTAGGGCTCTTCCCCCGAACTTGCCCAAACCGAATAAGGAGAAACTTGCATCCAGTCCGGCAATTGACTTTGGTTTACCGTATTGACGAGTCAGTTTGCCATAAATCAGTTCAAAAGCTTTAATGATGATGATTTCCGCCAAACAGGTAAGGTTTTTACTTAAATCCTGCAAACCTGATTTTGGATTGAGGATATGATCCAAATCAATAAGATAGATTTCCCTGTTTTTAAACTGATTGAGTTTCTTTTTCTTTTCTTCCAGAGATTTTACTGTTCGCAGTGTTTGTTCAAGTTGAAGCCCAAGTGCCTTGGCTGATTTGCTGAACCGTTTGCCTCTCATCTGCGTGTTTATCATAGGCAGGATGGTTTCATACTGATTGCGGATGAAATCCTCCCACAGAAAATCACTGGCTCCCAGAACGTGGGCCAGTTCATCGAGAAGGAAGTGATTCGACAATAAATCATACCATTCACCTTTTTTGGGTAAAGTAATGATTTCAGCCACGATTGCTTCAAAACGGCAGAGGGCCTTGTACGGATCAGGTGAGTTGCCTAAGAAAAAAGTAAATTGTTTGGTAAGCAATACTGATAATTTTATATTATTCAGGATAAGAGGATCTGTAAGCTTGTTTCCTTTTAAGTCGGCAAGATAGAAATCGTCTTGGATTTTTGTGTCTTTTGTGTGAATGCGTACCAATTCGATTGAAACATTATGCAGGGAAAGAGCGCTGCTTAAGGCAAAAAGAAAAAATGGAGTATCCTCAGAAACCACATGCAGGATAGTATAGTCAGATTCTGAATTATCGATATGTATATAAACCGGAAACAGCATCTCGGAGACACTAAATTTTGATTTTAAAAGGCTTAAGGCTACCATTTCGTTCACTTTCTGTTTAGCGTGATTTACTGCTTCAGGTGTATAATCCTTCAATAAACTGATTATGTGTTTAAGTCGATTTTGCACTTCCGCCATCCAGATATCCAATGGCCTTTCGCTGTCTATATAACCTGTGAAATAATCAATTATTTTGCGCATTCGCGGCTGCCTGTTGAGTCGCTTTTTCAAAGCACTGACGCGGTGCTGTTTTTTAAACGGAGGGGACTCGATTCTTTGATAAGTGAAAATATCTCCGGATATGAAACGAAATCCGGATGCGGAGAACACACCGGTAATAAGCGAAAAAAGCGCGGGATAATCATAGGCCAGTACTGTAAATTCAATTATTCCACCGGTACCGGGTTGAAACAAAACTTGAATCGGCTCTGTTTTTGTCAGCCGGGACAAACCGCCAATATGACGGCAGATAGCTTCACGGGAAAAAACTTTAAAATAATAATCCTGCAAATTCTTAAGGTGTTCCGTAATTAATTCACTATCAATATCAGGGAGCAGTTTTTCGATTTCTTGGAGATCCTGTTTTATATCTGACCTCATAATTTAGTTCCGAAAAAACCACCACCATAAGTGGTGGCTTTTTCGAACACCCTGCACCCCTATGGGTGCTCCCCTGAAAATCACCTGCTTTGCAGGTGATTTTTATTTTGAATTGTCGATTCCGGCTAAGGGAAAAAGAATTTTATAAACTACTTCAGACAAAACTATAATCATAATAAAAGCAATGTAACAGCCCATATTGAGGAGAAAGTAGCTGTTACCGTTTATAATAAAAGCGATTATGGAAAAACAGATAAAGCACGCGCTCAAGGGAAGCAGGATAAAGCGCAGGGTTGTCAGGATAAATTGTTGAGTGGAGTCCTGTTCTTTAAGGTATTTTTCTTTTTTAGGATGTTGTAAATATACTATAAACAATAAAAGTATCAGAAAAATAAGAACCAACGAAGCATATATGATATAAAAACAGCCGTTATATTCGTCAAGAAATGAAAGTATGAAAAAACCGGCGACTGCCATAATACAATACACAGACATGGCTTTGGCGAAAATGATAAAAATTATTGCAAGCATACTCAATCAGATCCTTTTACCCGACCGGGAAATACGTTCTAAGTTATTCTGCACATTTACCAGAAGAAGATCAAGTGGAAATTATATTTAGATTGCTATGAGTTGCTATGATTCAACCTCAGTATATATTAAACGAAATTTATAAAAAAAAAATTGACTTTCCATTTATATTTATATACTTTATATATGAAAGTTACTTTGAAATACAAAGTAACCTATTCTTTTAAAAGGAGCTGCCATATGAAGACCGCGCATGATGCTGGTAACAGAAAAGACTATATTGAAGATTTAAAAACCATAAAAGAACTGCTGATCGAGGTTGAAGAAAAACCCATAATTGAATCCTGGGGCTTCTTTACATGGGGGTTATGTATCGTGTTGGGTAGTATATTCCATTATATCATGGAAGTTCATTTCGGCTTTAAGGCTTTGGATATTGCATTGAAAGTATGGCTGCCGGTTTTTTTGGTGGGAGGTTTTTTCGAATGCATTGCTTATATAAAACGCATGACCAAGGAATCCATACCGCTATTATCCAGAACAATGAAAAAATTCGTATTCACCTTTGCCACACTGCTTTTAAGTTTTGGAGTCATGATGGGTATTTTAATCAGATTACATGCCTTGTTTTATATCCCCACGCTGATTACCCTTTTTATCGGCATCAGTTTTGCCTGCTATGCATTTGTGTGCGCGACCTGGATGTATTTCCCGGCCTTTTTTTTAATCCTGCTCGGGTTACTGCTTTTCATTTTTGAAGTACACAGCCCGATTATGTCTTTGGTTGTGGGAGGGGCAATTGCCATTGCTTTTCTTTGGGGAGGTTTTACTTCACTAAAACGGGAGAGTAAATGAATACCAGTGAGCTTTATATCCAGTTTGATAACGTATTTTTTGAAAAAACACGTTTATCAATACTTACCGTCCTTTATAAGGAACAAAAGGTTTCATTCAACCGGTTTAAGAAAATCCTCGGTGCCTCAGACGGCGCGCTCTATACTCATTTAAAAAAGTTGATTGCAGCCAAATATATTAACTATAAAAAAACACTGGTGGCTGATTCGGCAGAGACTATGTATTCGCTGACTAAAAAAGGAAGAGAGCAGTTTAAGAATTATCTGCTTTATTTGGAAAGCGTCTTAAACGATCGGCCGTAAAGGAGGTTTTAGAAAGCATGAAAAGAGTATTGATAATAATGAGTTATATCCTTTTTCTATGGTTCAGCCTTGTAGCAGTGGCGGGAGAAAATGAGGCCATACAAGCGCAAAAAATTGTGAAAAAAGTAGACGAGCTGTATCGCAGCACATCCAGCAAGGCCTTGTTGGAAATGGAGATCATTACTCCCCATTGGCAGCGGACCTTGAAAATCCAAGCCTACAGCAAAGGAATGGATAAGACATTTATGCGAATTGTGGAGCCTCTAAAGGAAAAGGGAATGGCGACTCTAAGAATTGCCAATGAAATGTGGAACTATCTACCTAAGACGAACAAGGTTATTAAGATACCTCCCTCCTTGATGATGGGATCATGGATGGGCTCGGATTTCACTAATGATGATCTGGTAAAGGAGTTTACCTTTTTTGAAGATTATAATTTTGAAATGACAACGGTAAATCAAGCACAAACGGGAGTTCTCTATGTCAAATGTATACCGAAGGATGACGTGCCCGTGGTCTGGGGATATGTGCTCGTGGCCGTAGACGCTGCTAGTTATCTGCCGCTGTGGGAAAGATTTTATGATGAAGGCGGAGAGCTGGTACGGGAACTGCTGTTTAAGGAGAATAAACGATTCGGGCAGCGCTTGATTCCTTCAGTAATGGAGTTAATTCCGAAACAGAAACAAGGACAAAAAACAATTATCCGCTATCTCGAGGCACAATTTGACATTGCGCTAAGTCAGGATCTTTTTACGTTGAGAAATTTGAGATCGGAATAAAACAGGGATTTATCATGATATTAAGAATGGCATTCAGAAATATATTCAGGCAAAAAAGACGGTCTCTGCTGACGGTCCTCAGTATGTTCGGGGGGATGGTAATGGCAGTGGTGTTCATAGGTTGGGCGGACGGAAGCTACAACAATATTATTGATAATTTTACCCGCTATAATTTCGGGCATATCCAGATTCATAATGGGGATTACCTTGATCGGCCGTCTCTTTATAAGACAATCGATAACCGCGAAGCTATTGAAGACCTCTTACGAAAAAATCCGCACATTGATTCCTGGACTTCACGCCTCTATTCCGTAGCTTTGGTCTCTGTTCGCGACAAATCAAGCGGAGTCCGTGTAATCGGTATTGATCCTGCGGAAGAGAATCAGACCACAGCGTTTGATAAGAAAATAATAGGTGGACAGGGATTTTCGGACGCACATGCATACGAAGCTATTATCGGTAAGGGATTGGCCAAGATTCTGGGGGCAGGAGTGGAAGACAGAATAGTCATAGTATCTCAAGCTGCTGACGGTTCAATTGCCAATGACCGCTATACGATCGTGGGTATCATAGATACAGGCAGCCCGGTGGCGGATAGAAGTACCTGCTATCTCCCGCTTGAAACGGCACAGGAGT
This sequence comes from Spirochaetales bacterium, assembly GCA_016930675.1. GTDB lineage: Bacteria > Spirochaetota > Spirochaetia > SZUA-6 > RPPD01 > JAFGGG01. Next base: position 234,890 of record JAFGGG010000004.1, read on the forward strand.
TATTGGTCTTGGAGGGTAAGATCCATGAGGTGGCAATAACCGTGGATAATTTACATCATGTAACATCTGTAACCTCCCTTCTGAAAGATTCCCTGGCCGATACGGATTTAACCGTAGCTTCCTGGCAGGAATTCGCACGTTCTTTCTACATAGCTATGAAAGCTGATATGGAAGGCATGTGGATCTCACTGTTCATAATCGTATTGATTGTATCGGTGGGGGTATTTAATACGGTGCTCATGTCGGTTCTGGAACGGGTGAGGGAGTACGGTGTACTCAAAGCTGTGGGTACCAAACCCGATCAGATTGTCAAGCTGGTTTTAGCAGAGGTTAATATTATGGCCGTTTTCTCCATCGTGCTTGGGACAATTGTGGGGTACGTTTTTAATTATCTGCTTTCCACCCACGGCCTCATTCTGGAGCAAGGTTTCTCATATGGCGGTATGGTGTTTAAGGTTATGAAAGCCGAGATCAATGCCCGCAGTTTTTATATTCCAGCGCTGACCGTATTGTTCTCGAGCTTTATTATTGGCTTGTTTCCCGCTGTCAAGGCCGCCCATACCGATCCTGCAAAATCCATGCGTTTTCATTAAGGAGGAGATAATGTGGTTGTTTATTAAACTGGCATGGAGAAATATATTCCGCAATACCCGAAGGACGGTTATCGCCAGTATTGCTATAGGTATCGGCTTTGCCTGCCTGTTGTTTTTCGATTCCTTTATTATCGGGCTGGAGTATAATATGATCAGATCAGCCACCAGTTCATTCCTTGGACAGGCCCAGATTCACCGCCGGGGATTCCTTGACACGCAGGAGCCAACGTTAACCATAAATAATCCGGATCAGGTAATGCGTTCACTTGGCCGGGAAAAAATTATAGAGGCTTTTAGTCCACGGACTTTGAGTCTGAATATGATTACCTCACCGGCCAATCTGAGTTCGGTGCTGGCGGTTGGTGTCGAACCGAGAACAGAGCAAGCGGTTTCTAAAGTAGATGAAGCAGTCCGGGAGGGAGATTTTTTAAAAGGAGAAAATCCGCGTGATATTGTGATCGGTAATGAACTGGCGGAGGTATTGGAGGTCTCGTTGGGAGAAAGAGTGGTGCTTACGGTATCACAGGCTGAAAGCGGCGACCTGGCTCAGGATATGTTCAGGGTATCGGGAATTTATCATTTCGGTGTCAAGGAAATGGATAATGGCATGGTTTTTATTCATATAAAAAAAGCTCAGGAGATGTTAAATATTAACGGACAGGTGCACGAGATCGCCATCAAGTTTAAGGACCTGAAGTATGCTGAAGATGACGGGCTTTCTTTTTGGAAAAAATATTCCCGTGATGGTAATGAAGCCTTGAGTTGGGGAGAGCTGCTGCCGGATTTGAAGGGCTTTTTTGAAATGACCGGAGTATTCCGGTCGGTAATGTCGTTACTGCTTATGTTTGTTGTTATTTTCGGAATCATAAATACTTTATTCATGTCCCTTTACGAGAGGATGTTTGAGTTGGGAGTATTAAGAGCCGTCGGTACCAGACCTTGGGGTGTGATGAAGCTGATGCTATGTGAATCCGGCGCTTTGGCTGTGTTAAGTATTGCTATCGGACTTTTTATGGGACTTGTCATCACCGGTCTTTTCGCCATTATAGGTATCGATTATCGGGGTATTGAGTTCGCGGGCAGTGTTATTCAGGAAGTAGTCTATCCGGTGATGAAGCCGTTTCAATTCATTGTCTATCCCGTCGGACTGTTTGTGTTTATGCTGCTGGTCGGATTATATCCGGCGGGAGTGGCGGCACGGATGTCCATAGCCGATGCCATACGAAAAAGCCTTTAACGGAAGAGGAGTTTTTAAGATGAAAGAAAAAAAAGAACATCTAATTGTTACAAAAAACCTGATAAAAAATTATAAATCGGATGGAATGCAGGTGGAAGCGGTGCGGGGAGTGGATCTTACTATAGAATCAGGGGAATTTTCAGCGATCGTGGGCCCCTCCGGTTCGGGCAAAACCACTTTTTTAAATATTATCTCCGGATTGGATAAACCCACTTCGGGAGAGGTATGGCTTAAAGGCCGGCTTCTCACTAGCCTTAGCGGCGGTGAGTTGTCCGATCTGCGTCGTGACAATATCGGATTTATCTTTCAAGCTTATAATCTCATTCCGGTGTTAACGGTTGAGGAAAACATTGAATACATCATGATGCTGCAGGGTGTGTCCAAAGAAGAACGTCATCAACGAGTTTTGGATATTCTGAAGCAGGTGGAGCTTGGGGGCATGGAAAAAAGATTTCCTCCCAAGCTCTCCGGCGGGCAGCAGCAGCGAGTGGCGATTGCGCGTGCCATGGTTTCCCGGCCGGCTTTAATCCTGGCCGATGAACCGACCGCTAATTTGGATTCCAAAACCGGAACCTCTTTGTTGCAGATCATGCATGATCTTAATGAGCGTACGGGAATGACCTTTCTCTTTTCAACTCATGATCCCATGGTCATGGAATGGGCCAAAAGGATTGTCAAACTTAAAGATGGTCGCATAGTTGACGATGATACAAAGAACTGACGATGGACTTTAAAAGCAAAGTATATATGAGCGTTTTATTTTCCCTCTTTGTATTGAATGCGCCACTCTCGCCGGAGGAAAATATTTCGCTAAACGGGTACTATAAATCTTTTTTTGTTGTTATCGGCCTTCCTGATTATCTTGTATCCGGCGACGTTCAAACTACCTTGCCTTTAGGTTCGGTGCAAAACAAACTGCGGTTACAAATGTCTGTTCACGCTTTAAGCTGGCTTTCAATGCAGGCAAGCTATGAGATTACACCAACAATCCAGGATAATGAGCTTTTTCAAAATAATCTCTTCAGCACGGGAATTGAAGCGGCGGATTACCGACTTGTGGATTTTGATAGAAGGCTTTATCCGCTACAAGGCGAAAGTGTGGATAGTTTCGGCCTGTTTCATAATATGGACAGGTTGTTTTTCAGTATTACCCTGCCGTTTGCCGATCTGTATATCGGCCGGCAGGCTATTGCATGGGGAACTGCTCATGTTGTGAATCCCACTGATGTCATTGCGCCCTATTCCTTTAATGAACTTGACACTGAAGAACGTCGAGGTGTGGATGCCGTCAGGCTGCGTATTCCATTAGGAGCACTGGATGAGCTCGATGTGGGATTTGTTGCCGGCCATGAGTTTTTGTGGGAGCAGTGCGCCTATTACTCACGAGTCAAGTTCAATTTATGGAATACGGATTTTTCGTTGTTGATAATGGGATTTAAGCAAAATCTGTTATTAGGCTTTGATGTGACACGTGCTCTCGGCGGAGCAGGTGTCTGGCTTGAAACCGCCTGTATTCTGCCTGATTTTTTGAATCCAGAACAGGGATATGAGGATGAACCGGCTTGTGTCGGGATTTCGCTGGGAGCGGATTACAGCTTTAGCGGAGAATTATACGGATTTATAGAATATTATTTCAATTCCGCAGGGTGTTCGCGGGCAGAGGATTATGCGGCACATATGAATATGGAGGTCTTCAGAGATGGAGCTGTCTATCTCATGGGCCGGCACTATATTAATCTTGGCTTTACGTATCAGATTCATCCTCTTATCCCGATAAACGGACTTTTAATGTGGAATGTTGCGGATCTGTCTTTCATGGTCATGCTTTCAGTGGAGTATAATTTAGCGGAAAATATCTATTTGACAGCAGGAGCATATATGGGATTCGGCCTTTATCCTGAACTTATCCAGATAGGTCCCGGCGTATTTCAAGAGAGCTTGAACTCTGAATTCGGTGCGTACCCCGATATGTTTTTTACTTCATTCCGGGTATATTTTTAACATGAGATGAAATTCTTTAATATTACGGATTAAGACGGGAGAACGGGTCGGCGCATCTTATAAATAGGAATACCTTCAAAATTATCGGCGGGAGTAAAAAAAGCTTGCAGGGGTTTGGGCGCGTACTGCAGAATTTCTTCTGTAACATAAAAATTACCTGTTGCTGCGTGTTTTCTGCCCAAATGAAATATGGTGTTGATGGAATCGGATATAACATTGCCCGTGTCATTATCCTGATAGGTAACATTTCCTAAAAGCAAAGCGATCCGAAAAGAAATGAAATTAGGAAATAAAGATTCTTCAACATCATGCATGAGTTTGTATAACATGATCCTGAAACCGCAGTAAACGGATTCACACTCGCGGCCGTTAAACGGAAAAAGGGCTATTCCTCCGAATTGAAACCACATCCAGATTCTGCCGCCGAAATGGCTGATATTTCTTTCCAGATATTTACGGAAAACAGAAAGCGCCACTTCTAAATTCTTTTTTCCGAAGATTTTTTCCATATCATATTTTCCGTCAAGTTCAATGAACATAATCGAGAAGGTATATTCTGCTCCCGGAACAATTTCCTGCCATCCTTTTTCGGCGGTAATGTGTTTTATGTTTTTGGTAATAGTCTTTTGGATTTCTATTTCTTGCCGATAATCGATGCGGAAATGTTCGAGATACTGAAATACGCGTTTAAATCTTTTTTCGTTGAACTCACTCTTTAATTGATTTTTCGAGATGTAATCAACAGCACCCGCGAAATAGAGCTCCGCGACATCTTTTATTGTATTGTCAGGATCGAGGACTCCGAAATATACTTTTTCTTTGCTGGTTAAAAACGATATCTTTTTTTGCAGCTTATCATTGAAGGAAGAGGAATCTATATATACCAATAAGAGATCGTTACTGTTATTGATGATTTTGTTCATCTGTGGAGGAGTATAGACAGCTACCTCCATATTCTTTGCTTTAATCGAGTCGACCAGATTTGAATTCGAACTAAAAACAATAACCTTCAATTAATTCTCCCATTGCAGTGAATAGCGATAGACATAGTTTCCTCCGGCGATGGATTCGGAAAGAAAAAAGTGTTCCAATTTACTGCCCATGTCATAATATACTCCGGGTGATATAACAAGATGATCGGGTGGTGTATATTTTGTTTCAAGTTCCTTGAGTTTGTCTATGGTATCACTTTGCATGCTTTGAATATTATAAGTAAACTGGCAGGGACCCGTATGCACTGACAGACGAATCTGGATGGCTTCATCCAATACCCCGTGTAATTGATTATACAGGAAAAGTTCAAGGAGGATATCGATTCCGCTTAATACCGCCTTAATATTTTTATCCTGAAAATAAAAGGCGGCGATTCCTCCGTCGCCTTCCCATTCCCAAATCCGACCGTTTCTCTTCTCCACATTATATTTAAATATTTCTCTTATATCCGAATAAGCAAGAGTGATATCTTTTTTTGGATATTTGCGTACAAGCTCGGAATTGTTTACTATATCAATACACATAAAGGTAAGTTCGTAAATATTGTTTTCCTGCAACACACCCCAACCGATTGTCCTTTTCATATCACTTTTTTCGATGAACATTTTGTATTCATCGTCATAGATTAATCCAAGAGCTTCCAGTTCTTTTATAATTTGGGGCAAAAAGCGAATGGAAATATTTCTGCCCATGAGACCGTTTTCATAGATATCTATAAGGATCTCGACAAATTGGACCACAAGGTTTTCTTCAATTACATCGTGGGTGATTTGACGGGCGGCGTCTATGGTTGGAATGGGAATATTAGGTGGAAAACCGCTTCTCTCATAGATGTCGTAATTCTGCATAATTTGTCTGGCAATGCGGATCATGGTATGCACGGGCATGGAGTGGGAAAGTGCATCGGTGAGCAATCGCTGGAGCCGTGTGGAAATTCTCATTCGCTTGGTTTCCTCATGTTGTTATAAATATTATAGTTTTTCCACCAATCTTTCAAATTCTTGCAATAAATTTTATTTTTTATTATTTATTCTTAAATGAATAGTATATTCCTTGTATATTTATTTTATAACATAGCGCATGCCAATTTGCAAGAATATTTTAAAGGGTTACGGTATGTACACGCTTTGGCAGCTTGTATAGCTGCATATCCGTTTTATTTGTTGACAGAAAAACCATCCTGTTATAAGAGTGGGTAAGATGATATGAGATTTACAGCCAAATTTATACCACCGAAGAAGTATCGCGGCAGTGCGTTCTGGTTTTTCTTTAAACAGGACAAGCTGTTGGTTAAGCGGGGGGAAGGAATCAAGGCTCTCCCTTATATTGATAATACTCTGCAGCATGATGTTCCATATATCCGTTTTCAATATTTGGGGATCCTGGATGGAGAACACTGTTTTTCCGCTCAATTGGCCGATAGCTTCAAACCCGGACCCGGTCTGTATCTGCTTTCTTTAAGAAAACTATATGGCCTGGTGGACGAATCGCTTTTTTCGTTAGCAAGAAGAGCATATTTGATCGTAAGGTGGGATCAAAATAATCAATACTGCGGAAGGTGCGGTAAGCTTACTCATGATAGTTCTAAAGAAAGAGCCAAGGTATGTGCTTGCTGTGATCTGATAATGTATCCCAGAATAGCACCGGCAATTATTGTTGCGGTGATGCGTGGCACAAGAATTCTGCTGGCTCATGCAAAACGGTTTAAGAATAATACGTACAGCGTGATCGCCGGTTTTGTGGAACCGGGGGAAACCCTGGAAGAATGTGTCGAACGAGAAGTATTCGAAGAGGTCGGTATCAAAGTGAAGGATATCACTTATTTTAAGAGTCAATCATGGCCCTTCCCCAATTCTCTCATGATTGCGTTTAACGCCCGTTATGCTGCCGGAGACATTAAAGTTGACGGAAAGGAAATCGATCATGCTGCGTGGTTTACTGCAAAAAAACTGCCGCTTATTCCTCCTCCTATGAGTATCGCGCGTGAGCTTATTGACTGGTTTGTGGAGAAACAACGATAGGTCAGGATCCAGCTATTCTTTGATACCGAACAGATCTTGACATTCCTGAAAGAGAAGATCTTTTTTCAGATTTTCCAAAAAATGCTTTTCATAATACTCAATGTCTTTTTTCGAGAAGGGAGTATGCAGAAGCAAGGTATTGAGCAACTCGTCTTTGGCTGGAGAGTATATGCCGAACCCCAGTTTTTCAGTGATGAGTCCGGCAATTGTAATAAAAATTATTAATGTCTTATGAGGAGAGGTGATGTTCAGGCTGTCATGTTCCAACGCCACATCGATAAAGGTTTCCGGAAAATTCCATTTCTTGAAAAGTGCCGCTCCGATTTCACGATGATTAGTACCAAACAGCTTTTCTTCGAACTCTTCGATCCAGCTCTGATTGTTTTCACTTTGCTCTACAGCCTGAATATATTTTTCCGGATCGGATTTGAATAATACTGCTCTTCCGATATTATGCAGGAGACCGGCGATAAAGGCGAGTTCTGAAATTTCTATACGGTTACATTTAATCATCAGAGTTTTAGCCATAAAGGAGGTAATAATGGAATGTTTCCAAAAAAGTTGATAGAACTCCGTATGTTTTTCCTTTTGAAAGAATTTCGCCGCTATTACCAAAAGCACAAGGCTTTTTATATTTTTAAAGCCTAAAAGGGTAATGGCCTTTTGCAGGCTTTCGATCTCTTTTTGGCGTGCATAGAGAGCTGAGTTGGCTATTTTAAGGATCTTTGTCGTCAATCCGGGATCTATTTTAATAATATTTTCCAATTCCTTAAAAGAGATGTCCAGGCCGTCTTCGGCCAGGTTGATTACTTTGGTGGCTACTTCCGGAATAACGGGAAGATCGTTAATGTATTTGAGTAAATTACTTTCCACTCATACGCCTTTTCTTTCATTGAATTATCTATTAAGTATAACTATTTTTAATATTATATCAATATAGAAAGAATGCTTAAAAACTGCATTTCTCATTTCTTTATATAAAAAAGTTCTTGCTTGCTAATTCCTTGTTGTTCTAATATAGTAAAATATAGATGAAACAGCAGCGCCCCGCAGTCATTACACTTGAATTACTGGCCGTTCTTATGATTATGGGTATTGCTAATTTTTTACTTGCAACCAATGACCCAGGTTATTTTTCTTTGCCGTTTAATCCCTATTTTATTTTAGCCTTGTTTGCTACGGTTTTATACGGCAAATATTACGGATTTTTTAGTTTAATTGTGGCCATAGTATTTATTGTCATACCCATTCCGGTCTATAAATACTTTTACGAGAGTTATCATATTACCCTCAGTTACTGGATGAAATTGGGACAAAAAATGGTAACCCCATTTACTCTTACGTTGGTCGGGGTGTTTATTTTTGGGTTGATCAGGGATTCGCTTAAAACCGAACTGGATAAAACAAAATATATCTTAGGCTCTATTACAAAAGAAAAGAATATTTTGCAGCGTGAGGTTGATGCACTGAAACAAGTAAACCGTGAGCTGGAGAAGAGAGTGTACAGTCAGGAGGATTCCACGATTATGCTCTACTCCAAGATACAAGAACTGTATTCTCTCAATTTCCAAAAAGGTCTGGAGCTGTTATTGACCATAGCGCAAACATATACGGGCGCCACTGTGTGTTCTATCTGGGAGCATAACCAGGAGTTGAGACGGTTGGAACTGCGCTTGAACTACGGTTGGGATATGGATATGGAGAGAATAACCAGAATCGCGGTTGAAGACAGTATCGAAGGCTGGGTGCTGCGTAATAACATGATGTTTTCGGTACGCATGGTTATGCAGTACGATAATCTTGCGCGTATGGATAAAGGGCGAAATATACTTACTGTTCCCGTAACCGTTGGTCATAAAGTGTGGGGTGTGTTTAATATCGAGGACATACCATTTGAAAAATATAATCTTTACACCGAAAAATATTTACTGATGATTATGGCTTTGGTTTCCCCTGCCTTGGAGAAGGCAATGGAATATGAGGCGTTTTCCATACAGGAAAATGTTAATCTGGTTACGGGATTTCCGCCCTTTTCCCACTTTTATATCATACTCGAACAAGAGTTGAGCAGAGTTAAATTGGAAAAAGGCACACTCAGTGTGATGATTGTAGAACTGGTTAATTATGAGAAGCTTTTACATGAATTAAGTAAAGATGGCGTCTATTCTTTGTTTGTGATTATATCCGAGCGGATTAAAGAACTGTCCGACAGTAAGGCCATGTTTTTTCATTATAAGAATGATAATCAAATCAGCTTTATTCTGCCGAATCTTGATTATGACGGTTGTTCGCTTTTCTGTCTGAATATACTGGAAATGATTAATAAACGGACTTGGGAATTAAATAAAAAAACCGTGTTGCCGGAAATTATAATGGGTTATACGTCGCTCACCGAGGATAAGCAGAGCGCGGAAGATCTGCTGGCCATAGCAGAGAATCTGTTGGAGATGCAGAAGATATGAAAGAGCGTGAATTCGATTTTTTTCGTAAGAAACATGAAGGTTATGAGCCGTATACATCACATGCGGCGATCAAGGCGTTTGAGAACGCAATAGTACCTATTGAGTTTTTTATCTATAAGAGTACCTCGGTAAAATCAATCGAAGAGAAGCCGTATGATTTTGATGCCATTGACAGGATGCTGTCGCGTAAAGTTACTGATTTTCATACCACCCGGTTTCTGATCAAGGTATTTAGTGAGATGGTGAAGGATAGGGATTCTGAAAGGGCCTTATTCGGTGCCGAGGGTATAAACAGCATTGAATCACGCTATAACAAGAAAATAGAAAGCCTAAAAGAAAAACTTGAAAAAAAGGATGATATCGATATCAAACAGGAATTAGCCAGGCTTTACTATGAGCTTGCGCTGCTGAATGAGAAACAAAAGGATATTAAAAAATTTTTTTTGAAAACAGCTTATAATTATCTTAAAGATACTCAAAAAGGGAACACGCTGAGTATTAAGAATCTTGAACTGCTTATTAATATCTTATTGGAATTCAATTTCTATAAAAAAGCATTGGACACTTTGAAAGCCCTTAAAATCGTTGAGAGACCGCATCTTTTATTGCTGATGGCAAAGGTGGAGTTTAAGAATAAAAATTACAAACAGGTATATGATATTCTTATTGAGTTGGAAAAATATAGCGACTCATTGGATGATGAATCCAAAAAACTTATTGAATACTGGACAAAGCAAAATGACAGAACGGCTTAAGGTCTGTCTTATATTGGAAGGATCTTACCCTTATATAGTCGGCGGTGTGGCGGCCTGGGTACAGCAGCTTATCATTAATTTACCCGGTATAGACTTTGTTTTATATACTATCTCTCCCAAAGAACATCAAAAAATTGTGTATAAGCTTCCGGATAATGTCTGTTTCCATCAGGATATCGTAATTAGTCAAAAAATGTGTGTTCGGAAAAAACAGAAATCACAACGTGCGCTTTTCCGGGAGATTAAAAAATTTCACACGTTCTTTAATGCACCTTCACAGATAAATCTAAAAGATATTGTTGGCCTTGTACCGGTCGGCAGTTTTTTGTATACGGATGCCATAAAAAATCCACAGGGTTGGGAAATGTTGACCAATAGCAATCAACTGCATAATCCGGCGTACCCGTTCGCGGATTATTTTTGGGCTTGGAAGTCGGCTCATGATATGATGTTTACCATACTAGGTGCTGAGATTCCGGAAGCGGATGTTTACCATGCGGTTTCCACTGGATATGCGGGGCTGGCCGGTGTAGTAGCCAAGTTAAGGAAACAAAAACCCTATATGCTCACGGAGCACGGTTTGTATCATAAAGAGCGTGAGATTGAGATAAAGCGCGCGGCTTTTATCCAGGGATATCAGAGAGATATGTGGATAGGAATATTCAACAATTTAAGCAGACTGAGTTATTATTATGCGGATCTTATTATAACCCTCTTTGAGTACAACAGAAAAAAGGAGATAGAGTTGGGTGCACCTGAAGAAAAAACCATGGTTATACCCAATGGTATCAATATCGAATTTTTTTCAAAAGTAGAGAGAGTTCCCAAAAAAGGGTTCCATGTGGGTTTGGTCGGCAGGGTTGTACCGATTAAAGATGTTAAGACATTCATTTATGTGGCAAAAATCGTAACAGCTTCGATTCCGGATGCCATGTTTTATGCGATCGGACCGGTTGACGAGGATCCCGGTTATTACGATGACTGCAAACTGCTGGTAAAGAGTCTGCAAATCGAAAAGAATTTCAGCTTCGTGGGTAAACAGGATGTGCGGGAATACTATAATTTTTTGAATGTGCTGATGTTAACCAGCATTCGTGAAGCACAGCCCCTGGTAATTTTGGAGGCATTCTGTTGCGGTGTGCCCGTGGTTTCCACCAAAGTGGGCAATGTGCTTGAGCTGCTTGATTATGATGAGCGCTTTTTAGCGGCGCCCAAGGATGCGGAAAAACTTAGCTCTTGTGTAAAATATATTTATAATAATCCAAAAAAGGTGATTGAACTCGTGGAAATGAACAAACAGCGAGTGCGAAAATTCTTTGATCGAAATAAGGTGTACCAAAGGTATGGCGAGATCTATAAAACCATAAAGGAAAATATATAATGGCCGGTATCGGATTTGTATTGCGAAGAGTTATAAAGCAAGGTGGATTCCTGTCTGTCGTAAAGGTGGCTTTGGCCGGAACAATTATTGTCGCCGGACCCTGGGTGCTTTCTATCTTGGGAATTTTTTTTATCACAAAATACTCGTATTATTTGATCGGACAATCCGTGGCCATTTTTATGGCCGTGGTAATTTATAGTTATGCCTTTTCACTATTTTTATTCGGCGGAATCCATTATATATTCACACGGCTGGTTGCTGATTATATGTATGAAAAGAAAAAAAGCAAAGCGGGTGAGGCACTGCTGTTATTTTCAGTAATTATTGCTGTTTTATCAAGCTCGGTTTCTGTGGTAGTTCTTTTACTGCTGGATTTACAGAAGATTATTTTCCCGACATTGTTTAGAATAAGCGGAGTGATTTTCTTTGTATCGATTAACCTTATCTGGCTGTTGATGATTTTTATTTCGCTTTTAAAAAAATACTTTAAAATATTCATAGTCTATCTTTTGGGCATGGCCATAGCCTTTGGCAGTATTACGCTGTTAGCTAAAACCTTTTCCGTGAGTGGTGTGATGCTCGGCTTTGCCGGTGGGCATTTTCTTATTGTGGTGTGTCTTTACATATTAGCCTTTAAAGAATATCGGCCCGGAGGTTTTACCATAAAGGAGCATTTGCCTTATTTTGTCAGATTCAAATTTCTTCTTTTCACAGGAATTTTGTACTACTGGGGAATGTGGATAGATAAAATAATTTTCTGGTTCACCAAAGGCTCACCAATAGCTGACACCTTTTTTAAAGTATTCGATGTCTATGATATTCCCGTGTATATTGCCAATCTGACTATAATTCCGGGATTAATTTATTTTATGATTATAAGTGAGACTAATTTTTATCGTCATTTGACTGAATTTTTGACTAAATTCAACAAAGGCATATATCATAAGCTTCAAATGATAAAATACAAACTTATTGCCAATCTTAAACACGGATTAAGAGAGCAGTGTTTGTTTCAAGGTATATTTACGCTTACTCTCATACTCATTGCGCCAATGTTGGTCTTGGCCGATACTGAGAAATTATTGGTGGGCGGGATTACCAATATAACAGTATTCCGTATAACCTTAGGCGCTACTTTTTTCCATTTGATTTTTTTAACAATAGTTATCTTTCTTTTCTATTTGCAGAGGTTTAGATTGGCATTTTTCTCCACACTCTGTTTTTTTATTGTAAACTTATGCGGGGCTTTGTTGATTGTTTCCGCGGGTGATGATAATCTATTGGGCATAAGCTATCTATCAGCCGGGATTGTCGCTTGCTTGCTTGGCGGGTTTTTCTTGTTTTCTTCAGCCGGGAAAATTGATAATGCGGTATTCTTGATTGCGAGTGGTGAAAAAATTGACAATCTTTAAATGAAGCTATTGTTCTTCTTCATGGTTTGTAAGCAGAATGCGCATCTCCTCTTCGGAGATTATTTCTTGATCACCGTTGGAATCTTTGGAAATTTCAGAAAGCAGATCTTCGATTTCTTCGATATACTCTGTATGCTGAGCTTTTATACCCGACAACTTATCGATATAGTCCTGAAGATATTTTGTGAAAGTGAAGTTGTCATTTATAATATCATCGAGGAAGGCTACATAGTGTCTGTTAAACCTTAACATATTTCTTAGATGAAGATCACGGTTAATTTTAAGTTGACTTTTTTTAAGAGCAGCGAAGAGGGTCTGGCTGGATTCGTGTATGAACAATATTTCAGCGTAGATTTTATCCTTATACCGGTTGGGATCAATGTCGAGTTTTATCCCGTCACCAAGCTTTTTTACAATATGGGTTAAGTAAAATATATCATCTTCATAATTAATTATATTTGTCATCGGTATCAGTATCTAATATCGGTAAGATGAATATTTGACTTGACATAAGTTGAAATCTTAGTTATTTTTTAAGCCACCTCTTTATCCATTGCCAAAAAAGATGAGATGGATCAAAAGACCACAAGGAGGAAGAATGAGAAAATATGAAGCCACTTTTATCTTCGAACCGGAAGAAGAAGTATTTAAAACGAACAAAGAAACAGTAACAAAAGAGCTGGAAAAGGCAGGCGCAAAGCTTCTTTCAACAACGGATATGGGGGAGAGAGAGCTGGCCTATGAGATTAAGAAAAAAAGTAAAGGTCATTATTTACTTTTTGAAATCGAAACAAATCCGGAAAGCCTAAAACCTCTAGAAAAAACATTTAAATTACAGGCCGGCATACTCAAGTACCTTTTTGTAAAAAAGAACTAATATTGGTTCCCATAAGGGAGGAGTAATTTATGGCAGATATTAATCAAGTTGTCCTGGTTGGACGATTAACACGAGATGCAGAGTTAAAGTACACAAATACCGGCACAGCGGTATGCAAGATGGCCATAGCTGTAAATCGCAGACGTAAAAGCAATGAGCAATGGATAGATGAGGCGAGTTTTTTTGACATTGTGTTATGGGGCAAAATAGGCGAAGCGCTATCTCAGTACTTAGTTAAGGGAAAACAAGTGGGAGTAGTCGGTGAACTTAGGCAGAATAAATGGGAACAAGACGGTCAGCCTCGCAGTAAGGTTGAAGTAGTCGCTTCAAATATTCAACTACTCGGCGGACGTTCCGAAGGATCAAAATCAGGGGGAAATGATAATACTGCCGCTATTCCGTTTCCTGATGAAAATAAAAATGATTTCGAAGATGATATACCATTTTAGGCAACAATAAGGAAGGAGCATTTGGATGCCAGAAAAAACAGAAGACAAGACACTAGAATTGCAGGACGCTGAAAAAGAAACAAAGAAAAACAATGACATACAAAAGAATGAAAAAAAATCGGGTACTGATAAACCTGTAACCAGTACAAGGATAAATCGAAGTGACAGGCCTGACAGAAAAGATAAAGATTATGATGATAAGTATCATTCAGGCCCAAGACACAAATCGTTTTTTCGTAAAAAGGTTTGTAAGTTCTGTACAAAAAAATACAAAATGGATTATAAGGATGTATCTGTTTTGCGAAGATTTACCTCCGACCGAGGGAAAATACTTCCCCGTAGAATAACAGGAACTTGTGCAAAGCACCAAAGGCAGCTATCTAAGACTGTAAAAAGAGCAAGGGTTTTAGCACTTTTACCTTTTGTTACCAAATAATTAAAGCTTAGTACAAGAGAAAGAATATTTTTGAATGATAGTCAACTAGTAGAAAGGGGTAGACATAAGTGAAAATAATAATGATGCATGATGTACCGCATTTAGGAGAGGAAGGTGATATTCGTGAGGTCACAAACGGATATGCCAGGAATTATTTATTTCCTAAAAAATATGCGGTACCATATAACGACCATTATCTGCATATACTCGAACAGAGAAGTAAGACAATTGAAAAAAGAAAACAAGAGAAAAGACTTGAAGCCAGCGGTGTTAAAGAAAAATTAGAACAGGAGCAACTAGAATTTATTTATGCTGCAGGAGAAAATGGCAAATTATTCGGTTCCATTACCAATGGACATATAGCGGAAGAATTAGAGAAGCGCGGTTACCAGATTGAGAAGAAGAGAATTTTTGTTCCTGATCACACTATTAAACAAATAGGCGACTATAAGATAAAAATAAAGCTTTATGAAAATGAAGAAGCAGAAATAAAGTTAAGTGTTAAAGCTCAAGAGAATACCCAGGAAAAAACTAAGGGGAAAGTAAAAGAGAAAGCCGGAAAGAAAGTTAAAGAGAAAGCTGAAGTGAAGGCTGAAGAGAAAGTTAAAGAGAAAGCTGAAGTGAAGGCTGAAGAGAAAGTTAAAGAGAAAGCTGAAGTGAAAAGTAAAGAGAAAGCTGATGAAAAAACCCAAGAGAAAGCTAACGAATAACTTTATTTGAAAAAGGATAATGGCAGAGAGTAGCCTTAAAGATAAAATACCTCCGCATAATGATGAGGCTGAAATAGCTACACTAGGGGCACTCCTTTTAGATCCTGAATCAATAGCAATCGTATTAAGATATTTACGGGCCGACGATTTTTATAAAAGCGCTCACAAGAAAGTATATCAGGCAATCCTCGATTTATTCAGCCGCGGAGAAGCAATCGATCTCATTACTCTCACTGAAGAGTTGAAAACCAAAGAGCTGCTCGATTCCTGCGGCGGTGCCGCATATATCTCTCAACTTACATCTGAAGTACCTACCAGCGCAAACGTCGAATACTATGCAAAAATAGTACAGAATTTAAGCATCAGACGTATCATGGCCAGAATTGCCTCGACGATTATTGCCAACTCGTTTGAGGAATCGGTTGATACCAGACTCATTATTGAGGATGCAGAGCGCGAAATCTTTAAAATTACCGAAAAGCAGGCCAGCGGCTCGTATTATATGGCAAAAGAAATTGTCCCGAAAACAATAGAAGCGATTGAACGGAGTTACCATAACAAAGAAAGCTACACCGGTATTCCGAGTGGTTTTGGGGAATTGGATGAATTAACAAGCGGTTTCCAAAACTCGGAATTCATTGTTATCGGTGCCCGTCCTTCCGTGGGAAAGACGGCTTTTGCTTTAAGCATCGCGGCAAACATGTCAATCCGGCAGGGTAGGGCCGTGGGGTTTTTTACCCTTGAAATGTCGGGTATGGCGCTTATCCAAAGGTTGCTCAGCAGCGAAGCCCGATTGAGTTCATCAAAATTGCGCAGCGGATTATTACGACCGGCTGATTTTCACAGCATTACGGAAGCCGCCGGAAGAATATATGAGGCACAACTTTATATTGAAGATTCGCCGAACTTAAAATTGCTGGATTTACGAGCCTTGGCCAGACGGATGAAGTTCCAGCATAATATCGAGATTGTTTTCATAGATTATATTACGCTTGTATCAGCTGAAAATATGGAGTTGCCGCGCCATGAGCAGATCGCGGAAATCAGCAGATCGCTTAAAGCGCTTGCCAGGGAATTGGACATACCTGTGGTGGCCTTATCTCAAGTGAAACGGGAAACCGAGGGTAAAAAGCCCACCCTTGCCGATTTAAGGGAATCCGGCTCAATTGAACAGGATGCCGATGTGGTTTTGTTTTTACACAGGGAACGTCAAACCGATAAAAAAGGCGATGAATCGACTAATGAATCTGTTACGGATGTAAGTATTGCCAAACAGCGTAACGGACCGATAGGAAGTTTAAAATTGGCTTTCATTCCAAATTATACCCGTTTTGAATCGCTTTCAAAAGAAGTAATAAACGCTTGATTTTTATAATTGCTTATATAATCTTATTAGTGAGGAGCTAAAAGAGCATGGCATTAAAAAACAGTTATGATTTTGAATATCTCGTTAATGAGGCGGAACGGTTGGTGTTTGAAGAATTAGAGAAACAGTTAAATGAAGACAGTGAGATATGTAAATGTCAGGAGTGTGTTCTGGATATGGCGGCTTTTGCCTTGAACCATACCACCCCCAACTATCGGGCATCACTTTTAGGGAAACTTTATGCAAATACTGGTAGTCCAAAATATAATAATGAAATAAAAAAGGCGGTCAAAGAAGCAATTACGAAAATTAAAAAGAATCCATCACATGATTAAAACCGGCACTATTATTTCTTGAAAATATTTACATTGGAAGCACCGTTATCCGAAGTAAAGTATTGACCATTGTGAACAGTTACCACCCATGAGCAGTCGCTTAATAGATATATTTGGCATATCTGCTTTCTTTTCGTTATATGCCAGACGGATATCGAAGAATCTTTATGCAGTACATATAGATGATTGTCCGCAATACTGAACTCCTTAATATTACGCAGTTCATCTGAAAATGTGTCGACTTCAAAGCCGTTCCAGATATAGATGGTATCGCCGGTAATAGTAAAATACAGGGTTTCGGTTTCTTCAAAATACTTCATTCTGGTACGGTAATGCTCCCCTGGCAACTTGAAGATATCCTGATTCTGCTCGAAGTTGTCTCCCACGCATGCTTTTATCACCGTATAGAAGCTGTTATCGATTTCCTCGAAACCTGCTGTGTAGATCAGAAAGGAGTGTGGATTTTTTATTATGTGGAGAATAACCTGTGAAGAGATGGGAATGGCTGATGCTTTGTTCTTTTTATAATTTATGCGCATGAGAGCACTTCCCGCTTTAGTGCCGCGGTTTTTACCCAATATAAGTTCATCCTCAGAAAGTATGGCCAATGTATTCATGCCGTCTGCGGAGTAACGAAAAACAGGTTCGTATGTTTGCCGGGATACAAGCAGAAGTTGGCCGTTTTTAGAGACAATATGGAGAAAGCGCGGATCTAAAGAAAAATGAACTATTACCTTTCTTTTAAACGACTGCTGCTTTACTATTGTAAGCGTTACGGGATCAATAACTGCATACTTTGCGTTCAATTTATCATTCTGCCAGGCGATAAGCGGTGTATCTTCAAAAGGACCCTTTTCTAAAAATGAATCGGCAAACGGTAGTGTAAGCTTATTCACGACGAATGAAATCTTCTTGAACTGAGGATAGGGGAAGTCGGCTTCGGGAGCAAATAGTTCGGAAGAAAGGAAGATAACATTATTGGAAGCTGTTACTGCAAGCAGACTATTGAAAGCCGTTAAATCCGTGATAATAAGTAGTTTGGGTTTGGCAAACTGTTCCATGCGGATTTTATCTTTCAGAAACAGGATGCTGCCGGTTTCCCCGCCGAAGTAAGGCAATCTGTCGACATAAACAGTTTTTGTAAGCGCTGAATTAAGTGAGTTTATCTCGGCAGGATGTTTTGTTAATGTAAGGGCGGTCAAGTTAACATTAACAAAACCGACAGTTTGCTTTTTATTATACTTGGCAATATAGGCGATTTCTTGATTTTCACTATTATATGCCAGATCAATTATATGTGGCAGTTTTAATAAAGCTTTAAGAGCTCCGGTTAAAAGATCTATAACTACCAGAGTATCTTCACTGTAACCGATGAGGAAGTTCTTATCCTGCGTTATAAACGGATGGCGAATGTCGGACAACGTAGTCAGTTCCTTTATACTTTGTGCTTTGGCGATATTCCAATAAGTTATTTTTCCCGACGGATTATACGTCATAATATTTTTTTCTTTACGGGAGATCGCGGCGTATGAAATCATGCCGATCCTGTCGGGGAGAAAACAAAGCCGTTCTCCTGTTATGGCATTAAACAGGGCAAAACCGTTCCAATGCGATGTACAGGCAAAAAAGTAAGTCCCTTGCGGTGAGTAATCAAAATGAAGACAGGTGCTGTTGAGTGAGATTGTATAAAGAATATGAGCGGTTTTCCAGTTTATTGCGATAATTACGTGTGAATTCATATTATCCTTAGTAAGGGCAAGCAACTCGTTTTTTTGAGGATGCAGTGCTAAGCCGAGTATGGGAAAGGCTGATAACTGAATATTGTAATATAATTTCTTATCCTGTATATTCCATATTTTTACGGTACCGTCCGTTCCTCCAGAAAAGAGTAAATCGGATTCTGAGCGGGAAGCGAGTGAGGTAACAGCACCGGTATGACTGGTGTTTACGGTGAAGCGCACTTTTTGCGCTGCCGCATAATGACAGATAACAAAGAGAAGTATAATTGTAAAAACGGTTTTTTTTCTATTCAAACCCATGTATATATTTTATTGATTGATATATACGGCGGTTTTAAAAAATCACAATACGGTTCTTCTTCAATTTTTTTCTCTATATCCTTAAGTGTCTGATTATAACTTGAAAGGGGAATCTTTGTAATACCGATTTCATCCGCTTTAAGCCCTTTAATATGAAACAGGAGATCATCTTCCTTCTTTGTGGCGAAGGAGATAAAGATTTCTTTGTCCTCATGGCTGTGTTCCAGGACGTGAGAAAGCAGATGGTATTTTATATATTCTATTACTCTGTCATCGAGATTTAACTCAAAAATCGTGAGCTTTTCAACCAACTCGGGGTATCCGATTACCATTCTCTCGAGTTTAGTCGCCTTCTTTGTTTTTTTTAATTTTTTTAGAGTGTCGACTCTGTCTACTTCAGGCACGAAATTCATTTCACCGCCTGTTTTTATATTAATAAGTTTAAAGGGAAATTCCAGTTTTAACACTTTTCCACATGCTGGACATTGGGCGGTTAAAAAATCACCCTTCAGAATCTGCTTTATGGTATCAGGATTTTTTTGCGCGTCCACCGTACTTTGGAATTCGGCTTTGAATTTATGTTCACACACACATGTAAGCTGCGCCATTAAAAGCCTCCTTGTCGGAAAAGCATAGTAAGATCATTTGTTATTGCGAATACAATTAATAATAAAATAATACTAACTCCAATAAGCTGAAATCTGTATAATAATTTAAAGGTTAGAGGTTTCTTCCGTATGGCTTCATAAGTAAAAAGTAAAATAAAACCACCGTCCAAAACCGGAATCGGCAGGAGATTCATAAAAAGAATGATTACACTAATCATGCAGATAAAATAGAAAAAGGAAATAAGACCGCTGCCGATACCGCGCTCGAATCCGCTTTTGGCTATACGGCCGATCTCATAGGTAATACGTATAGGTCCGGCCACGGCTTTATTTAAATTTATCCCGCTGAACAGCAGTCCGAACGATTTGATAGTGAGGCCGATCGTAGAAACCGCTTCGTCAATGCCTTTTAAAAAGGCCTGTACAGGATTTAACGGAGGTGTGTGAAATTCCTTTTGTGTGAACTGCAGATCTACTTTTACCGAATTATCGTCTGTTTCAAGATACGCGAGTTGTAATAGATGATCACTGATCACGCCATCCCTCATTATGCTTACGGGGACGGATGCTGGTTTTGCGTGAAGTGCCTCTAAGAATGCAATATGATGTTCAATTTTTTCGCCATTGACCGAGATAATTTCATCTCCTGTTTTAAGCCAAGGATTTAACTCCTTCATTTCCGGTCCGATCTCGCCGATTACGGGCTCGATCCAGGGGTATATTCCGATTGTACCCCTGCCGTCTTCTTTGTTGAGATCCGGAATTACAGACAAGGCAAAGGTTTCTGGTCCGCGTTCTACGATAAATTGTAATTCTTCCCGTGCGGAAATAGCAATAATTTTTCTCATATCTTTAAAATTATTAATCTCGTTATTGTTTACCGCGATTACCCGGTCACCTGTTTTAAGACCGGCTTGTGCGGCCGGGGGTGCTGTTGGAAAACTGTCCAGTGCATAATCACTGGCCAAGATAATTCGATTATCGGGTGAATATACGGGAAAACCGATCCACCAGATAAAGGTCAGCACGATAACCGCGAAAACCAGGTTGGCGAAAGGTCCTGAAAAACTGACAATTATTCTTTTCCAGGGCGGTACACCGAAATAAGTACCTTCTTCTCTGGGAATTTCTTTAACATTATTCTGCAGTGCATCGGTGAGTACATGTTCCCCCTTCATTTTGCAATAGCCGCCGAGAGGGAAAACTGCGAGTTGATAGGTGGTCCCTTTACGGGTAAAACCCACCAGTTTTTTACCCCATCCGAGAGAAAAGGTTTCTACTTCTATTCCCAAAATTTTAGCTGCGATAAAATGACCCGACTCATGGATAAAAATAACTATGCCTAAACCTAAGCCTCCCCAGAGGATAATTGTAATGGTATCGATCACGTGCGATTCCGCCTTTCTATTAATTGTAATGCTTTATTTCGTGCTTGTTTATCTATATGTAAAATATCATCTAATGAATTTACTAAATTTATCCAATTATGAGCAAGTGTTTTTTCCGTTATCATGGTTATATCAAAAAAAGAAATCTGTGATTTTAAAAAACAGGCTGCAGCCACTTCATTGGCAGCATTAAATACTATCGGGTAGGCCCCGCCGGTGACTGCCGCGTTAATTCCCAGTGAGAGCATGGGATATTTGGTCGGATCAACCGGACGGAAAGAGATAGTGCACTTTTCAATATCCAGTTCTCCGTGACCCACAGGAAGAAGCTCAGGGTAGGTAAGTGCGTTTTGAATGGGGATGCGCATATCCGGCTTACTTATCTGCGCATAGAGTGAACCGTCAACCGTTCGTATTAAAGAATGCACATAGCTTTGCGGATGAATAACAACTTTGATGTTTGCAATATCTATCTTAAAAAAATGATGAGCTTCCATGACTTCCAATGCTTTATTGGCCATGGTAGCGGAATCTATGGTTATTTTGGCGCCCATATCCCAATTCGGGTGTCTGAGCACGGCAGCGGGCGTAATGTCGTGCAGTTGTTCTACCGGCATATCACGTACCGCTCCTCCGGACGCGGTGAGAATCATCTCCGCTATGGTATTTAATCCATGGTTGCGCGTGAGAAAGAACAGGGCTGAATGTTCCGAGTCAACCGGAATTATGTCTGTTTTATGCTTTTTTGCTAAATTAAAAAGCAAATTTCCGGCCATAACTACCGTTTCTTTATTGGCTAATGCCAGATCCTTATGTGATTTTATTGTTTCAAGTGAAGGCAGAAGGCCGGAGGCTCCTGCTATACCATTTACCACCATATCGGCTTTCAACTCATGGATCATTGCTGTGAGGCCTTCTGTTCCTTTATAGAGTCTATAACTGCAGTCAGCAGCCGGTAAGGGGGCAGTCTTTCCGGTTATACAGACTGCTTCGGGTTTAAACTCTTCCGCCTGGCCGAGTAATTTTTTTACAGCACTGTGACAGGAAAGAGCGACTACTTTGAAGAGCTTGTTTTTATTGCGTACGATATCAAGTGCATTACAGCCGATCGAACCGGTACTGCCCAAAATTATTATACGCTTAGGGTGACAATTTTTTTTCATAATAAGCACCTGTTTAGGTTAGCAGCGGAAATAAAAAGTAGAAGAGAGGCGCGCTTATAAGGAGTGAATCGATCGTGTCCATCAAACCGCCTCTGCCTGCCATAAGGCTGCCGGAATCTTTAACCGTGCATGCCCTTTTTAAAACCGATTCCACTAAATCCCCGGCGATAGTGGATAAACCTATGAGACCTCCTAACAGCAAAGCCGATGGCAGGGAAAGTAAAAAGTAATCTGCCAATACATACGAATATAATACCGCGATTCCTATGGAAACAAAGAAACCGCATAAGAAGCCTATTAGACTTTTCTTGGGACTGACGATCAAATTAAGTCTGGAATATTTGCCTAAGAGCATTCCTGAGATATAAGCCGCAATATCGTTGGAAAATACCAGACTTAAGAAAAACAGCATGGCAAACTGAGGTTCCGGGCCAAATAAGGAAGGATCGGTAAGGCGAGCAATATACGAAAGAAAAAGACCCGGATAGACAATAACAAAAAGGGATGATGATAAAAACTCAAGACGTTTGTTTATGGTGATTTTACTGGTGGCAATAATGCCGCGGATTAATACAAGCATAATGAGTGAGACTATGACCAACGAATAATAGCCTTTTGGAATTAATCCCGCTATTTCCAAGTAGGAATAAATGGGAAGAGTTATTCCTAAAAAGGGAGATACAAACTTCCAGGTACTGATATTTTTTTTGACAAAAAAGTTTTCAACCTCCAGCCCGGCCACAAGAGTTACCAGAATTGTAACGATATTAAAAACCAGGTGATTATAATCGGGAATAACAAAGAGAATGAGCCAGAGCGCGGGGAAAAAGATAACAAGAATAAGAATTCGCAGAAATAAGTTTCTCACACTACACCACCAAAACGCCTTTGCCTCTGCTGATAGTCATTAAGCGCAACCAAAAAATCGGCTTCCTGCCAATCAGGCCAGAGTTTCTCGCTGAAATAGAGCTCAGCGTATGCACTTTCCCAAAGCAGAAAATTGCTGATACGTTTATCTCCTCCAGTTCGGATGATTAAGTCGGCAGCCGGAAATTCAGGTCTGTCAAGATTGTCTGAAATGTCGTCTTCTGTAATTGTAGTACTGTGCTTTGTTTTATTCAACCATCTTTCCACGGATCTGATTATCTCATCTCTTCCTCCATAGTTAATTGCCAGATTTAATCTGAGTCCGTTGAAGGTTTTTGTTTTATCCATTACCAATTGGATGGTTTTAATCACGTCGGGAGGAAGCTGCTTGAGATCTCCGCTATGAAAAACCCTGATCCGATTCTTTTTATAGAACTTGTATTCCTGTTTTAAATAGGATTTGATGAGGAACATCAGATACTTGACCTCATTTTCAGCTCGTTTCCAGTTTTCAGTAGAGAAAGTATACAGCGATAGATATTGCAGGTTGATATCGGCTGCTGCCTTTACTACACGTTTCGCCGCAGATAAACCTTCCAGATGTCCCTTGGAACGTGAAAGGTTTTTTTTTTGCGCCCAGCGCCCGTTACCATCCATAATTATACCGACATGAGTCGGGAGTTTCTTTTTGATGAGTTGAGAATGTACTGAATTGTTTTTGGACATTACACTTCTAGTATTTCTTTTTCTTTTTCTTCTAAAAGTTTGTTTATTTCTTCAATATATCTATCTGTAAGCTTCTGAATTTCATCCATTCCGCGTTTTGCGTGGTCTTCACTTAAATCACTTTCTTTTTGCAGTTGTTTGTATTCTTCGTTTGCATCTCGTCTGATGTTGCGAACAGATACCCTCATCTGTTCAGCTTTATTTTTAGCGACTTTTACCAGTTCTTTTCTGCGTTCTTCCGTGAGCGGCGGAATATTAATGCGAATCACCTTGCCGTCGTTATTGGGATTAACCGACAGTTCTGATTTCTGGATTGTCTTTTCAATCTCGGAGAGAATGGATTTATCCCACGGCTGGATAACGACCAAGCGGGCTTCAGGCACGGAAATAGTGGCCACCTGATTGAGAGGAGTTTTTTGCCCGTAATAATCGATCTTGATTGAGTCGAACAAAGCGGCGGAAGCACGGCCGGTTCTGAGAGAATTAAACTCATGAGCAAGGGCGGCCATTACTTTTTTCATATTATCTTCTGTGCTTTTATATACTTTTTCCATAGCTATTACCTCCGGAAGAATAGAAAATATCGTCTATATCTTATTCTTGTCCCACCCTATAATATATAAAATCAACAATCGAAATGGTGGACCCAACCTCTTTACCGATAGTGTCAAGAGTCTGTTGTACTTTCATCTTTTCGTCTTTCACGTAATTCTGATCTAAAAAACAGATTTCAGAAAAGTGTTTCTTCAATTTCCCCTTAACGATTCCCTGGAGTACGTTTTCGGGTTTTCCCAAACTCTGGGCTTGTTTCTGAAAAATCTCTTCCTGCTCTTTTTTATAGTTGTCAGGCACATCCGCCGATGAGATGAAAAGCGGGGCGAAAGCCGCCACGTGCAGGGCAAGGTTGAAAGCCAGTTCCTTAACGGTTTCATTATCTTTTAATGCGGCATCAGCTATTTTTAATTTAACCAAAACCCCTATTCGGCCTTCACCGTGAATATAACTGGAAAACAGTTCATCATTATCCGCTTCCAGTACTTTAAAACGCTTAAGCATGATATTCTCTTTTATTTTGCCGATCGTATCTTTGATTGAAGTTTCCAGTTCATTATCCTCGATGGAGGAAATATTTTTTTCGATTATTTTAGCGCATAATGAATTGCCTAAAGTTTTGAAATCATCATTTTTCGCCACAAAATCCGTTTCACAGGATAATTCAAGTACCACGCCTTGCTGTGAATTTTCGTTAATAAATATTCGGCCCTCGTTTGTAGCGCGGCCGGCCCGCTTTGCAGCTGCCGCTAAGCCCAGGCTTTTAAGAATTTTTTCGGCTTTGCTGAAATCCCCGCCAGCTTCAACCAGCGCCTTTTTGCAGTCCATCATCCCGGCGCCTGTTTTATCGCGAAGGTTTTTAACGTCACTCGCTTTTATTTCCACCTTTGCTCTCCTTCTTCTTTTCTTTGTCGGTATCGGCTTTTTTTGCTTTTTCCTTGGTGCTTGCTGCTTTTTTTGTTTTTTTCACAGGTTCAGAGGCTTTCGCTTTTGTTTTGGCAGGCGCGTCCGCCTTTTTGGTTTTTT
Source organism: Spirochaetales bacterium (assembly GCA_016930675.1). Lineage (GTDB taxonomy): Bacteria > Spirochaetota > Spirochaetia > SZUA-6 > RPPD01 > JAFGGG01. The sequence goes on from JAFGGG010000004.1 coordinate 260,287, forward strand.
CAGTTTTTTTAGTTTTCGCTGATTTCTCTTCTTTTTTACTTTCCTTTTCTTGAACAGGTTCCATCAAAGTAATTTCAGCTTTCTTTTTTGCTTTTTTTGGCGGCTCTTCTTTCTTAACTTCTTTTTTCTTAGCTTCTTCTTCCGTTACCTTCGTATCTTCTTTGTCTTTATCTTTATTTTCAGAATCATAGTCTACTTCATCTGCTAAACCGTCAAAGTCTTCAGCGTCTTTATCGATCACTACTTTTTCATCCTCTTCCTGAAGTGTTTCGATAACTTCGAGTCCAGCCTCGTTTTCCGCTTCGACTACCGCATTGGCTATTATCTGTGTAAAAAGAGTAATTGCTCTTATGGCATCATCATTGCCCGGAATAGGATAATCTATTCCATCGGGATTGCAGTTGGTATCCACAACCGCAACAATCGGAATGTTCATTTTTTTTGCTTCTTCTACGGCGATTGATTCTTTGCGGGTATCGATAATGAAAAGAATACCGGGAAGGTCTTTCATCTCCTTTATTCCGCCCAGATTTTTATCAAGTTTGCCTTTTTCCTTTAAAAGAAGCGCAACTTCCTTTTTGGTCATATTTTCAAAAGTACCGTCAACTTCCATCTTTTCAATTTTTTTCAACCGCAGGATGGACTTTTGAATGGTATAGAAATTAGTAAGCATTCCTCCAAGCCAACGGTTGTTAACAAAGTACATCCCACAGCGTTTGGCTTCCCGCTCGACCGCAGCTTGAGCCTGCTTTTTTGTACCGACAAATAAAACTGCCTTGTTCTCCAGTACAGTCTTGCGAACCGCTTCAAATGCTTCTTTGATCGCCTTGATAGTTTTTTGAAGGTCAATAATATGTATTCCATTGCGTTCTGCAAAGATGAAACGCTTCATTCTGGGGTCCCATCTTTTAGTCTGGTGTCCAAAATGCACACCGGATTCCAAGAGGTTCTTCATTGTTACTACTGCCAAATTCTCCTCCTTTTATTGGCCATATCAAAAATATGATCTTTAATATAATATATTAAAAAGGTTTAGAAAAGATCTTTAATTTTTAGTTACGTATAAATAGTCATAACAGGAATACGTTTTTTTTGCAAGCTACTATACGTATATACTGCGTATTTTCTTCCGCTGTTTTAAATCAGCACAACATAAATTAATCTTTAAAAAACGGATAATCATTTTCCTTTAGCAGGGTATAGAATGTTTCTAGAGGCAGTCCCACAACATTACTGTAAGAACCTTTAATCCATTCGATAAAAAAACTGCCTTGTTCCTGTATTCTATATGCTCCCGCTGCTCCGGACCATTCACCTGAATCCAGGTAGAAATGTATTTCGTCATCATTCATTTTGCGAAACTTTACTTCCGAGGTGGCCAGGGTAGTGACAATAGGTTTATCCTTCTCCGGAAGCAGCGCCATCCCCGTATATACTCGATGTATTCTTCCGGAAAGCAGACGCAGGCATTCTTCAGCATCCTCTATACTGTCCGGTTTGCCGATACATTTTCCCGCAACCTCAATCATGGTATCGGCTCCTACAATCCAGCGCGGGGATTCCTGTTTGAATATATTCACGACAGCTTCCACTTTTTTTTTTGCTATCTCTTCCACAATCTCCTTCGGAGTTGTCTGGGTATAAACATCTTCGTTTATATTAGGGTGAATTACTTTAAAGGGAATTTTGGCTTTTTGCAGCAGTTCTCTTCTGCGCGGAGATCCGGATGCTAATATGATTGTTACCATAGTCATTTATATCACCTTAAACAGTATAACTCCACTTATGGAGCCCAGCAACGTCCCGAGATTGACACGGAAAAATAATGATATGACATAGAGATCGAATCCTATCGGATTCTCAAGTGTCAATGAAAAATTACTTCCCCAAGCTGAAATAAGTCTTTCAACTATCTCCCACCCTATACTACCGATGATCATACCTAACATTATAAAGCTCAACAGGATGGGAAAATTTTTTTTGTTTAAATCCATATATACTCTATGGCATAATTCTTATTCTGCCGCAAGAATTATGCCATAGATGGATTGCGGTTTACCGCAATCGGATTTTTCAAAGAATTATAGTCATAGTTTGTATTGTGTCAAGTGGAAATATACATTTACCTCGCCATTATTGACCTGAAATCTTGACATACGGACACTGAATTACTATTCTGTATGTTTAGGGCAATTAGCTCAGTAGGATAGAGCGTTGGCCTCCGGAGCCAAAGGCCGCAGGTTCGAATCCTGTATTGCCCATTCAAATTGATCTTTTTTAGTAATTCATATAAACTATTACCCAATATGATAATGAAGACGTAAAGGTTTTGATGTAGAGTGATATATAATACTAGGCGATAAGGAACAACGATGGGAACATTAGACACATTATTTGAAAGATTAAACAGTTATCTGGCAAAACAGGGTTTGCAGCCTATGGCAAACAAACCGGCCGATGCCACCGCTCTTTATGAATCTGCCCTGCGCTCCGTATGGAAGCTTGACGACTTAGATAGGCGAAACGCTGTGGCCATGGAAATTACCGCTTTTCTTAAAAAATATGTGGGCGGTAAAAATATGGAAGCGCTCTATGAAAAATTATCACAGAAACTTGATGCGGAAATGAATGTGCAAAAAGATCAGGCGGAAAAGCAGGCACAGTCGGAGCGCCTGAACGATCCCGGTTATGTGCCTTCCTTTGACGAGCTTTTTTCCGATGACAAATAGGGCAAAAAGGATGAATATAGAAAAACTTGTAAATCCCGGTACTCAGTCGATCAAACGCTATGAACCGGGAAAATCCGTATTTGAAGCCAAGCGGGAACAAAAAAATATTGAGTTCATAAAAATGGCTTCAAACGAGAATCCGCTGGGCATGAGTCCCATGGCGTTAACGGCCATTAAAGTTCATGCGGGGTCGGCCTCCGCCTATCCTGAAGTGAGCTGCGCGGAGCTGCGCGCGGCATTAGCAGAAAGGTTTGAGCTTTCGCCCGAGATGTTTATTGTGGGAAACGGAGCTGACGGAATCATTTATGCTCTGGCCATGGCTTTTATTAATCAGGATGATCAGGCCATAATTCCTTTTATTACCTTCCCTTATTATGAAATCGCAGTAAAAGCATTGCGCGGTAAGGTTGTGGTAAGCAGGATGAAGGGATATGAGATTGACCTGACCGATATACTCAATAAAATTACTTCAAAAACAAAAATCATCTGGCTAAGCAATCCCAATAATCCCACCGGCAGCATGATAAAACAGGATGAGTTTGAACGGTTTTTTAAGCAGGTGCCTGAAAATGTGCTTGTGGTGCATGATGAGGTATATGCTGATTTTGCTCCCCGGAATGAACTGCCCCATACAATTACAATGCTCAAGCAGGGTATACCGAATCTTATTCTGCTGCGCAGTTTTTCGAAAATCTACGGGCTTGCCGGCATGCGTCTGGGCTATGGTGTGGCACAGGAGGCATTAGTAAATATCATGTATAAAGTTAGACCCCCCTTTGATGTATCTGTGCTGGCTCAAGCAGCGGGATGCGCGGCTTTGAACGATACCGAGTTTTATAATAAAACATTAAAGCTGACTAATCAGGGAAAGGATTATCTTTATACCGAGTTGGAACGTATGGGACTGGAGTATGTTCGATCATATACCAATTTTATCGTAATAGATACTAACATAAACTGCAGGGATGTACAGAAAAAGCTGCTGGAGCGGGGAATAATTATCCGTCCGGCGGACACATATCAACTGCCTACTTGTATACGGGTGACTGTGGGCACCGAGGAGCAAAACAAAAAATTTATAAGCGCGTTGAAAGCGGTGTTAAAATCATGAAAAAGCGTATAATCTGGTTATTGGTTATTTTAATAGGACTGACAGCTTGCTCGGACAGCCCGCCCGAGATTATGCAGATATCCTGGCAGGTCATGTTGTTTAATGATCGGGAAAGCGGTTTCAGTTACCAGAAACTCAGTTTGTTTGTTAACATTCAGGATGAGGACGGAATAAAGGATATCGGTGCTGTTTATCTGATTAATGATGCCGAAGAACTGTTGTGGGGTTTGGATGAAGGTACCTGGGAAATGACTACAAAAGGGAACGCCACATGGATCGGCAGTAACGCAATTACCATGCCCGCGTCGGAGCCCTTTCCCGCAGGCAAGTACAGGGTATACCTGGAAGATTTAAGCGGTCAAAGTGATGAAACAGCTATTTATCTCAGTAAGGATAATGTCAATACGGAACAGATTACCTTCCCGGATGCTTATGTGAACGGTGATAGGATCTTTATAAAAGGTACATATAAGAATTACGAACTCTGGGTCTATGATGAGAACAAGCGTTTCATTGTGGCTTTTCCTGTTGACGAGAACGGACTAAAAACCGAAGTCATCACCACGAGAGACTCGGCACTGAATAATAGTTTTATCTACTATGTCTATTGTGTGCATAAAAATAACGTCTTCGGCATTTTAAACGGGCCTTATTATTTTTCCAATCCGCTTCAAGTTTCTGAGTAATGAGCCTTGTGCAAAAATCAAATTTTTGCACGAAGTTCCTAAAATGGAAATTGCTAACTTATTATGGTATAAAGAATAAATATTTTACTTCCGAAAAAGCCACCACCTATGGTTGTGGTTGAAAAGATGCTGACTAAGCGGTGGCTTTTTCTCCCACCTTGCACCCCTATGGGGTGCTCCCTCACATACCACCAGCTTTGCTGGTGGTATGTTGATTAATTTAATATATTTTGAGTTTTACAATTTCCTCTAATAATTTGAATTTAATTGCCCAGCCGGAAAATATACCAGCCGGAGGGGTCTGCCATACTTTGAGCGATCATGCCCAAAGCCACCTGTGTGGTGAGTTCAGCAAAAACATATTGTTTACCGTTAAACTTCAGTTTGGCTCCGGATGCTTCAAGCGCAATACCTACGGCGGAATGTTTGTAGCGATCCGATACCAACAGTACCGCGTCAATCTTCATATGATGAAGCAGAATGAGAAAAAGGACGGCCCGTGTGTCACAGTCACCGGAATGAGTTAGAACAGCCTGTAACGGCGGCGTGATATCGGTAATACCCTGATTTTGACCGTAGATAAACCTTTGGATCCATTCCAACAGTACGGATACCAGTTCTGTCCGGTTATCCGTAGCGGCCTGCAGATAGTCTTGCAGTTTTTGCGAAAGCTCAGTAAAACGGGCAAAGTTGTCTCGGTATATAATCCTATAGAATCTGGACCATGCTTCGGTATTGACCTCATGGTAGGCAGTGAGGATGCGCGCCTCACGGCTGATTACCACTTCGGTTGCCTCTATTTCATTTTTGTCATAACTAAAAGAAATGAACTTTTCCTTGAAGGGGATGGTAGCGGTCGTACGGCTGACACCCGGGAACTGATAATAAAACTGGCTGATAGGTCCGGGCAGCAGTTTGTTTTTTTTGTCGGGAGAAAAAGAATCCAGACAGGAAAGCAAAAAATCATGCATGCGGGAATACTCTTTTACTTGCGTAAAACACATGAGCACATAGTCATTAGTATCCCCGTTAATAAAGACAAAATAGCCGCGTACGTGATAGCTTTGAGTGGAGAAAGAGAGATCCGCAAAATAGGACTCCGAAGCGGAATAAATAAACGGAGCGCCTTCCCCTTCGGCATTGAGATGTACTTTAATGAATGAGAGCATTTCATAAGCGTTTTCAAAATATGGCGCGGGAAAACAGAATAGTTGGAATATGGTTGTATGACCGGGATCTACAAACGACATGGCGGCAGTGTCCCGAGTATCAAGCTCCTGCCATTCTGCGGGGAGGTCAAGATAATATCCCTTGTCCTTTACATACAGTTCTTTGGCATGAGTGGATAAACAGAACAGAAAAAATAGACTGCAGCAGATTGCCGTTATTTTCATTGTCGCTCTTTATAAGTTTCGAGTGCTTTGTGCCTTTTCTAAAGACTAAAAGATTACAGGTAACCGAGATTGCTGAGTTTTTGGGAGATTATGTCAATCTCTTGTTTTTCATCATTCTCGGTGGGGATAAAGGTCCTGCCCGTAATAGTTTCGAAGGCGGTGATATAAAGCCATGCAACATGAATTCTGATTTCATCGGGTATGTGCGGCGGTTCGCCGTCGCCCATATAGTTATGCTCCATAAGCCATTGCCGTAAGTATTCCTTATCCAATTTACGCTGTTTTTCTCCTTTGTTGAACAGCTGCTCATACGTATTGCTGTACCAGTATCTGCTGGAATCGGGAGTATGAATTTCATCTATAAGAATGAGTTCACCGTTATTCATCCCGAACTCATATTTGGTGTCAACCAGAATAAGCCCATGCGCTCCAGCAAGTTCGGTTCCCTTTTTAAAAAGAGCCAATGCCTTTTCTTCAACCTGTTCCCATACAGATCTTTCCACAATTCCGGAGCTTATAATCTCTGCCGGGGAAATGGGGAGATCGTGTGTGCCGCGCTCGGCTTTTGTTGAAGGTGTAAGCAGCGGAGTTTCAAAGCGCTGATTAAACTTCATACCGGAAGGCAGTCTGATTCCGGAAATGGAATTGCCCTTCTGGTAATCACGCCAGGCCGAGCCGGTGAGATAGCCGCGTACGACCACTTCAACGGGAAGCGGTGTGCTTTTTTTAACCAGTACTGCGCGCGGTGAAAGCTCCTCCAGGATATGATTTTTTAAAATATCCGCTGTCTGGTTAAACCAGTAGAGGGAAATCTGGTTGAGTACCTGGCCTTTGCAGGGAATTGTGCCGAGCACTTTATCAAAAGCGGAGATGCGGTCCGTAGTGCAGATAAGCATGGTGCTGCCAAAATCGAGAATATCACGCACCTTGCCTTTATATGCGGCAGCAGCGGAAATGTCTTTTATATTGATCTGCTCAAGTGTGCTATCTAAAAAACGGGAAAGATCTCCCTTTTCCATTATTTCAACTCACTCCGCTTGGTAATTATTTTGGAAATAAGACCGTAATCCATGGCATCTTTGGCATTCATCCAAAAATCACGATCCGTGTCTTTTTCCACTTTTTTTAAAGGAGTACCGGTTTCTTCTGCGATAAGGTGGTTGATCTTATCTTTCAGTTTTTCCAGCTCTCTGGCATGAATTTCGATTTCAGTGGCTACACCCCGAATTCCGCTGAGCGGCTGGTGAATCAGGTAATGCGAGTTGGGCAGTGCCACTCGCTGCTCTTGCGGTGCCGCCAGAAGAATGATCGCAGCAGCGCTGGCCACCAACCCCATGCCGATAGTAAACACTTTAGGTTTGATAAAGCGAATCATGTCGAATATTGCGAATCCGGCATCCGCATCGCCGCCGGGGGAGTCGATAAATATCTTTACCGGATCGTTGCTTTCGTCCTCCAATAAAAGCAGCTGACGGATAATGCGTTCAGCCAAAGCCTTATTGATTTCTCCAGACAACAGGATTGTTCTGGTCTTTAATAACTGCTGCATCAAGAGGGCTTCATGACCGCTTTCGCTTTCTTCGTTTTCAGTGTCTGTAAGATAAAAATTCTCTTGTTTCATAGATTAATAATATATACTTAGTTGATTAGTCTGGCAACTAAAAAAAGGCTAGGGAATAAAACCCCTAGCCTCTCGCTGCTTCTGTCCTCCACTTGGTACTAGAGGTTAAGGGGCAGAAGAACTCCCATGAAATACTGTATATATCTTAATGGTTAGAATTCATGTCTGTCAAGAAAGAAACCAAAGAATTTAAAAAAATATTTTGGTCGTCCTCCACAAAATTAAAATTTTAAGTTGCGATTGCTCTGCTTTCTTGTTAAGATGTGGCCAGGATGAGAACCATAAAAAATAAAAGGAGATACCTATGAAGGCTCAGTGTGCAATTATCGGAGGCAGCGGTTTGGAAGAATTCGAAAGCGGGAAACTTGTTGAAAAAGTAGATATTCCCACACCGTTTGGAATGCCTTCGGATATAATAACCTTGGTTGATATTGATGGCGTGGTTACGGCTTTTTTGCCTCGTCACGGTAAGGGACACCGCATTCTTCCTCAAGAGGTTCCTTCTCAGGCCAACATATGGGCTTTAAAAAGTCTGGGCGTCGAGACCATCCTCTCTGTGAGCGCGGTCGGATCCCTGCATGAGGATTATAAGCCGGGTGATTTCGTAGTCTGCGACAGTATTATTGACAGAACACACGGGAGAGCAAAGAGTTTTTTCGGCAATGGTGTTGTCGGGCATGTAGGCTTCGCCAATGCTTTCTGTCCGGAGGTGAATAAAGCATTGCTTGAAGTGCTGAAAGGCCAGAAAGAACCTTTTCACGACCGCGGGACCATACTCTGCATGCAGGGGCCGGCTTTCTCAACTCAAGCCGAAAGTTTTCTTTATAAAGAGTGGGGGGCGCATATCATCGGGATGACAGTGCTTCCTGAAGCTCAGCTGGCGCGAGAGGCTGAAATCTGTTACGCCAATATCGGTATCGTGACGGATTACGACTGCTGGAAGGAGCAGGAAGATGATGTTACCGTGGAGATGGTAATAAAAATGATGCAGCAAAAGATAGCCGCCATCAAATCTATGATTCCGGCATTTACCAAAGGTATGAACAAACTGGGGAACTGTGCCTGCAGGCATGCGGCCGAAAGCGCGCTTATGACCGATCCCTCATTAATTCCCTACGAGCTGAAGAGAAAACTGCATCTGCTTTATGCAAAGTACTGGCGCGCGTGAGATCATAACATAAGATCTTCAGGGGAGAGGGGGAAACCGCTTGTTTGCGCGGCTTCAAGCATATGATTTGTTTCACGGATCAGAAGAGCTTCCACACCCTGCCTCTGTTCAAGAAAGGACAGGCCTTTTTTAAATCCGAGCACAAAGGCCGCGGTTGCCAGACCGTCCGCAATTGTGCAGTTGTCGGCGATAACCGTGACGGAAACCAGTTCTGCGGCCGGATACCCGGTATGGGGATCGATGATATGGTGGTACCTTTTGCCATTCTGAATGAAAAAGCGCTCATAATCACCGGAAGTGACTATGGCTTTGTTTGTTTGTGAGCTGTCAATTTCGATAATACAGAGAAATGCCTTGGATGATCGCCTGTCATGGTCATTTTCCTCCTGCGACGCATAGCGAGGATGGCGAACAGCTATCTTCCAGGGATTTCCGTCGGGTTTGGCACCGGAGAGAAGCAGATCTCCTCCGGCATCTATCATATAGTTTGTGTACCCCTGCCCGGATAAATAATGCGCCATAAAATCAACAACAGCGCCTTTGGCAATCCCGCCTAAATCCAGGCCCATCTGCGGGGCAATACTGATCTGATTATTTTTTTGAATTATTACTCTTTTATAGTTGATGAGGGGAAGAACCTTTCTGATCTCCTTGTATATGGGAACTCTGCCTCCTGTTTCGAACTCCCAAAGGTTAAGCAAAGGTAGAATAGTGGGATCGAACGCCCCTCCGCTGTTTTCCGCCAGATCCAACGCCTGCTGAACTATTGCGGTTAGCTGAGGAGGAAGGGTAGCAGATCCCTCATTATTTAGTGAAAATAAAGGACTCTCCGGTAAGCGGTGATCGAAAAGCAATGCTTCTGTGCTTGCTTTTTGCTTGATAGTCTGCCAATCGGGAAGAACATCGGTATAAATACCCACGGTCACATAGGTTGACATCGCGGGAAATGTTTCCTTATACAAAGCCGTGCTGTTGTTGCAGGCTATCTCGCTTTGCAGCAGAATAAGTACAATAAAGAGACACACTATGTGAAGATGTTTTCTTTGATGCATAGTTTGGTTTTTAATGTATCGTATTATGTTTTATTTGGCAAGATTTTGCTCATTATAAAAATATTACTATGGCTCACGGATTAACACGGACGGACACGGATAACTATGCAGATACTAAAAATCCGTGAAAATCTATGAGCTGATTCCTTGGTTGCGGTCTTGTATGTGGCTATGCTATAATGTGCCGTATATGAAATCCGCGTTTATCGAGCTGATCGGGAGACCGTCGACAGGAAAATCTTCTCTGCTGAACAGAATCTGTGGCCATAAGATATCGATAATTTCAAATGTACCTCAAACAACCAGGAATAAAGTCCGCGGCATTTATACGGAAAAAAGAGGTCAGCTGGTATTTATCGATACTCCCGGTTTCCACAGTTCTGAAAAAAAATTCAATACGTATTTAAAGGATTTGGCTGTAACCACTCTGAATGAAGTCGATATCGTGCTTTATCTGCTTGATGTAACACGTGCGATTGGTCATGAGGAGGAAACTCTGATATCGCTGATGAAGAATTTCAAACAGAAGCTGGTGATCGGATTGAATAAGATAGATGTAACACCCAATTACGAACAGCAGTTTCAGACACTGTTAAAGACCTCATTTGATGATGCGCCGAAGCTTAGCCTTTCATGTAAAAACGGTCAGGGAGTGCAACAGCTGCTTTCCGTGCTGTTTGAAAAAGCGCCGGAAGGGGAGCTTTATTATCCGGATGAGTATTACACGGATCAGACTCCTGAATTTCGTATTTCCGAAATTGTTCGGGAAAAAGTGATTCTTAATACACGCCAGGAAGTTCCCCACGCCGTGTATATAGAGATCGCTGATATGGAAATGCGACAGGCTGAGAATACACTGTGGGTGAGAGGTTTTATCTGCGTGGAAAGGGAGTCGCAGAAAGGTATTATTGTAGGTAAAGGCGGGGATACCATAAAAAAAATTATGATGCAGGCCAGGGAGGATGTGGCGGTACTTTTTCCGTATAGCCTGGAACTGGATTTCCGGGTAAAAGTTCGATCAAAATGGAAGAGGAATGACATGCTGCTGAAGAAGCTTATAATGTAAACTTTGAGTTATGTTTGTATGTGATCGACTTTGCCGTCTGCAGTGCCCACAAAAATATGGTTTACCTGACGGCAGAACAGACCGGATTCAACAACACCAGGAATAGCACTCAGACTTTTTTCCAGAGCATCTGGATGTTCAATGCTTTTGAATTTTGCATGCAGTAACAGATTACCGTGTTCCGTATAAACAGGACCGGCGAAATTGGTGGCCATCAATAAATTTACTTTTGCCCCTAAGGATTCAAGTTGACGGGAAACGGTAAGCTGGGCTTCCGGAACAACTTCCACGGGAACGGCGAATTTAATTCCCAATTTATCCACTATCTTGCTGAAATCGGCAACTACGGCAAAATGCACAGATGCGTAGGCGGTGATTTTTTCGCTAAGCAGCGCTCCTCCATGACCTTTAATGAGTCTGTACTGCGGATCTATCTCATCGGCTCCGTCAATAGTCAGATCAAGCTGCGCCTTAAGCGCGGGATCGGCAAGAGTGGTTATCGGTATGCCCAGGGTAAGGCATTCCAGCTTTGTCTGTAAACTGGTAGGCACAACCATGAGGTTCTGTAACTTCTGCTCGCTTTTTAATTGGGCAATCCGGCGTACCACTTCAATTGCCGTGCTGCCGGATCCCAGACCTACTTTCATACCGCTTTTAATGAGAGTATCCGCCGCAGTATAAGCTACAAGTTTTTTAATCTCGTTTTTTTCCATAGAATATCTTCCGCAGTATCTGTTTTATGAGTGATTTGAACTTTTTTTAATAACGCTTATGATACAAAGAATAATAAAATTCATAAACCTGCTTTTCACTATATTTACTGCTTTTTGGTTTAAGAGGATGAGGCTGCGCGTTAATTACTCCGCTTACCAAAGGCCAGCATTTATTAATAAACAGGTGCAGCTCATTATTATCAATAAGCCGGTTAAGGTCCTTGACCTGCAAGAGTCCCGATTGTTCCAATCGGTATATTTTGTCAAAATAAGCGAACACGATCTGCCTGCTTTTATCTATTTCTTTTTCCACCGTTCGTTTGTTGCGGTTATCCAAAAATGTTTTCACATAGTCAAATCCGTGCTTGCGGCAGGTTTCGTGGTAGTTAATCAGGTTTTTGCGGGCCACAATATTCTTTTCCGTGTAGCGGGAATCCAGCAGATCGCTCATCATTTGCGCGCGTAGAGCTTTTTTGGTCTGTTTTGAACTGTTAAAAGCGGATAGTGCGGCACATGCAGCGAACAGGGCGATAAGCACAAGAATGGATAAAAAGATATTTGTGGTGTCGGAATAAAAATTTTGAATGTAGGTTAAAATATCATAAAAAAACTGCATAATAAGCTCTCACCTTTTAGTCTATGATTTCTTTTTATGTATCGGCAGGTTATGGTAAAGAGAAAACACCGTGTGTATAAAAAAATCAATACGGTAAATTCCGGGAGCCGGGTATTGTTATGATACATAAGGTGTTAGAAGCGACATTATTTTATCTCTTCCGATGGTAAGGATAAAACCGGCCAGACGGGGACCCATTTCTTTATTAATAAGAATGCGGTAGAGAGTTTTAAAAAATTCTTTGGGTTCCAGACCGTGCTCGTGAGCCAGGTTGTAAATAGACTCTGCCAGACTGCGCTCGTCATGAGAGGAAAATTTTTCATCCAGTTCCCGGTAGAGGGCGGTCACCGCGCGGCCTTGGTTTTCTGTGACGGAAACAGGCACAGCTTCCGCGTTTCGCAGATGAAAACGGAATTCAGGCGGAGCGTATGTGGTAATCCAGTTCCAGGCACAGCGCGCCCTGCTTTGTAAACGCGTATCATCTTCCGCGTCAAGCGCTTTCAGTGTAGCGGGAATTTGGCCTTCATAGATTTGAAGCAGATTGCAGAGATGGCGGAAAGGTATCTGTTCCGGTAATGCGGCAGGAATTTCCCTGACTTGAGACAGCTCATAAATCCGCTTTTCTTTTTGCTTTCTTTTTTCACTTACATCTTCACGGCCAAAATAAATCCGCTCGCATTTATCATAGTCTTCATAGATTTTAAGCACATCGAGATCAAAGGAGATGGCAAATTCGGCATTGGGCCGGGTTCCGGCGAACAGATAGCGGATAATCTCAGGTTGATAAATATACATTACATCCTGCAGGCTGATTACATCTCCGGTTGATGAAGATATTTTCCCTCCCTTTCCTTTAATCCTGATAAAATCATATTTAAAGGTAACAGGCGGTTCATGGTTGTATACTTGCTTAACGATACTGCTCGCGGTATCGAAACTGCCTCCGGCTGAATGATGCTCTTTGCCGCCGGGTTCAAAATCTACTTTTTCATACGACCAGCGCATGGGAAAGTCCACCCGCCAGAAAAGTTTAACAGTCTGAGCTCGCTTAAGATCGAGGGTCTCGTTGTTACCGCATGCGGAACAGCTGTAACTCACAGCATACTCTCCATCCCAGTTTGAGATTTTGGTTGTGTCTTTCTGACAGGAGGTGCAAAAAATGGAAATAGGCCACCAGTCGGGGGGCAGTTCGGAGGTTCTGTGTTCATTAAGGATGGCCTTGATGGTATCTTTATTGATAAGCGCCTGCCGCATAAGCTCGGTATAGCAGCCTTTTGCATATTGTTCAGCTTGGTAAATGAATTCAGGTTCGATTCCCAACAGCGGCAGTAGTTTTTCTATTTCATACTCATTGTAACGGGCATAACTTTCTTTGCTGCCGTGCGGATCGGGGACAACAGTAATAGGTTTGCGCAGGTGCGTTTCAAGCATCTCCTTTTGCGGCATATTGGCCGGAATTTTCCGAAACACATCGTAATCATCCCAAGAGAAGATAAAACGCACCTGTTTGCCCAGCTCTCTTAAAGCTTTTACCACCAGATCTACGGAGATCATCTCGCGGAAATTACCTATATGCACGGTGCCCGAAGGAGTAATACCGGCGGCACATACATAAAGCTGCTTGTCTCCTTTTTCCCGGATAATTTTTAATGCGGTTATATCTGCCCAATGAGTTGCTTCTGTTTTCATAGACAGTAGAGTATAAAGAAGATATATGCTTTATTCAATGATGAAATTGCAAAAATGTTATTTTTACAAGAAACTCCAACGACAATTTTTAAGCAAATCTCTTTAAAAGTCGATAATTTACATATGAAAAAGCTTATTTTATTTCCGATTGTTTTTTTACTTGTAGTGATGAATGTGTATACCGATCAATGGGGGCTGGCGTCCTGGTATGGCGGAGATTTTCACGGCAAAAAAACAGCCAATGGCGAAATCTTCAATACCAATGAGCATACAGCCGCTCACAGGACATTGCCTTTTAACACGGTGGTGAAAGTAACCAATTTATATAATTTGAAAGCAACCCTCGTAAGGATCAACGACAGAGGACCTTTTCGTAAGGGACGTATAATCGACCTGTCCAAAGCCGCGGCAGCGGATCTTGATATGCTCGATTCAGGAGTAATTCCCGTGAGAATTGAAATCGTGGAAAAAACAAAAGATGAAGAAAAAATAAAGCCTGTAGAGACGGCTGAAACGGTTGTGCCCGTAGAACCGGTAGAGCCTGTTGCCGGAATAAAGAGCTACCGTATACAAATAGGCGCTTTCCGTGAGGTGGAAAACGCTGAGAGGGCCAAACGACTAATCACAGCCAAAAATCTGAGTGTGGCGGTTGAAAGTACGGAAAAAGGTTTTCTCCGGGTGTATGTGGACAATATTTCAAAAGACGCTCTCAAGCAGACCGAAAAGATCTTGCATGATCTCGGTTTTCATGATTTTATAATCAGAGAACGTTAATAATTATTCCTTAAAGAATAATGAAAACATGAAAGGGAAAACCATGAGTGAAAAATCATGCAAAGGGGACCATACAGGTCATCTCTGTGTTTTGGCCAGTAAGGAGCTTTTTGATCAGATAAAGGAACTCACAAGAGATCCGCAGTATATCTGTTTTAACTGCGGACGAGTGGCAGATTGCGAGCATAATCTCTGTAATCCCATGCCGCTTAACTAATTTAAAATTTTAAAATTCAATCGCTTCTTGATCTGAATACCTTAAATCTTTAGAATATACCCGAAAAGGATGTGTATATGAAAACAATAGGTATTATCGGATTCGGCAATATGGGGAGTGCTCTCTATAAGGGATTGGTATCCGCCAAACAAAGCTGCCATGTTCTGGTTGCCGAGTGTAATGAAAAAAAAATCCAGACTGCCGGAAAACAGTATAACCTGCGAATTGTTGCGAATAAAGAACTAGTAACGGCTGCTGATATTGTGATAATCGCGGTAAAACCTCAGGAGTTGGCAGAGTTGATTAGTGAAATCAAGACAGTTACCAAAGGTAAACGGATTATCAGTGTTGTGGCGGGCAAGCGAATTGATTTTTTTATAAAACAGCTGGCAACAGACCAGGTGGTGAGGTTTATGCCCAATCTGGCGGCAGTTAAAGGCCTTGCGGCTGTGGGCATGAGTTCAGGCTCAAAAGTAAGCAATGAGTTCCGTAAGGATTGTTTGGAAATCGCACAGGCTATCGGTGTGCCGTATACCATGCCGGAAAGCCTGATGCCGGCGGTTACCGGGTTATCCGGATCCGGTATTGGCTATGTGTTCGCTTTTATTCACGCTTTGGCGTTGGGCGGAGTGCACGCCGGGTTCAAATATGACGAAGCCGTGGCAATTGCGCTAACAACAGTGGAAGGGGCAGCCGCCTTTTTAAAAGACACGGGGCAAAACCCGATTGAAGCCTTAAGCAAGGTGATCTCTCCTGCGGGTACTACGATCCAGGGCATAAAAACTCTGGAAGAACTGGGATTCACTCATGCGGTTATGGATGCGGTAGCGGCTGCTGCCGAAAGGGCTAAAGATTTTGAAGTATAGAGTAATCGTTTTCCTTTTCGTGTTCTGTCTGGCGGGACCATGCTTCGTGAATGCAGATACAGAATACGACTGGAAACAGACTGCGACAGATCATTTTGTTTTTATCTACCAGGAAAAAGACAAAGCGGCTGTTGGTGAACTTGTAGGCTTTTGTGAAGAAGTTTATAAGCAGGTCACGACATATTTCGATTCGTATCCCGAACAGATTCTCTGTGTAGTATACGGAAACACGGATCTGGCCAATGGGTATTACTCTTTTCCTCCTCATCATATCGGACTGTTTGTGGCGGCTCCTATCTCACCCTGGGTAGGCTCGCGGCATGAAAGTTGGCTTAAACTGCTGTTAATCCATGAACTCACCCATTATGTGCATTTAAAGTCCGAAAAAGGGTTTTTAGCTTCTCTGTCCTGCGTGTTCGGTGATGCGATCAAAGGCGGTAATGCGTTTTTTTTACCGGGCTGGATGCTTGAGGGCATTACCACCAACACGGAAACCATGTTTTCCAAGGGCGGAAGGGGACGGAATCCCTTTTTCGAGATCTATTACAAGGCTCCGCTTTTGGAAAACCATTTTTTCAGCCTGGACCAGGCTGAATACTCTTCGGCCTACCCGCCTCCCGGCAGAATATACGTGGCGGGCCTGATCTTTGTCCGGTTTTTAATGGAAAAATTCGGAACAGATGTTTTTAGGCGCATCAATGATGAATATGTAAAGTGGCCTTTGTTCGGGCCATGGCATGCTGTGCGCAAGGTCACAGGCTATGATGCTGTCGAGCTTTTTACTCAGATGAAAGAGGAGCTGTCCGCGGAATATAAACAGGATCGTTTGCTGCCCCAGGGAGAACTTGTCACTCCGGAGGAGATAGCGGATTATGCTCTGCCTGTTATCACCGATCAGGGCTGGTTTATGTACCGCAGCAGTCCCTTTAGGCATGCAGCGGTGATAAAATATGATCCTGAGTCTAAGCAGGAAACCGTATTGTTCGAGACTATGCTCGCGGATGACTATTCTTTGACTGCCGATAAAAAAGGCGATACTATTGTTTTCGCCGGGCTCGATTTTCAATCCAACCCGCGTCTGATAGATTCGGAGGTACTATCCGATCTCTATGTTTATCATACAGCCACAGGCGAATTAAACCGGCTTACCCATGGCGCGCATTTGTATCATCCGGCGCTTTCTGCAGACGGCACACACCTGATCGCGGTACAGAGGACAGGTTCATATTCGCGTCTGGTTGAAGTTGATCTTGTTACGGGGGATATCGCTCTTTTATTTGCCGAGCAACACAGCAGTGTGTACAATCCTGTATTTTCGCCCGACAGAAAAAAGATTGCTTTTGTATTACACCGCCACGGATTGCAGGATATTTATCTCTTGGAGTACCCGTTACCCGGCATGCCTTTAAACGCAGACGATCCGCCTGCTTCATATAATGCTGATAAAAAACAAATCGTAATAGGACCGGATACGGCAGGGGATTATTATCCGCGCTTCATTGATGATAATACACTGCTTTTTTCTTCCGATAGAGGAGGGAGCCTGGCACTTTATACCCTGTCTCTTGCTGCAAGGGATCTGTTTTTAGTCTGTGAGGAGCCGGTAGCAGCATTTGCAGGATATAAACTGGAGGAGGATATTATCTATGCTTCTTATTCCTGGCGGGGATTTTGTATTAAAAAGATGGCACAACACGCCCTGATCTATAAGCGGATTGCGCTTCCTCCTGCCGTTCCCTATCCGCCGGCACCTGGGCAGGAGGTTGTGTCAGGTGAAGATTATGTTGATTGGCCCTTATTTCAGTTCTGGCTGCCTTTTCCGGACGGTACTGTGTTGAGTCCCAATGAAGTAGTCTGGGGCGGCGGAGTTTATCTTTTAGGTGTTTCACCACTGCAGACTACAATGTACAGTGTCACTCTTTCTTTTTTCCCTCAAACCATGCAGCCTGCCGCTACCCTTGAATTCCAGACCGCGCTCGGATTGGTCGATATCCTCTATGCGCTTGATCTCAGCTATGAATATACGTCCGGAGATTACTACAGGCAGTCTATTGACAACACGGTTTTGCTCTCTGTTCCGCTTTTTTCAAACCTGACTCACAGTGTAAGGCAGAGTATGTATCTTTATGGGGGTCTGCATTACGGTTATAACCTGTATGCATGGAATAATTTCTCCTTTTTAAACGGATTCGAGCCGGCTGCGCTGGATCAGGAGAATGAGTTGAATTTTATTTCCGGCGTGAATTTTTCTGTTATAAAAAACGGCGGTATTATAGATTATTATGCACCGCTGGCGTTTACCGCCGCTGTTTTCATCCAAGTGCCTTTGCCCGTGTTCCCTGAATCGGAACAAGGTTTTCATACGGTAACAAACTTAAGTGTTAATCTGCCTTTATTTTTACCTCATACGGTGTTAAAACTGGGGTGCAAGGCCAGTTATACGACAGAGGAGCTTTTGGGGTATCCGGTAATCCGGGCACGCGGCATGTTTGATTCCGAAGAGCAGGCCGCTGCGGGCAGGGCATTGTTTTCAGCGGACATTCTGTCGGCGTTAGCGTTACTCGATCAACCCGTGGCGGGAGGAGTGCATCTGGACGGGATCGGATTAGGCTTTCATGTCGAGGTCTTGGCGGATTATCAGCTGGAAGAAATATTTATGACATTTGATAAGCAGATGTTTCTCGGCTGTGAGCTCAGCTTGATTGTGGGGCTGGGGACGGTGAGCATTCCCGTCGGGGCGGGCGTAAGTTTCCGTGTTGATCCGGCGGATTTCGGATCTTTTGATGCGAATCAGGATATCCGGCCCTATTTCTTTTTCGGATTTAACAGTTTGCTAAACGCACTTACGACCGATGATCGATAGCATGCTTATGAAACTGCGGATAAAATCGTATATTCTTATTCCATTACTCATTTTGTTAACAGTATCCAACTGCAGGGACAGCACAACCGCTGCCGACGACAAAGCATCAGGTTTTTCTTTTTTAAAAACCAGTGGGACCAGAATTGTCAATGAGGAGGGACAACAGGTTCTGCTTAAAGGCGTGAATCTGGGCAACTGGTTTCTCATCGAAATGTGGATGCTCGGTTTGGGACAGTGCGGGATAAAGGACCAGTACACTCTGGAGCAGATTCTGACAAAGCGTTTCGGTAAAGCGCAAAAAGAACGGTTGCTGGATTTGTATCGCGAGCATTATATTACCGACCGTGATCTTAAGATTATCAAAGAATTCGGGATGAATGTTGTGCGTTTGCCGTTCTGGCATACACTGCTTGAGGATGACGAAGATCCTCAGCAGATAAAAGAAGACGGCTGGTATTGGCTGGATAAAGCAATCGACATGGCTGAGAGCAACGGTCTCTACATTATTCTTGACCTGCATGGAGCGGCAGGATCACAGAATGAGTGGGATCATTCCGGCAGAGCCGATTATAATCGGTTATGGACCGAAAAGCGGTATCAGGAGCGAACCGTTTGGCTGTGGACGCAGATTGCCAGGCGCTACAGTAAGCGTAAAAGTGTCTGCGGATATGATCTGTTAAACGAGCCCTGGGGCGGCACGAAAGAAGAGTTGCGGGATCTGACTCTCCGCTGTTATAAAGCAGTGCGCAGAGTTGATGCCGATCATATTATGTTCTTTTCAGGTTATTTCAATGATATCAGCTTTTACGGAGATACCAGACAACAGGGCTGGAAGAATATCGCCTTTACCTGTCATTTTTACCCCGGCTTTTTCGGCAATGGAGAGCCTGCGATGGATACTCACAACAGCTTTATCCGGAACACAATTCCCGAATACGGCGCAAGATTAAAAAAATATAATGTTCCCATGCTGATAGGAGAGTTTAATGTGGTACTAAAAAGCGCCGGCGGGGGTAAGATGATGCGGCGTTATTTTGAGGCGTATAACGAACTGGGCTGGGCCGCGATTATGTGGTCATATAAGGCCTTTACAGCCCAAGGTGGTATCGGCCATGGTATCTGGGGAATGGTTACCAACGCGGAACCCCTTGCCCGGATTGATTTCGATACTATGAGTGAGGATGACATAGAGGATTGGTGTACCGGGTTATCTACGATGGAATATATTATGGATGAGGATTTAAGAGATTGGCTTTTGAGATGAAGCCGTAAAAAAGCTGTTCCGGTTACTCCTGGACAAGCCAGTTTTTAGCTTGTTCGAGATCATCAAAAATTTTTAACGTTTTGTTCTGAAAATCTGACTACGGCGTTGAAAAGGATTTTTTTAATACCGATAACACCGATTACCGCCTGCATTCACTATTAATAATAATCAAAATGATGAATTATGCGATTTGATATTGCCTCCATACTATTACTTGCCATTATTGCCTTCAGATGATACAAAATATGTATCTCTTTTAAAAAGGAACGGAAATGATAGATATTAGTGGGAAATGGGCATTAATTACCGGTGCCAGCCGCGGAATCGGCAGACAAATAGCATACGGGCTTGCCCAAAAAGGCTGTAATCTTGTGCTTCACAGCCGTAATCTGGCGCATACGGAAAAGCTGGCCCAAGAACTGAAACAAAAAGGTATTGATGTCTTACAACTTGAAGCGGACTTATCGGATTCCGACGCCACTCAACGATTGGCGGAAGAGGCTGAAAACAAAAGCGGCGGGATCAACATTTTATATAATAATGCGGCTGTTATGACTCCTTACCTGCAAGCGTTTACCGCTCCGCCCGAGGATTACAGAAAAAGCTTCATGGTGAATGTCATCTCCCCGATTATAATCTGTGATGTCATTGTGCCACATATGATTAAGCGCGGATTCGGCAGGGTTATCAATGTAACTTCAGGCATACAGGATGAGCCTGAACTCATGCCCTACGCGATTTCCAAGGCCGCGCTTGATAAATACGTAAAGGATCTGGCAAAAAGACTGTCGGGTACGGGAGTTATTATGAGTCTGCTTGATCCCGGCTGGCTGCGCACGGATTTGGGGGGGCCGAAGGCCCCGAATTCCGTAGAGTCGGTACTGCCGGGCGCCCTGGTTCCCGCGCTTTTGGGTAACGAAGCACAGTCGGGAAACTTTTTCCGGGCGCAGGATTATAAAGAAGAATAAAATAGTTGTGCGCACTTTTATTGGTATTATCACTTTCAAATACTTTATTTTTATGCTATAATTCTAAGCAGCAATAGAAGGCCAAGCGTTTTCTCACATATAGTATGTTTCATGTTACAATAAAATATCAGCGAATATATTGCAGCAGGATAACAGACAGATGAAACTGCGCAATAAATTATTTTTGAGTCTGTTTTTCGTATTACTCATTCAGATTGCTTTACTGGCAGCGATTGTTTTCCTTACTTTTTTAGATCAAATATCATTATCTACGGATCAGGAACTGGAAACTGCCTGTCAGGAAGCGTCTATGATGTTTGAACAGTTGAAAAACAGACTTTATAACAGCATCCATTTTCTTTCTTTTTTAATAAATGATCTACGTAATGATCGGTTTACTCCGTATTATATAAATCTCACCCTTAACCAGTTTTTCAGCGAGGCTCAGACGGATAAAATATATTTTTTAAACGAGCAAAAAAAATTAATCGCCCAAATAAGTAATCCCACCAGAACAATACCGGATATTCTTCACTTATTGGATGTAAGTAAATATCGCTTTACGCGAAACAGCTTTATTTATACTGAAACCAATTTAAATGAAAAAATGCTTATTTTAATAACAGGCAGAACCATCCGCCGGCGGAACAATAAAAAGTATTATCTTTTTTTTATTAATTCAATCGAAGCTCGTTTCCTGGATTCCGTGCTTAAAAACGGTGATCTTTTTTTGGCTCTTTTTCTCGATGATGATTTTATGTGTTCGAATCTTCCCCCTTTCACCATTTCGGACGACTCAAAAGAACTGTTTCATTTATCGATTGCCCAAACACCTTATCGCGGTTTTAAAAAGGTAATTGCTTATGATCTGCCGGGCAGGCTCACGTTGGTAACGCTTAAATCTCAGCTGGAGGATCAGATCAGACTTGATGAAATCAGAAGGCTTTTCGTAATGCTCTTTTTTGTAACACTGATTGCTTCTTTTTTTATCGCCGCGGGCATAACAACCCCCATAATATCTCCTTTTTTTAAACTCAACTACTGGCTTAAGGCTTATCTGGAAACAGGAAAAACTCAGGCCTTAAACTTACATTCGAAAGATGAAACCGGATTCTTGGCGCGTACTGTTTACTCAATGGTGAACAAGCTTATCAAAGAGGAACAGATAATTAAAAATCAGCTTAAGGAAATAACTTTTTTAAATAAATATAATGATCTTGTCGTCAGAAATCTGCAGGCAGGAGTAATAATCGTAGACAAAAGCGGTTTAATTGAATACGCAAATCCGTATTTTTATTCCCTTATCGGGGTGGATCAAAATGAACTGAACGGTAAAGATATTTTAAAGGTGTTTAAACGGAATTTTGATTTTCCCAATCATGATAACGAGACACTCATAATAAATTTAAAACAAGAGGGACATATCAGCAACATTCATTACGGGAAGGCGGATTCGGAACTTATAAAGTTTGTGGCGAAAATTATGCCGTTAGCGGTTCCTTCGGCAGAAGCCAAAACGCTTATTGTGGTGGAGGATATTACAAAAACCGAACATTTGTGGGAAAAGATCCTGATTTCAGAAAAAATAGCCGCTTTAGGTCTTATATCTGCGGGCATGGCGCATGAAATTAATAATCCGCTCGGTTCCATTCTGTCGCACGTTAATTACTTAAAAGCAGTGGAAAAAAAGGCGGATAAGCTTGATTCTATCGGCTGGATCGAATCCGAGACAAAACGTATAAGCGCCATTATTCAGCAGGTATTGAATTTTGCGCGTAAAGGTGATGCTTTTGACGAGATAGATGTAAATAGTCATATCTATCAGATAGTGGATCTGCTGCATTTTGAATTGAAGAAAAAGAATATTACAGTTACTCTTACGTTGGGTGAACAGCTGCCAAAAGCCAGGATGGACTCTGATTCTTTTAAACAGGTTGTTATTAATATATTAATGAATGCCGAGCAGGCGCTTGCCGAGGGAGGTCAGATAATAATAATCACCGCAAGGGTTGACGGTTTTATTCACATCACCATAAGGGATTCGGGCAGTGGGATTGCCACGGAAGATCTTGCAAAAGTGTTTGATCCCTTTTTTACTACGAAATCCGATCAAAAGGGGATCGGTCTGGGTCTTTCAATCTCTTACAGTATTGTTGAGCGGGCCGGAGGAGAGATGGACATCCATACGGAACAGGGGAGCGGCACTGAGGTTACTATAAAATTACCGGTGTATGAACCGTAGAGGAAGGGTAATGAATGAATGTACTAATTATTGATGATGAAGCGGGCTTGAGAAGCGGCATTAAAAAAATTCTCATGCTGCACAACTACAATGTTTATGAAGCTGAAAACCGTAAACAGACCCTGGAATTACTGGCGGCTACCTCCATTCATCTTGTACTGCTGGATTTACGGCTGGGCAATGAGGACGGCTTTGCATTATTACAGGAGCTTAAAAGTAAAGAGCCGCTGCTTTCCATTATTATCATTACCGGATACGGAGATGTGGAAAGCGCTGTTGACTGCATGCGGGCAGGGGCGGTTAATTATATAACAAAGCCAATAGATGATAATCTTCTGCTTTCGATATTGGATAAGGAAAGTTCGATTTTAAAGTGTCAATGGGAGAATTTAAGTTTAAAGGAAGAGTTAAAGGATCATACCAGCGGAGTTTTTTTGGAAAGCAAGAATCCGCAGTTCGAAAAAATAAACAAAATAATTACAAAAATAAAAGATAAGGTCGTACCTGTCTTCATATTAGGTGAAACCGGCACGGGTAAAGAGCTTTTTGCCAGAAAGATTCATTATTCAGGTAGTTTTAAGGATAAACCCTTTATCGGTTTAAATTGCGCTGCTTTAAATGATAATCTTTTGGAGAGTGAGCTTTTTGGACATGAAAAAGGCGCGTTTACGGGAGCGGTGAAGCGGAAGTTGGGGCGATTCGAGTTGGCTCATGACGGCACTTTGTTTTTGGATGAAATAGGTGATACCAGCCTTTCTTTTCAGACAAAGCTTTTAAGGATTATTCAGGAAAAAAAATATGAGCGGGTGGGCGGCACTCAAACGCTTGATGCTTCGTGCAGGATAATCACCGCAACTAATAGAAATATTCAACGTCTGCTCGCTGAAAAAACTTTCAGGGAAGATCTCTATTTTCGGCTGAGTGTCATTGCGTTTACTCTACCGCCCTTGCGTGAGCGAAAAGAGGATATCCCCGGATTTATCACATTGTTTATCGCTGAGGCCAACAAGGTATTTAATAAGCGAGTTACACGTGTGTCAAAATATGTCATGAAAAAAATCTTAGATTATTCCTGGCCGGGTAATATTCGCCAGCTGAAAAACGCGATTACAAATGCTGTTTTATTGAATGACAATGAGACTATTGAGACCATGGATTTTCCGGAATATTGCACTGAAACTGAATTACCGAAAATTGAACGGGGATTAAAAAATGTGGTAGCCGATCAGGTAAAGATTCTCGAAATCGACGTAATCAAACGGGTATTGCAGCAACATAAGGGTAATATCTCAAACGCTGCCAAGGAATTAAAAATAACAAGAAAAACTCTGTACGAAAAAATTAAGCAGTACAACTTATAATTGTATAGCAAGCTAAACAATAATTGTTTAGCTTGCTATACAATTATTGGCTGATAAAATGGAGAATCTAATTTGCTTCTTGTCTCATTCTTTTAACTTCTTGTATTGCTTATAATTAAAATAAATAATTATTTTTTGGTTTTTGGCACACAACTTGCTCCTTATTTAATAAACTATAAAAGGAGGCTCGGATGAGAAAAATGCTTGGCCTAGTGCTTCTCTGCGGTCTTCTTGTTTTAACGCTGGCGTTTTATGCGTGCGGTTCTAAACAAGGAGAAAAGAAGTTAGAAGTTTTCAGCTGGTGGACGGCGGGAGGTGAAGCCGAAGGATTGGAAGCTATGCGTAAGATATTCATAAATCAAAATCCTGATGTTGAATTCATTAACGCAACTGTGGCCGGTGGTGCAGGTTCCAATGCGCAGGCGGTTTTAGCAACCCGTATGCAGGGGGGAAGTCCGCCCGATACTTTTCAAGTTCATGCGGGACTTGAATTAATCGGATCATGGGTAGTGGCGGGAGCAATGGAACCGCTTAACTTTCTGTTTGAGGAAAATGATTGGATGAGCGTATACCCCCAAGGTGTGATTGAAATTATTTCACAAGACCATAAAATCTACAGTGTTCCCGTGAATATCCATAGATCAAATGTGCTTTGGTATAATAAAGCCATATTTAATAAATTCGGATTAGACCCGCCGGAGACTCTTGATGATTTTTTTACCGTTGCAGAAGTGCTGGCAGATGAGGGTATAACACCATTGGCACTTGGCGACAATGGAATATGGGCTGCCACTCATCTGTTTGAGAACATATTGCTGGGGGCGTTAGGTCCGGAAAAGTACAAAGGCCTGTGGACCGGTAAGGTTAAATGGGACAGCGCCGATGTCAAAGCCGCGCTTAAGACTTTTGTGAAGGTATTAGGTTATGTAAACACTGATCATGCTGCATTGAGCTGGGACGGAGCTGCTCAATACGTAATAGACGGAAAATGTGCCATGACAGTGATGGGTGATTGGGCGCACGGATATTTTAAGGCAAAAGGTTTGAAACCGGGAGTAGACTATGGATGGATGCCCTCTCCGGGTACGATCGGAGCATTTAACATGCTTTCGGATTCGTTCGGACTGCCAAAAAATGCTCCTCACCGGAAAATAGCAATAAAGTGGCTTACGGTGTGCGGATCCAAGGCAGGACAGGATGCGTTCAATCCCATTAAAGGTTCAATACCGGCGCGCACCGACGCGGATAGAAATCTGTATGATGCTTATCTGCTTTCGGCAATGAATGATTTTTCTTCAGATACTATTGTGCCCAGTTGCGCACATGGGGCTGCGGCAGCGCAAAGTTGGGTTACAAAAATACATGATGTTATGAGTATATTTGTTGCGGAAAAAGATGTGGAAAAAGCAGCCAGGGAATTTCAAGCAGCAGCATCACGGTTTGCGAATAAATAAGTATGGTTCGCTCTAGGAAAGATATTGCTATAGGGATGAGCATTGTTATTCCCTGTTTTTTGGTGCTGGCTGTTTTTGTCTACGGATTCATCGGTTGGACCCTTACTGTATCTTTTACAGCTTGGGAGGGTGTGCTGCCCAACTGGGAGTTCGTGGGATTAAAAAACTTTGCCACCCTCTTCTCCACCCAACGTTTTCAGATCGATTTACTCAATACGGTATTTTTCAGTATCTTTTTTCTGGGGTTTTGTGTCTTATTCGGATTTACGCTTGCAATATTATTGGACAAAATCACTACGGGCGCTGCTGTTTTTCGTAATATTTTTTTATTTCCATTGGCTATCTCGTTTGTAGTCACCGGGGTGATATGGCGTTGGATTTTCAATCCGTCTGTGGGAATAAACGCTCTTATAAACAGTACAGTCGGAGTTAATATCGCATGGCGCTGGTATACCGACACCTCAAGTGTATGCGGTTTCCACATTGCATTAATACCAGTTGTTATCGCCGCCGGCTGGCAGCTTACCGGATACATAATGGCTATGGTTCTGGCCGGTTTAAGAGCAATTCCCGTAGAGATATTCGAATCAGCGGCGATTGACGGAGCCGGAGAATTCAGGAAACTTTTCAATATTATCATCCCCCATCTTAAGCCAATTCTGCTGTCAGCACTCATTGTGCTGGGTCATATCTCTTTGAAAATATTCGACCTGGTCTATACTATGACCGGTCGCGGCACTGCTTTTGTTACAGATTTTCCCGGTATTTATATGTTTGAAACTACGTTTCAAGGCCACTTTTATGCGGAAGGCGCCGGTATTTCGATTATTATGCTGATGCTTGTCGCCATAGTTATTATTCCCTACCTCTATTCTATTCTGAAAAAGGAGCGTGTATGAGTCTGCTGCAAAATATCCGCTCGTTCAAACTCACTTTAAAGCAAAGGAAAATGGGACTTTATCTGACGCTGATTATTTGCAGTCTTTTTTTCCTGCTGCCCATTTACGTACTCCTTGTTACAAGCTTTAAAGGCTTTGCAGAGGTCAGTGAGGGTAACATGTGGGCCTTACCCTTAAAGGCAACTTTTGCCGCCTTTGAAAAGGCATTTACAAAATTGGGCCCCAGTTTTATAAACAGTCTGATCCTCACTGTTCCGGCGACACTTATCTCCGCTTTACTCGGTTCGTTAAACGGTTATATTCTTTCAAAATGGAGATTTAAAGGCGCTAATCTTATTTTTGTACTCATGCTTTTCGGTATGTTTATACCTTACCAGAGTATACTTATCCCTTTGGTTCAGTTTCTACAGAAAATAGGTCTGTACGGAAATCTTATCGGTTTGATAATAGTGCATATAATTTACGGGCTACCTATTACCACTCTGATTTTCCGTAATTATTACTCTGAAATCCCCGATGAGCTGATAGAAGCCGCGCATGTAGACGGGCAGGGCATAATGGGTACCTATCTGTATATTATTTTTCCTATTTCGCTGCCTGCTTTTGTAGTGGTGATTATTTGGCAGTTTACGAACATCTGGAATGAGTTCCTGTTTGCCATTACCATTACCCAAAATCCCGAACAGCAGCCGGTTACCGTCGCATTGCAGGATTTGTCCGGAACCTTTATAAAGGAATGGAATGTGCAGATGGCGGGTGCGTTTTTAGCCGCCCTTCCCACATTGCTTATCTATATCATTTTGGGGAAATATTTTATCCGCGGACTGCTGGCCGGTTCCGTGAAAGGATAATACCTCCTTTATTGTGACGGTGCCCGGTAGGTGTTCATGCATGTACCGGGCATATTTTTCACGTGCTCTTATAGCAAAGGTAAATCGGTTATAAATTCTAGATTTTTCGCTTACCTTAAATATTTTTATAGTGGTACGAAGCCTGTACCCGACCCTGAGCGTCAGATATAAGCATATTTTGGTACATACTGTTTCTCCCTGTAAGGCGT
>JAFGGG010000027.1 GCA_016930675.1 Spirochaetales bacterium
CGAATTTAGAGAAAAAATAATTTATAGAGCATTCGAAGAACTTGGTATTTTAAAATAATGCATTGGCGTATGACGGCATATTTACACTGTGTCGTACGGTTGGCGCTTCTTCAATCTTGCTGTGCTATGCTTAAAAACGGTATATCGTCTGCAGCCCATTCGCGCTTTCGATAATATCAAACACACTAAGCAGGATGCGTGTTGGAAGTATATAATCTACAGCTTAAGCTATTATGGAAATGATTACTAAAAGAAAACAAATTTTATTTAGTATTATTTATCTCTCATTGTTAGTCATATCAACAATTTTATTCGCTATAATCGGATTGATTGGTATATATAGAAATATAGGATGGTATTTAACTATTATCTTTGTAACTTTTATGATATTTGTTCTAGCAGTTGTCATTATTAAAATAAGTAAAAAATTAAATATCCTATTATCAGTAGTATTAAAAGCATATTTCTATATTTTTATCAGTATTTTGACTATTCATAATGTATTCTGGTTGTCTTACGTTATGATAATTCAAATATCTCCTCCGGTTATTTTGATAGAAAATGAGATAAAGAAGGTAATGCCTACGGCCCAAATATTTTTATCAATCCTTATATCATTAATAATTAGTAGTATTATAGTATATAAATATATCAGAAGTGAGAATATTATGAAAATTCTCTTTGATAAATATCTGAGTAATAGATAAGGAGGTTGCTAATGGCGGGAGTTGGGCAACCGCCATCTTCGGGTGTTATGGCTATCTCTCCATGGTGCCATGGACTGTACATGGCACCAGTGTGGTCTGTATTGGCCGCGCTCGCAAGTGTACTCATCAGCCGCAGCTTTCGCATGAGTTTGGGTATTGGGTTTGTTGTGTTTATTCATTGGATATTGGATTTCATTACTCACCCGATGGGAGTAGTTTTCGGCGGGGAACCCTTGCCGCCCAACCTACCGCTTTTTTTAAAGGATCACCGAGAGTCGGACTCGGTCTGTATAACTACTCATTTACTGTCGTTTTGATAACCGAGTTTAAACTCCTCATTGCGGGATGAGGAGTCTATGTTCTCACTTTACGAAAGTCGAAGAACGAGAAAAAAACGTGTTTAATAGAAAACGCTTTTAATAAAAGGAGGCAAAAATGAATATTGGAATAATTATATTCTCTCACACAGGGAATACAAATTCCGTGGCCCTGAAACTCAAAGACAGACTTCAGGCTGCCGGGCATTCTGTGAAGCTGGAGCGGATAACAGTTAATGCCGATTATAAGCCTGGATCTGACAGTTTTCAGCTGAAAACAAAACCCGAGGTTAATGCATATGACGCCTTGATACTCGGAGCCCCTGTGTGGGCATTTTCGTTGGCTACTGTGATGAAAAGCTATCTTATGCAGATTGAATCATTGAAAAATAAAAAGGTCGCTTGTTATGTTACTCATTTTTTCCCTTATAACTGGATGGGCGGAAAAGGGGCGGTTGGGAGAATGATAAAAATCTGCAAGGCAAAAGGCGCCGCAGTCGGTGGGTCAGGGATTATCGGTTGGGCGGGTAAAAAGCGCCGACAAAGGAAAATTAAGGATATGGTTGAAAAATTGAGCAGTTTGTTCTGATTTACGCGAGCTAAGCTTGATAAAATGTTGATTAAATTTTATAAAATAGTGCTTTCCTAGTTTTCAGAAAAATGCTAATATATTCCAACAATTTTTAGAATGAGGTATAAATTATGAAAGGCAAAGTGAAATGGTTCAATTCAGCAAAGGGGTACGGATTCATCGAACAAGAAGATGGCAAAGACCTGTTTGTGCACAAGAATGAAGTGACCGGCTACATAAACGAGGGCGATGAGGTTGAATTTGAAGTAGGTGAAGGGAAAAAAGGACCTTGCGCAGTAAATGTAAAAAAGGTTTAAACTTTAATACATATATTTTAGACAAATTGATATAGTTTAAAATTAGCACTGCTTTTAAAGACAAATTATTCGACGTAACGAAATGGAACAGATACTCTGGTGTATTGGGCATGAGGTGTGCCCGGATGGGTCATGGCCATAAGCCGACTGGTATGGCTTCCGGCATTACGGAATTCAACCTGAAATAGCGGTAATTGGGTACGGACTGGGTAAAGGTTATCCAGTAAGTGCAACAATGTTTTCCAAAAAGCTGATCCATCAATTAAAAAAGTTTATCTTACCATTACTCACAAACACATCACAACGACTCGTTAGGGGCTGCTGTTGCGCAAGCGGTAATATGTGAAATTTAATAAAATATTGTAAAAAAAACAAACGTCATGTACAATAATGTGACAAAAAACCGATGTAAGGAGAGATAATGAAAGTTTTGGGGATTATAAATATTTTACTGGTTTTGGCGGTAATCTTTGGTTTCGCTCAAACCATAGGTTTTATACCAATCATTGATCACTATTGGATTGTTTTAGACTTTGTCGTTATAATTGTATGCAGTATTTCGGCGCTGTTGTTTTTAAGAAGAAAAAAAATGTAAAACCAGCTGGCTATTAAATACTTATACACGCTTTAGAATGATAATTAAAGGGAAGAGGTATGATTATTAAACAAGCGAAAAAAGAACATGCCGGGACATTAGCTGAATTCCGTTATCGAATGTTTGATGAAATGTACCCGGATGACAATCTATCCGAACGGAAAGCCGAGATTGTTGAAAAATCCACACAGTATTTTTTATCTCATATTGATGACTCGGATCATTACAGTATAATAGCATACGCAGATTGGATATATCATGTGTTTCATTATATGCCTCAAAGATAGGATATCAAGTGTATACAAGAATCGGTTATAATCATAATGAATCTTATTTAGAAAAGGACATCTAAAATAATAATACAGGAAGATTTATGGCCATGACCGAAAAGGAAAAGATGCTCAATGGTGATTATTATGACGCTTCTGATGAGGTGCTGGTTCAGGACCGGCTAAAAGCCAGAAAATTGATTTATAAGTTCAATAACACCCAACCGCATGAGTATAATGAGCGCACAGTAATTTTAAGCAGATTAATGAATACCAAGGAAACCTGTTTTATCGAACCCCCGTTTAGATGTGATTACGGTTATAATATTCATACAGGAAAGAACTTTTACGCCAATTTCAACTGTACTATGCTCGATTGCAATAAGATTTTAATTGGCGATAATGTAAAACTCGGACCGAATGTCCAGATTTATACTGCCACTCATCCCATCGATTATAAAGCAAGAAATCAAGGCAAAGAAATGGCATATAGAATCATCATAGGAGATAATGTCTGGATAGGTGGTGGAACGATCATCTGTCCCGGCGTGAAGATAGGAAAAAATACCACTATCGGCGCCGGCAGTGTGGTAGTAAACGATATACCGGATAATGTGGTTGCGGTAGGAAATCCCTGCCGTGTTATAAAGAAGTTGTAATTCCCAGTGAGGTAAACCACAATCTATTATTATTACACAAATTGTGTCGCTGACGGCAGGTTTTTTTAGGAGACATATGCGTGTGTGATTATCTATTCAAAATGAAAGAGTATTGGGATAAACGATTTAAAGACGGCAGCTCCATTTGGGGTAAAAATCCAAGCAGTTCAACCCGGCATGCTTTAACTATTTTTAACAGGCGGAATGTTCACACTCTTTTAATACCGGGATCGGGTTATGGAAGAAACAGCAAACTGTTTTCAACTGCCGGTTTGCGTGTTGTGGGAGTGGAAATTTCGGATACCGCGTTTAATTTAGCCAAGGAATTTGATCCTCATTCCAAGTTTTATAACATGTCTGTTCTTGATATTGAACGTATATCTGAAATGTTTGATGCCGTATACTGTTTTAACGTTTTACATCTGTTCAGGCAAACAGAGAGGCGGCAGTTTATCAAGAGTTGTGCGCTTAAAATTAATGATGGAGGCATTCTCTACTTTGTGGTATTTTCTGAGCAGGAAAAAAATTACGGTAAAGGTGAAGAAGTTGAGCAGAACACCTTTGAAAGCAAACCGGGACGGCCGGTTCATTATTTCAGTGAAAATGATTTAATGAAACATTTTAGTGCCTATAAGCTTATCGAAACAGGCTTAGTGGAAGATAGTGAGGATCACGGCGAGGAAGGGGAACATACACATATTCTCCGCTATATTGTGTGCGCGGTTTCTAAAAAAGACAAAGCTGAATAGATATGTGAGAAATTAATGAACTTGGGAATACTTGTTTCACATAATGGAACGAATGCTCAGGCTGTTATTGACGCATACAAAAGGGAAAACCGAAGTACGTGCAAGCGTTATTATCAGCAATAATTCTAACGCCGGAGTACTTGTGAGAGCGATAAAGGAAAAATAACCTTTCTTGATTTTTAGCTAATAAAAAAATTGTTACCTATTTAATTTGTTGTCGTATTAGAATGCGAATGCTAAAGAAGTGGAGGATATATGAGAAATATTTTATTGGGTATATTATTTGTCTTAACAACAATAGGCTGCGCAACTCACAGCGGTTATGAGACATTTCAGTCACGTGAAAGGGAATATGATGTGGGTTCTATCGCTTTACAGGATGGGGGCTTAACCAGTGATCAAATTGAGGCTATAAGAAGTACAAAACTGGCTTCAGATTTTCCTGTTGATGTATCACTGATTTTGATTAAAAACGGATACATCGAACCGGATCAGGAAAAAATCCTCATCGGTCAAGTAGTGGATGAACTGCAGAAATATGATAAGATAGCCAGAGTGATCCCCGTGCCCAACTTTCTTATTCCGCAAAAGATAAATTTTGCCAAGATTCAGGAGTTGGGAGTGAGAACGATGAGCGAGTATGTGCTTGTATTATATTTGGACTCCGATACACTATTCAAATGGACCGTGATTATTGAGACAGAGTATGAGATAGAATCGATAATCGATTTTCTCTTGGTGGATTCACAGACAACGGCGATTATCGCCACAGACAAGCTGTATAGTACGGTGGTTTATAAAGCCAACATCTTTAAACCCGGAGAAAGAGAAAAAGCGGAGATTGAAATATTCTCGGAACAAGGTCAGATTCTCGGGCAAAGAATGAGGGGGCTGTTTAAGTAAGAGGAGATAATTATTGAAGAACATCGGGATATTATTATTCGACAATATTGATCTTTTGGATATCACCGGACCTTATGAGGTTTTTTCACTGGCCAGAACAGAGGACAATCAAAATATATTCAAGCTTAGTACCGTTGCCCAGACAAAGCAAGCGATTAGCACATGGAGCGGTTTCAATATTACACCGGTGTACTGCTTTTCCGACTTCCCCAAACCGGATATTTTGTTCGTTCCGGGCGGGATCGGGACAAGGACTGAAATCGGTAATAATGCATTGATTCAATTTATCAAGGACATATATCCGCATATAGAACTTGTGATA
Organism: Spirochaetales bacterium; assembly: GCA_016930675.1. GTDB lineage: Bacteria > Spirochaetota > Spirochaetia > SZUA-6 > RPPD01 > JAFGGG01. The sequence continues at coordinate 5,410 of JAFGGG010000027.1, forward strand.
TCCGTATGTACGGGAGCTCTGTTGTTGGCAAAAGCAGGTCTGCTTAAAGGATTAAGAGCGACTACACATCATTCCGCACTTAATCTGTTATCCGAACTGGAACCGACCGCCAGCATTGAAAAAACAGAGCGATATGTGGATAATGGAAAAATAATCTTGTCCGCCGGTATTTCTGCGGGCATAGATATGTCCTTTTATATAATAAAGCGGCTATATGGTAAAGAAATGGCGAAACAGGTCGCCGAACATATGGAATACCGGATTGAACTGTAATTAAAAACTTACTAGATTGTATTAAACTGCGTTTGTTGCCGGAGTATGATTACAAATGAATAAAGTACTATCTTGGCTTTTGGCCGGAGATGTTTCAATTCAATACTTGACACACAGAGACCTGCTGCGATCGGCAAAACCTCAGCTTGTCGAATTGCAAAACAGGATAGCAACTGAAGGGTGGGGCAAACGCTTTTTGGCCAAGCAGAAACGGGACGGACATTGGGGGCGTGGATATTACCAGCCCAAATGGATTTCAACTCACTATACTCTTTTGGATCTGAAGAATTTAGGTATCAGCCGTAGGGTTAAGCAGATAAAGACAATTGTAGAAAAGATTTTTACTGAAAAAATTGACCATGAAGGCTCGGTCAACTATTCAACAAAGTCCAGAAGTGATGTGTGTATAAATGGAATGGTACTTAATATCGCATCCTATTTTTTAATACCTCAAAAAAAACTTCAAAGCATCATCGATTATTTATTAACAAGGCAGTTGGCAGACGGAGCCTGGAACTGTGTTGATTACAAGGGGGCTCATCACAGCTCACTGCATACAACCATTTCTGTATTGGAAGGACTGCTTGAATACAAAAGCGGCGGTTATGATTATAAAATTAAAGCGATAGAGGAAGCAGAGCGTAAGGCAGTAGAGTTTATCCTGAAGCATAGTCTGTATAAATCCCACAGAACTGCTGCGTTGATCGATAAAAGATTTCTTATGTTGTCTTATCCTTCGCGCTGGCGGTATGATATTTTAAGAGCCCTTGATTATTTTCAGGCGGCACGAATAAAGTTTGACAGCAGAATGAACGCGGCACTTGATATATTGCAAAAGAAGCAAAGAAAAGACGGCACCTGGCCTCTTCAGATGAAGCATCTGGGGCAGGTTCATTTTGATATGGAAGAGACCGGAGGTCCCAGCCGTTGGAACAGTTTAAGGGCGCTGCGGGTGTTGGAATACTATGAACAAAAGGACGTAAAAACTTAGATGAACATATTAAAAAATATAGCAGAACGCCTCGGAGGATCCCGCTTCGGAAGATCCACGGAAATCTATAAATTTGAAAAAATAAAAAGGGCAAAAAAGCAAGCCGTTTTAAAAAATCCAGATCTGCCTTTGATTGATATGGGAGTAGGAGAGCCGGATGAGCCGGCTGATAACTCAATTGTAGACGCTCTTTATAGCGAAGCCGGTAAGTCTGAAAATCGGTTTTATGCGGACAATGGTATCCTTGAATTCCAGGAAGCTGCCGCGGCATATCTAAAAAGTGAATATAATGTGGGCAATATGAATCCTTTTACCAATATCCTGCACGGTATAGGTTCAAAACCGATTTTGGCCCTGCTTCCTTTATGTCTGATAAATCCGGGTGATTATACCATTACAACAACACCGGGTTATCCTATCCACGCGACATACACGACATATTTGGGAGGTAAGGTATACAAGCTGCCTTTGGTGAAGGAAAGTAATTATCTGCCGCGGTTGGCTGAAATTCCCAAAGATGTGTTAAGCAAAGCCAAGATGCTTTATTTAAATTATCCTAATAATCCTACCGGCGCTGTAGCGAACAGGGATTTTTTTAAAGAAGTGGTTGAGTTTGCCCACAAAAACAATATTGTTGTGGTTCATGACGCAGCATATGCCGCGCTGGTATACGACAATTACAAACCGTTGAGTTTTTTATCCGTAGAAGGGGCAAGCCAGGTTGGGGTTGAAGTGCATTCGCTTTCCAAAGCGTTCAATATGACCGGTTGGCGGATCGCTTTTATTGCCGGTAATGAAACTCTGGTTAAGGCTTACGGTACAGTCAAGGATAATACCGATTCAGGACAGTTTCGGGCCATTCAAAAAGCAGGGATACAGGCACTAAAAAATACTCATATTACAAAACAGATATGTGAAAAATATTCAAGGCGTTTTGATCTTCTGGTAGACGCACTCAAGGATGTGGGTTTCGATGCGGAGAAACCAAAAGGTTCGTTTTATTGTTATGTGCCTATTCCCAGAGGGACAGCGCAGGGAGTGCGGTTTGAAAGCGCGGAGCAGACAGCGGAATATTTGCTTACGCAAGCCTTAATCTCCGCGGTTCCGTGGGACGACGCCGGTTCATTTCTCAGGTTGTCGGTCACATTTGAAGCGGATGATGTTGATGAAGAAAAGATAATAATTAACGAGTTAAAACAACGTCTCAAAGCACTGCACTTAGTTTTTTCATAATTACCTGACGGATTCTGTAAAGGAGGAATAAAAAATACCCGTTAATCTAGTGGTATTTTTTATGTTTTGATGTTAAAATATTATAAGAGCGGATATAATTTAAAATCGCCGACATAAAAGTATAATAATAGGTATTCGATTATAAATTCTTAAGGAGAAAACTTATGAAGAAATATTTTATTTTGATTTTAATTTTTATACCCTTAGTGTTCTGTTCAGGCATAGAAATTGTGGCTGATAAACCGGGAAGCGACTGGATTGAAGTAGACGGCCAGGATCCGAGAATTATTAAAGCATATATAATCGCACCCGATCGAAATGATATCAGTATTATGATTATGATGGAGGAAGTGACTTCGAGTTCAAATCTTGTGGTAAGTGAAATTATAGACAGTTATAAATCCGGTTTAATGAGCAATGACTTGTTTAAAGAGGGAGATTACGAGAAAAAACTGGATGTTAAAATCGGTAATAATGTATGGGGAATTTTAACCTTTAGAAGACAATATGATCAGTTCTATATCTGTCATAATTCATACTTGACTGTAAAGGGTAACGCAATTATCTCTATCACTTTTTTTACGCTAACACAAGAGGATTTTGATAAATATTTTACTGAAGTCAAATTGTTTTTAGAAAAAATCCAACTTAAGTGATAGATTTATAAGGATTTAATTAATGAAAAGATTATTCGCACTCTTTTGGTTGATCGGTATGGTTATACTAATTTCGTGTCAAACGCAATCCGTAGGCAGTCAGGAAGTATTAATCCCAAAAGAGAATCAGGTTATTCTTATAAAAGAATCGTACTTTGAACCGCAATACGAATCATGGATCCCCACGCAAGAACAGGTGGATGAAGCACTGAACGCTATAAGTGCTTTCTTAATGGCTGCCGAATCCAATAACAGCCTGGATGAATATTTCAAATCCGAAATAGAAAAGATTATAGACAACTATGATAAGTACAGAGTGCAGTTTGTGGGCATAATGGAGAATGAAAAAAAATATATTCATTGCAATTTCATACTGATAAATTATAATTTTCCGATTAATTGGAAAGAGCAATTAATTGTCGTTGAAGACGGCGGCTTTTGGTATTGGTATGTTTTTTACGATATAGAGTTTAAAAAGGTAAGGAAGATTTATATAAACGGTTACGCATAAAGCCTGGTTATATGAAATGATTTTTTATAATTAATCTTAATGAAAAAAATAGATAAAAATTATTCTCTCATTATTTGTACACTCATATATGTAGGCATTATAAATATCGTGGCATGCGTTGCGGGCAAACAGTCCGCAAATCATCTGCAATTAAAGGAACCGATTACTACACATGATAATCTGAGTATGGTATTCACTTTTCCGGGAGATGTTAATACTTGGACCGCAGAAAATATCTATAGGACGTATGAAACACTTTCAAAAGCGGGTATCAGAATCTCAAATCTGTATTATACGTGGAACGATATTGAAAACACAAAAGACAGCTGTAATTGGCAGGAGCTGGATTTTAATATCGCGGTTATAAAAAAGCACGGTTTGAAAGTATCTCTTGAAATTAAAATTATCGACACCAATAAAATCGGTCAACTGCCGGAGGATATTATTTTTTCATCCTTTGACGATTCTCGATTTATAAAAAGGTTTTCGGATTTTATTTTAGTCCTGCTGGATAGATATAATAAACAAGTCTCTTATATATGGATCGGAAATGAAATAGATGATTTTCTGTATAATAAGCGTGAGCTGCTAGACGGATGGCTCGTATTTTATAATGAGATTTACGCTGCGATTAAGAATAGACATCCTTATATTCAAGTCGGAACCGTTTCAACCTATCATGATGCCAAACGGAATATGGCTCTTGATATAATTGGAAAAAGCGGACGCATAGGCGATATAATCGGATTTTCTTTTTATCCTCAGATGTTGAAAAATGCAAATCCCAATGAAATCAGGGAATATTTCGCAGAAATGTCCGTGATTGCTAAAAAGTTGAATAAAAAATATGCAATTACGGAAAGCGGTTGGAGCTCGGAAGGTTTTGACGGTTCAGAAGACAGGCAAACTCAGTTTATTCAAGAATTGATTTCAGTGTACCGGATGTACAAAGCCGATATTGAATATTTGGGATTATTCGTTTCTTATGATGTACCTGAGGATGTTAATAAAGCGGTCGCGTCCAACTATGGACTTGAAGAGCATATGGAGTTTCTTAAATTTCAGGGAACTTTGGGCTTGGCATACAATAACGGCAGGCCAAAACAAGCGTGGTATGCTTTCATTAATGCCATATCGGTATTGGTTGACAAGCTATGATATTAAAGCTGCAAAACGATAAGACTATTTTAAAACTTGTCGAGATGCATAATTATCAGAGGATTTCAATTAATGAAAAAATCGTTTACATATAAAACCTCCGGAGTCGATATCAAGAGCGCTAATGAAGTTAAAACACAGATGGCTTCCGTACTAAAAACAAACAACAGACGACTTTTAAATACGCTGGGCGCGTTCGCTTCTTTATATGACATTAAATTCGACAGTATCAAACATCCCGTCCTGGTGCTTAAAACCGAAGAACCGGGATCAAAACAGTTATTGGCATTTCAAAACAATAGCATCGAATCGATTTGCCATGATATGATTAATCATTTGATAAATGACTGCATTGTGATGGGAGCCACGCCGCTTGCAGTGCAGGATGCAATTATTTGCGGGAAATTGGAAAAGCAAAAGGTTAAAAGAATTGTGGCGGCAATAGCCCGTGCCTGTAAAGAACAGGATTGTCTGCTTACAGGTGGTGAAACATCGGAGCAGCCTGGAGTGCTGGCAGCCGGTGAATATATTCTTACTTCCAGTATTGTAGGGATTGTTGAAAAAAGCAAAATAATCGACGGCTCTAAGATTGAAGCGGGTGATGTGGTATTATGTCTGGAAGCAAGCGGTCTGCATACCAATGGTTATTCCTTGATCCGCAAGATATTAAAAGAACATCCGTCGATAGCGAATGACGTAATTGATGGTAAAAATCTTATCGAAATGCTTTTGGAACCGCACAGGTGTTATTACATGGCTTTAAAAGATTTATTTGATCAGGGGATAATAAAAGGCATGGCTCATATTACCGGAGGCGGAATTAAGGAGAATCTTAATAGAATATTACCTGAAAACGTAAATGCGGAAATAGACCTGAGCACATATGCCGTCCTGCCCATATACAGATATCTTAAAACTAAAATCGGGCTTGAGGATGATGAAATGCTCGGAACATTTAATATGGGAGTGGGAATAGCATTGGTTACTCATGAAGACAATCAGCAGGTTATTGCCAAGCATTTGGACAGGTTCAGGATAAATACTTATGCAATCGGTAAAATAGTAAAAGGAAACAAGCGGGTGGTTTTAAAAAATAGGATAAGATGGTAAGCTGAGGAATATGGAAAACACAGCATACAGTGAAAAGCAGCCCGCTGTGGAAGAGCACAAGGAGGTTAATTATAATGATTGATGATTTGCTGATTCGTGAGATGCATATCCAGGATGTCGACTCGGTATCGGAGTTAATGAAACAATTGGATGAGTTATTTCATTCCGGCCATGATATTTCTGCCGAAGTAATTTCAGATACCTTTGAAAAAATGCATGAACATAAGAGTATTTATAAAAATTATGTTGCTCTCTTGGATGAAAGAATAGTCGGTTTTATAAGTGTGATCATATATAAGACCTTTTTTCATCCGGGTGGGACCGCATTGATTAATGAATTAATTGTTGATAAAAATTTTCGTGGTAAAGGGATCGGAAGGCAATTAATTAACAAAATAAAGGTCATGGCGAATATACAGCGGTTTAATGAAATCGAAGTGAGTACATCGTTGAAAAACAAGAAGGCCATTAAATTTTACAAGAAAACCGGATTTGCGGATGAAAGCATTCTTTTAGGAATGGAACTCTTTAAATAATAAATGGAATAATTCATGCGCTATACATTCGGAACATCAGAAAAGGCAGCGGACAGGCTTAAACAGATAGGCGCCTTTTTTAATCCGGTAGCTTCCGCTTTGATTAAGCGGTTTTTCCATGGGCCTGCAGGCATTGCGTTGGACCTGGGCTGTGGTCCGGGGTTTACCACTCACATGCTTGAACAAAGCACATTATGCAGGCGAATATACGGTTTTGATCTGTCCGATGACTTTCTAAAACTGGCGCGAAAAAGATTTCCAACTTATCATTTTTTTAAACATGATGTCACAGTGGTTCCCTTTCCCGTGCGCGCTGATATTATTTACGCGCGCTTTCTCTTATCGCATCTTAAAAATGCTGTTTCAACTGTCGACAACTGGGCGGGTGAATTAAATAACGGTGGGATTCTCTTTGTTGAAGAGGTGGAAGATATTTTTACTGATGTCGGGGTGTTTAAAGACTATCTTCATGCAAATTGTGGACTTATCGATTCGCAGGGAGCGGAATTATTTATTGGGAAAACGCTGGGAAAAGCCGCATATAAGAATTATGTGATGCATAATGAGAGTGTTTTACTGCCTGTATTAAATCGACAGGCGGCTGACTGGTTTTATCCGAATACTATTACAATCTGGGAAAGTGAAGATTTTATACGAAATACATTAACGCCTAGTAAACGTAAAAAAATATCTGCGGAGCTAAAAAAAATTATGACGGGTAAAAACCATAAAAGTGATATTACCTGGAAGATGCGAAGAGTTGTCATTCGTAAAGAAACATGAGTATTATAGGATAGCGGTTGAATAATCTAATACAGCGCTCCTTGTTTTTTATATGTAACACATAAAAGCTGCGGATAAAATATGCCAGAGTGTATGGTTGAATTGAGCGAAGGACATTTTCATCTCAGGTATACAGCCGTAAATCAGGGAAAACCACGAGTGCTCTTTATTCACGGATTGGGGGATTCAGGTCTTAGTTTTAAAGAGGCGTTTGCCGCTGCGGAATTGAATGATTTCTCACTTTTTGTTCCCGACCTGCTCGGCTGCGGTATGAGTTCTGCGGCCGTGAACAATACTTACGGAATGAATGCGCGGATAAAACGCCTTTGGAAGCTGATTGACCGGCTTGGGATTGATTCCTTCTATATTGTCGCGCATTCCATGGGCGGTGATTTGGCCGTAGTGATGGCGGATTCCGATTCTAAGGGAAAAATAAAGGGACTGGTAAATATCGAAGGTAATCTCACGCCGCATGATCTGTTTATCAGCAGTAACGCGGTAGCAGCGGCGGAGCAGGGAAATTTTCAAGAATGGTTTGAGCAAGATTTCAAGGAACAAACAGTATTAAGACAATGGGGCGGAAGCTGGGTTTCGTGCAGACGTTATTATAGCTCTCTGCAGCTATGCAGCCCAAAGGTCTTCTTAGAGGACGCCAAAGCTATTTTTGAAAAGAATCAACCTCTTTCACAGAACAAGGGCTCGTCGATTGGTATTTCTTATGCCGGCTTGAAAATACCAAAAATTTTTTGTTGGGGCAGTGCAAGCTTGGGCCCAGGTGCAAAAGAGTTTATTGCCGCGGAGTTGTTAGATAACAAAGAGTTTAAACACGCCTTCCATTGGCCGATGATAGACCGGGCGCGACGGTTCTATTCCTTTATCGCGGATTTTTTCTTACGGATTGAGGGAAGAAGAGTTATCAAAGATTAAATCAGAATGAGCATCAGTAATATGAAGACAGTTACTTTCGAAAAAATAAATCGTACTCATTATAAGCCGATTACGGAAATATACAATTATTTTATCCGGCACTCAACAGCTACGTACCATATCCGAGAATTATCCGAACAGGATGTGATCGCGCATTTTGAGATAAGTTCAGCGTCTACGGAAGGCTTTATTATAAGAAATAATAAGCATCTGGCGGGATTCTGTTTAATCCGGCAGTACAATAAAAAACAGGGCTATAAATACACGTACGAGATTACCATATATTTAAAACCGGGTCATGCGAAACAGGGAATCGGCACAAAAACCATCGCATTCTTAGAACAAATAGCGAGAGAAAAAAAGGTGCACGTACTCATTGCCGGAATTTGTACTGAGAACAGTGCGAGCATCAGCTTGTTTGAAAAGTCCGGTTATAAAAAATGCGGTTATTTTCAGGAGATGGGATATAAATTCAATCGTTTTCTGGATAATGTATATTTCCAGAAAATACTGGATGCCGAATAAGGTGAGCTCGTTATGATCAGGGAAATCAGAAACGATAAGGATATCGAGCGTTGCGTCCGGGTAATACGGGAGGCGTTTAAAACAGTAGCGGATGAGTTCGGATTAAGCGAGCGCAGCGCACCGACCAATCCCGCATTTATCACCTTTGGAAAATTGAAACAGTCTCTTAATCAAGGCACGCACCTGTTCGGACTGGTAAAAAATAAACAGGTAATAGGATGTATAGCGGTTGAAAGGTCAGATAAGGATAAGCGGATTTTTTTTATTGAGCGGCTTGCCGTACTGCCTAAAGCAAGGCACCGGGGACAAGGAACGGAACTTATGGATTTTGCCTGCTCATATATTAAGAGCAGGGGCGGTAAAACTGTTTCGATCGGAATTATCAATGAAAATATAATTTTGAAAACATGGTATATGGCATATGGTTTTAAAGAAATTTCAACAAAAAGGTTCGAGCACCTTCCGTTTACGGTATGCTTTTTAGAGAAATCCATCTAGCACTATCTGCCGCCTTGCCTAAAAGTGGATATTGTGGTAGATATATGCGACAGATAGAGGAGTTATAATAGAAAGAATCTGATTTTTTTTAAATTTGTGCTATATTTTAGGTTGATATTTAAGAAAATCAGACTATGTGGAGGTTTTAGATGAAGAGAATTGCACGTTTTTTATTGAGTATTGTTATTATCGGCCTGGTAATGGCCTGTCCCTCGCCCGGAGGAGGGGGCGGCGGCGGTGTGAGTTATCCCGATACTCCGAGGTCAACCTGGACGGTGATGATTCATTTTGCAGTTGACAACAATATTGATTATGAGTTTGAAAGAGTTCACGGCATTGTCTCCAATTATCTGAGCACGTTGGAGAGTATAGAGGCCGCTGACGTAAATGACAAGATCAATATCGTTGTATTCCTGGACTGTTATGATGTTGACAGCCAGACTGAAGGCTGGACTTCCAGCCTGGATGACGGATACTACCATCTTACGGGCGGTGCATTTAATGCCGACCAGGTAGTTGATACGGGCGAAGTGAATTCGGGTAGTTTAAGCGAGACTGAAGATTTTCTGGATTGGGCGGTTGCCAACTATCCGGCAGACGGCTATATGTATTCGATTTTCAACCACGGCAGCGGCTTTGACGATCAAAATACCGACGGTACATTCGGGGCCTACGGGATCGCTTTTGATGACGCCGAAGACGACTGTTTGTCCCACTGGGAATTGGGACAGGCGACCGCGCATTTGAAAACCCTTATCGGCCGCAACGTGGATCTGTTCCACGCCTATGCCTGTCTGATGGGCGGTATGGAGCTGGCCTATGAGCTGCGCGACAACGCGGATTACATGCTTTTTTCGGAAGCCCTGTTTCCCGCGGACTACTGGTCGTATGAGGCGCTCAGTACCATTACCTCTGCTGTGGACGGGGCGTCGGCGCTGGATATCGGAACGGCCTTCTGCGATTCGGCTTATAATTATTTCAGCACACTGGCCGTGCCCAGGGAATTCACACTCTCGCTTATCTATCTCGCCCAAATAAATAATCTGGCCGGCGCCTTGGAGGATTTTGCCGACGCGGCTGTGGCGGATATAAACGGCAACGGCGCGGAGAATTGGTATTATCTCGCTGCTACGACAGCATATACAGACTGTCCTCTGTGGTATTACTATATCGATCTGGGATCTTATCTTTCCAATGTGAAGGATTCGGGATTTATCGGTTCGTCCGCTAAAGCCTATGCCAAAACCGCGAAAAAAGCGGCGGCCAACTGCGTGGCTTATATGCGAAATTATGATTACCCGGCCACGGGCATAAGCATTTACCATAATATCCTTTACGGCATGATCACGTATCCTGTAGGTACATATACCGCAATTTTAACCTTCGGATCAAATTCCTGGGCCGATTATATCGGATTAATGGATTCGTTCGGTCCTCCTCCTCTTTTGGAAGACGCGTACGAAGCGCTTGACGACGACGATTTCGATACCACGAACGAGATTATCGTGGATGCGGCGGCGCAGGAACATACCTTCCATGTCATGGGCGATCAGGATTATATGCTGGTCAACTTATCCGCAGGCACAACCTATACTATTGAGACCCATTTCGCTTCAACCGGTGTGGATACGGTGCTTTATCTTTATAGTCCTAGTCCCGCCCATGCTCAGGCAGGCTATAGTGACGACGGCGGCAGCGGATTGTATTCCAAAATAGTATATAGCTGTACAATCAGCGGGATGTATTATATACGCGTTTGCGAATGGGGTGCTGATACCGGCGATTATACCATCGACGTACGTGAGGGCAGTTTCTCACAGACTGCCGGCATAACTCCCCAGTTTATAAAGAAGTAGTTCATAAACAGATCACGGCCGTCTTCAAAAAATGAGGGCGGCCTTTTTTTTAAGGAATAGCTATGAAATATGTACGAGCAAACAACGCATGGTATTTTGTTCTTATAGTACTTTGCGCCATGTCTTTCGCATCATGTCTTGATGTGGATGAAAACACTGCCACTCTGCCTGTGAGCAACGGTCAGGACAGTAGTACAGCCGAGCCCGATGCGCTGCGGGGTGTTGTTGAAAAAAAGACCGAATTCGCGGGAACTCTCAGTGAGTACTCATTCTTTGTGCTGGTTACAAGCGACGGAACCGAGCTGATTCTCTTTAACCAGCAGCAGAGATCTTTGGGCTTCGATGAGTATGCGGGCAAGAATGTCAGGGTAAAGGGTCAGAATATTACGGGGAGCATCGGGTGGCGGAAAATTAAAAAAGACGGTATCCAGGTAGAGGATATCCGTATAATCGAATAACAGGTAAAGACCTGGATTCAAGCGTAACTAAACTATAATTACAGTTGCATTTTTTAACGTGACGTATTAATCTTTATAGGGTCGATAAAGAACCACAATATATGCGTAAAGATTATTTGCAGGCTATTAATTCAAATCCCGATGTCATTGCCAATTATGAACTGCTTAAAAGGATCGGCATCTGGGACCAGATCGTGAGTCTTGAAAAGGAGGTGCACGCCAAAGATAAACTGTTGGAAGAGGTAGTGCAGCTTTTTAATCAAGCCTCTCTTATCGGACTGATTACTTTTATAACCGACCGCATGCTGGACCGCTTTGTGCCTTCTTATCTGGCCTTTGTGCTGCAAGAGGAGGGCACCGGAGATAAGGTGCATATCATCTGTTTCCGTAATTTAAAAAGAGTAAAAAACCTTATTACTATTGAGTCGATTATCCCGTACAGACAGTTTTTTTCCTCCCATTCCGGCCTTATGACCTTTGACCAGTTCGCCAAGACCATTGCCAATCCTAAGCTGTCAGAACCGCTTAACCCGCTCAATCCGGAGCTTGTAATGCCTTTGATGGGCTTGGGAGGAATGTACGGATTCATAGTTTTTGGCAGAAAAATCATTGACGAAGTATATTCTGAGCAGGAACTGGAGTATATAGACTGGATTATGAAGTGCGCGTCGGTAAGTCTGCAAACAAATATCTACTACCAGAGAGCCATTATTGACTCCAAGACCCAGCTGTATACTCATCATTTTTTCATCAAGCGGCTGCAGGAAGAGCTTTCGAGGATTTCCCGCTATAAGGAGGATCTGGCCCTGCTCATGTTCGATATCGATCATTTCAAAGAACTTAATGACAGCTTTGGTCATCTGGCCGGCGACCGTGTGCTGTTTGATGTGGCGGAAATCCTAAAAACCAATATCCGTAAAAGCGATGTGGCCGCCAGATTCGGAGGAGAGGAATTTGTAGTGCTGCTTATATCTTGTAATAAAGACTATGCGTATATGATTGCCGAAAGAATTCGCTCCAGAATCGAAGACATGGACTTCGAATATTTGGGTGCAAAGATAAAAGTAACCATAAGTGCGGGCATAAGCTTTACCTCCCAAAAAAATGTACTCACTGAGGAGGAACTGATTCGGCAGTCTGATCTGGCCCTCTATGCATCCAAGCGCAAGGGCAGGAACTGCTCCACTCTTTATTCCGGCAAGCTGGACGAGGAATAGCTTGTTTTTTCTGTTTTTCCGACCCACCTTTTAATACTCACATCTTAATTCAAACATTCCCATTTATTTTATAATTTAAACACTCAAGCTGCTGACAAAGTTAAATTAATGTGCCAAAATAATAGCAATTAAAATTATTCGGTATATTTTAGGAGGATGAGAATATGAAAATTAAAGAACGCCTTTTCGGTAAATTGACCGATGCAAAAGATGTTATTGAATACACGATAGAAAATTCAAGCGGAGTGAGTGTTTCGCTGATTAATTATGGAGCCACCATCACCTCGGTAAAACTGCCTGATCGCAGAGGACGCCAGGCTGAGGTAACACTGGGGTTTGATGATCTTAACCGTTATGTTGAGTTTCATCCTTTTTTCGGAGGCATTATCGGACGTTTCGGCAATCGCATTGCGGGGGGCAGTTTTACTATTGACGGTAAAGAATACGCGCTGGCACGCAATGATCACGATCTGCACCACCTGCACGGCGGTGTGAAAGGTTTTCATAAGGTGTTCTGGAATGCGCAATGTTTCGAAGAGGATGCACGTGCGGGTGTAACCTTCTCCTATGTGAGTGAAGACGGTGAAGAGGGATATCCGGGTACCTTGGACGTGAAGGTACACTACAGTTTTAATCAGGCAGGTGAACTCAGAATTGAGTATTATGCAGAAACCGATAAAGCGTCTCCGGTAAACCTAACCAATCACGCGTATTGGAACTTAAGCGGAGCCGGAGCAGGAACCGTTAAAACGCATCTGCTGCAGCTGAACTGCAGCAGGTATTTGCCTGTAAACCAAGAGCTAGTTCCGACCGGAGAGATTGCCGATGTGCGCGGGACTCCCATGGACTTTACAGAAGCAAAACAGGTGGGAAGAGACTTAAACCGGGTAAAGGGAGGTTATGACCATTGTTTTATAATTGACCGTAGCGATTCGGGATTGGCGAGGGCAGCCCGTCTTGTTGACCCCGACAGCGGCCGGGCTTTGGAAGTGTATACTACCAAACCGGGTATTCAGTTTTATTCAGGCAATTTTCTCGATGGAATATCAGGCAGAGGACAGGAAATATACAATAAACATGACGGACTTTGTCTCGAAACAGAGTACTATCCCGATGCCGTACACCATGCGCAGTTTCCGGATGTTGTTCTAAGGCCGGGACAAAAATACAAACATACGACTGAATATAAATTTTTAATAGAATAAGAATATTGAAAGCATAACCTGTAATCGGAATAAAAAGCAAAATATTTATTGTGTTGACAAACCCAGTTTAAAATGCTAAAATATTAGCATTCAAGGAGGAGATCATGAAGAAAATACAAAAGTGCTTATTCATACTATCTGTTGCACTGTGTTTTTTGGCATTGCTTTTATCCGGTTGCAATGGCTCTTCAGCTGCGGCAGGGAGAGCCGGGGACGGCGCACTCTATAAAAATCCTGAAGCAAGTGTGCAGGAACGGGTTGATGATCTGCTCGCGCGCATGACTTTGGAAGAAAAGATCGGACAGATGACCCAGGTTGAGAAAAACAGTATTAACCTTGGGGACATCAAGACAATGTACATAGGAAGCATATTAAGCGGTGGCGGCGGATGTCCTCGTCCCAATACGCCCGAAGCCTGGGCCGATATGGTTGACGGCTTTCAGAGTCAGGCCTTGGAAACACGGTTGGGTATACCTCTGATTTACGGAGTAGATGCGGTGCACGGTCACAGCAATGTACAAGGCGCGGTAATCTTTCCGCATAACATCGGGTTGGGCGCTGCGGGCGACAGCGATCTGGTCGAGCGGATCGGCAGGATTACGGCCGTCGAGATGGCAGCCACAGGTGCGCTTTGGAATTTTGCACCGGTGGTAGCTGTTCCCCAGGATATCCGTTGGGGCAGGACCTACGAAGGATATAGCGAGAACACTGATTTGGTTTCCCGCCTGGGCAAAGCTTATATCCACGGGCAGCAGAACGCGGATTCTTCCGGGCTGGGAGCGGCAACAACTGTTTTGGCAACACCCAAGCACTATCTGGCCGACGGCGGAACAGTATGGGGAACATCGCAGACAACGGTTATGAAAAAATTTATGATAGATCAGGGTGTTACTCAGGTGGATGAAGCCACATTACGTAGAATTCACCTGCCACCCTATAAAGCGGCTATTGAGGGTGGAGCACAATGTATTATGGTGTCCTTCTCAAGCTGGAAAGATACCAAGATGCATGCCCATACATATCTGCTTACGGATGTTTTAAAGGGAGAACTCGGATTTGAGGGATTCCTGATTTCCGATTGGAAAGCGATCGATCAGATACCGGGTAATTATTACAGTGATGTGGTTACCTCCATTAACGCGGGTTTGGATATGATTATGGTCCCGTATGATTACGTTGCGTTTATAGATGCACTCACGCAGGCGGTTGAGAACGGTGATGTGCCTATGACGCGGATAGATGACGCTGTGCGTCGCATTCTAACTGTCAAAATAAAATTGGGGCTGTTCGAAAGGCCTTTGGCCGTCAGGGAGCTGCTGCCTGACGTTGGATGTGAGGCGCACCGGGAGCTTGCTCGCGAAGCGGTTCGCAAGTCTTTGGTGCTTTTGAAGAATAACGGCAGTACTCTCCCGCTTGCAAAAGACACACCGCTTATTTTTGTTGCCGGCCAAGCCGCGGATGATATCGGTATCCAGTGCGGCGGCTGGACCATTGAGTGGCAGGGCAAGGCAGGTGCTATCACGGAAGGTGCCACGATCGTGGAGGGTATTAAAAAACTGGTATCAGGTGCGGCCGCGATTACCTATGATAAAAACGGTGATTTCAGAGATATTGCCAATCAGGACGGAACACTTATTACAGCGGATGCGGGAATAGTGGTGGTTGGAGAGCTGCCTTATGCCGAAGGTGTGGGTGATCAGGGGAATCTGGCATTGAGTGCCGGTGATGTTCTTCTTATCGACAAGATGCGAAAAAGATGCGAGAGAGTGGTGCTTATTATTATTTCAGGGCGACCTCTGATAATAAGTGATGTTATCGGTCAGTGTGATGCGGTTGTGGCCGCCTGGCTGCCCGGAACCGAAGGCCGGGGAGTGGCCGATGTGCTATTCGGGGATTATGCTTTTACGGGAAAACTGTCCTTTACCTGGCCCAAGGCCATGAATCAAATTCCTTTTGATTTTAACAGTCTTGATGAAAAAAAAGTTTTATTTCCCTTTGGCTATGCTGTAGAATAAAAGAGGGAGAAACTCATGAGGAGTGCTGTTGTAAAAATAGCATCCATACTGCTTAGCCTCATTCTATGCGGGGCGACATGTTCACAGGAAGATAGAAGATTTTGCCGAGCGTACCAAACTGCTTTCGATTAATGCGTCAATTGAATCGACACGCGCCGGAGCAGTTGGCAAAGGCTTTGCCGTTGTGGCGGGGGAAATACGCAAACTGGCTTCCCAGTCTACCCGGAGCACTACAGATATTGTGACGCTTATTTCCTCCCAGATCATAAATCAGGAGAATGACGTCGCAGTGGAAGAGATAGCTTTTTCCATAAAAGAACTGAGTCTACAGAGTGCACATCTCTCAAAAATCGCCTGATTTTGTACAATTTTGAAGCTAAACATAAATTCATCAGTATTTTGGCAGTCAGTTTTTAGAATTGCCTTGATTTTTTAAAAATTTAAATTAATATCTTGTCATAAAATTCTATATATGCTACAGTATGCCTTGGTTGTAGACGCAACCCATTAAAATAATAAAGGAGGCATTATGAAAAGAGCTATTTTTACTCTTCTCGTAGTGGGACTCATTCTTTCTCTTACTGCTTGTCCGCCGGCCGTAAAAGACCCGTCAGCCTTTAAAGGCACTATAAACATGTGGTCTTTTACTGACGAAGTAAAGAAGATGATTGACAGATTTGAGTCGATTTACACAGGCGTGAAGGTTGAACTGACGATTGTTCCTTGTGAAGAATATCTGAACAAGATTCGACCTGTTTTACGCAGTGGAAAGAATGCACCGGATATATTCACAGCTGAGTACGCTAATGTTGTGGATCTGGTAGAAAGCGGATTTTACCTGGATCTGGGCGAGTTCAATCCCGCCACAGGCGATCTGGTAGATTATGTCGTAAAAGTTGGTACGGATTCATCAGGAAAGCTTCGAGCCATCTCTTGGCAGACAACACCGGGTGGATTTCTGTTTAGAAGAGGCATAGCTAAGAAATATCTCGGAACCGACGATCCTGAAAAAGTCGGAGAGATGATCTCTACAGAAGATAAGTTCTTAGACGTGGCACGCAAGATAAAAGATGAAAGCGGTGGCAAGGTAAAGATGATTGCCGGTTACGGAGATTATCAGCACTATCCGTTCTGCAAAAGAACGAAACCGTTTGTATCTGACGGCAAACTCAATGTTGAGAAATGTATTACTGATTATTTTGATATTGCCAAGACCATGCGTGACGAGCAGCTTACAGCGGAAGTTGGTACATGGTCACCGCCATGGTTTGAGAATATGAACAAAGCCGAACCTGAAATTTTCGGCTATATTCTTCCTACCTGGGGACTGCACTATGTAATCAAACCCAACGCAAAAGACACTGTTGGCGACTGGGGTCTGTGTAAAGGTCCCGGATCTTACTTCTGGGGCGGTACCTGGATGGGTATTTACAAGAACTCAGAAAACAAAGAGATTGCATGGGAATTCGTAAAAATGTTCACCCTGGATGAAGAAACTCTTACCTGGTGGGCAAAAGAGACCGGAGACTTCCTCGGAAAC
>JAFGGG010000028.1 GCA_016930675.1 Spirochaetales bacterium
CCATTTCTTTTCATTGTGAATTTTATTTACCATCCAACTGGGAATTCTATTTACCAACTTACTGTGAATTCCGCTTGAGTTTTCCATAATGAAGAATATGAACAGTATATATTAGAATTATCAAATTTACGGGGGAAGAGGAATAATGCTTGAATATATTCATTTATAGATTTAATTTAAATAAATTATAATAATTGAACTGTATATAATTTTAGATTCGTATAAATGACATGCCGATAAGTTGGAATGAAATTAGACACAGATCCATAGAGTTCACAAAAGAGTGGGCTGATGCAAAGTGTGAAAGAAGTGAAGCTCAGTTATTTTGGAGAGATTTCTTCAATGTTTTTGGTATATCAGCTAGAAGAATGGCAAGTTTTGAGGAACCAGTTAAGAAGTTAGGAGAGAAAAAAGGATTCATTGATCTATTTTGGAAGGGAACACTTCTAATTGAGCATAAATCTAGAGGGAAAGATTTAGATAAAGCTTATCAGCAGGCTGTAGATTATTTCCCAGGCATTAAAGAGGAAGAATTACCAAAATATGTGATGGTATCAGATTTTGAAAGAATAAGATTGTATGACCTTTACAATAATGAGCAAATTGAATTCACATTATCTGATTTTCATAACAATATTCATCATTTTGGTTTTATCGCAGGTTATACAAAGAAAAAATATAAAGATGAAGAAAAAGTAAATATTGAAGCTGCTGAATTGATGGGTAAACTTCATGATAAGCTTTTTGAATATGGGTATAAAGGACACCAGTTAGAATTACTTTTAGTCCGATTACTTTTTATATTATTTGCTGATGATACTGGGATTTTTGAGAAAAATACCTTTTCTGAATACATTGAACTAAGGACAAGAGAGGATGGATCTGATTTAGGGATTCATCTTGTTTTTTTATTTCAAATATTGAATCAGGTTGAAGATCAAAGAATGACTAATATTGATGAACAACTTAATCAATTTAGATTTATTGATGGTAAACTTTTCGAAGAATCAATTACTCTTCCTTCATTCGATAGCCAGATGAGAGATATATTACTTAAAGCTTCTTATTTTGATTGGAGTTTAATTTCTCCCGCTATTTTTGGATCACTATTTCAATCTGTAATGAATAAAGAGTTTCGAAGAAATCTTGGTGCCCATTATACTTCAGAAAAAAATATTATGAAGGTGATTAAGTCCCTTTTTTTAGATGAATTATATGAGGAATTTTATAAAATAAAAAAAGATAAAAAAAAATTAAATATATTTCACAGGAAATTATCACAATTAAAATTTTTTGATCCAGCTTGTGGATGTGGGAATTTTCTCGTAATTGCCTATAGAGAGTTAAGATTATTAGAAATAGAAGTTTTAAAAGCCCTTCATGGAAAAAATGATTTTTTTTCAATTGAATTCGTTTCAATAATTAATGTTGATCAATTTTATGGAATTGAAATTGAAGAGTTCCCGGCTAGAATAGCTGAAGTTGCTCTTTAATCCATATATATCTACTGGAAACGATATTCTAATTACAAAAAGGAAGAAGCCAATATGTAATGTTCCAGAAATAGTATTTGGTAATATGCCAAATGATGGAGGATATTTATTATTTGACCATAATGAATATTTAGATATTCTTAAAAGAGAAAAAGGAATTCAAAAATTTATTTATCCATTGATAAGTGCAAGAGAATACCTACATAATAAAAAGCGATGGTGTTTCTGGCTATATAATGCAGATCCATCAGAATATAAAAAATATAAAACAATAGTTGAGCGTATAAGCTTAGTAAAAAAAATTAGAGAAGAAAGTAATCGTGAAGCTACTAAAAAATTATCAAAATATCCAAGTCTTTTTGGTGAGATAAGACAACCATCTTCTGACTATATTTTAATACCACGTCATACATCAGAAAATAGAAATTATATACCATTTGGATTGTTTGATCCTTCATATATTGTACATGATAGTTGTCTTTGTATCCCAAATGCTAATCTATATATTTTGGGTATTATTTCGTCTAAGATGCATATGACTTGGATAAAATCTATTTGTGGAAGAATAAAAGGCGATTTTAGATATTCTAATGAGGTTGTATATAATAATTTCCCTTGGCCAATATCTCCATCTACAGAAAACATAAATAAAGTGGAATTATTAATTAAAAATGTATTTAATATAAGGAAAGAGTTCTCTCAGTGTTCCTTATCTGATTTGTACGATCCTATATCTATGCCACCCAAATTAGTAAAAACTCATCATGAGTTAGATAGAGCAGTTGATAAATGTTATAGATCACAACCGTTTACAAGGGAATTAAATAGATTAGAATATTTATTTAATTTATACGAGAATTATTTAAAAAGATAAAATTATTGAGAAATTTAAATAATTCTTCTGTTTTTATAGAGGTTATGTCAGTAAAAATGTCAGTAAACATGGTAATACATAAAGAACAATAAGTTGCTTAGTGATATTATCAACTTGATTTATTTCCCTGTATGATATACAATTAGCTACATAACGGTACAATAAAGCGCAGGCTGTTATACAGCTTGTACACGTCTGGGGGGCGTGGGGTCGGCGGTTCAAATCCGCCCAGCCCGAATAGTTGTTTTTTTAGTTTGCTATCCATTCAACGTATCAACGCAAAAAAACAATAGGTAAATTTTGATACAATCTCATCCGATTAAATCTAATGCAAATTTATTTGATTTTTCTCTTTGTAATATTTATACTTTATTATATAGAATAAATACTAGCTATTAAAAAAGCTATATAAAAAATATCATATAAAACAATATATTTTTTCGTTTTTAATTACAGGAAAGATGTGTAAGGAGGTTGCAATGAAACACATTACGAGAATTTTTGGCGCGGTTTTGTTTTTAACGGCTTTGTTATTTAGCTGCGAGACCCCGGGAAGCGGCAGTAGTGTAGACGGTACCTGGAACGGCTCATGGGAAGAAACATTTCAGGGCGCCGGTACTTTCGATGTTACGGCAACAGTAGATGAGAATGGCGGTGTAGTGACAGGCACGGCTGATGTCGAGTTTACGGGTGCGTACACCATAACAGGCACCATTGCGGGTAATAATTTTGATGTAACACTCACAAGAGATGCCGATCCTACGTATATTATAACCGCAACGGGAAGTTACAGCGGTGATGTCATGTCAGGCACATGGGAGGATAATGACGCTCCCCAGATGGGCGGTACGTTTACTATGACAAGATAGTAATCATGTTTGAAGATTGACGCCTGTCTGAAAAAAGTGTATGGTACAATTAATGAACAGATACCTTTTAAAAAATATAACTAACGCCCCCGCAACAACAACCACAACAACAGAAATCTGCGAGCGGGGTCAGCACTGTAAGGGTATCTTAGTCAGATGAGAATATGATAAAGAAACCAAAAGCCCCGCTTAAAAAGGCGGGGCTTTTTTTATGGGGAGGCAAATATGAAAAATGAAAAGAAAGCATCACAACAGCGGCCGGCAAAGGAATTACCCTTAGCAGCGGACCCGGAAGTGAAGGACCATGTGACTCTGGGCAGGTCTCTGGATCTGTTTTATAACCACAGTGCGGTGGGAAAAGGTCTGCCTTTGTTGACACCTAAAGGCACGATCATAAAACAGATTCTGATCCGTTTTGTGGAAGATGAAGAACAGAGAAGGGGATACCGGTTCACGTCAACCCCCGTGCTTGCAAAGGAGCAGCTGTATAAGATTTCGGGACATCTTGATCATTTTAAAAAGAACATGTTTCTGATTCCGGATCAGGATGCTAAAAGCACGCTGGTGCTGCGCCCTATGACCTGTCCTCATCAGTTCATACTTTATAACCGTAAAAAGCACAGCTATCGGGATTTGCCCGTGCGTTACGCTGAAACCAGCACTCTTTTTAGAAACGAAGCTTCCGGTACCATGTACGGCCTTATCCGCATCAGGCAGTTTACCCTGGCGGACGGCCATATCATCTGCAGGCCCGATCAGGTGGAACAGGAGTTTTTGGAATGCATTAAGCTGGTCGATTATATTCTGCAAACTTTGGGCTTAAGGGAATACAGCTTTAGATTCTCCAAATGGGATCCGCAGGATAAACAAAAGTACATTGATAATCCGGAAGCGTGGGAAGAATCGCAAAAGGTGTTAAAAAAGATATTAGATACCGCGGGTGTGGACTACTATGAGGCAGAGGGTGAAGCAGCTTTCTACGGACCAAAGCTTGACGTACAGATGAAAAATATGTGGGGCAAGGAAGAGACCATATTTACCATTCAACTTGATTTTGCCCTGGCCGAGCGTTTTGATATGCAGTATGTGGCTGAAAACGGCGAAGAAAAGCGGCCCATGATTATTCATCGTTCTTCGATCGGCTGCTATGAACGCACGCTCGCCATGCTCATAGAGCGATATCAGGGGAGATTCCCTTTTTGGCTGTCCCCGGAGCAGGTGCGCGTTATTCCGCTTAATGACGGCCTGGAGCGTTACGCGCGGGGGATTCAGGAAAAATTAATGAAAAACGGCATCAGGGTAAGCGTGGACT
Source organism: Spirochaetales bacterium (assembly GCA_016930675.1). Lineage (GTDB taxonomy): Bacteria > Spirochaetota > Spirochaetia > SZUA-6 > RPPD01 > JAFGGG01. The sequence continues at coordinate 4,549 of JAFGGG010000028.1, forward strand.
CACGCGGTGAAACCCTGCAGAAGCGCATCCTCTGGGCCCAGGAGGAGTATGTTCCCGTTATGCTTATTGTGGGTAACAAAGAACAAAGATCCGGTACGGTAAGTCTCAGACTGCTGAACGGAAAGCAGGTTCAAGATGTACCGCTGCAAAAATTAGTGAGGTGGGCCAAGAAGCTCAACACCGGCAGGCAGGCGGAAACGGAATTCAATATGGAATGAGTTTTATTTACACATGAGTAATGATATGGTACACTTTTAGAAAATTACAGATTTAGGTAACATAACAGTCGGTGAACACTATTGCTGCCCTGGCAAAATCCACGCTTCGTTCTCACGTGAAAAAGTCGCTTAAAAAAATTACTCCGGATAGGCTGCATGCCAAAAGTGGGCGGATCCATAAACGCCTGCTTGCCCTGAAAAGCTATAAACAAGCGGAGCTTGTTCTCATTTATATGGCCACGGACAGAGAAGTGCAAACGGCATATCTCATTGAAAGTGCTTTGGCCGACGGGAGAACGGTATACGTACCACGCATTACAGGGAAAGATCTTTGTTTTCATTTAATTAATGAAGCGAGGAAGAGCTTAAAGCCCAACAGCTATGGAATCCCTGAACCGGATGCTGAACTGCCTTCACTCGCCTGGGACACACTAACAGCGCGTGCGAGTATCATAATAGTACCCGGACTGGCCTTTGACAGACAAAAAAATCGTCTGGGCAGGGGAAAAGGGTATTATGACCGTTTTCTGAACACGCTCAAAAAACATGCGGCCCGGACCTGCACGCTGATAGGGATCTGTTTTTCGGAGCAGCTTTATTCTGCCTTGCCGTTCGATAGAAATGATGTGCCTATGGATCTGGTTATTACGGATAAAGAGGTTGTCTTTTGATAATAATCGATTAAAGGAGGATATTCAAAATGGACAAGATAAAATCTGCATGGGAAATTGCCTTGGAAAAAACAAAAAACGTAAAAGCGGACAGAGAATCGCTGAAAGAACGTGAGTATCTCGAGCAGGGAAAGAAAATCATATCAGCTCATCTGGACAATCCTAAACAAGGAGATGTTAACTCAAGTTTAAAAAAGATTGCCAAGAATTATCAGGGCCTGGCCAAGAAGGGAATGGTGGAAACCCTCTTATCCAACCTCACCCTTCCTTTGACCGATTTTACCTCACAGCGGAATACTCTGGTTCAACAGACTTTTTCACTTCTTTTCCCCGATTCTCAGGAGGTAGCGGCCATATTTGCCCAGCTGGAACAGTTCTTCAACAGGTTTGCTGAAGATAGAAAAAGTATTCAGGAGCAGATAAAGACTCAGTATATGCCCAAGCTGCAGCAAAAGGCCGAAGCCATTGCCCGGCAGCTCGGTACCGAGGTGGAGTTGGATCCCTTTGCCGATCCGGAGTTCAATGCCATTTTAAAGAAAAGCTTGGCTCAGTTTGATGAAAGATATAATGCCGTGTTACGCCAGGCAAAAGATGAACTGCAGCGGTTGATTTAAAAAATGAAATATATCGCCGATCTGCATATTCATTCCCGGTACTCACGCTCCACAAGTAAGCACAGCAATTTACAGGAACTAAAAAAATGGGCGCTGATAAAAGGAATCAATGTGCTGGGCACGGGCGATTTTACCCATCCGGCCTGGTTTTCCGAACTGCAGGACAGTTTGGTGCCGGACGGAAGCGGACTTTTTACTTTAAAGGAAGACAGATCCGCTTCACTTATACATGATTATAAAACAGATGATATAGCCTTCCGGTTTTGTCTGCAGGCTGAAATCAGCTCGATTTATAAGAAGAACGGTCAAACCCGCAAGGTTCACAGTGTGATATTCGCTCCGGATCTTGCATGTGTGGCGCGTATTAATGCCAAGCTCTCCGCGCTGGGTAATATAAAATCGGACGGAAGACCGATACTCGGTCTTGATCCCAAAGATCTTCTGGAAATAATCTTGGATATTTCTCCCGACTGTCATCTTATCCCCGCCCATGTCTGGACGCCATGGTTCTCGCTCTTTGGTTCCAAATCCGGTTTTGATGCCATAGAAGAGTGTTTTGAGGATCTTACTCCTCATATTTTCGCGTTGGAAACCGGGCTTTCCTCGGATCCGCCCATGAACTGGCTGGTAAGCGCGTTGGACAGGTTCAGCCTGGTTTCCAATTCCGACGCCCATTCTCCGGCAAAGCTGATGCGCGAGGCCAATCTGTTCGATACTGAGCTCAGCTATTATGCGCTGTTTAAGGCCCTGCAGAGCAAAGAAGGTTTTTTAGGTACTTTGGAGTTTTTCCCGGAAGAGGGGAAATACCACTTTGACGGACATAGAAAGTGTAATGTAGTTTTAAATCCCCAACAGACCGGAGAATTACATGATAAATGCCCTGTTTGTGGAAAACCGCTTACTATCGGAGTAATGCACAGGGTGTTGGAGCTGGCCGACCGGGAAGAGGTATTTAAACCGCCCAGTCAGAAAGATTATTTTTCAATTATTCCACTGCCGGAAATCTTGGGCGAAATATTAGGCAAAGGGCCTGCTACAAAAACCGTTATGGAGGCCTATTGGAACATTTTGTCTGCGTTCGGAAACGAGTACAATCTGCTGCTGGATGCGCCATTGGAAGAGATCGCAAAAAGAAGCGGTATGCCTCTGGCTGAAGCAGTTAAAAGGGTGCGCAGAAGGGAGATCCATCCGCAGCCGGGGTATGACGGCGAGTTCGGTATAATTAAAGTTTTCAGGAGCCATGAACTGGAGCAGCTGGCAGGACAAACAATGCTTTTTAAGCTGAAACCTGAAGATCCGGTACAAGAGTCGTACCGCCAGGACGGTCTGTTTGAAAAAGGGCACGTTTCAGTTAAGGAGCCGCAAGCTGAGTGTGAGCCTGACGATACATCCGTAAATTTGGAGCAGGAAGCGGTTGTCAATTTTCAAAACGGCGCGGCCTTGGTTACGGCCGGACCCGGAACCGGTAAAACCAGAACACTGATATTGTGGATTGCCGGTTTAATAGAAAAACGCCAGAGCCGTCCGGAGAATATTCTGGCTATTACCTTTACCAATAAAGCGGCCGGGGAAATGAGGCAGAGATTAAACGGCCTTTTAGGGGATACGGCGGATAAAATCACCGTCTCTACCTTCCATTCATTCTGTTTTGATATTATTAAGAACCATTTTCCGCAGGTAAAAAGCATTTACGATACATCCGGACGCAAAGCTCTGCTTCGTTACCTTTATCCTCATTGTACTGCGCGTGAGGTTGACGATTTGTCTGAAAACATAGAAAAGTATTTGGACGGTTCGGATATTGAAATTGACGAGGAAACTCAAAACAAGGCTGTCAGCTATCAGCATGAGCTTAAAACCATCCGCGGAGTGGATATATCCGCGTTAATCAGCGAAGTAAATCTGGTTTTTGAGGACAAGCCTGAAATCCTTGAGTATTACAGGAATCGTTTTTCTTATATAGCTGTGGATGAATTCCAGGATATCAACCTGACGCAGTACAAGCTGCTCTGTGCACTCATAGGAATAAAAATGACTGATGCAAAAACAAAAACACGCGTGGGAAAAGGAATCCTGGTAATCGGCGATCCGGATCAGGCTGTCTACGGATTTCGCGGATCGGATTTAAAGTTGTTTTTTCGGTTTCAGAAGGATTTTCAGGCCGGGCACTTCGCCCTGTCCGAAAACTACAGGTCCACGCCCCACATTATCGACTCGGCCGCGGCGATTATTGCAGCGAATTCTTTTAAAAGCGGCCTTAAGCTCACTACCAGGAGAGAAAAAGGCCGGAAAATCATGGTGGCACCCCAGGCGCACGAAATACAGGAGGCAAAATACATTGCGCAAACCATAAAAACACTTGTGGGAGGTATAGATTCCCTTTCCGCGCATGCCATAGAACCTCAGGCAAAGTACGATTATTCATTTGCTGATATCGCGGTTTTGGTAAGAACTCATGCTGCGGCCGGTACGCTTTATCCTGTTTTTGAAAGGCAGGGGATTCCCGTTTCTTTACGGTCGGAATATTCTCTCTTAGAACAGCCTCCGTATTCTCTGCTCTCCTCTTACCTGCACCTGCTGCATAACAAACAGGATGTTGTGGCTTTCCGGGATATTGTAATGCATTCCATCGGTGATCTGTCTTTAGAGGAGCTGGGCGCACTCACTATGATATTCCAACAAGAGCAGGGAGATATAAGAGACATTCTCTCCAACCGTTCGCTGGTTCGCAGTATGGCACGCGATCATATAAAACAGTTCGAAGAGCTCGGTAACTTTTTGGAGTTTGTGGAAGTAACTATCGAATACCAGGGAGTCTATAAAGGAATTTTTCTAATTTTGGAGAAAATAATTCCTGTACATGAATCCATGGAGAACAAAGTAAAATGCCAGGCATTACTGGAGATGGCCCGGGCGTTTGAAGGTGATCTGGCGGGTTTTTTAAGGAAAATCTTCCTCTGCACTTTTGAGAGCCAGGGAGAAAAAAATGTGGAGAAGGTACATCTCCTCACTTTTCACGCGGCCAAGGGTCTTGAGTTTCCCGTCGTATTTATAGCAGGGGCCGAAGAGGGGATTACGCCTCTTACGCGAAAAAGCGTGGATCTTGAAGAGGAACGCAGGCTGTTCTATGTGGCTCTTACCAGAGCCAAAGATCTTGTGTATATAACATACACGCAGGAAAGAACCGTGTTTGAAAAAAAATCCCAGCGCAACGCGAGCCGGTTTATAGAAGAAATACCCTCCATCTACAAAGAGTTAAGCCAAATTCAGAAAAGAGAAAATAATTACCGCCAGCCTACTTTTTTTTAGATTTGGATTTGGACTGTTTTTGGTTCGTGTCCACATCGACGAATTCAAACAACTCGGATTGTATCCAGAGAAAGTTTTTGTTTTCAGAAGGCACCAAAAAACGGGAAGAATCCGTTTCCGCTCCGTCTTTATTGAATATCGTTACTTTCTCGATTGCCAGTACGGGGTATAGTTGTTTTTTCTTAAATAGTTTTCCCATTTTGATATAATTGGAGGACATATGAGGAAAAAAATCTTTAAATGCTTTCTCAAGATTATCTTTAACTTTTACATAAAAAATGCCTGTTTGCATAATGGCTCCTTCTTATAAAAAATATTTTATATACTCACATTATCGGATGGATTTTGTCCCAACCAATCCGTGTACTTTTGCCTTACGGGAAATAAAAAAGCTGGAACTAAAACCGGCAGTTTTTGAACTCCGAAATATGCCGGATTAAAGTGCCAGTCGTCCGGAGGCAGGTCCTTGATGAGAACCACGAACATGATCGTGTCGTTATAATCGATTTCTCCTGTTTTATCTTCAATTCCCAATTTAAAAAAACTGGCTTTGCTTCCTTTAATAATACCCGTGTGCAGTGTGTCATAGCTTTCACCCCGGTTACGGATTACCTTGTAGTTAATATAGGTATTCTCCGTCTGTGTGGAGAAAGCCTTCATCCCGCAGTATCTTCCCTTTTCTATGCGGGTGGCGATCCATACTCCGCTGTATTTTAAAGAAAGAGTGTAGCGCGGTGAATGTTTGAAGCTGTTTTCAGAAATTTCTTCTGAAAAATCAGGGGGACGCTTTTGGCCTTGATCCTGGCTGTAATATACTTCGGTGGCGATATAGGTTTCTTCATTTTTATCGCACGCGTACCACAATCCGGCATAATTATAGTCTTTTTTTATTCTTGCTAAATCGAGAAAGAGTATATCACCCTTAAATCCGTCGGCGAATTCTTCCTCATATATTTTATAAAAGTTTTCCGGCATAATCCGCTCTTCGTTTGATTTTTATGAATCTAAAAGAATTTTAAGGAAAAATGAGTAATTATTCAACTAATAAATAATAATTTATAATTGACAATAAGGCACTCAATGAGTAATCTCTGTTCATTAAAGGTAATTCACAATTTAAAAATTGCCTATTTGATACCCAAAACATATAATGCGAGGAGGAGAAATGTACAATATTGCAGTAATTCCGGGTGACGGTACAGGCCCTGAAGTTGTCGGCCAGGGGATAAAGGTTTTAAAGGCCATTTCCAAAAAATATGATATCGAGTATAAGTTCAAGGAATTCCCCTTTGGCGGTGATTATTACCTTGAAAAAGGCGAGACCCTGCCTGACAGCGCTATTGAAGAGTTGAGGGGATTTGATGCCATATATCTGGGTGCAATCGGTCATCCCAAAGTAAAACCGGGAATTTTAGAAGTAGGTATTCTTTTAAAACTACGATTCAGTCTGGATCAGTATATCAACCTGCGTCCCGTTAAATTATATCCAAACGTAGAGACACCTTTGGCCAATAAAAAACCCGAAGATATTGATTTTGTAATTGTACGGGAAAATACCGAAGGACTGTACCTAGGTTCCGGCGGCTTTTTAAAGAAAGGTACACCCGATGAGGTGGCAATTCAGGAGATGATAAACACCCGCAAAGGTGTGGAGCGCTGTATCCGCTATGCTTTTGAATTTGCCCGTAAACGCAATAAAGGCAAAAAACTCACGCTGTGCGCCAAAACCAATGTGCTTATCTACGCTCATGATTTGTGGATGAGAGCCTTTGAAGAGGTGGCAAAGGATTATCCCGATATTACCACTGATTACGCTCACGTGGACGCCACAACCATGTGGATGGTAAAAAATCCCGAGTGGTTTGACGTGATCGTTACCTGTAATATGTTCGGCGACATTATTACGGATCTGGGCGCCATGATTCAGGGCGGCATGGGCATCGCTGCCGGAGGAAATATTAATCCGCAAGGCGTATCCATGTTTGAACCCATAGGCGGTTCGGCTCCCAAATATACGGGACAAAACGTGATTAACCCAATGGCGGCAATTTTCGCCGCTCAGATGATGCTGGAGACTCTTGGGGAGGAAAAAGCCGCCAAAGCGGTGGAGGCTTCCGCCGCGAAGGTTATCACCAAGATGAAAAGCATGTCGGCCGGAAAAATGGGTTACGGAACTTCTGAAATCGGCGATATGGTGGCCGAGGGGATATAGTTAAACGGATTTTAATAATTATCTCTCACGGAGAACACGGAGATATATTAACGCAGAGACGCAGAGATTATTTTTTAATAGAGTACTCTGCGCCTCCGCTCCTTTGCGTTAATTCATTATGAGATAAAATCAGTTCAATCGGTGTTTTTCACATTAAAAAATCAGGCTCGGAATACGTGATTCCGTCCCAGATAAACACTTCGTACGGTTCTGAATTAGGAGGACCCCAGCCGATCCAATCGTGGCGGACAACGCATACTAAATTCTGCATTTTGTTTTGGTCAAGGAAGTGCAGCCATGAGTTGGTAAGAATATGTTTTTCCCAATGGCCCTGATACGACAAATCGAAGACTATAAGCAGGATATTTTTATCCTTAAAACCAAACAGGACTATCTCTTCCAGATTATCTTTGTCCGTATCGTAGTGGATTTCACTTAATATCTTATATCCGCTTGGTAAAAGAGGTTCCGTCTTCTCATAGTTTTCCGCTTCAACTATAGTGGATTCCGAGCGAGTAGTACATCCCGTATACAAGGGAAAAAACAAAAGGACTGTAAAAAACACAGATAATTGTTTCATGCCACACCCCCTCCCGCTCTTAAATGATGCAACACTTTTTTTAACTTCTATTTATAACAATGTAAGCCCTTTTTATCGTAAATTCAAATAAATAGAGGATTGTACGGCAATTTTCATTTTGTCCGATTTTTAAAAATGGGGGGATTATATGATTTTTCTGCGCAGTTTATTAAGCAGAGTGAATGTTCTGTATTTTAGCGGCTGCGGAGACCAATCAAAGGTACCGGCAAACTGTTCAATCTCCGGATAAAATCCCAGTTTGTAGCGCTTTATACCCTCAGTCGGATCATTTCTCATGGTCGCTCCCCACATATCAAAAAAATCTCTGCCTGCGGCTCTGGCATCCTGGATACTCTGCCATTCTCTTAAATGATTGGGCATATCTCTGCGAAACTCGTAATCTGAAGCACCAAACAGATAAATGGCTTCATTCCCGTAGCTTACAACCAGAGATGCGGATATGGCCTGTTTTTCTTTTTCCACGATATAAAGCCTGGCCATATTGTTTTTGGCCAACTCGCCCATAATTATTCGGTAATAATTCTCAGGATGAATATGGAGAACTCCGCCGTGATGTTGCTCTGTCTTTTGCAGCAGACGATAAAATACGGAAATATCTTCAGGGTTGGTAGAAGTTCTCACCGATAGTCCTCTCTTTTCGGCAAGTTTTATATTATATCTGTGTTTTTTATGAAACATGGAAAGCAGATCCTGATTACTCTGCTGAATGGGGATGCAGACAGTATCCTGAGGCTGGATGTGATCCCGGACCGGCTTAAATCCCCGTTCGACAACAAGATCATAATCAAATAAGGTTTTAGCGATGTCCGGTTCAAATCTGGTAAAGAGTACAGATTTTTTCCTGGCAAAAATTTTTATAAAGTAAAGCACATCTTCTACCGCTTTTGTATTCTGCCAATCCACATAGGGTCCTCTGGGGATATAATGGATTCTCTGTCCCAAACCGAGTTTTCGTTCCAGAATAAGCACGGAGGACTCAAGCTTTGAGAGATCATCAATAATTTCATATTGAGTATACTCTGTGCCGTCTTGCGGTTTTATAAAAAAATACCATTTCCAGAAGGGAAGTGCTTTAACTTTAGCCTTGCCCCATTCGGGAGTTTGTAGGAGATGTGGATATGGTTTGCGCATTTTCTTATAACTTCCGAAAAAGCCACTACCTATAGTGGTCGTTAAAAAGATGCTGATGAAGTGGCGGCTTTTTCTCCCTCGCATACTACCAGCTTTGCTGGCGGTATGTTGACAGACTTTCAATCCATAAGCAGAAGGGCAAAATGCCTCCTGCTTATGGCTCATTTATTTTATGATAGCTTTAAAATATCATCTATCTCTGATAACAGTTCTTGAATGTCTTTTTCCTGCATATCCGCCATATGCGCGATTCTGAATGTTTTTTCTTTCAGAGTACCGTACCCGTTGGAAATCATATATCCGCGCTTACCCAGTTCGGCGTTCAGTTCTTTTACGGAGAAACCTTTTGTGTTTTCAATACAGGTAACGGTTTTTGAAGCATATTTTTCATTGGCAAACATTTTAAAGTATTTCCTGGCCCAGTTCTGAACCAATCCGGCCAGCTTTTCATGACGGTCAAATCTGTTGTCCAAGCCCTCTTTGAGAATTTTATCCATCTGATAGTCGAGCGCAAATATATGCGGAATAGTGGGAGTAGACGGGTACTGAAATTTTCTTTCTTCTATATACTTTAAAAGAAGAAGCATATCGAAATAATAACCGCGTGCCTTAACCTGGGCAGCTTTGTTCCGCGCTTTTTCAGAAACCGACGCCAGACTCAATCCGGGCGGGAGACCCAGTGCTTTCTGGCTGGAGCTTACACAGACATCAATTCCCAACTTATCGACTTCGATCTTTACGCCGGCCAATGAGGAGACCGTATCCGTACACCAGACCACATCCGGATATTTTTTAAATACGGGCGCCAACTCTTCGAGATTATTCATCACACCTGTCGTGGTTTCGTTATGAGTAACGGTTGCCACATCATACTTGCCGGTGGACAGATACTGCTCCACTATATCCGGAGTAATGGGTTGGCCCCATTCCACTTCGTGTTTGTCCGCCGGGACGTCGTTGCCCTGCGCGATCTGAAACCATCTGTTGCCGAAAACTCCCATGGAAAAGACGATCGCTCTTTTAGTGGTGGTACAGCGTACGGCCATCTCCATCAAACCTGTTCCCGATGACGCGGATAAAATTATAGGATTTTGGGTGTACATAAGCTGTTGCAGTTTTTTGGTCGCGCTTTCCTGCAGCGCACTATACTCGGGACTTCTGTGTCCGATCATAGGTGTGGAAAGTGTTTTTAAAATATCTTCAGTAACTTCTACTGGTCCTGGAATAAATAATTTTTTGTGAATCATGCTGTCTTCTTCTCCTTTCATTTAATCGCATGCAACGGAATTATAGATGAAAAAAGATTTTTAGAAAAGCTCTATTTGAAATTAACACTTTCATACTATCCGCTGTGCAAGATATCATACATTGAACTTTGAGGAAAAAAGTAATTGCTCCCGGTAAACAGTTGGAACTGCGCTCCGGCTTGTGCCAGCAGCATCTCCTCTCCATTAATGACTTTACATCCATTATTAAGCGCTTTTTCCAGAATTTTGGTAAGCGGCGGATTGTAAATCAGATCGTATACTATTTCATGGCCTTTGAACCTGTAGCTGGCAATCGGATTTTTTTCAACATGGGGTTCCATTCCCACACTTGTAGTTTGAACGATCAGGTCTGAATAATTCCGGATCCGCTTTATTCCGTCTTTATCCAGTCCGCCCCATTCACAATTAAAAGCTTGCGCCAGTTGCCTGGCTTTTTTTAAAGTACGGTTAAGAATTAAAACATGAGCGTTATGTTCCCTTAAGCCATATACTACGGCACGAGCCGCTCCTCCGGCACCGATAACGGTTGCTTTAATGTTTTGTTTTAACGGATCGCCAAAATAATTCTTCAGCGGTTTTAAGAATCCGTATACATCCGTGTTTTCACCGTAATAACCGTCTGCCTTTCGGATTATGGTATTGCAGGCCTTTATTTTACTTATATGCGTATGTTGAGTGCTTAAAAACCGGATAACCGCCTGTTTATGAGGAATGGTCACGGAAAGTCCCCGGATATTTAAAAGCTTTGCGGTTTTAAAAAACTGTTTTACTTTATCGACTAGAAATGGAATATAAACCCCATTATATTCTAAGGCCTTAAATCCCTTATTATGAATAAGAGGAGAAAAGGAATGCATGATCGGATTGCCTATAATGCCGTATATTTTAGTTGTGGAATCGATTTTGTGAAATCCGTATAATTTTACCATCTCCTCCGGATTTTTATTTCCCGGAGCGGCCAGGTTTTTATTTTTTGAACAGTAACTCAAGAAGGAACCCAGGTAGTTGCTTAAAATTCTTGTAGGAAGTCCGTACTCACCCATACCTACAATTATTTTTTCAATATGCGTAAGTTTTTTAAAACAGCGAAGCAGTCTAAAGAGATCCTTTGAGCTTTTGGGCATTACCGCTGCTTTGGGCAGTACTCCCTGCTCCCTGGCCATATCTTTTATCCGCTTAGTAATATTTCCGGGCACGCCGTTGAAATCATGGAAAGAGCGGATAATCCTTATTCCCAATCTTTTAACATCAGCCTCAAACTCCGTGTCTCTGAAATCACTTTCCAAATCCAGATAACTGAATGCTTTCACTATACTTTTTTTTAACAGGTTTCTGCGTTCTGCTTCGCTGCCCTGGAATTTTCCTCCGTCTGCTTGTCTGCGGAGGGTGAGAATAACAGGCATATCGACCAAGGCGGGGAATCTTTTTATATATTGCATTTCTCTGTCCGTTAAAAAATCAGCTCTCAATTCCACGATATCAATATAATTTTGATAATGCTGGATGAGTTCAATATTCCGCTCAAGCGTATTTTCTGTCAGTACCAAACATAACAGGCTTTTTTTCACTAATAATCTCCTCTATAGACATAGGCGTCGAAGAGCATGTTTTCTTTAAAAAAGAGTCTTAGACGAACGGGGAAACCTTGATCGGGCAGATAAAAAACCAATGAATCTTCCGTTTCTTTGAATTTATCTCCCAGTATTTCCAATATTTGTTCTCGCGGCATACCCATCTTTATACCTAGGAATTCATGTTTAAAACGTTCATCAAATCGTACGACCCAGACACGATTTTCAAACCAGAACAGATAAATGTGGTCTTTATAATAAAACACCACATTATCATCCTCTTTCTTATCGGCTCTATAGCAAAATACTTCCTGCGGAACACCGAATTTTTTATACACAGTTTCCAGATCCATACCCAACCAGTCTATACTATTTTTGCCGTTTGTTTGAGGTATTTGGCTTAATAACTGCCATAAAAATGTCTCACATACTTTTCCGTCCGCCCAATTTAAAGCAGGAGCTGCAGTTAAAATCAAGAGTATTATAATGACTGTTTTTGTTCGAATTCGTGTTTTCATACTATAATTACCCGTCTCACTAGATATTTTTTTAGCTTGATTGAAGAAACAAGTCTCCAAAAAGATAATAAAAGCCTAAGCTAAATACTATAGCTACGATAATTCCCACAATAATCTCGCTAAGTGTGTGCCCGACCATTTGCGGAATAGTGCTGCGTTCTTTTTCCGGCAGCAATTTCATTAATTTTTTAATCATTTCGGCGTGCAGTTGTACGGCTCCTCTTAACCTAAGCGAATCGTATATAACAACCGCCGAAAATACAAATGTGATGGCAAAATATGCGGAATTAAAACCTTTAATAAGTCCCAAAGAAATGGTTAAGGTACTGGTAAATGCAGTATGGGTACTCGGCATACCGCCGGGTGAAAAAAAGTAACTCATTTTAAGTTTTCTGTTTTTAATTGAATAATAAATCAATTTAAAAAGCTGACATATAATATGGACACATATCGATATTGTCAAAGAAAAATGAAAAAAGTTCATACCTATTCCTTTTAAATCTATACTATTGAGCTTTATTAAATAAATAAATAGTGAAAACAGCGCTTAAACAATTGTCAAATCACTGTTTTATAGATATAATTTTTTCTTAAATTATTCAATCCTTAAATAAAAGGAATTTAAATGGAAAAAACCAAAAATAAAGAGGCAATAATACATTTTGTCGATAAAATGTGCGGAATAGCAGAAGAAAAGAATAAAATCCAATCCGATCATTATCTTAAATACAACGTAAAACGCGGATTGCGCAACAGTGACGGTACAGGCGTGCTGGTAGGTCTTACTACAATCGGTGATGTGCACGGTTATATCATTGATGAAGGAGAAACCGTGCCGGTGGACGGCCGTCTTGTGTACCGAGGTATAGATGTAAAAGATATTGTGACGGGTTTTCAAAGCGAGAAACGTTTCGGATTTGAAGAAACATGTTTTCTTTTACTCTTCGGACAGCTTCCTACACAGGATGAATTGACTGAATTTCAGGAGTTATTGGATAATGCAAGAGCACTGCCCGCCGGATTTACCGAAAATATGATTTTAAAAGCTCCCAGCAGGGATATTATGAATAAGCTGGCTCGCAGTGTCCTGGTTTGTTATTCGTATGATCAGAACCCTGATGATCTTAGCGTAAAAAATAACTTGCGACAGGGATTAGAACTGATTGCCCGTTTTCCCACCATGACAGCTTACGCGTATCAGGCAAAGTCGCATTACCATGACGGAAAAAGCCTGTTTATTCATAAAGTGTGCAGGGGCTTAAGTACTTCTGAAAATTTACTTCACCTCATCCGGGCGGACAGTAAGTATTCCGAACTGGAAGCGGAGGTTTTGGATTTGTGCCTGGTTTTGCACGCCGAACATGGCGGCGGCAATAACTCCGCCTTTACACTGCATGTGGTAACCTCCTCAGGAACCGATATTTATTCCGCTATTGCCGCGGGAGTCGGGTCATTGAAGGGGCCTAAACATGGGGGCGCCAATATAAAAGTGATTGAGATGATGGATGACATTAAAGAAAATGTAAAGGACTGGACTAATGAGGAGGAGATTAAAGATCATCTGCGTAAGCTTTTAAGAAAGCAGGCGTACGATAGAACCGGTCTTATTTATGGTTTAGGGCATGCGGTTTATACGCTTTCCGATCCCCGCGCCGTCCTGCTTAAGCAAAAGGCAGCGGAATTGAGTAAAGAGAAAGCCTGTGAGGAGGAGTTCAGACTATATGAAATAATCGAGAAGTATGGTCCTGAAGTTTTTAAGGAAGAAAAAAATACTGACAAAATAGTCTCTGCTAATGTGGATTTTTACTCAGGATTTGTGTACAGCATGCTTGGTATTCCGCGGGATCTTTATACTCCTTTATTCGCTATTGCACGTATCGCCGGCTGGGCCGCTCATAGATTGGAAGAACTTGTCAGCGGAGGAAGAATAATGAGACCGGCGTATAAGAATGTGGTAAAGAAACAAGAGTATATTCCATTGCATGAACGAAAGTAGTCAATAAATCCACATACCGCCGGTTTGCCGGTGGTATGTGGGGGAAGATGAAAGAAAAAGCCACCGTTAAAGGTGGCGGCTTTTTCAAATATAAAAAATGTGTGAAGCAAAAAAGTGAATAAATTTGAACAGAATGAACAACGTGACGCATCATTAATAAACCATGAAAAACAGTTTAAAAATCTCCTCAACTACATACCGGATATAGTATATAAGATTGATGAGCAGGGCACGTTCCGCTTTATAAATCGATCTGTCATGCTGTTAGGTTATAAACCTGCCGACTTGATCGGGAAACACTTTACCGCTCTTGTTCACCCGGATGATGCGGATCGTATTGAAAGAGCTTTATTGAGTATCCGGAGTCCTCAGAAAAAAATTATTAAAGATTCATTTATTCCTTTAAATGAGACCGCATCATGGATGCTTAAAATAGATAATTTGGAAGTAAGGCTCCTGCCCAAACGTATGAGTCAAAAGCAGGTACAGCATAAATTTGTGGAGACCAGCATCATTTATGGCGAAATCAGCGCTTGCGCGTATTATACGGGAATGAAGGGAAGCACCGGTTCGAAACTGCTGAGTATTGTGGGTACCATCAGGGATGTCTCTAATAGAAAAAGATCCGAGGAATATTTACGAAAAATGTTCGGAGTAGTGGATCAGAGTCCGATCTCGATTATTATTACAGACAGAAACGGAATAATCGAATATATAAATCCTGAGTTTATCCGGGTGAGGGGTTATTCTCCGCAGGAGGTAATAGGCAAGAAGGTAAGTATTCTAAAATCAAACTACCACCCCGCGGAGTTTTATAACCATATTCAGGAAGCCTTAGTGAGAGACGGTGAATGGAGCGGTGAAATATATAACAAGAAAAAAAGCGGGAAGCTGTATTGGGAATCCGTTACCATATCTTCGGTAAGAGACCCTAACGGCGAGATTACCAACTTCATCGCGATTCAGGAGGATATAACCGAAAAGAAGCAGACTCAGGAGCAGTTAAAAAGGTTGCGAGAGAAAGAAACACTGTTAAGAGAGATACACCACCGTGTAAAAAATAATCTGCAGATAATAAGCAGTCTTATGAATCTACAACTGCATTCTATTCCGGATGAGAGTACCATTAAAATATTTAAGCAGTGTGAGAGCAGAATAAAAGCCATGGCACTGATACATGAGAAATTATATCAATCCGAAGATATCGAAAAAATAGATTTTAAAGAGTATCTTAAATCTTTTATTTTTCATGTTATTCATTCTCACCGTCTGGATCATACTAAAGTAAAAATAAAACTGCAGGTTCAGCATGTGTTTTTGAATATTGATATAGCCATACCCTGCGGTCTGATCTTTAATGAGCTTATCACCAACGCGATCAAGCATGCTTTTTCCCAAAAGCGCGAAGGATTAATTCAGATTTCGCTGCACAGCGAAGAAGAAAATTATATCCTTGTGGTAAGTGATAACGGCAAGGGTTTGCCTGATGATTTTCGCATAAAAAAAGAAAATTCTCTGGGATTGCAGCTGGTAGAAATGCTTGTTAAACAGCTTAAGGGTAAAATGGAATTAAGCACAGGGGGGAAATATACGATCTTTAAAATAATATTTCCCAAACCGGTTTAATCCTCGCCACAGCCACTAAATAAAGGAATTCAGGAGCCGGGCACACGGTTAAAAAGATATTCAATCTCGCCTTGTTTGGTAAGTGGTATGATAGTGTGTTTGTAAAAAGCCAAAATTAATGCGGGATCTATCAGAGTACGGATTTTAGTATTAACTTTAGCCTGCGCCAACCGTACCTTTGCCTTTACCCGCATGATTATTTTTTCTTCCACCTCTGTGCGTGTCAGCGCCAGTAATAAAGCGTCATATTCACGTGCTTCAACAAGTCCCCGATAGCGGGAGGGATTTTTTCTGTATTTAGCTTCTGCAACATAAAATGCGCCGTAGTGGATCCGGCGTGAAATAGCCTGCAGCGCAAACACGTCATTTTCAACACTCGAGCCATACTGCCCGTCGTCTCCGTTACGGCAGATCTTGTCCGCGAGTTCCAGGTAGTCTTGTTTTATCCGCCCGGTAAGATTTACCGAGTTGTAATCTTTTAAAGCCAAAGGGTAGGGCGGGAGGTGTACATTGCGGCGCGGTTTTGGCAGTTTTATATTAAAGGGTCTTTCTTCGGGCACACAAAAACGCCCGAAGACAGCGTCCATTCTTTCATGATAGAGCAGACGAATATCCAATAGGCTCTTCCTGGCGAAACCCTTAAAGCCGCTCTTTCCCGGTACATAGATGACACTGTTTTTATAATACTGAACACGCTCAATCAGATGATAGATTATAGTCTCTTCCAGTCCCTCCAGTTGCAGGGCGATGAAATTTAAATCCGGTTCTTGTGCTGTTTGTTCCGCTTTATCTTTCATATATCAATCATCCAGAAAAATGATATTTTCAGGGATTGCTACGACTTTTCCCCGGCCTGCGCCCAATATTTTTTCGATTTCCCCGCTGTGTTTTCCGGCTACCAATCGCAACTCCGCGCTACTGAAAGCGGCAACCGCTTTGGCAACATCATTGATCATCACAACCGCGTCCCTTTTAAACTCACCTTCAACTTTTTGGATGCCGCTGGGCAGGAGGCTTTTATTATTACGTATCGCCCGCAAAGCTCCGTGATCAATGCGGATGGTGCCGGCCGGAGTACTGTTGATAATCCAGCGCACACGCTGACCTAAACGCCGTTTGGACAGGAATACGGTACCGATATCCTTTCCCTGCAGAATTTCCGTTATCACATTCTTGTGATTACCGGAGGCCAGTATCATGCGGCAGCCGGCCTGGGAAGTAATACGCGCCGCTTGAATTTTTGTTTTCATACCGCCCCGCGCGTGAGTACTGCCGTGGCTTCCGGCCGCTTTTTCAATCTTGCCTGTAATTTCAGCTACAATAGGGATTGGTTCGGCGTCACGAAATTGCCGCGGATCTTTATCGTAAAGCGCATCTATATCACTCAACATAATCAGGGCGTCGGCGTCAATTTTACTGGCGACGAATGCGCTTAAGCGGTCATTATCTCCGAAAGCCGAGCCGATCTCTTCGGTAGAAACACTGTCGTTTTCATTTAAGATGGGAACCGTTCCCAGTTCCAGCAGAGATTCCAAAGCGTTACGCAGATTGAGATATGTCTTTCTATTGCTCAACACATCCGCAGTGAGTAAAACTTGAGCTGTAATTATCTTATGCTTTAAAAATACTTTACGATATTCCTGCATTAACAGAGGCTGTCCGATAGCTGCGCAGGCCTGACGCATCCTGATACCGGTTACCCGTTCATTCATTCCAAGTTGAGCGGCTCCCATACCTATTGCGCCGGAGGTGACAATTACCACCTGTTTGTCATCTTGCAGAAGCTTATGGATCTGGGAAGCCAGCTGACGCATAAATTCGGTATTCAGGCCGCGGGCCGTACTGATTGTAGAAGTGCCGATTTTAATTACAATTCGTTTTACATCCGAGAAATCACGCATAGTGTTCTTTAAACATCACATTCCTTGTTCAGTTTTTTATGAGTAAAGCTCCGGGCCTGCTTTCCGGAATAATCAGCCACAAGCTGTCCCTTGCCTAAAAGCTTCCATTTATAAATCAGTAAACCTTCAATGCCCACCGGTCCGCGAGCGTGTATTTTATTCGTGCTTATGCCCACTTCGGCGCCCAATCCGTAACGAAAGCCGTCGCTGAACCGGGTGCTGCAGTTCCAAAATACATCCGCCGAATCCACCAGATTTAAAAACAGTGCGGCCTGTATTTTGTTGTCTGTTACGATTGCGTCGGTATGGTGAGAACCGTAATTATTAATATGCCTGATAGCCTGGTCTATAGTATCTACGATTTTTATCGACAGAATCAAGTCCAGGTACTCTGTTTTCCAATCAATTTCCGCGGCCTGTTTTACCTGAATAAATTTTACAGTCTCCGAGCAGCCTCGCAGCTCCACCTGCCTTTCATCCAAAGCTTGTTTAAGCACAGGCAGCAGCTCTCGGGCTTGTGCACGGTGTACCAGCAAGGTTTCAAGAGCGTTGCAGACCGCCACATACTGGCATTTGCTGTCTATAATAATATCCACTGCCATTTCAGGGTTGGCGTATTCGTCCACGTAAATATGGCATATTCCGTCCGCGTGGCCCAGTACCTGTATAGTGGTGTTGTCCATAATGTATTTAACAAAACTGTTGGATCCGCGCGGAATAATTAAATCAATATATTTGTCCAAAGCCAGCATCTGTGTTACCTGCTCGCGAGTTTCCAACAAATAAAGCCAGTTTTCCGGTACCCCGCAGGCGATGCTTGCTTTGTGAATAAGCTCTGCAAGCACTCTGTTTGTCTCCTGCGCTTCGCTCCCGCCTTTTAGCAGTACCGCGTTGCCGCTTTTTAGACAGAGGGTGGCGATCTGTACCAAAGCGTCCGGCCGCGACTCGAAAATCACGCCGATGACGCCGATAGGGCAGCTCACTTTAAAAAGCTCAAGGCCCTTATCCAGTTCCAAGGCACTGAGGGTTTTCCCTACCGGTTCCGCCAATGTAATAAGGGTTTCGATTCCTTTGCACACGGCTTCGATTTTTAACTCGTCGAATTTGAGGCGTTTTAAGAGAGGGGCCGCCAGATTTTCCCGCCCGGCCCGGGCAAGATCTTCTTGGTTGGCCTTGACAATTAAAGACGCATTATGGCGCAGCGCTTCAGCAATGGCGCTTAAAGCGCTATTTTTGCTTTTGGCGTCCAATGCAGCCAGTTTAAATGAGGCTTCCCTTGTTTTTTGTGCTGCTTTTGTAATTTCCATAGCGGATATTTTTAACTTCCTTGTAAAGCAGCCGGGTTTAACGACTGTATAATAAATTATTGCTTCTTATAATTTCGATACCATAAAGAGTCGGAAATGTCAAATTAAATTGTACAATTTACTAGAAACGCTGAATTAAATTATTTTCCTTGCACAATTGATTGAATTACATAAATATAATAAGGGGAGCAAAAAGGACATTACAATTTTGTGAAGACAATACTCATTATTTCTAAAGACAATAAAATCAAACTCAAATTTGATACCTGCATGAAGAATTTTAAAAAAGAAGTTTTTGAACTCATTCAAGTACCAAGTACAGTAACAGCGGAAAATATATTATTCGAACGTGAAATTACGCTCATTATTATGGATTGGGAAGTGGACGGAGCGGCGGGATTTACGGAAGATTTAAAAAACGATGAGATGTTCCGCCTGGTACCGGTTTTAGCCCTTTTGCCGGATTGCAGTAAGGAATATATATCACGAGCCATGTTAAGCGGAGCGGATACTTATTTGGGAAAGCAGACGGCTTCGGCATTGTCTTATCTGGTTATCCGCCCGCTTGTAAAAAATAACGTTCTCAACTCAGAGCTCGTGAATAAATTGTCGCAGCTGCAGGAGCAGGCAATTCATGATTTCATTCTTTTGGATCTGATTAAAAAATATATTCCGAAAACCATCTGGGATTTGGCCAATAGTTATGCCTATGAGCGTAAGATTAAAATTCCTGAGGAAGAATTAGAGTTGACTATTGTGTTCGCGGATATTAAAGAGTTCACAAAAATGGCGCATTCCCTGAAGCCGATTGAAGTTATTAAAACCTTAAACTCGGTATTTCAGGTGGTTACAAAAATTATTTATGATAATCATGGCGATATTGATAAATTTATCGGCGATGCATTTTTGGCTGTATTTGAAAAAGCAGAAAGCGCGGTCAAAGCCGCGGTTCTTGTGCAAAAGGGCCTGGAAGGTCTTAACCGCAGTCGTGTGCAGGAAAAATTAAATCCCATCCTTTTTCGTATCGGTATTCACACCGGACCGATTATTCGGGGCAATGTAGGCGGCAATCAACGTTTTGATAATACGCTTATCGGAAGTACCGTAAATATAGCCGCTTACCTTGAAAGCAGTTCAAAAGCAGGAGATATTCTTATCAGTGAAGATACACGCAAGAAAGCTCAGCTGGTTATTCCTGCCGAATATAAAAGGCAGGTTCAGCTTAAGGGCAGTAATTCCAGCGCGATCGTGTATCAAGTTTATGAAGTATTAAAAAATAGTTACTGAATTCAATATACCGCCACAGGCAGTGGTTTTTTTCGGAGGTTTTTATCGCTGCAGTGAGCCTTGACGGCGGGAGAACTCGATCTTTTCCATCTTTTTAAAGTAATCCGCCTGTTTTTTTATCTCTTCAATATCTGTTACAACAATCTTATTATTAACCACATTAATTTTTTTGTTTTCAAACATCTTGCGGGTGAGTACTGTTCCCTTGTCCATGGGAAGTCCTATCATATTTATAAGTTCTTTGGGTCCGAAGTCAAATGTGTAATTCTCTCCCGGTACAACCGGTATTTTGTTTTTTTCCAGCTGCATATAGAGGGCATCATACATTCTTCCCAAAGGATCAGTCATAACCGAGTTGGCAAGCTGCTTATAAATGAACCATAATCTTTCCGACAGCAGAGTTGTCAGACTTGAGATGAGTTTGGGTTGGGTCTGAACCATGCGGCTGAAATTGGCTTTATTCACAACAAGCGCCGAAACATCATCCAGAGCAATGGCTGAGGCCGAACGCGGCATATTTTCAAGCAAAGCCATTTCACCGAAAATATCACCGCTCTTAAGCAGGGCGAGCATCACCTCTTTATTGTCAACAATCTTGCTTATTTTTACGGTACCTTTTTGGATGATGAACAGTTCTCTTCCGGGTTCGGCTTCACTGAAAATCATGGTGTCCTTGGGATAGGCGCGATTGAAATCATTAGGATTAGTATCGAGGTGTACGGCTTTTGCGTACGGATGAATTTTTGCCATCCGCTCTTTGGCAAGCGGAGTGTTTTCGCTTTGCGGACAGTACTGGATAAATTTATAATACGCGTAGTACGCCAGGTTGTACTGACTCTGCCTGGCGTAATATTCCGCCACATTGAAAAGATGCGCAACATCCTCTTTGGCAGTGCTCTTAAGTGTAAGCCGGGTGAGGGCTTCATCCAGATAGCGCATTTTTTGCGAAAAGCTTAAGATAATTTTCATGGCTACGGGGGCGTTCTTTTCTATGAGGTACCCATACTGTTCCCGGTGTACGGAAATAAGGGACACATCGGTAAGTGCCATAGCGGTTTCAATGTGACTGTGCGCGGACATGGTGGAGATAACTCCAAAAAAATCACCAGGTTCGAGGATTTTACCGCCTTCCTCATTAACAATCTCCACCTCTTTACTTATGCGTACCTTGCCTGATCGTATAATATAGAAGTACTCGGCTTTTTGCTTTCCCTCTACAATAATATATGAGCCTTTTTTAAAATTCACCAAAGACAGTTGAAGTGGGTTGGACATCTCTTTTACCAACTATAAAATCTACTCATAGTATAAAAGTCATACTCGTACTTGTCAATCTAAAAGATTATTTATTTCGAATCAGCACTTAAAAAATTCCCAAAACCTTAACATCCCTCCAGAAGATGCTGTACTCATGGAGATTGCCCGTAATTTCTTCATGGATTGATTGAAGATTAGGAAGGCCCGCTTTATAAACAGCCCGGCCGTTGGGAGTGATTTTTCTTAAATTTATAAAACCTTTGGACCAGGTAATATGGCGATTATCCAAATTCCCGAAATAATAGGATTTTGCGTTTTCAGGGCTGGGAAAGTCTTTATACCGGCTATTGTCCGCTAAAAAGGGATCAACCGGAATCCAGCCCACATTGGGCAGGTAAAACTCCGCCCAAAAATGTCTGATGCTTGATTTTTTATTATCAATAAGAAATCCCGCGACCGGACGTGCGGGAATGCCTGCGCTTCTGCATAACGTGCAAAACAGGATCGCATACATAAACGAGTCGCCCTGGATTGAATCGGGTGATAATCGCCAAGTACGATATTGATACGGATTCAAATAACAAAAAGACATATTCTCGATTATATACTCATAAATTTTTTTGGCAGTCAGATAAGGATTATCCTGGTTTCCTTTAAGCTCGGCACTCAGCTGTTTCATCTCAGCCAGCTCCGGTTTGAGGTAGTCATTTTCCCCCGTATAGTGAAGATAAAATTCACTCTCTTTATCATAAGCGGCTGTAATGGTTCCGGCATCGATTTCTGTTGTAACGGCATAGCGGTCAAAGATATACTCTAATGTTATTTCATGCTGATCACCGTTTTTAAGCTCATCCAGATAGAAAAGCATCACCCTTTTATAATCAAACAAAGGTCCGAACCTGCTTCTGTTTTGGATATATGAGATTTCTCTTTGCTCTGCTTCTTCAATAATTTTCGGTATCCAAAGATAGAGGCCGTTATTGGATTCGGAGTTCAGAGTCTTAATGTAAATGGAATACTTTATCGAGTATTTATTGCGATTATGATAGTGCTTATTGCCCGAAGGATACTGAATTTCCAGATATTTTTGATTACTGTTTCCGTTTTCGGAATAAACATATATATTGCCTGATGTGGCTCCGTCCGGGATTTTTACCTTTATCTCTTTATCATCCCAACTGATATAATCGAAATCGTTCTTTTTAGCGGAAACCACCGGGAGTGAATCCTCGGCAACATCAGGATTTTTTGTTTGTGTTTTCCAGGTGAAAAAGACAAGACTTTTACCCTGTTCCCTGCCGAAGCCGTTGCCTTTTATTGTAAGGACCTCACCTACTTTACTTACCAGTGGTATGACGGACAGAATATTAGGACCGGTCTGCTGCGGGGTACGCTCGCTTCTGTACATGGCCGAAAAGAGCTCGGGTGTTTCATTGGGATTAGTGTAGATTACAGCGTTTGTTTTACCGGTTTTTGTCACCACATAGAGCAGGCCTGATTTAATTTCTTTAGGTATAGCGACAATAATCTGGTTGTCGGTCCATTTAAGGAACGCTGAATCGGTAAGTGCCAAATCCTCTATATATACCTCACCGCCGGCTTTTTTATCTCCGAAGTTTTTACCGTCAATCTTTAACATGAAACTATGAATATTATTTTCACGGGATATTTTTTCGATACTCGGAGGGTAGCCGGATAGCGAAGTATTAATTATGAGTAAAAAGAATAATATAATGAATATGATAATCGGGATAAATTCCGGTCGTTCATAAAATTTTTTGTTATGGCTTGTTTTTGACGAGGTATCCTGTCGATCGCTCATTACTATTGCGCCTTTTCATCATCTTGTCCTGTTTCCGGCTGATCTTCAAGCTCTTTTTGTTTTATTTCATCTTTATAAGGAACAACTTGTATTTCCAGCTCGATGTTATATTCTTTAGATGAAGTATTGGATACTCCTAACGGGTAAAGGCGTATTTTTTCACCTAACCTAACCTTTACACTTTTTAAACTGGCCGTATATTTTGCTTGTTTGCCCGGGGTTTCCGTTATCCAGACTTCTCCCTGAGTAACGAGTACCACAGAATCAGATGCGGTATCATTTTTATAAGGTGTTAAGCCCAGTTTGATCTGTAGATTACCGCCTTGGAGTTTGAGCACCACAGGTCTTCCCGGAATAGTCACCCGTGCTACACTGAAATTCCAGCTTACTTTACTTCCGGAACTGATCAGTCTGGCATTTATTTTAATTACCAACGCCTGGTCCAGGAGAGTTTCTATCGGGGCATCATTATTCTGGGCAAAGCCTGCCAAAACAGAACAAGAGAGAAAAAGTGCCAGTAGATTTTTTTTAAGCATCATCCGACCTACCTATCAATTTTTATTTATTTATCTATTGCGCAATCGCCGAATTCCGGCTCACCGAATACTGTGAATTGAGAGTCCTCGGGAAGTTCCATCAGTACTTCCTGACTGAAATCTTTATTGTTTAGAAGTTTTAGCAGGACTTCAAGATCTTTTGCTTCAAGTCCCTCTATGGGTACCGTAACCTGAATTGGCTGGGTATTATAGAGTTCCTGACCTTTATTCGCCATCTGGGTGTTATTTTGCCCCATAAAAAAGAAAAAGGAGGCAAAAAGAATAAAAAGCACGACAGAAAGCATTACAGCGGCGGGCATGGGTATATGTACCCTTCTTTTCCAGAAAGGAAGCTCTTTTTCTTGTTGTCGCCCGCTTCCGAGGCTTTTCTCACTGCTATGGAAATAAATACGCTTATATACTCTGTTGAGAGCTGGTTTAAAATCCGGCTCTTTGTCATGTTTAAGCAGCTGACTCATGGATTGCAATTCTTTCAGCCGTGCTTTGCATTTAGCACATTCACTGAAGTGCGCTTTTAATTTTTCCGTCCACGGTGTTTCAACCTCACCGTCCACATAAGCAGAAATAATCTCATCCTTCGGACACATAAGCACTCTCTTCCTTTAATATTTTTTCAAGGCGCTCTCTGGCGCGAAAAATTCTCACCTTTACATTTCCTTCGCTAATACCTAAAATGGCTCCGATTTCCTTATAATTCAATTGCGCGTATTCTTTGAACACCAACACCACCCGCAGTTTATACGGTAATTTATCCAATGCCTCTTGAACAACAATTTTAGTTTCCTCTTTTAGTACTTCCTTCTCTGTGGATTCCATATATTGGGGAGTAATTTTTTCCAGCTTACTCACCGCATTTTTCTCCCGCATTCGTTTCTTTTCATAGTTGAGCGACATATTCTTTACCACCCGAATAAGCCAGTATTTGGCCTGGTTAATATCGGGCAGCGGCTCATGACGCTCGTAATACTTGATAAAAGCCTCATGACACAAATCTTCGGAAATTGCCTCGTCACCCGTTATCCTATATGAAACTCGGTAAATTATAGGAAACAATATCGGGTACTCTTCATTAAAACGTTCTTCTCTATCTTTTGTTTTCTTCAACATATAAAATCAACTTTCAACACTGTTATGTTACAAATTTTTTTATTTTCTTCTCCAGCGCACACCGTCCGGAGTATCTTCTATAATTATTCCCTCATCCTCAAGCTGCACTCTAATCTCATCGGCACGTGTATAGTCTTTATTAATCCGCGCTTCATCCCGCTCGTTTAGCAACCGCATCAACTTATCATTCAAAACCACATCTTCTAAATGTGCAGCCTCCAAATTTAACCCGAATACTTTGTCCATTTCCAGAACTACTCTCAATTTCAAGTGAGGTTCGATCTTCTCATCCTTTAACAGGTTCCATAAATCGGATAGACATTTTGGCATGTTAAGATCGTTGAGTAAATTCTCTTGAAATGACTCCAGATGCCGCAGCGCGTTTCCTGCAATGGGTTCCGAACTATCGTTGTCACTTTGTTTTTTCAACCGGGCCACACGATCCAGCAGATTGTTTCTGGCGGTTCTGGCAGCGTCAAGATCTTCAAAACTGAAGTTTTGTTGCTTGCGGTAGTGAGCGCCCAAACAGAAATAGCGGTAATCCAGCGCGTCATAACCTCTCTCTTTAAGCGAGTTTAAGGTTATAAAGTTTTCTAATGATTTGGACATCTTGGCGTTTGAGGTCACTAAAAATTCACCGTGCAGCCAATAATTTACCCATTTTTTACCTGTGGCCGCCTCGGCTTGAGCGATTTCATTTGTATGATGAACCTGGATATGGTCTACGCCGCCGCAATGAATATCGAAAGTCTCTCCCAAATAGCGGATCGACATGGCACTGCATTCTATATGCCAGCCCGGATAACCTCTGCCCCACGGCGAGTCCCACAACATGGCCTGATGTTCGAATTTCGACTGAGTAAACCAAAGCACAAAATCATGGGGATTTTTTTTATTTTCATCAACCTCGATCCGGGCGCCCGCTTTGAGATCGGCTAAATTGAGATTGGCAAGTTTTCCGTAATCCGGGAATTTACTGATATCAAAGTAAAGATTGCCGCCTTTAAAATAGGTAAACCCGTTTTTTTCGATCCTCACGATAAGATCGATCATGTCTTGGATGTGCTCGGTCGCTTTGCATATAATAGTGGGTTTTACGATATGCAGGTGTTCAAGATCCCTGAAAAAGGCATTAGTAAAAAAATCAGCGATCTCCCAGACTGTTTTTCCGGTCTTACGCGCGCCTATCATCATTCTGTCCTCGCCCTGGTCGGCATCATCCGAAAGGTGTCCTACATCGGTAACGTTCATTACATGTGTCACATCATATTTGAGATATTCTAATGTCCTCCTTAGGATATCTTCAAAGATATATGTTTTAAGGTTTCCGATATGCGCAAAGTTATACACTGTGGGCCCGCAGGTGTATAAACCCACTTTGCCCGGATGAATGGGAGTAAACTCCTGCAGTTTCCTCCCCAGTGAGTTGAAAAGTCTTAGTGCCAAACCTTGTTTCATAAGTTTTTCTCTTTTTAGGGTTCTTTCAAGTATTAAAATATACTAAAATATCTTATTAGAGGAAATTGCATAACTCAAAATATATTAAGTTAGTAAAATACTAATTTTTTATACCATATTAATTTAGCAATTTCCATTTTAGGATCTTCCCGCACAAATAATATTTTTGCAGGAAGCTCATTAAAAAGAAATTTTATTATGAATACTTTACAAAAAGCGCTTAAAAAAATCAATATTGCTTGTCCTTTTGCCTTTAATGAACCCATGCATCTGCACACCAGTTTTAAAATCGGCGGTCCTGCGGATGTTTTTGCCAGACCGAAGCATGAGAATCATATTAAAGAAATATTTTCTTTCTGTCTTAAAAATAACATTCCATACTTTAGCATGGGATGTGGAGCAAACATTCTGGTTTCGGACAAGGGGATACGGGGTGTTGTAATTTCACTGGAAGATTTTTCCGGTATCTCAATCAATAAGCTGAAGGTAACGGCCTTAAGCGGTACGCCGTTACAAACGGTTGTGGAAGAGACCTGTAAGCATGGCCTGGGCGGATTGGATGCTTTTCACAAGATGCCCGGCAGTGTGGGCGGGGCGGTGTGGATGAATGCCCGCTGTTATAATGTTTCGATTTCCGACCTGCTTGAATGCGTAGAGATAATTGACGATTCCCTGGAGATAAAAAGAATGGCTGTGGCAAAGCATGAATTTTCTTATAAACGTTCACCTTTTCAAAACCAGCGGCTGATTATTGTAAAAGGCACTTTTAAACTGGAAAACGCCGATCCGGAAGATTTAAAAAAGAGGATGGAGGAAATTTACAACGATCGGCGGAACAAAGGGCATTTTCTCTATCCGTGCGCCGGGTCCGTGTTTAAAAATAACAGAGATTTTGGCATGCCCAGCGGAAGGCTGATTGATACTCTTAATTTAAAGGGTTATCGTATCGGGGGAGCCCGGGTTTCACCGCAGCATGCAAATATTATTATTAATACAGGTACCGCCAAGGCGCGGGATGTTAAAGCATTAATTGAATACATACAGCAGCAGGTATTTAAACATTATGGATTTCAACTGGAAAAAGAGATTCTCTATGTAGGAGAAGGCTTATGAGATTAAATTTTGAGTATCTTGCTGAGAATATAAAACATCTGAGTGATCAAGCAATAAAACAGACCCTTAACGAGATTCCTCTGGCTGATCTGATAGAGATGTGGGCCAATCTTGCGGAAGAAGATGTGGTAAGGGTATTTTTACAGCTTGATCTCTCCGATAAGGTGGATTTAATAAATTCACTGTCCATTTCGCAGCAGGAGTTTATTATCCAGCAGCTTTCTACAGCGCATATTAAACGCCTTTTGGAAGAGATGGAACCGGACGATATAACCGACTTTATGCAGGCAGTATCTCCCGAGGTAAAAGATGCGGTATGGAAATCATTAAGCGATGAAGCAAAAAAAGAGACTCAGTTTTTATTACGGTTTGATGAAGACGATGCGGCCGGTCTGATGACCCCCCGTTATCTGGCTATCCAGAGTTCGCTTACTGTGGATCAGGCACTGCGCTGGGTTCGCCGGAACGTACATGATGTGGAGACGATTTATTATATTTATGTAGTGGATCAATTAAAGCGCCTGCAGGGAGTTCTTTCTTTGCGGGATATCCTGTCCGGACGGGATGAAGATAAAATTGAAGAAATAATGATAAAAAATATGATTACCGTGCGCGAGGATACGGATCAGGAAGATGTAGCCAAGATCCTGGAAACCTACGATTTATTGGCTTTACCGGTTGTGGACGGTTATAGGCGGCTGTTGGGTATAATCACCTTTGATGATGTTATAGACGTTATCAGAGAAGAGCAGACCGAGGATATTTATAAGATGGGAGCTATGGGCGGAAGCGTTGTCCCTTATCTGGAAAGTTCGGTCTGGGATCTGGTGAAAAAACGTATTCCGTGGCTTACCATTCTTTTAATTACCGCAACATTCACCGCTAACGTAATAGACCTGTTCCAAAATGTATATGCGCAGGCGGCTTTTCTTGTACCGTTTATGCAGCTGATAACCGGTACAGGCGGTAATTCGGGGACACAATCATCCACCCTGATGATTCGCGGGTTAGCTACCGGTGAACTGGAATTTAAGGATATCGGCAGGGTGTTATTGAAAGAAATCATGGTTGGCGTGCTTATCGGAATTGTCATGGGATGTTTGACAATAGTGCGCGTAATGGTATTTGATTTGGGCCTTGCCTTTGATGAGGTTATGATACGTGGTGTGGCCATCGGCCTTGCCATGTCATTTGTTGTTGTTGTGGCCACGTTGATAGGAGCTCTCGCGCCTCTGCTTATCAAAAGACTGGGTTTTGATCCCACCGTAGCGGCAGGTCCGCTGATGGCAACAGTTATTGATGTATGCGGCTTAACTATCTATTTTCAGACAGTACGCATTATATTGAAGCTGTAAGGGATTTTTTGTTTCGATAATATTTTTTTATTCACTAAATTAATGGGAAGAAAATTTGAAAAACAGGGTAAGACGCATTATATTTAGAAGTTGAAGCTAATGAGTAAGAAAAAGCCGCAGCGCATTCAGCATTTTTTTATTGATAGTATAACTAGTGGCTTTTTCGGAAGTAAAGTATATGGGTAAAAAACTCAAAATATCGTTTGCAGGGGTTATGATTATATCTTTTTGCCACTATGTACTCCATGCAGATCCAATGTATGACACAAATGATATCATAATATTCAGCACGTATATTGGTGATATTTCTTCCCCGGAACCCGAACTCGACACAACCGTAAAACTGTTGAGACAAAAGGTGTATGAAGTGTTTCTCGGTTTATCGGGATTTGATGTTCGGTTGATGGATTATTACCTGGCTTATCAGGACCTGATGCTCTTTTTAACTCAACTAAAGGAATATACCGCCGATCCGGAAGCAATACCGGCACATGTTGAAATTGGAGACACGGTCATTTCCCAACAGGATTTTAGGCACATAATCAGTTCTTATTTATTAGTAATACCTATGCTCACTTCATTTACTATAGAAGAAGTTAATAAGGAAGAGATGCGATCCAAGTATAAGGTTTTTGTTTCAATAACATATACTATTGTAAACACAGAAAAGGGGACCATTCTTGATACCATTGTTCTTGAATCCGTCGGTTATGATGAAGAAAAAGATCGTGCTCTGGATGATGCGATGGAGGATATTCCCATTCAACTTGCATATGAAGTAAGGAGTCTGGATATTTTTTCGTTAATGGACAGGATCGTTGAGATTATTGATCCTGATGTGGTTATAAAATTAGGAAAAGATAAAGGTGTGTCGGTTGGTGATGAGTACGCTATTTTAGGTTCCGATTCGGAAAATATAACCGGGCAACAGAGAACCGCGGAAAAGGGACTTATTATTATTCATGACGTGGAAAAAGATGTTTCTGTCGGTAGAGTGATTTATACGGATAAACCATTGAGTGTGGGTACACCTGTGAAAGAAATCGGTCGTATTGGACTGACCATAGTGCCCTATATGCATATAGAGATCAACTTCGAGGATTCTGAATTCAGCGCGTTCGGTGGCTTTAAATTCATTTTAACGGAAGGGTTTTTTTCCATACAACCTGTATTATGTTTTGAGTTCGGTCTTTATCCTTTTGAACGTTTGCAGGATGAGCTGCCGCTTAGAGCTTACGGCGGTTTGGATTTTAATCTTTATCTGGGCAGGTTTCAATTGACTGGTATGGCTGCCGTGGGAACGGAGATTGTGACCGCTCTTTCCGCAGATTCCCGGGTAGACGGATTTGATTTTTCTTGTCTAGGGCTTGCGGGGATCGCCACGATAAGCTATCTTATCACGCGCGACGTAAGGCTGCTGCTTGATTTTGGTTATCAGGCCTGGTTTGCTCTTAATGATAATTATAGCAGTTATGAAGGCTGGATTTGTGGAGCAGGAGTGGGAGTAAAATTTTAGAAGGATGGCAAATTAACGTGCAGAGACATATGGTTATGTGTTGGACAACTTTCATTCTATTCATGCTTTCTTTAGGCTCAATATATGCGGATTCGGCAGGATCTGAGGAAGAACTCTTTATCGATGAATATTTGGAAAATATGGTGTATATGGTTTACATTGATGAAGATTCCCAAATTCAGGAGGAGGATGCGTTTCTTTTAAAAAAAGCGATTGCCGCAGCCAATAACTACCTCACTTCCCGTTCGCTTGAGGCTGTGCTGTTGGAGGAAGTGGAAAAATTAAAACAGGATCAGGAAATAATTTCTATAGAGACGAGCGGAGAGGATATTTCCGTGATCCAATGGTTAGCCCGGAAATTAAACGCTGATGTCTATATTACGATTAATCTGCGGGTAACAGGTGAAACCAAGAGAAAAAACCATTACGCGCAGGCAAGTATTACCCTCACCGCGTTCGAATCCTCAACGGGAAGGCTGATGGGCTCCAAAACATACAATCAACCGGAAAAATCATTCAGCTCTACCTCGGAAGAAGAGGCCAAACTTAATGCCGTCGAGGTGAGTATAAAAAGGACAATGCAGGATATTATAAACACATCTGAAAAGTATATGAAAAAAGCCTTAAAGAAGGGGATTAAATATGAGGTCTTCTTTGAGGGTGCCGGAGACGCTGAAACAATTGCGGAATTTTTAAATTCATTGGAAAAGAGAGTTAAGGATATTGAAACCGTTTATAGAACGGAAGAACAAGCTAAGTGCTATGTTTGGGCGCTGCTCACAAATCAAGAGTTGGAGCAGCTTATCCTTGACCTGGCAAAGACAATTCCCGGTTTGCAGGGTATGACGACTGTTTCTTTACGAAGAAAGAGTCTGACCTTTGTTACCGGATTGTAAGGGGCGTTGCCTCAATATAAATTATTTTAAAGGAGGAATTTGAATGAAGAAATATTTCATAATTCCTTTGCTCGTTTTATTACTTGTAGCGGTAGGTTGTAAGTCTACTCCTAAGGATAAAGGAAATGGTGATACAACTCCCACTTCAGACCTGATGAAGCCACCGCCCGAGCCTATTATAATCTCTCATCAATACAAAGGATTGGGAGAAGTTCCTGAATGGGTATTAATGCCTATTGGTAAGATTGAAGAACTGCCCGAACATAGGGGCTATTATGTATTCAAAGAGAGCTTTTCCGGTAGGAATCTTGAAGGAACAAAAATCCAGGCTCAGAACTTTAGTGTTGACGACCAGATCGCGCGGATGGTATCCGTGAGAATCCAGTCAAAATATGCTGGAGCCATTGTTGGTGATTCGGATATGGCAGAGCAGTACTTTGAAAAAGTTGTAAAGAGTATTGCCGAAGGTCGTGTCGGTGGAAGCAAAAAATATGATGAGTACTGGGTACAGCGAAGGTACTTCAAAGATGAGAACACCGTAGACAAAGAGGTGTTCGAGTATTATCTTCTGGTAAGGGTTCCTATGTCTGAAATCAAAGCTGCTATTGCCAGAGCTTTTGACGGAAATAAACCTAAATCAGAAGAGGAAACACGGGCACGTGATCTTGTGAAAGATGCTCTCGAAGATCTCGATTAAGCAGAGTAATAATTAATGTGCTCATGAAAACCTTGATATGTACCTGGAAGGTATTCCTTTCAGGTACATAATTTAATTGTCGCAGGTATTTCACACAGAGCACACAAAGGACACAGAGTTGCTTAATAAAGCAACCGAAAGAATCAATATTCTGCTTGAAATTATTCCAAGCTTACAATGAAATAAGCTCTCTGTGAACTCTGTGTACTCCGTGAGAGAATATTATAAATAGTAACTCTATAATTTTATAGAAGTTAGGAGTAAGCTTTGATGCGAATAAGAAAAGCTTTATTAATTTTCCTACTAACATTTCTATCTACATCCATAAGTTTAGCGGATGAACTTCCCGATTGGGTGAAGAATCCTCCGGCCGACAGTGAACAGTATGTTTATTTCAGCGGTCAGGGTTTTAACGCCGCAAAAAACATAGGTGAAGCGGAAAAAATAGCCACTGATGATCTTATCAACGGTATCATGCGTTTTGTAGGTGTGAGAATTCACTCGCAAACCAGTACCGACGTCGTGGCGACGGCTGATTCTTATGAATCTGAACTGAGAAAGCAGGTTACCCAAAGCGGCAGCGCGAGAGTAACGGGATTTCAAATAGTAGATAAATGGATTCAAACTTTGGATATCGGTGTTACGGTTTATATTTTGGCGCGTTATGACAAGCAAGAGCTCTATAAAGAAAAAGAGCGTATGGAACAGTTGTTTATAGAGACAATTGAAGCGGTGGCGATTCCGGAAAGAGAGGGAAGTGAATACTTCAGGCAGGGAAGATATTTCGAGGCCATAATCCGTTTTCTGGAAGCTACCTTAGCCGCAGCTGAATCTGACTTGGAAAATAAGGATATTTATGTGAACCGCAATATCGACGATGCCATGCAGGCTTTAGAGAGAATCAACCTTTATAAACTCAATGACAATATTACCGCATTTGTAGGTCAAGAGCTAAATGAATCATTCACGGTAAAGGTGGCGGAAGGCCATGTCATTAACACTCGCGGTGTACCGGGAGTGGCGTTAGAGTTCAGTTATAAAAAACTGCAGAATTTAAATAAAAAAACAGAAACCTCCGTTATGAAAACCGATAAGGATGGTGTTTCAGACTTTAAACATCCGGTATGTCAATTCGTGGGCAGAGAGACGGTTACCGTGATGCTCGCGCTTGGTTCTTATTTCACAAAACTGGATGACATTCCCCGCAAGTATCAGGCAAAGGTGGACGGCTTTAAAAGACTGGCTTTAAGCAAAAAAGTGATATTTGATTTTACCGTTCTTTCGCGGGTTAAGGATATCCCCTCGGGCATTATTGTCGCCGATCTTGATAGTAACGGACAGCTTATAAGCGGCAGTAATCATACCGCTTCCGGAATATTGGAAAGCCTTACCCAAAACGGATTTAATATCAAGCAGGTTGCCATGAGTCCGGCGCTTATCTTAAATAAGAGTGACGGCACTATTATCCAACTTATAAAGAATAATACAACAGGGGTGGAAAGGGCGATTTTCGGAACAGCTCAGATTCTTGATGAAAGAAAAGACGGCTCACGCTATATTGTTAAAGTAACAGGCACAATTAAAGTTGTGGATATCGCGAGCGGTAAAATTCTTTTTGAAAAAACCATCATTAAAAGCGGATTAGGTTCAAGTCTGAACGCGGCAAAAAACTCAAGTTTCAAAGCGGTGGGAAAGGAACTGGGCAAAGCGGTGGCCAGAGGTCTCCAATAGAGGTTATGGACTTTCCTTTTCCTGATCAAGTTTCTTCTTTAAATTCTGTAACTCTATATCGGCCTCTTCCTGTTTAAATGCCTCTGCGGTTTTATCAGGTTCTCCCACTATCATCTGAAGCTGTGCCAGCAGGGCCTCGGCATCCACGCTCATCTGTGGCGCCCGTACCAGTTTTAAAAGCTGTTCTTTTAACACCGCCACCTTGGGCTTCAGTTCTTTCTCTTCCGCTTCCAGAGTGGCAATTTTTGTCTGGATTTCTGATAAACGCTCCAGCGCTTTTAGTTCAAGCTCGCTTTCCTGTTTGTTTCTTGCCAGAAGTACACGCTCCTGCCAAAGCTTTTTCTCGTCCATGAGGGTCTGTTTTTGTCTTTGAGTGGTTTTAAGTGTGGTGATAAAAGAAAGCACATATTCCCTGGCCGCTTCCGGTTCCATGCCGCTGATATCGGTGTCAGGTCGCTCATGGAGCGGTGTGCTTTCAATATCTAAACTCTCATCATTAATATTATCGGACATGAAAAATCCTCCTTTTCAGTATAGTAATATTCTAGAAGAGATTGCATTTGTTTGCAAGGGGGCTGTGCCGGGAAAAATCAATAAAGATTGCTAAATTTAAATCCGCTGTCATTGCATACGAAAGCTTTTTTTTATATCTTCTAATAATGGTAAAAGAATCAGCCTTTGATCTGCATGATCCTATTGTGGCCTTGGCCACTCCCTGGGGAGAAAGTGCGATCGCGGTAATTCGCACTTCGGGAGAAGATTGTATAAAAAAAATTGCCGGAGTATTTAAGGGCACAGACAACCTCTCAAATAAGAAAAGTCATACTGTGAACTACGGAACTCTTTACAATCCCAAAGACGGCGAGCTGGTTGATGAGGTATTGGCGGCCGTCTATCATTCACCTCACAGCTATACAGGAGAAGATGCTGTGGAACTCTTTTGCCACGGAAGCCCGGCAGCGCTTCAGAAGACACTGAAACTACTCTACGAACAGGGATTCAGGCAGGCTGACGCGGGTGAGTTTACCTTGAGAGCGTTTTTAAACGGAAAAATCGATCTTACCAAAGCGGAAGCGGTAAATGAGATTATCCGCGCAAAATCAGACAAAGCACGTAGGTTGGCCCTGCATAGACTGGCGGGGAGTATTGAAAAAACTATTAATTCCTTTAAAACGCGTTTGGTTGATATGTTAAGCGCTCTCGAAGTAATGATAGATTACCCTGACGAGCAGTATGAACATAATGAATTTCCCCCGCAGGAGTTTAAAAAGCTGCTCGCAGAAGTGCACGCACTTCTGGCTACCTATAAAGCGGGACGGATCTATCAGGAAGGCGTCGGCGTCGCGCTGGCGGGTAGAACCAACTCGGGCAAATCAACATTGTTTAATCTGATGTTGAAGGAGGACCGTTCGATTGTTTCCGATGTGCACGGTACGACAAGAGATTTTATTGAAGGGTCTATCGCCATCAAGGGTATCCCGGTTCGCTTGTACGATACGGCCGGTTTGAGATCCACCGATCATCCCGTAGAAGCCGAAGGTATAAGACGCACCGATAAAATTATTACTAATGCCGACATTATTATCTATCTCATTGACGGAAGCCTGGGTGTGTGCGGTGAAGATGAGAAATTTATAAATCAGTATAAATCCGGCGGCAGGCTGCTGGTCGTATGGAACAAATGCGATCTATCCGGAAAGAAAGTACCGAAAGCATTTATTCCCATAAGCTCTCTTACGGGACAGGGTCTGCAGAACATGGAGAAAGCCATTGTATTTTTGCTTTTGGGGAGCAGCCCCTTGGAAAGTGATGGTCCGGTTATTGATTCGCTGAGACAGAAGCAGTCCTTAGAACAGGCGCTTGCCGCCTTGAAACGCGTGGAAACAGGTTATAAAAATAGAGTATCTTATGATCTGTTGGCAGTGGATATCAAAGAGGCACTGGACGCGTTCGGTCACATTACAGGCCAGGTAACTTCGGAAGAGATATTACGTGCCATGTTCTCAAAATTTTGTGTGGGGAAATAACATGGACTTCGACGCGATTGCAATTGGCGGCGGACATGCGGGTATAGAGGCGGGATTAGCATTAGCCCGGCTGGGATTTAAAACTCTGTTTATTACTCAAAATCTGGATTGTATTGCCAAACTCTCGTGTAATCCGGCGATCGGCGGTCTGGCCAAAGGCAATGTGGTTCGTGAAATCGACGCTTTGGGCGGTCAGATGGCCAGGTTGATCGACAGTACCATGATTCAGTTCAGGATCCTTAACCGCAGCAAAGGTCCGGCAGTCCAGGCTCCGCGAGCCCAGGCCGATAAAGCGGCGTATGCCCTGCTGGCAAAACAGACTTTAGAGCAGCAAAAAAACCTGTCGCTTTTTCAAGATACGGTGGTGGATCTCATCTGTGACGGTAAGATGAAAAAGATAAAGGGTGTTGTTACGGAGAGAGGGAATCGAATTACCGCCGGAGTTGTTGTCCTTACTACAGGCACATTTATGGAGGCCAGAATCTTTATCGGTGATTACATGACATCTTCGGGCAGGTTGGGAGAACCGGCGGCAGTAGGTTTGGGTGAGAGTTTACGAAAGATAGGTTTTGAAGTGGGCAGGTTAAAAACTGGTACTCCCGCCAGAGTATTAAAAAGCTCGCTGGATTTTAGCAGGCTGGAAGAACAGAAAGGGGATGAAATACAGCTTCCCTTTTCTTTTTCCAACCACCGTATTGAACGCCCTCATGTTCCGTGTTATATAACCTATACAACCGAAGCCACCCACAAGATCATACGCGATAATATCAAATACTCGCCCCTGTACGGAGGAAAAATTGTAGGGATCGGTCCCCGCTACTGTCCTTCCATAGAGGATAAAGTAATGCGTTTCCCGGACAGAGGCAGGCACCAGATTTTTGTTGAACCGGAAGGACTGAACACCGAAGAGATGTACCTCAACGGCATCTCATCATCGCTGCCGGAGCAGGTACAGGAACGGTTTTTGCGCACCGTACCGGGATTGGAACGGGTTGTGATTATGAAACCGGGGTATGCCGTAGAGTATGATTATATAAATCCGACTCAACTTTATCCGAATCTGGAAAGCAAACTGCTGCAGGGGCTGTTTATCGCCGGACAGACCAATGGTACTTCCGGTTATGAGGAAGCGGCGGCTCAAGGGCTGTTGGCCGGTATCAATGCGGCCCTTAAACTACAGAAGAAAAAACCGCTTATTCTTTCCCGGGCTGAAAGCTATATCGGAGTGTTGATAGACGATCTGGTAACACTGGGCACAAAAGAGCCTTACCGACTTTTCACTTCGAGAGCGGAGTACAGGCTCTGTTTGCGGCATGACACGGCTGATATGCGTCTGTTTTCTAAAGGGTATGCGATCGGATTACAGAATAATGAAGCAAACGAGCGTTTTGAAGCCAAAGTTGAAAAACTGAATGCTATAAACGAGCTTTTACATAAGCGCAAGGTGGACACGCATGATATTTCCGCGGAACCGTTGTTGAGTAAATATAAAGGAAAAACCTTCGCCCGTATTTTAAAAGATCCCGCCTTTACTATGTCTGTATTAAAAAAACTGGATGGGGCATTAAATGATTTCAGCGCTGCCTTAAGCACACAGATCGAGCTTGATATCAAATACGCGGGCTATTTGAAACGTCAGCAGGAGCAGGTGGCGAGATTCAAACGGTTGGAAAAATTAATAATACCTTCTGAATTCAATTATGATAGTGCCAAAGGCTTGTCCAAAGAAAGCAGAGAGAAGCTGAAAACTATTCGACCGCTGTCCGTGGGCCAGGCGTCGCGAATCTCCGGAGTGAGGAACTCCGATATCGCCGTTCTTTTAGTCTATCTAACCAAGAAAAGCGGGGCTTAAACTGGAGATACGGAAAATTCTAAACCAGGGACTGCACACACTCGGAATAGACTTCAATAAAAAACAAACGGACAGTCTTTTCCTCTATGTAGAAGAAATTCTTAAATGGAATAAGCGCCATAATCTGGTAAAGGCCGATGCCCGGGAAATCGTTATCCGGCATATTCTGGATTCACTGGCAGCGGTACCTGTGCTTGAAGGCTTATGTCGGCATAAACATATTTTAGATGTGGGCGCCGGAGCCGGTTTCCCCGGTATACCGCTCGCTGTTTTTTTAAATGACCGCCTGTTCACACTATGTGAACGATCGGCTGTACGCTCCGCATTCTTGTGCAATGTGTGTCTGCTTTTAGGGTTAAAAAACGTTTCGGTGGAGGAAGCGGATCTAAAACAGGTCCGGGGTTGTTTTGATGTGGTTCTGTTTCGGGCTTTCTCAAGTATCATTAATCTGCTTCCGTCACTAAAGCGGCTGCTGGCAAAGTCCGGTGTTATTCTGGCTTATAAAGGCAGACTTGAAAGATTGATTCGGGAGCTGCAACCATTAACTGAATATTTCAAACATATCGAGGTTAAAAAACTTGATGTTCCCTTTTTACAGGCGGAAAGACATGTGCTTATAGCATGTATGCGACATGGCAGGTTAGAGGATGCAGCCGTGGGCCTAAGTGCTTGGGCGCCTTAGTTTGCGAAACAAGGCCACGATTCCCTTTTTATCGATAAGATCGATAAGGCGCGCTTCCACAAACTGTTTTGCGCTGTCGCTGTAATCTCCCGCGGTGATACAGAATCCGCGATCCGCTTTATGGTCTTTGCAGCTTGTGTAAAAATCACGAATAATAAGCTCCCCTGTAGTTCCGGTGGTTCTGATGAAACGGAACAACACGATATCTTCCCAGCGTTTGGTGTGAATCTCGGCTAAAATATCGGCGTAATCATTTTTGTTTAAAGCGATATTAAGTAATTTTGCCTTGGACTCTTCAAAGAAATTGGCGGCGATCTTTCTGCAGAGAGTCAAGAATTCCGATTTTGGCGCCATTAAAAAGGTCTGCAGGTCCTTATTGCTCATAAGCTCTTTGTATTGATCGATTTGACTCAATACATCCTTGTAATCCGGTTTAACATCCCGAATGCCTTCCAGCAGTTCCAGGGCCCGCTTCATATTGCCGTCTTTCAGATAGGCAATGGCCAGGCGGTACTTTATTTCCAACTGAACTTCAAGCGGTATTTTTTTATGTTTTAGACCGATTTCCAAATCCATTATCGCCTTCTGATAATTATACGCTTTAAGATGAATAGTGCCGGAAAACAAAGCGGCATTAGGGCCGAGTTTCGGGTCAAGTCGTAAATGGGAGAAGATATTGAGAGCGCGATCGATATGCCCGCATTCATAATGGCATTGGGCCAGGGCAAAGAGCGATTCTTTGTCATTAGGTTCAAATTCGATCGCTTTACGCAGCTCTTCACTGGCTTCGGTATACTGTCTGTTTCTAAAATAGCTGTGCCCCAAAAAGCGGATGGTCTGAACATGTTCGGAATCCAGCGATTGCGCGCGGCGAAAAAAGGCCAGGGCTTTTTCGTAATCCTTTTTTAAATACTCCAAATAACCCAGGTTGTAACACAGTTCAAAGTTATCTTCGTTCATGGTAAAGGCGATAACCATGCTTTTGTATGCCTCATCATAGTTCTGCAGTTTAAACGCGGCAAGACCGTAACGAAGTGTGACTTCAAACTCATCAATGTCAAGATTTGTGGCGCACTGGTCGATCAAAGTGTGATAATAGTTCATGGCCTTATCATAAATACCTTCTTTAAAATAAAGATCGGCCAGGGCGTTCAGCGCTTCGTAGTCTTTGGGGTTCTGAATAAGACGTTTATTGGCTTCTCTGATTATTTTGTTGCGGTCTTTTGACCTGATTTTTTTCTTTTTTTTCTTGGGCTCGGACGAGTCCCTTCTTAATATCAAAGAGACGATAAGCCCTAAAAACACAAGAACCGCGAAGGTAATCACAATATATGGTATATAATCCCACACAATTCAATTATAAAGCACAGTAGAAGATTGTCAAGAAAGCAAATTTTGTTTAGCGATTTCCATTCAAATTTAAAAAAATTATTTTTCGTTGACAAAATCTCATTCTCGATATACGATTTTAATAATGGCACAAGAAGATAGTGATAAAAATCAAATCGGGATAAAACTTGCGGACGGCAATTTTTATCCGGTTTTTGATGAGGATTTTAAAGGTAAAAAAAAGCTTACACTTACCACCGTGCGCGATGATCAAAAAAGTGTACAGATCGATCTTTTTAAAGGACACGACGAGACAATATTCGAAGACAGCTATATCGGAAGTCTTGTTATCGAGAATATTGAGGCGGCGGCAAAAGGTGAGCCTGAAATCGAGCTGCTTATCGGAATCGATGAAGACGGCAATCTGAAGGCCACAGCCGATGATTATAAAACCGGCGAGAAACAGAGTCTTTCGGTAAGTCTGGAATCCGTGGAAGATAAAGATATGTACACCATTCCGGAGTTTGAAATCGATCAGACTATTCCTGAAACTCCCGACGCTGAAGAAGAAATCGAATTGGAAGCGCAGACCGTAGTCGGAGATAGCTCGCCGGTTACTCAGGTTGACAGCGAACAACCTCGGGTTCAAAAGAGAAAAGGCAATCCTTTGGCCCTGGTTCTCTTTATTCTGTTGGGACTTGTCGTGATTACCGTCGGAGGGTGGGGTATTTATTCGCTTATAGCGAAAGTGCCGTTTTTACCGGGCGGCTATGTTACGGATCAGACGGAAGCCTCTTCAGCACAAGAACAGGCGGAGGTTGACGAGGAGGATGTAGGCGCTCCGGAGCTTGAAGATACCGAACAACCGGCTGAAACGGCTGAAGAAGAGATTGCTGTGGAAGAAACCGCTGAGGAAACTGCGGAGCAGACAGGCGAAGGAGAGGAGTATACGGTTATCTGGGGAGACACGCTGTGGGACATCGCACGGCGTTATTACAGAGAT
The DNA here is from genome assembly GCA_016930675.1 of Spirochaetales bacterium. Taxonomy (GTDB): domain Bacteria; phylum Spirochaetota; class Spirochaetia; order SZUA-6; family RPPD01; genus JAFGGG01. The sequence goes on from JAFGGG010000028.1 coordinate 45,181, forward strand.
CCTTTTGAATATAAAATGATTGCTAAAGTAAATAATATAGAGAATCCGGATTTAATTTTTGCAAAACAGAAAATATTTCTACCTGCCAAATAAGCTCGTCACCCTTGCGTTATTTTTGGCTTTTCTCCTGTTTTTTCCAGCCTGTCAAAAAGCATACATCTGGGGAATAAAGAGAGAAGAGCTAAGCACGCAAATTAGAAGGGGAGATTTCTCATTCTTAGATGGTATTGATTTCAATGAATTCAATATAGAGGAAATTTTAGATTATTCTCCCGGAGCAGCCTATTATGTGTCTTATATTTTAGCTGAATCGGGATATGCCGATGTGGCAGAGAAATTATTGACGCTGGAGTGGCAGAAGGGAAGCCCGCCCTGGAAATATCAGGCCGCGGTCGAGCTGGCTCAAAGGTTTATAAAACAGGAGCGCTATGAAGACGCAGAACATATTGTAAAGCCTTTCCTTGCCTACTTTGGCTCTGCATCCAATGTTTCGCGAATAAAAAGAATAGAGCTGGAAATACTCTATTGGCAGGAGCAGGATGGAGAGCTGCTTGAGAAGCTGAATAAGTATATCGAGGATCAGGATGAGGATACATGGACCCTGAAAGATCCGGAACTTCTGCTTTTTAAAGCAGTAGCCTGCTGCCGGCTAAACAAAACAGCATGGGAGAATATATTCAGACAACTTTTTTATGTGGTTCCCGCGAGCGATCTGCACGCGCGGGCTTATCTGTTTCTTCTTTATGACACACAACGACTGGCCGGTTTTGAGGAGTATGAAATTGATATTTTTAAAGCCAAAAATCTTATGGCTGAAGGTAAGTATGAAACAGCCCGGCCCCTTTTAAAACAGGGAATAATCCGGCCGCCTAAATTGCGCTTAAAAGAGTCGATCCTTGCCTGGGATTACGGAATTGTATGTCTCAAAACAAAAAGTCTGCTTCAAGAAGCAGAGTTTGTGGAAACTCTGGCTAATCAAGCAACAGGCAATGAGAGATTTTTATCGTTAGAGATGGCTGCCAAACTTTACGCGGCGAATAGGTCCTTTAAAAGAGCTCAAGAGCTTTGGCTCAACATATCCGAAGAGACCGGCGACACTCATTTAAAACAGAGAGCACAATGGTATATGTTGAAATACGCCATCGACAGAGGGGCGGGCGCGGTATTGACTCACCTTGCCGCATCAGTTCCTGATTGGAAGGATTTTAATTATTTTTCGGATCTGCTCGAGGACTATATTTCCTCACTGCTGCGGGCAAAAGATTTTGTCTCACTCTACCAGATTTACCTTATTTTTAAGGACACTGTTCCCAATGAAGTACGAGCGCAGATAAGCTATATTGTGGCCCGGCTTATCTCACTGGGATTTATTAAAGGCAAGACACTTGACAATTCCCGATTGGCTGAGCAGCTTTACACCAAGGACGGGTATTATTCATTGCTTGCCGCGCATTTTTTAAATACACCCCCTCGGGATCTTTTAGCAGACAGGCGCTCGTATTACGGCAATACATGTTCGGGTGATATTGACAAATTTACGCTTGGTTTTTTTGATTTCTGTCTGTTTGAACAGGGTTATACTCTATTAAGTACGGCAGAGCCCTGTATCAAAGCGGATGCGCTTTTTAAGTTAGCTGAAACGCTTAAAGCGCGGGGACAGTATCTGTACGCCATACGCGTTCTGGGATTGGCCAGAAGCACCGAGCAAATCCGGCTTTCCAAAGAAGAAGCGCTTATTGTGTATCCTTTGACCTATAACGAGGAAATAACACAGGCGGCTTCCCGATTCGATATTGATCGCTATCTGTTTTTTGCCTTGATCAGACGTGAGAGCGCTTTTGACAATCAGATCGTTTCTCACGCCGGAGCGGTAGGATTGACACAGCTCATGCCGGCCACGGCCGAGGATGTGGCGCGTAGATTGGATGTAGACGACATCGACCTTACGAATCCGGAACAAAACGCGTCTATAGGAGCCTTTTTTTTAGCCGATCTATTGCGGCGCCTTAAGAGTATTCCGCGTGCGCTGGCCGCCTATAATGCGGGACCTGCCAGAATAAGAAACTGGACGAACAGGATCGGCGAATATCCCGATGATCTCTATGTGGAGGCGATTCCTATTTTAGAGACTCGAAGATTTGTTAAGTTCGTCTGTACGGCGGCTGTTTATTACAGCTACTTGTACGATGAAAAAACAGTTCCATCCCAGAGGATCGGGCAGTTATTTGAATGATATTATAAAGGAGAATGTATGAATGAAATACAATCCGTTTTATTAGGAATAATCCAGGGACTCACCGAATTTTTACCTGTATCCAGCTCCGGCCACCTGGTTTTCGGTGAACTTATATTAGGAATTCAAAAGACAAATTCAACGTTTTTTATAGTGCTTCTTCATGTGGCTACGCTGTGTGCCGTTATGATTGTTTTTCGCAAAAGACTTTTTGATATTACGGGCTCGCTGTTCCGTTTTGTAATGAGACGTTCCAGACCGGAAGATAAGGAAAACCTTAGACTGTTTTTGATCCTTATTCTAGCTACCGCAGCTACGGTTGTTATTGCTCTCGGTCTTTATCAGGTAGTAAAATATGTTACAGGAGAGCCCAAGATTATCTCTTTTCTTTTTATTTTCACAGGGATGATCTTGCTGTCAACCATTTTTTTTAAAGGTAAAACAGAATATAAAAACCTCACTGTTTGGCACGGATTGATTACGGGTATTGCCCAGGGCTTCGGGGTTTTCCCCGGCATCTCACGATCCGGTATCACCATCTCCGCGGCTCTGGCCTCCGGTATGAAACGTGAGCAGGCGGGAGAATATTCATTTCTGCTGGCAATTCCCGCTATTCTGGGGGCCTTGGTGTTCGAGATAAAGGATGCGGGGCAGTTAGCGGCGGATATTCCTCTGCATGTTCTGGCATTGGGTTTCCTGGCAGCTTTTGTAATCGGAATACTTTCACTTAGCGTGCTTTTAAAGATTATTAAACGGGGCAGGCTTTTTATTTTTAGTATATATCTTATTCCATTGGGCATAATTACTTTTTTCTTGAGTTAAATATGTAAATGCTTTTTACTGAGCTCAAAAAGCAGCTTGTAATTAGTCGGTTTTTCGATCACTTCTTTTACTCCCAGCTTTTCAAGTTTGTCCAGATCGCTGTGCGTGCTGTCGTTTTTGTTGAAAAGGATTCCTGAAATCACGATTGTGGAAATGGAAAAACCTTGAGTCTTAAGTTGTTCCAACAGTGTATACCCGTTCATGTTTTTCATCTCAATATCGGTAATCAGCAGATCAGGAATATACTGCTTCGCAAGAATCAAATTCAGCGCCTCTTTGCCGTCAAGCGCGCCCGTAACCCGCTTTAAACCGCATTTGTTGAAAAACTCTATATAGCTGTCCAGAATTACTTTATCGTCTTCAACTATCAGTATTTTTTTTGCCGCAGCCCCGGCGGGAAACATAAGTTTTACACCGTTATCAAAATCTTCGTCATAGTCAATTTCTTCATACTCATATACTTTGGGAAAACCGATAACAAAAACAGCTCCTTTTCCGAATACGCCTTCTTCACGGATGAATCCGCCTAAAGATTCTATGGTGATTTTAATATCCGACAAGCCGATACCGTGATCCCCTTCTTCAAGCTTATCGGAATCACCCTGGAAAATGGTTTTTTTTCTTTGCTCTTCGATCCCCGGTCCATTGTCCATCCATTTGATTATGGTATACTCTTGGGTATCAATGACTTCCTCATACGAGGTTACTTTGATCCAGTTCTCGTTTTTGTTCGGATTTTCGATTATTTTACGGATGGAATTAGTGAGCAGGTTTTCAATGATATTGATTAATGAGAAGTCTAAGATCTTAAGATAGATATCGGAATTGTGAAGTCTGATAATAAAGTTGATTTTACTTCTTGCCGTATCATTTTCCAAGATCTCTTTATATTTTTCTTTTACCTTTTTTAATGCCCCCAATAAATAACATGGCTTTGAAGTAAAGTACACTATTTCACCCATCAAGGTACGCTGCACGGCTTTAACGTAGCCGAAGAGTGTTTTATGTAAATTCAGCTCATTTTTTTTACGCTGTTGATCAAGTTTGCTCGTGATAAGCTGCTGCGTATCGTGGAGTTGCTTTTTTATAAGCAGCTTGTTGAAATTACTGTTATTCATCTCAGTAAGGAGAAGCTCGATCTTTTTTGAAAGCTGTTTGATAATGGCATTCTCCCTCCTGTCTATGGAAAATTGAATTTGAAGCATATTTACAATTGAATGCAGAACACTGCGCACAAAAAGATTGTTCTTTAAATTATTTTTCAGATCGGAAAGTGTTTTACTCATTCTGGCAGCTTCTTGTTCAATAAGTATTTTTTCGATAGTTGTTACATTCAGTTCCTTTGAAATCTGCTCCAATTCCTTTTGATGATCTTCGAGTTCATCAATCTTTTCGTTAAGGATTTTACTTAACCTGTCAATTATTTTTCTTTCTTGAAGCGCTTTTTCTTTGACAGCCTTAAGTTCTCTTGCGTGGTGGTTATGCTCCTTTTGGTTTCTGTAACTTGTGAGTGCTTCTTGTATGGCAAGTCGTAAATAATCGATCCGGTACGGTTTTTTAATAATCCGATAAAGTTTCATCTGTGCCGTCAGCTGCCGTATGCCTTGATTATTTTTTTGATCCGCGAACAGGATAAAAATCGATTGGTGTAATAACGTGCTGAGCTGCTGAAAGAATTCAATGTTCACTTTTTTGAATTGCAGCGTGTCAACCGTAACAATTGGAATTTCCGCATCGTTTTCCAGAAGTTTCTTACATGCTTTTAATCCGGATTCACCGCATTGCAGATATTTTAAGGTATGGTTTTCATCCACTGCGGCAGAAAGATCGGTGAGAAGCTTGTCTTTTATATGCTCTTCATCGGCAATATATAAAATTGTTTGTTTGTTCATCTACTTCCGAAAAAGCAATTTGCCTTATCAATTGTTGGTTTTAAAAACTGTTTTAAGTATAGTGGATGCAGAAATACAAATCTACACTTAAATATAAAATCAGCGAGGAAATAATTAATCTGCTTTGTGAAGTTTTCCGCTGTCAAAAAAATGCAGGATGATATCCGCCGCTTTTTTGGCTCCCTGTTCTTTTCTAATTGCTTCTCCAACCTGTTGGGCATTGCTTTTATACTGCGGATTGTTGCAGACCTTTTTGATTAAGCTGGCCAGGTGGTTGACATTTAAATCCTTTTTTACCATTGGTTTAGGCCCGACCTGGAGTGACTGCACGCGGCGTCCCCAAAAGGGCTGGTCGCCGAAAAAAGCCACGATTCCGGTAGGTTTGCCCGCCCGCAGACCGGCAGCGGTTGTGCCGATGCCCCCGTGGTGGATGACGGCTTTCATTTTCGGAAAAAGCCAGTCATGAGGAGCGGAGTCGATTATCAAAATATCCTTATCCTCGGGCGGATTTTCCATGCCCCCCCAGCCGGTAAGCAGAACAGCCCTTTGTTTTGTTTTCTTTACCGCCTCAACCGTCATGTTTGTGAGCTGCGCCGGATCTTTGCCTGTCATACTGCCGAAACCGATATAGACCGGAGGTTTGCCGTTACTCAAGAAATTTACCAATGCGGGAGGTGGTGTATAGTTGTTCAGCGAATTAATGAAACAAAAACCTGTTACAAAACAATAACGCGGCAGATCGCGCGGCTCAGGCAGTACCAACGAGCTGTAGAGATGAATATGGGGAACCGCGATTTTATGTAGATAAAACCAGAGATTATCGGGTTTTGTAGGCGCTAATCCCAGCTCTTTGCGCCGCGTGCGGCTGAGATCTTTAAAAAGCGACCACAGGCTTTTAATGGTTAAATTGTTAAGAGTTTTATTTACCCAGGATTTAAATACAGGAGATACAAAGGGCACCAGAATCGGTTCCAATCCGCCGGAAATGAACCAGGGAATGAGCGAGGCCACGACCACAGGAATCTTGTGTTTTTCAGCTGTGTGATATCCATATGCCGAAAAAGGATGTAATACTACCGCGTCATAGTCCGGTATTATCTTGTCGACCTTCACCCATTCGCTGAAAATAGGTTTGAAAAGCCTTTTAGCCGTAGACATATATTTGATGATATTGTCTCCCGACTCAAGCCAGGCCTTGCCCTCTTTGGATTCCGCCAGCTCCTTGAAGCTGCCGCCTATTAGTTTAAAGTCAAGCTTGTGAGATCTTACTAATTCTTCAAAATCATCATGAGTATTGATTGTTACGGAGTGCCCCCTTTTATTAAGTTCAGCTCCAAGCGCAATAAAGGGCAGAACGTCTCCTGTTGTTCCCACGGCGATTAATAGAATTCGCATTGCCTTACCTTTTATAGAATTTATATTTCTATATTAACATATATCTGTTTTATAGAAATATGACACTATAATACAAAAAAAGCAAATTTTAGCAAATATTTTTGGCTTATATATTTATTATTACCGTAAAGCCTGGTGTTTTCTATAAGATTCATACCAAAGTATGATTGGGAATATTCAGGATCAAGGCTATATTAATTGCGTAAAATAAGCTGCAAGTTTCTTTATTGTTGTTCGTTATTTATTATCAAAGCAGCCGAAGTAAAAGGAGTATGACATGAATAGAATGCAAATGAGAATATTTTTAATAGTAGGATTGATAGTATTATCTATGTCATTTTCTTTCATCTCCTGTACCCCGCCCATACACACGGGCGGCTCGGGTAACGGCGCAGACGGCCCGTACGACCTGACAACCTTAGAAGGCTTTCAGGGGGCGATAGAAGATGATGAGTACATGCAGAGCCTGGAACCCACGTTTGCCGAGGCCGGTGCCGCGGAGGACTTTATGTACGGCGACGTGAACGGAGACGGGGTAGTGGATATTACCGACGCGTTTTTAACGGCCCG
>JAFGGG010000005.1 GCA_016930675.1 Spirochaetales bacterium
AATTTGATCTTTTTCTTTAGCCATATTTCGCTCCTTACTTAGTATTTCACGATATGGCTATTTACACAAACTTTTTTACACTCTCTAGATTTTTACTTGTGGTAAAAAAACTATAAACACCTATTGACAATGTTAACACTATTAAATATATTAACATTGGTAATAATATGAAAGGTGTTAATATGGTACGTAAGGAAATTAAGGAACAAAGAGTAAAAGGCTACTTTATTCAGGCGGCCAAAGAAATACTCAAAGGCGAAGGTCTGGTGTGTGTCAGCACCAGAAACGTGGCCGACAGAGCCGGTTATTCATATGCCACGCTCTACAATTATTTTAAGGATATTAAAGATCTGGTATTTGAATGCGCCAAAGAATTTATAGACGAAGTGCGGGATTTCGTGAAAAATGAAACAGTGGGCTTAACAGCGGGAATTGAGCGGATTCAGGTGAAATTAAAGGCTTATCTAAACTATTTTATTCAGTACCCCGGAATATTCGAGCTGTTTTTCTTGGAAAGAGTTTCAAGCATGGGGAATAATCAGAAGACAGTAGAATTAATATATACTTTTCTTGACAAGTTGTGCGCGGATGACTGGAATTATTGCATTGAGCATGGTATTGTAAGGGCTGATCAGCTTGAATTCGTGTCGGACCATATCAGGTTTATAAGCGCGGGACTGCTCTTGTTTTACATCAACCGAAGACACCCCCAAGAATACGGGGAATTTATAAGTTTGGCCCAGGCACGGATTAAGGAGATACTTGATAGATATACTATTTCTAGAGAGGATAATCCAAGGTGAATTTGATGAATAATGAATTGAAAACAGTGGAATTATTTTCAGAGAGACTGATTTTAAATGAAATAACATGGAAAGATCTGGAGAATATTCATGCATTGCATTCGATTCCGCAGGTAGATGAATATAACACGCTGGGAATCCCCAAGCATATTAATGCGACAAAACTTTTGCTGAAGTCCATTATGAAGGATCAAAAATCCCGGATCCGCAAACACTACTGGTTTTCGATTCGTTTAAAGACAACAGGTGAATTTATCGGATTATGCGGAATGAATGTATCCGCGGATCGGTTTAAAATTGGTGAAATATTTTACAAACTACACCCTGCTCACTGGATGAGGGGATATGCCACGGAAGTAGCTAAAACCTTGGTACAATTCGGATTTGAAGTACTCAAGCTGCATAGAATCGAAGCCGGGGTTGCCACTGAAAACAGCCGCTCGGTCAGAGTGCTTGAGAAGATCGGTATGAAGCGGGAAGGCGTAGGGAGGAAAATTCTGCCTATTCGTGGTAAGTGGAAGGACAACTTTCTTTATGCGATTATAGAAGATGATAAAAGGGATTATTAGATTCCAAAGGGCTGAAATTTCCGCTTGTTTCTTTCAGTTCTATTCCAAAGGATACGCGATAAAATAATCGTCCGCCATTGCCTGTTTGAATGCCTTCAGCGCTTCAGCACTTGAGTTGACTCGCCAGTCGAGCTCTTTATTGATATTAAACCAGGTGAACAGCTTGATTTTGGGATATTCGTTTTTAATTTTCATAAAAGCCTGCTTTATCCACTGAGCTTTTGTTAAACCTTCATAGGAAAATTCACACGTAGCGAATTCGGCGATCATTATGGGTCTGTCAGCAATCAGGACACATTCATCATATAACTGTCTGAAACAATTATCAAAATCTCTGAAAGGTCTGGCTCCTCCCCAAGGATCCTCGGGATACCAGTTATAGGCATCCAGTCCGATCCAGTCCACGTATTCCTCTCCGGGCCAGTAGTTTTCCAGATCGTTCCACTCGTCTTCAGGCAAATCGATACTGGGGCCATGCGGACACCAGATCCATTTTACATTATATGCGCCGGCTGCTCTGAATCTGTCAACCACATACTTCCATACCGCTACCACCTTTTGCGGACCGCCTGCTTTTCCGCCGTTTTTTTTGCCGCCCCAGATATACCAGTTGCCGTTAAACTCGTGTAAAAAGCGGATGAGGATCTTACCGCCCCATTCTCCCGCGTCGCGGGCGAATGCATCGATATATTCATCATATCTGCCGGCGAGAACATCATCCAGTCCCGTGACGGAGGGTGACGCGACCGCCCGGGTATTGAGGTTGTCAACAGAGGGCCAGAATAACTCCCATGTTAGATGAGGCATTGCCTTGAGTTTTGATACGATATCGCAGTCAAACACAGGAAAAGCATCATCCCATGTGATGTACCACATTACCGAACCGACCCGTTTGCCGATAAGCTTCTCAAAGGCATAGATTCCCCTCCCCGCCAATTTAGGAAACATCAGACTGCTGTCATGAGTAAACATACCGATTACGCAGCCATCCCAATTACCTTCGGTTGCCATAGTACCTCCGTTTTTCCCGCAGCTTAGAGTCATGCAGAATAGGAAAAGTGCTGAAAACATGATACTAATACGCACTGAATATATAATAGAAGTTTTAAATCGGTTATACAAGTAAATGCGGTTCCGAAACTTAACTGTATCTAAAAAAACGGACACAATTTAAGAGGCCGCCGTATAGACAAACCAGACATATCTTATATAGAATACTGTTAAGTAACATACATAATATATACAGGAGTGGATAATGAAAAGTCTGTCTCTACTATTTCTTGCAATGACACTGCTGCTTATTTTTTCCTGCGGTGTCAAGCATCCCGCAAGCTTTGAAGAACTGGCGCAGGTCTACCGCACGGCACACGAAACTAAAAATATAGGTTTGATCGACAGCCTGATTTACTGGAGTAATATGCCGGAACCCGATAAAAAGCGTATCCTCGGTACCATTGCAGGCACCTTTGAAAATGTCATTGTGTCTGCAAAAACAGACGAGCTGCCTGAAGATTTCAGGATGATAAGCGGTGATTATATGTATCCCTTTGCTCCGGAGAAGACGCTTAAAATAAGCTATAAAAATCCCGGTGACAAAGGAGGTGTTCTGATAGGTATGAATTTTACAATAGGCATGAAAGAGGGAAAAGCATACATTCTCTATCGATCCGAGGAAGTGAAATAAGATAGTTATATGCTTAAGGAATTTGAAAATACCCGCCAGGTAAGCAAAGAGTATCATACCCGACAGTTCTCGGACAGCTATTTCGATCTGTATGTCTGGATCGCGCATGATCAAAAAACCATTGTCGGATTCAGACTTTGTTATGACAAGGACGGCTGTTTTAGGGCGCTCACCTGGGATGACAATCAAGGGTTTTATCACGATCAGATAGACGACGGGGAGATGCCGGGACTTTCAAAGCGGACTCCCGTATTAATTCCCGATGGCATATTTGATAAGGCCGATATCCTCGGCAAATTTAAAGAAGAGAGCGTGAATATCGATTCATCAATCAGGGATTTTGTAATAGGAAAATTAAACGATTATAAGGAAGAAAATAAGAATTTATTTGTTTAAAAACCGCAAAGAAGCTGCGGCCGCTATCATTGCGTCGGCATTTATCCGCGCCGAATTGCCATGATCGGATTTCTTTGTTATAGTTTATGTTTAAGTTTACGTTGAACTACATCGTGATATAAAGGCAATAAATTGAGTGAACCTGTATTAGTAGGTCTATTGTTTGCAGACAAAATCATTATCGAAAATAACGGCAAACGGGGAGTAATCGGGACCTTTAATCGCTTCTATTCCAAGAAGTTCCCCATAGCCTTCCCCCCGTGGGCCATCTACGCGGCGGTAACCAATTTGGAGGGAAAACATGAGTTTGCCATTACTCTGGTGCGGGAAGAAACCAATCAGGTAATACTGCCGTTAAACGGACAGTTTGATGTGAGAAGCAGGAATGATGTGGTTGAGCTTACACCAAGCATTCTGGGCGCTGTTTTTCCCAAAGAGGGGACTTATATTCTTACTTTCTCCATAGACGGAACCCAGATTGGCGCCCGCGTGCTCTTTGTGGATGTGGTCAAAGACAAGCAGTATAAAAAATAACTGCTTTTGTAGATAATGAATACCCTTATTAAGAAAGTAAATACTATGGAAATTGTTAAAGCCGGCAAAGAGGACCTGAAAGAGATATTGGAACTGCAAAAGCTATGCTACCGGCAGGAAGCGACAATCTATAATGATTACACTATTCCGCCTTTGCTGCAAACATATGCAGATATGGTTGAGGAGTGCGGACGGAAACTTGTTTTAAAGGCGGTGGAAAACAAGCGGATTGCGGGATCGGTACGGGCAAACGCGACAATCGGGACCTGTTACATCGGCAGATTGATTGTTCATCCGGATTTCCAGAATAAAGGAATCGGCGCCGCGTTAATGCAACGAATCGAATCTGAATTCCGGGCCGTTGACCGCTATGAGCTGTTTACGGGCTATAAAAGTGAGAAGAATCTTTATTTATATAAAAAGTTGGGGTATACGGTGTACAAACAGGAAAAGGTATCCGATGCCGTGAGGATTGTTTATCTGGAAAAGCAAAACAAGGGCAGAAAAAATAAGCTGTGCCATGATAAAGGTTCCCGGGAGTAAAAACGCACTACGGACAACCTGAAATGAGTAAAAGGAAAATATATTTAATAATTTCAATCATATTAAGTATAAGCGGTTTTATAGTATTTTTTAATTTTCCGGACCTTGATATAACAATATTCGGGATAGGGTGGCACAGGTTTTTTCTTTTCCACTCATGTATTATTCCTTATCTATTATTTTTAACTGTAGCAAGGATTGCGCGGAGCGATGTGCTGAGTATTATACTATACTCATTATGCGGATCATTCTGTTTTGCGGTAGGAATACACCTGTTTACGGATCTATTTCAATCCGCAAAAATATATTTTCCCATTATCGGTTCTTTGTTAAAAGGCACTTCCCTTGATGACAGATTGTGGATACTGGTGAACCTGATTTTGTGTTTTATAATTGGATCTATGCTATATGTAAGAATAGTTAAGGTTACTAATTAGTTTTTCGGTTATGACCAGAAGCTTGGTTTGATAAGGATGATTAATGAAAATACTATTTTTAAACGGCAGCCCCAGAAGGAACGGTAATACAAATCATCTCATTGATATGATTATTGCGAATTTGGATAACAAGATATATCAGCCCGTTAAAGAACAGATTGCGGATTATGAGATTAATTTCTGCCGGGGCTGTCAGACGTGTAAAAAAACACGTCAATGCGTTCAAAACGATGATTACTTTATGTTATATAAAAAATTATGTTTGTCCGATATAATCTGCCTGGCCACGCCTTCCTACTGGGGATATGTAACCGGTCAGTTAAAAGTGTTCTTCGACCGCACTACGCCCTATTGCGATACCATTGACGGGGGAACAACTTTTCCTTATGGGAAATATGGTATGGCAATATCGATTAGAGCCGGTACAACAGAAGCAGAGAGCATTGAAATTATAAAGGCTATCCGCCACTATTTTTCTCATCTTGAGGTAGAGATGCTTGAGTCGTTTCACTTGGAGGAGATAAATAGTCCGGAAGATATTGATAAAAAATGTGAAAAGATAGAGAATTATACAGCATATTTAAATAACTGGGGAAAGGTTGACTCAAATGTATCAGTACAATGAATTAAAAGAATTGCTGAAAAAAGAAAAACCTTTGCTTGTTCCGGACGCATATGATATGTTGTCCGCGAAAATTATTCAAAGCGCGGGTTTTAAAGCGGTTCAATGCTCAGGCTATAGCTTTTCTATTAATAATCTATTAAAAAATGAAAAAGCATTGTCGTTTGAAAAGAATATTGAAATTACGCAAAATATCGTAAAAACCGTAACTATTCCCGTAATGGCGGACGGAGAGGACGGGTATGCAACGGGACCTGAATTCCAAAATAATATTGAACGGTTTATCATGACCGGTATCGCGGGAATCAATATCGAAGATCAGATTCTATACGACAAAAGCAACAAGTCCAAAATTGTGGATGAAAAAATATTTATTGAAAAAATAAACATCGTGAAAGCAATAAAAAAGTCCTTAAATATGCATGATTTCATTTTAAACGCCAGAACAGATGCCCTGCATGCCTTTGAAGACCGTAAAAAGGCGCAGAGCACGGCGATTGAACGGGCGAACGCGTATTTGGAAGCGGGGGCGGATCTGTGTTTTGTAACCGGTATTCAAACAAAGCAGGAGCTGCGGCTTTTTGCGGAAGAAATAAACGGGCCCTTAAGCGTTGCGGCCGGACTTGCTTACAATATACATGAGTTTGATATCAACGACTGCAGAGAGTGCAATATCAGCCGGGTGAGTCTGCCCAGCTTTTTGTTATTTACAACCATACACTGTTTAGCAAAGAATTTGGAAACTGTAAAACAGGAAGGTAGTTTTGAACACATTTTGAAAAATAATCTGATTTTAAAAGATGCTGCATATGTTTCTCAAATGATTTTAAAACAATAATTTACTTTATTTTTTATTTAATTCTATGAAACGGAGATTATGAACAGTTTTCTGTTAAAATGGCTTTTTCACAACGGGAATCCGATTATTAAATATTTGATAGCCATGCGGTACAATCAAAAAAACAACATGCGGGAACTTAAGCAGTTAATATTGAACAGCGAAAGTGTTCGTTATTGGATACATAATGTATTAAATGTTAAAGACACATTAAAAATACATGACAGTTTTGATGAGTGTTTTGAGAATGCCATGGGCAAGCTGTTATTGTTCGGAATTACAGATAAAATAAATGAAATCAAACCCGTTTTAAACTATTTATTGGAGAAATTAAAACAGTTTGTATTAAAAAAGGAAAAAATTTTTAAGCATAATTGGTGTGACGCCAATATTATCGCTGCATATCTGGCGAATTCAGGATATCATAATCATGACATTATAAAATGCTACATAAAGAAAAGACTTGAGAACATTGATGAATTAATTAATCGGTTTAAATTCGATATTTATATCGATAAACACGATTTTAAAAATATTCCCTCTTCATTTACCGGTTATCCTTTGGTTAATCCTGAAATTTCGAGTGGAAACATAAGTAAGTTGCCCGGGATCTTTGATTTGTTGTTATTCCGCTCCATAATTAATAAAAAATCCGTCTTGTGCACAAAACAGAACATCAAAAAAATCCATCACTTTATCGATTATGTTTTTGATCCTCAATATCAAAAACTGCCTGACGGCTATGGCATTCAGTATGAGACAGGAAAAAAATATTATAAAGTAGGCTGGAATATTAGTCTGCCGGGGTTTTTTAATGATTTGTCTGATGAACGAAATGTGAAATCAGTTGTGTTGTATGCAGAGTTATTTTCGTATTTCCCGCGTGCCGCGGCTACCGTTTGGTTTCACAATGTAATGAAACATCTCGAATCATTCAAAACGAAAAATGAGACATATATGTTTCCCGGAGAGTATGTTCAGGAAAATAAAAACCAATATTTTATTCTGGGCGGTCATATGGGTTTGGGAGAAAACAGAAGAAAAAAGCAATGGCTGGAAATCGAATCGACATACTGGATGCTGCAAATTAAAAGAAATATAAAATCTGTCTATGCGGCCGCTCAATTTTAATGGTCGGGCGAAAGAGGTGTTAAAAAAATGAATGTAAAGTACTTGAAGCCAAAAGGGCGTTTCACGAATCGCGCAGACAATTAGGTGAAATACAGACCGGGATATCCGGATGAAATAATTGCTTATTTGGAACAAAACGCTGTTTTAAAGAAAAATCGCGTCATTGCCGATATCGGCTCCGGAACGGGAAAATTGGCGAAACTGTTTATCGGATACGGCTATAAAGTTTTTACGGTCGAGCCTCATGTAGAGATGCGGCAGGCCGCAGAAATTTTATTTAAAGGGAATAAAAATATTGTTTCATTAAACGGCTCAGCCGAATCTATCCCGCTTGAAGACGGTTCGGTGGATGCTATTCTTTTTGGGCAGGTCTTTCATCGGTTTGAAGCGGAAACTGATAACTATAATAGTATGATCAAAAAATATCGGCAACTATTTAATAACTATGCAATTGAAAATAAAGGAGAACTTTAAAATAAAGCAGAAGTGTATATAATCCGTTTATAATGGACTCCGTGAAGCGGTGAAGCAGTAAAACGGGGCAAAAGCAAGGAGACCGGTTCTCGCCCTGTTTTTTTGCTACGTTTTTATGAAAGCTCGGTATAACAGTGATCGCAGTCGGGAAATCCCTGCATGAGGGTTCTGCTGCGGTCGAATTTTATTCTGCTGTTGAACCCGGTGATTGCCGGTTCGTCGGTAAGACAGAGAAGGTGATACATCCACTTTTCCGCGCCGAGTTTTTTGGCGAGGTCGTACAATGGGCATTTTGTAACGCAGAATACTGTTTTGTTGCCTTTTTTTTCAATAGAGTATTCAAAGCCGATGTCTTTCAGCGGCTTCCAGAGAATTTTAATAAAATTGTTTAAGGAATTTCCTTTTTCCCTGCCGACCTGTTCCCAATCATATTTACAGTTCTCATAAATAATTTTATCGATTACTGCAAGCATTTCCCCTTCTCCGTATTTTTTAGCCAGATCGTGCAACAGTTCAAGGCGGTTTTCATGCACCCAGCGGTTTGAAAGCTCTTTTTGGATAAGCGTATGCAGCGCATTGGTAAAAAGGTTTGAATTCCGGGGATGGGTAAAAATACCGTCCAGCCAGCCTATTTGTTCCGCTATGTGGTCTTTTTCCATAGGTATACTCTCCTTTTTTAGTTTTTTTATTCAAAAGCTCGCATGCAACGCGTCCGTGATAATTTTACCCTGTTTGCGGGACATGAGGTCCTCGGTCAGATTCCATTCCTTTAAGAAAGCAGGATAGTAGGCTTCCATATGCTCGTCAGCCTTTAAGGCTTTATCGGGACAGATGTGCATGCAGTGTAAGCACTCGATGCACTTTGCCGGATCAGACATACCGGTTTGATGATCGATAGCCTGCACAGGACATTCAGACTCGCAGGCTCCGCACAGCGAGCAAGTGAAGAAACGCCTGGGATTGGTCCACTTTCGTTCCGAAGAGGGCGGTCTGTTCAGCATTTCTGCCAAAGCACGGTCATAACCGAAGGGTTTTTGCAGTGTGAGCCCGTGGGCATGAGGGTGGGTAAAGCGTTTTTTAACAAGCGCTGCAAACTCGCGGGCTACGGCGAAATCCTGTTCGTTGGGGCGGTCGGACAGCATGTCCCAGCCGGCAAGGTTGAAAGTATGCCGCCCCAGGAAATCCGCTGAAAACTGCACCAGGAATCCCGCCCGGTTTAATAGCGAGAGGGCGTGAAAATGAGCGTAACCCGAGGTCCTTCCGCCGTAGGTAACAAAGACGGCGCAGGGTTTTCCGGCTCCTCGTAGTGTGGGCAGCCAATCATCCATAACGCACGGCAGAAAATCGGCAAAAACCGGCGACCCGAATATCAACCCGTGGTATTGCTCCGCCGGCAAAGCTGTCCGACGTGCTGAAAATGGTGTGATGTCGAACAACTGGGCCTCGAAACCGTTTTCTGTCAGGTGGGCTTGAATTACTTCCGCGTAACTTTTTGTCACGTGGGTGCCGGAAAAATACACTATCGCGATTTTTATATTTTTCATACTCATTCTCCTTTCTAAATCAAGCAGCATGCTTTTGGCTGATTATTTTGGAACCGATTGCAAAATAATGTAAAAAAATATTTCATGCGGATTGCCTCACAACTAGTTCCACCGGTACGGTAACGTGAGTAATCGCTTGTGTTTTTAAATACTGCAGAAGATTCTGGGCAAGCAGCCTGCCGGCCAGGTAAATATTCTGACTGACCGTAGTAAGCGGGGGGGTAGCCTGTTCGGCGATCGAAAGATTGTCATAACCGACCACCGCTACATCCTCAGGTATACGTTTATCCGCTTCCCGCAGAACATTCATGGCTGCAACGGCCATCATATCGCTGTTCACAAAAACAGCGTCCAAGGCGGCATTCCGGGCCAGAAGCGTACGCATGGCTTGCCCGGCAGAGCTGCCAGAGAATTCGCTGTTCACTACCAGCGCCGGGTCGGGAGTCATGCCGGCCTCTTGCAAAGCATGAGTGTAGCCGTCGTAACGGTGCTGTACTTCAAGTTCTTCAGCCGGTCCTCCGAGGAAACCGATACACGTGCGTCCGCGTTTGATAAGGTGTTCCGTAGCCAGTTTGCCGCCGGTAAAATTGTCTCCGGTAACAGTGCAATAGCGGTATTTGGGATGAGGCACACCCCATGCTATGAAAGGAGCGCCCATCTCAGCCAACAGCTTGATATGATGCTGTTTGCGGGTGGAGGTCATCAGGATGAATCCGTCCGCTTTGCCGGCTTCAAGGTGCTTCGATGCCCAGGAATTATCGTAGGGATCCACGGCCACCAACAGCAGGTCGTAACCATTATCGTACAGGGCCGAGGTTATACCGCTCATAAGTTCCAGCGTAAACAGGTCGGCCACCGAAAACAGAGTACAGTATGCGTGAGTCACATAGGCGATGGTATTGCTTTGTCTCATGCTCAGACGCCGCGCCGGTATGTTGATCTGGAAGTTATGCTCCTTGGCAATTGCGCAAATTTTTTCCCTGGTCTGTTCGTTAATTAACGGGCTGTTACTCAGGGCACGCGAAACCGTAGACTTGGATACTCCTGCCAAACGGGCAATATCTTCTATTGTGTGTATTTTTTTGTTACTCTTTGTATGCATAAAATTGCAACCGGTTGCAAATATACCGTAGATTACAATTATTGTCAAGCCATTTTCTTTGATGCTATAATACCGGTAGAGGATTAAAAAAGACGGCGACATGCCGTCGTGACGATAGTAAATTACATATGAAACAAGCGTTAAAATATAGAACCAATGGAAAAAGCATGTGGGCCGAGTACAATATGCCCCTTGTGTACAGCAGGGATATTTTTCTCGCGGAATTTCACCCTGCTTTATGCCAGCTTATTTATATAGAAACAGGCGAGTTGATTCTGAAAGACCGGGATCACAGAGGCCACTATCCGGCGCCTGCGGTGTTATTAATCAACCATAAAAACGCTATTAGTGAAATACAAAGCGGGAAGACGCGTGGTCATAACTTCATCTTTACCCCGGATGCCCTGAACTCAAATTACCGCGGCAGGGCAGAGTGGAATCTTGATTCCGCATTCTTTTTTCTAAAACCGTTCATTAATTTACCGGAAAAGGGCTACAGCTGTCGCTCACTACATTCCGAATACAGCTTAAAATTCGCCACATTGTGCAGGAAACTAAATCTTTACTTGAATAAACAGGAGATACCGGAATTCTGGCCCTGCCTGAGCCGTTCCTTTTTTATGGAAATCCTGATCCTCATTGAACGGGCCTGTTATCTTTCGGGGGAGCATAATGAATTATATATTCCTGAAACAGGCACAAAAATCGATGAGATATTTATTTTTATGCACACACATTATCAGGAAAAGATAACACTGGAGGGGTTGTGCCGCTGCTTTGCCACAAACCGCACCACTTTAAACAGGCTTTTCCAGGATATATGCGGTAAGAGCGCCATTGCCTACCTCAACCATATCCGCATGGAAATGGCGGTAAGCGTTCTTAAAAACACTCTGCTTCCTTTACATCAGGTGGCGGAACGCATCGGTATTAATGATCTCTCGTATTTCGCGCGCGCCTTTAAAAAGAAAACAGGGTTATCTCCGTCAGCGTTTCGCAGGTCTGTGCAGTCCCCTTACGAAGTAACGAATTAAACCCGCTCACGCTTTGCAGATTGTGCTAATTATTTTGCATATATTCCATTTTAATTTTCCCGGCATCATTATACATTCAGACCAAACCATAGTAACACAGAAGGGAGATTGATTATGAAAGATATGTTTATTACACTTATGGTATTATGCGT
Source organism: Spirochaetales bacterium (assembly GCA_016930675.1). Classification (GTDB taxonomy): domain Bacteria; phylum Spirochaetota; class Spirochaetia; order SZUA-6; family RPPD01; genus JAFGGG01. The sequence goes on from JAFGGG010000005.1 coordinate 11,864, forward strand.
GGCTTTACAGGGCTGCTCCAAATGGAGTGTGGTCAACCAGAGTGAGGTCGATTTCAAGGTTACCACGGCCGGTTTTGCTGATGAAAATACCGGTATAACCGTGGGATACGCGGGCGAATGTCACTTTACAACCGACGGAGGTCAAAATTGGCCGAGAGGTGAAAACGAATCATACTGCCGTTTTGGTCTGGAAATCATAAATAATTCCGCCGCCTTTAGCTGCGGCAACGCCGGGCACGTAAGATTCTCCGCTGACGGAGGAAAGACCTGGCAATCTGTCACCGACTTCGGTGAGATGGAGCCCAAACAATGCCGCTATCTGAGTTTTTCGGATAGTAAATCGGGCTGGATCGCCTCTGCCCAGGTACTTGCCGCTACTACGGATCAAGGGTCTTCATGGAACGAACTCGAGTTACCGGAAGGAATTGGTGGAATAAAGGCTATTGATACCTGGTCGGCGGATAGCGGGTGCATCCTGGACAACAACTATAATTTATATTTTACCGAGGATGGCGGAAGGACGTGGCAGCAACAAAAAATACAAATTCATACCGAAGGAATCGATAAAAAAGTTGGCAGGGCGCCCAATACCGCAATGCGTTTTACGGACAGGAATAAGGGCGTCATTATAACAATGGCAATCGATAACGATGAAACGAAACTAATTGAAATGAGCACGACCGACGGGGGTAAAACCTGGACCGAAGAGAAATTGCCCCTTGAGACGTTTGAAAGCAGTGTGCTGTTTTTAACGAGAAACGCGAAGGTTCTTACCGTGTACGATGTAGTAAACGGGATTACCGTACTGAAAAAAGCGGGAACATAGAAAAGAGTTAGGCGCAATAATCTGATTTATAATGATACATATGGAAATAAAAGCAGAAAAGATAAAAGAGAAGGCATTATCCCTTGGAGCTGATCTTTGCGGGATTGCTTCAATAGAAAGATTCTCAAATTTACCGTCATCCTTACATCCCGGAGAGATTGTAAAAGGATCACATTCAGTAATAGTAATAGCAAAGAAATTTTTACATAGTACGGTAGGATTAGCGACTACAATACCATATACTATTATTCGAAATTATAGTAGCAGAGAGTTGGATGAAATATCCATAAAATTATCGTATTATCTTGAAGATATTGGTTTCATAGCTGTTCCGACCGGAGCAATTGAACCATGTAATTATGATAAGGAAATCTCAAAAATTGTCGGCTTGATATCTTTAAAGAATGCGGCATATCAAAGCGGATTAGGAGTTATTGGTAAGAATACATTACTCATTACACCAAAATATGGGAATATGGTGTGGTTGGGAGCAGTAATTACATCTGCAAATTTAGAACCGGATCAAATACTGACCAATAATCCATGTACAGGGAAATGCAGAGTTTGCATTGATAATTGCCCCGTAAATGCCATTGACGGCAGCAATTTTATGGATCAGGAAAAATGCTGGAATTTTGCTTTTGGCGAAGCAGAAGGTGGTGAATGGAGAATTAAATGTTTCAGCTGCAGAGAAAAATGTCCTTTTTCTAAAGGCTATAAATAAATCAGATTACTGCGTCTAACAGCGTCTTGCCGGCTGCGCTCACTACGTTCGCTTCGCCCAAAGCCAGCATGTGGGTGAAGTACATATTAATATATGTTGCTTAATTATACGGGTAAAAATTAAAAAATCCTTACATATTGGCTTAGGTTAAAAGAATCTAAATAAAAGCACTTATTAATTGGAATTGAGCAAAAGTGAAGACGGCGAGTGCACACTAAAGGTCGCAGTTTGGGATAATAAAATAGGTTTACAGGAGATTTTATGAAAGGATTTATACTATTATTAATTATTATTTGTTTATTTTTTATCGGGTGTGATATACCGGAACCGTTAAAAACTGATTATTCAGTAATATCCGATTATTTTTTCTGTTTTTGGGATGGAGATCTTGATACGCTAAAAATAGAATTCATAGCGCCGTATGATAACCATGATATTAAAAAAGTGGAATTATGGTTAAATATTAATCCATCTGAATTAATAGATGATGATAACACTCAATACAGTTTGGAGGTAGTGGATGGTGCAGGTATTTCTGATAAAATTGATGCAACAGAAGGATTCACTCCGGATGGATTAATTCGATACTTTGTTGATTCTGAAAATATTAATCGCTGGCAGGCAGTCTTAACCAATCATGAGAACCTACTCTTACTGGAAATATCTCGTGAAAATCAGAACAGCATGCCTTTAAATACATCATTGACAAATGAAGTTACTTGGATACTAGAGATAAATTCTAATTTAGCAGCTGACAGATTGCAGAATATAATCGGAAATATCTACAGTTTTAACTTTGTTGTAGGATATTTTTTTATAGAAGATGGAGAAAGGGTTCATTTTTCCGCAATTACCCTTTAAGCATCCTGTATAAAAAGATTGATGTCCCATAGTTCATTTTTAATTCACAAAACAACAAGCATGATCTTTGTTCTATGTGTTATACTTAAGCGTTTAAAAATGCACGGTACTGCGTTTAACAACGGCTTGCCGGCTTCGGCGCATACGCGCCTCCGCCCAAATTGGCACATGTTTAAAGTGAATATTGGGTTTAAATCGTATAATTAAAAAAGCAATAAGGTAATGGTGCCAACTTCGGCAAACCTCGGAACGTTATCATCCTGTCCCGGTTATTGGTAACAGCCCGCAGCCGGCGTAAGTTTCCTATTGCGGCGGATCTCATGTGCCGAAACGGGAACTGTTTTAAAACACAGGCCGGCACCTTAACATGAAAATTGATACATGGTATATTTTCCCCAACAACTTTAAATTGTTCACAGCGGGTCGGGCGGGAGTTCCTGAAACCGCGGCGGTAGTAGGAATTTGATGTAGCATGCATATAAAAGAAACTGATCTCTATAATCCTCTAAAATGCTATTTGGAAAATCAGGGCTATAAAATAAATTCCGAAGTTAACAATTGCGATATCGTAGCAACAAAAGGTGATGAGTTAATAATTATCGAACTAAAAACACGCTTTACGATTTCTTTAGTGGCTCAGGCAGTTAAAAGAAAACAGATAACCGATTCGGTGTACGTGGCGGTGGCGCTGCCGCAGGGGAAAAATCATCTGCCGAGTTTTGCCAACGCCAGATTGATTTTAAGAAAATTAGAGATCGGTTTGATCCTGGTCAACTTTTTAAAGACAAAAACAAAGGTCGAAATCATCTTTCATCCCAAAGAATATATAAAAAAAAGACAGCACAAAAAAAGAATCGCCATAATAAAGGAAATAGAAGGCCGCTACGCGGAGTTTAATCTTGGGGGAAGCCCTGTGAAGCATGAGAGAATATCCGCCTATAAACAGGAAACAATCCGTATTGCCTGTTTGCTGAAGGATAGGGGTATGCTTTCACCCAAGAAGCTGCGCGGTTTGGGAACGAGCATGAAAACTCAAAGCATTCTTTCCAATAATGTGTACGGCTGGTTCGACAGAGTGGAGAGGGGCACCTATATTTTAAATAAAGCGGGTTCACTGGCGTTGAAAAAATATAGTCATGTAATAAAAGCAATAAAACCAAGGTTTTAACGGATAATGGAAGTAAAAGGGAAAATTGAACTTGCTGATCTTAAAAAAATGAGTGCCAGGGTAATGCTGAGAATAAGCATTCTATTACCTTTAATCGTCATTTTGATAATTGCTCTGCTTTTAAACATGGTGCCTTCCTTCATTGAGGGCAGCGGTGTGCTTTCCGTTGTTTTTAATATCTCACGCAGCTGGCATATCTATTTGTTTGTGTTACTTTTAGTGAGTTATTTTGTTCTCTCCAAATATGACCCGATTAAAGCGTATAAAAAAAATCTAGTCTTTAAAAATGAAATAACATATGCTATTAATAACAAGCAGCTGGGAATTACCACAAGTAAAGGGAGGATCTGTTATAATTGGAATAGCATTTATAAAATCAGAGAATACACCGATAGTTTTTTGCTTTTTCATTCATTCAATGAAGCTCATATACTTCCGAAAAGATTTTTTAATAGTGGGAGTGATATCGGAAGATTCAGGAAAATATTACGAGGGGCAAGCATTAAAAGATTAAAGCTGTTACAGTAAATATAATGGAGGAAACATGAAGGTTTTATTTATCGGAGGAACCGGGATTATAAGTTCGGCCTGTTCGAAATTGGCTTTGGAGCGGGGGATCGAGCTCTATCACTTTAACCGGGGATTAAGTCACAGAAAAATTGACGGTGTGAACACGATTAAAGGTGATATCAGGGATCTAGGCAGCGCCAGGCGTATATTGGCGCAGTACACTTTTGACGTGGTGGTAAACTGGATCAATTTTGTACCGGATCATGTAAAAGGTGATGTGGAGCTGTTTAAAGGCAGGGTGAAGCAGTATATTTTTATAAGCTCGGCCTCGGCGTACCAAAAACCGGTAGTAAAACTGCCGATTACCGAGAAAACTCCTTTGGAGAATCCCTACTGGCAGTACTCACGTGATAAAATTGCCTGTGAAGAATATCTAATGCGGGAATACAGCGCTGCGGATTTTCCGGTAACCATCGTCAGGCCTTCGCATACCTACGACAATACACTGCTGCCCACGGACTGGGGGTACACGGTGCTCGATCGCATAAAAAAGGGCAAGAAAATTATTGTGCACGGGGACGGTACATCGCTCTGGGTGCTCACTCATCATAAGGACTTTGCCGTCGGATTTGTCGGTTTATTGGGGCGGCAGGAGGCGGTCGGCCAGGCCTATCATATCACCTCGGATGAGCTGCTGCCGTGGAACAGTATCTATGAACTGCTGGCCCGGGCGTGCGGAGTGGAATTGAACTGCGTGCATATCCCCTCCGATGTAATCGCCCGCTATGATGAACGCATGGGGATGAGTCTGCTGGGCGACAAAGCCCATTCCGTGATCTTCGATAATTCGAAGATAAAGAGTCTGGTGCCCGATTTTAACGCCACGATAAGCTTTACCGAGGGAGTACATGAGATCGTGCAGTGGTATAACGAACATCCAGACAAACAGCTTGTTGACGAAGACACGGACTCTGTAATTGAAAACATAATTAAGGATTACACAGAGCGCTAAACCGCCGTAAGAAAGGTATATAATCATGCTTACCGATAATATTTTGGATTTGATAGGTAATACTCCTTTAATAAAATTAAAAGGGGAAAATGTCTATGCCAAGGCCGAATTTCTAAATCCGGGCGGAAGTATCAAGGACAGAGTGGCCTTGGCCATGCTGGAAGGAGCGGAGAGGGACGGCCTGCTTAAAACCGATTCGGTTATTGTAGAGCCTACGTCGGGAAATACGGGAATCGGTCTGGCCCTTGTGGGCAGGCTCAAAGGCTATAAGGTTATAATTGTGATGCCGGAAAATATGAGCGCCGAACGAAAAAAACTTATCAAAGCGCTGGGAGCCGAGCTTGTGCTTACTCCTGCGGATCGGGGTATCGCGGGCGCGGTGGAAAAGGCGTTTAAGATGGCGGAGCGGGATAAACAGATTTATATTCCCAATCAGTTTAAAAATTCGGATAATATACGTGTTCACTATGAAGAGACCGCTCATGAACTTTGGAGGCAGATGACGGGTGATATTGATTTTTTTATTGCCGGTGTGGGCAGCGGCGGCACTTTGCAGGGAGTGGGAACATTTCTCAAGGAACATAAGCCCGGAGTAAAACTGATTGCCGTGGAACCGAAAAATGTCTCCGCTATTTTGGGACATGAGCCGGGGTTGCATCAGATACAGGGGATCGGCGACGGTTTCGTGCCTGAGATCCTGGATGTAAAAATAGTCGATGAGGTGGTGGAAGTGACGGATGAGGACGCCATAGAGACAACACGCCGGCTGGGTCAGGATTACGGTCTTTTGGTGGGAATTTCATCAGGCGCCAATATCTGGGCGGCAAGACAGATAGCTCACAAATATCAAGGCAACTGTGCTACCGTACTCCCGGACCGGGCCGAACGCTATTTTAGTACATCGCTTTTATAAGAGATTTTTTGGCGCGTTTTTAAGGTGCGGTCATCAGTAACCGAAGGCGGTATATAAGATCTTATTTATCAGCAATTAATTCCAATAATAGTTCGAATGCCCTTTTCCAGATTCTACGCCCGGTTTGTTCAGGAAAAATGTCTTTGTCATAAATATAGGTAAAACGCATGAAGCCGTTATGCGTATTAAGGCCGATAACCTGCTCGCCATTAATGGCGGTAAAAGTCGGGCCGTAAATGCTTTCAATCTCCCACTCACCATAACTCGCTTCAAGATCGATTCTGCCTAAATTGGAAAGGGAAAAATCATAATCCAGCGGATCGGGTTTAAACTCGCACATCATGGCTTCCGGATCGGCCACGTCGTCAAAATAGCCTTTAAAAAAGTAGAAACCCTCCACATCCTTATAATCACTTGTTTTTTCTTTTAATTTGCTACCGATTTCCTGCGCGATCTGTTTGATACTCCTCTTAGGCGAGCAGTCGATGGGCATTTTAATAATACTGTTAAACGCGCCGATAGTGTCCCTGTACTCTTGTTTAACATACTTGCGGCAGTCGACTGGAATCTGAATGGTTCTTTGATAGCCTGATTCCGCACCAAAACACTCCGCATAGGCTCTCAGAAACGCGGCGCCTAAAAGCGACTGGACCGATATCTGCATGGCCTTGGCGCATGCCACCAATTTATTTGTTGTCGCTTGATCCAGCTCTTCACTGTGGATTTTAAGTGCCGGTAGCGCGAAGGGCAGAATGACCGCTTCTCCTTTAACCTCCTCTTTTTTCGTGGCCCAATCGGGTTTTTCTCTTTTTGCCAAAACCTCCTCCACTTCAGGCATTAAAGATTGGAATAAGAACAAACCCCCTCTTGAATTTGGACCTTCCGGAGTCCTGCCGGCTAAAATATTAAATAGATCTTTTAGGAAAATAATCCCCGATACACCGTCGGCCGTGGCGTGATGAAAAATAACATAAAGTTCCGTTTCACTATCTAGATTCTTTAGACCAAAACGAACAAAAGGACCTTTTTCCACATCAAACGGATAGGACATGAGTTCAAGTACCAGTTCCTGCCAGGAACGGTTATCGTTCGCAAAGGTGCGAATTTCAAATTCTCCCGTCCCTTGGTCGGTAATGAACTGTTTTTTGTCTTCTGTCATGATAGTATGTGTGGCCAGCATAATATGCCGCGATTTCAACCTATCTAAAGCTCGCTTAAGCAGACTGCTGTCCAGACTGCCTTTGATGCGCACGGCGAATGAAAAATAGATTGGGTAGCGGTTACCGAAAAAGAACATATAGCGTTCCGCAGAGGCTGTTTTTCTTTTCATATTCTCTCCATTTAATGCTTGAATAACTTAATAAAAAATGAGATAGATAGTCAAGATATGATTAAAATTCAAGGCAAAAGAATATATTTACGCGAATATACCGCGGATGATCTGGATGACTATCATAGGCTGATATCAAATCCTGTAACAAGACGTTTATCGATTTTCGATACAACAACATCCAGAGAAGAGACACTGCTCGATCTGTCTGAAATAATCAGACAAAGGGAATCGGCTCAAAGAAGCTTATATATTTTCGCGGTAATATTGAAGGAAAGCAAAGCCTATATCGGTGACGCGGGATTTGATGTTGTAAAGAAAAGTAAAAATGCGGGTATTGCCGAAATCGGTTATTTTCTGGATAAAGCGTATTGGGGCAAAGGCTACGCCACTGAGATCGCGCGCATACTCATAGATTACTGCTTCACCATATTAAAATTTCATAAGGTTATTGCCGGCTGCGACGCGCGGAATACCGCCTCCGAAAAAGTTATGCAAAAATGCGGGATGAAAAAAGAGGGTGAGTTTAAAAAACAGCGTCTAAAAAACGGCAGCTGGCATGATGAGTTGAAGTATGGTATTCTTAAAGACGAATGGAACAAAAGGTCTTTTAAATAACGAGGAGGATACAGGATGGCGGCCATAACATTACAGGATGTCAGCGCGCAATTCAGCGACAAGCCCATGTTTTTTGACAAGAATTTGGAAATACCCTTAAAGCATGTTTTTAAAGCCGCCAAGAATATTGAAATTGATAAACACATGCAGGAAGAAATCAAGCAGGTTGCGCCCAATAAGTCCGTTAAGGTGCTTGATCAGATTAATTTGACCATACCGGACGGTCAAACCCTGGCTGTTGTGGGTCCGTCCGGCTGCGGAAAGAGTACTTTACTGAGGGTTGTAGCCGGGCTGCAGGATTATAAAGGCCATGTATATTATGATGATCAGGATATGGCCGCTGTTCCGCCGGCTGAGCGCTATATAGGGATGGTGTTTCAAAATTATGCATTGTATCCGCATTTTAAAAGTAAAGGGAATCTGGGATTTTTCTTTAAGGTGCATAAAGCGTCCGATAAAGAGGCGGAAGAGCGCATTCGCGTTACATCCGAGATTATGGGAATCGGTTTCAAAGAGCTGCTGCAGCGTAGGCCCGGTACACTTTCTGGAGGACAGCAGCAGCGGGTGGCTATCGCCCGCGCTTTGGTGCGGGGGCCGCGGCTTTTTCTCTTCGATGAACCGCTCTCCAATTTGGACGCCAAGCAGCGGGCCGCGACCAGAATTGAGATCAAACGGCTCTTGCAAAGATTTAAGATAACCGCCATATATGTTACCCACGATCAGCTGGAAGCGGTTTCTCTGGGTGATAAAATAGCGGTGATACGGGAGGGCAGGCTTGAGCAGCTAGGGACGTATAATGAGCTGCTAAGCAAACCTGTTAATGTGTTTATAGCGGATTTCATCGGCAGTCCGCTGATGAATCTGTTCCCCGAAGGCGCGGTTAATGACGGAGTGCTTTCAATAGCAGATGATCTGAATATTCCCCTGCCCAAAAACCTGAAAAGCAGGTTTAAGAACGGCCAAACTGTAATTTTAGGAGTCCGGCCGGAGGCGGTGTTTTTGACGGGGGATGCCGCCAATACTTCAGCTATGGTGATTATTCCGGGCACCGTGGAGGGAACAGAACCGGATGTGACAAGACAGAAACAGACGGTACATTTGCAGGCGAGGAAAATATCCTGTCGGGCGCTTGTACCTTTGGCTAAGCAGTACAACCCGAAAACCAAAGTAAACGGTGCTTTTTCAATAGCAGACTGTTATTTTTTTGACGGAGAAACGCAAAAGCGGATTGATATTTAAACAGTTCGTTTACGAATCAGTATGCTTCCGGCAAAAATAAAAGAAGTGGACTAATCAACAAAAATACATAGACTATTAATTGTATAATACTGAATATTATGGAACCGATAAACAGAGTGAGGGAGTTGTTTTTGCGATGGCAGTAAAAAATGAAAGAAAAATCAAAACCATAGCTCTTATAATAGACGCGCTTTCCGGTATGGGCAGTTATCAGGAGGATATCCTAAACGGAGTTTCACAGGCCGTAAAGGATGTGGGAGCTAATTTTCTTGTATTTCCAGGAGGGTCAATCGGTGCCCGCCCCTCAAATAAATTTGAATATAACCGTAATATCGTATACGAACTTATCAACAGTGATACTATAGACGGAATAATTTTAGCCGGCGGCACGATCGGCAATTATATCTCCCACGATCAGTTTTTGAGATTCCTCCGTAAATATACCGGTATTCCCATGGTGAGCATAAGCGGCGGTTTGGAAGGGATTCCCAATGTAATGATTGATAATCAAGGCGGTTTTGAAAAGATATTTGAGCATTTGATTGTTGAACATAAGTACAAAAAGATCGTCTTTATCTCGGGGCCCGAAGCCAATGAGGACGCTCAAGAACGGTACGTGGTGTACAAGAAAATGCTGGCCAAGTATAATATCTCTTTTGACGAACGGCTGGTGTTTATCGGCAATTTCATGGAACCGTCCGGGCATGAGGCCATAGAGGTCTTATTGGATGAGCGCAATGTAGCTTTTGATGTGGTGGTGGCGGCCAATGATAATATGGCTATCGGCGCGTTAAAAGAGCTGGAGCTGAGGGGGCATAACGTACCTTCGGACGTAGCGGTTGTGGGTTTTGACGATGTAGTCGAGGCAAGTATTGTCACTCCTCCTCTTACTACGGTCAGACAGCCGGTACACCTGCAGGCGGAAAAAGCGGTTGAGATTATTTTGCAAATGATCGACGGTAAGTATCCCGAACAGGAAATGCAGTATATAGACACGGAATTTATTATTCGCAAATCATGCGGATGCGTTACCGCGGCAAAAAAGGAAAACGGCGAGGAGCTGCCGGAAGTAATCTCCAACAGCCGCGAAGATTGGCTGGAATCGGTTTCCAATCTTATAACACAGTACTGCACGGATGATACGGAAAACCTTGTTATTAAGCGGCTTTTCTTAAGCTTTTTGGATGAACTTCAGGGAAAACAGCAGGATGTGTTTTTACAGGAGTGGGAAGAGTTCTTGGACACCCACTTAAGCCAAACCGAAGACCTGTTGATTATTAATAAATGTCTGACAACCTTTCGTGAAGCCGCCCTGTCATTGGCAAAGGGTCAGGAAATCGTGGCTGAAAATTTGATCTATCAGGCGCACAATGTGATGATGCAGATTGTGCACAGAATGGAGATTAAAAAGCGCGCCCGGGCAGAGGGTTTATCACAGCAGGTCAGTGAAATCGGAATGATACTGGGTGTTTCTTTTGATATTAATGAGCTGTCCGAAGGCATAGCCAAGGTTATGCCCACGCTGAAAATTGATAATTTTATTTTCGGAATGTATAAAAATCCGCTTAAACCGCTTGAGGCGGTATCCATTATCTGCAGGTACCGTGACGGGGAAATAGTTACTCTTCCTGATGAAGGTCTGGAGCTGCCCGCGTATAATGTGCTCAGTATGGATTTCCTTAAAAATAAAGGCCCTGTTAACTATGTGGTTTATCCGCTTTATTTCAAGGAAGAGCAGCTCGGTCTGTTTTTGATGGAACTGGCGCCGGAGTACGGTTTTGTGTATGAAACCATCTATAATCAAATATGTACCTCAATCGAAGGCGCTTTGCTGGTGGAACGAAATATCCAGGTGCGGATGGTAATAGAAAAGCACAGCCGTGAAATAGAAAACCTTACCCTGCCTATGCTGGAATCTATCAAGGATATTTCGGAAATCGCCGTGGACAAGATGAAGGTTGTGAATGAACTGGCGGACCAGACCAGACAGAGTTGGGAAAAATTGAGTGAGACCAATAAGAATATCGAGAAGATTGCATCGAATATTAATAAACTATTGGATATTATCAAAATAATCGAGGATATCGCGGATAAGGTAAATCTTTTGGCTTTGAACACCTCGATAGAGGCCGTTCATGTGGGGCAGTACGGTGTGGGATTTTCCGTGATTGCAAAAGAGATAAAAAAGCTTTCCGAGACAACGAGAACGCACTCAAATGAAATAGCCTATACACTCAAGGAAATAGTAAAATATGCTCAGGATACCTCACGCTACGGACAGGAGAGTATCAATACCTTCCAGCATCAGCAGCAGGGTGTAAAAGACATCCTGACTTCGTTCGAGACCATTTCGCAAAAGATGCAGGAGCTGGGGCACAGCAGTACGACTATCCTGGATATGATCAAGAAAAAGTGAGGGGTTTATGGATTTAAAATCAATTATTGTAATAGTAGGACTATGTATCGGGAGTTTTACCCTGCTGGCCGTTGTGATTGTGTATTTCAAACAGAAAAGCGTGGGTAACGGCGGAGTGTTGCTGGCTGTTTTGGGAGTCATCCTTATAGGAGGCCTCTCCGTCTGGCACCAGATTTCCATCGAGCTGCCCGGAGATATTAAAATCGTCATCAGCGGTCTAAAACAGGAGTATCAGGAGTTGTCAGATGAGGTGAGCTCAATTAATGCCGAGAACAAAAGCGTATTAAAATCCCTGGCTACACTGGAGGTTGAACTGCAAAAACCATTCCTTGATAAAAGTAAAGTTTTTATAGTGGTACGAAGCCTGTACCCGACCCTGAGCGTCAGATATAAGCATATTTTGGTACATACTGTTTCTCCCTGTAAGGCGT
>JAFGGG010000029.1 GCA_016930675.1 Spirochaetales bacterium
ACGGTTCCCCGGACGGATACTATCTCTACGAATACGACAGCTTCGAAAGGATCGTCAAAGAATCATATGTCGACAATCGGGGCAGTCTTGTCAATGTACTGATCCATGAGTACAATCAGGCCAATGAAAAGATAAAAAGCGAGCTGCGCGACGCCAAAGGCAAGGTTCAGGAGATCCTGAAATACGAATACGGCAACAGAACGGCCATGTTTACCGGACTGTGCCTGAAGTGCCATTATTACGATACCGACGGGAACCTGCTCAGATACAGCGAATACTGGTACGATGACCTGAACAGGATCAGCTCGGCAACCTTTTTTAATGCGGCGCGGAAAATGATTTACAAACATAAATACGAATACGGTGATCTGACCAGTCTTTTTTATCATGATTGATCAGGGAAGGGAATAAAGTCGGCACCGCGGCCCATGTTCCGGCCTTGGCCGCGTGCCGCCGCAGCGTAACGGTGCCAGCCCGGTTATGGGCCTGCTTTCGCCGGGGCCCGCTTACGGATTAGCCTGTTCCAAGATGATAATAATGGCATCTTTAAAATTCGTGTTCGCGGCCAGGTCTTTGGCGGTCTGCCCGTCGTTGTTTTCAACAGTCACATCCGCGCCGAACTGAACCAGCAATGTCACTGCTTCCACATGACCATTATAGGATGCGTGCATCAGCGCGGTCCAGCCGTCGCTGTCTCGCGCGTCCAGCTCGGCACCCGCCTGATTGAGCAGATATATAATTTCGATATATCCATACCAGGCCGCGATCATCAGAGCGGTTCTGTCATCCTCGTATCTGGCGTTCACGTCCGCGCCCCGCGCTATCAGTGTATTCACCCCGACCGTGTCGTCATCTCTGACCGCCTGAATAAAATCGGCTTTACTATCGGCCGGAAGAGATACGCTTACGAACATAATAAAAACGATCAAAAGAGATTTTTTCATGATGTACACCCTTTGTTTAACACTATTTTTATAAGTATAACATAGATAGAAGGAATTTCAAATTTGCAGCAAATATTATTGATAGGATATTACTTTCTTTTTATGATAGAGTGAGTACTTGGAGGAGCATGATGAGATGTAAAGGTATGGTTTTATCAGTTGTCTTATTCATATTTATGGTATTTTTAACTGCATGTAGTGAATCCAATACTTCTTTGGAGGCGCTTGCTTTATCATATAACCGAATCAACGACCTGAGACCGCTTTCAGGCCTCACTTCTCTGACAGATCTTTTTTTAAATGACAATCCTCTTAACGAAAACGCAAAGACTGCTATTATTCCGCTTCTCAAAAAAAACGGTGCCAATGTCTTTTATTAAAAAATCCTGGGTTATATATGAAAAAGTGTTATCCGAACAGATGAAAGGCTACAAAGAGTACCGCAAAAAAAACAGATTAAGAATTTCTAAAATAAGTATTTTTCACTCTTTCTGACATGAATAAATAAATGAACCAAAAAACTGGTACTATAATTCCAGATACAACAGTTCTCATAGTTCCGCTGGATATATTATCAGGAAGGAAAAAGATTAAGTTATAAATATTAAAACATATCACTATTATAAATAATATTTTGGCGAGGAGTACGCCTGTTTTATTTAAATTCCATAACATTAATCCGGTAATAAGGCTGAAAACAATTATGAAAACATTAATACTTACCGCTAAAAAGAAGGCTATTATTATGTCTGTAGTTTGTCTGAATATTAATGAAAAATCTTTTATGGCTGATAATTCATTATATAAAAATATTCCGCTGATTAATGGCAGCAATATTGCTAAATTTATACAAAGTAATAATAATAAACCCTCGACACCTTTTAACGTTTTTGATTGCAGCAATCCGTCATTTTTGAATAGATTCATAGTCCCTCCTTTGAGATACTTTAGGACTGTACATATAAGGCGTCAAGCAGTTTTTCGCGTTTTAATCACAAAAAAGCTTTTTCCGCAATGGTTTACTATAGAGAATTACTCTATTTTTACAGCGTTATCTATACGTACGCTATTTTACTATATCGAAATTCTGAAATGTTTTTCCAAAATCTTCCGAACGATAATACTGATCAGTCCTACCACCAATAATATAGACGTATTTACCATCACTACTCGTAGCAATCGCACTAGAGGGTTGATTCCAGCACTGCAAATCTTTTGCTCCTATCAACAAAACAAAAGACAAGCATATAAAAATCCCCAGTAAAAACCATACAATTTTATCTTTCATACTTCCTCCTTTTAGTTAAAGTATTTTATGAGTATAAATTATTGGTGTCAAGAAAATTTATACTGCAGACAAGTTACATATAGGGATTGATTTGGGCGGAGGCGTGTATGCGCCGGATCCGGCAAGCCGTTGTTGGATGAAGTTTGTCCGATATTTGAAAATATTTAATCCAATTATTATTTTTAAATATAGTTGTTTTATGTGGTCTGTTCTTAGTTTTTTTCAATATTTTAAACCAGTGGTGTCTAAGCTCCTTTATTTCATTGTTAGAAACATCAGGGCTTAGTATTATCTTTTCAATACACTTAATTGGATCTACATAAAGTGAAAAATTATCTTGATTGTTATTATCTTCATAAATTACACGATATTCTTCTTCAATTCTATATGGAATACGTTTCATAAATGGTATTTTATCAATAGTAACTTTGACTTCATGCAATTTATTTATTTCTTCATATTGTATATAACCATGATTTAATTTATTTTTATCAAATAAAGATAATAAATATTTTACATTAAACATTATACAGCATCCTGTGTTGCCATTTGAGAATGTTTTCCAAAAGTGAATGGTTTCATGTTCACATGAAAAGCAGAGTATATATACATTTAATAAACATTTTTTATTTTTATATATATTAATAAGTTCTGTATCATTTTTATCTTCCCAATAATCTGGAACTGAAAATGGGAGTTTTTTATTAAGTAATATTTTCTGCAAATAGTTTAATGTTGTATATCTTTTTAGCATTTTAGATATAGGTATTCGTGAACCAGCTTCATGCTTATTATATATTCCATTTTCCATAAAACCCCTTTTTTATTTAATATTATAATATTAGCTTAATTAATTTTTTAATACACCTTTTTCTTATATAGTTTTATTATTTTTGGACAGATTCCGCCTAACGTTCCGCGGCTTGCCGAAATTGGCACAAGCGCCTTATTACCCCTTCAATTATGCTGTTTAAAACCCAACATACGCTTTGAAATGCATACCAAATTGGTTGGAGCGAACGAAGTGAGTGCAGCCGGCAGACCACTGTTCAGCGCGGTTATTCATGTGAAAGCATACCGTACGCGCAGCAATCATGCCATAACGGATTGCCTTTGTTATCTCTCCGGAAAAACGCTTTTTTCTCAAAAAATCCTTCACGCTTCATTCCGATTTTTTCCAGGACTTTCCATGAAGCAGTGTTTTTCGGATTGCAATAGGCAACTATACGGTGGGTATTTAAGTGTTCAAAGGCATATTTCACGATATTCCGGCAGGCTTCCGTGCAGTATCCTTTTCTCTGATACACAGGATTAAAGATAAAACCCAACTCCCATGTCAAATACTCTTTGGGCTCCTCATGATGAAAATAGACATGACCGATCATTTTATGCTGTTCTTTAAGAACGACCGCAAAAAAATCATTGCCCTTTGCTCTTTCATTTGTTATTTTTTCAGCCTCGGCACAAGAAATTGGTTCGCCGGGTTCGAAAATGTATATTTCTTTCAGGGAAAGATATTCATGCAAGTCCTGCCAATCGTTTTTTATAAATTTTCTGATACATAATCTTTCGGTTTCAATCATCTCATTGCTCTCATGAATAATCGCTCCCAATAGATGGCATGCTCTATTTTTTTGAAATCGCGCACAGCCATCCCTTTTCAAATTGTTCTTCTATTCTGAGGTCCTTAAATCCCGCGGCAGTTAATAGTTTAGTCAGATCTTCCGGGCTGTGGTAATGCATATTTAATTTTTCAACAAAGGATTTATTTCTTTTATCAAATTTATTATTTTTATCATTTTTATATTCACCGGAAATTATTAAAAATGTTCCGTTTGGTTTTAGTACTCTTAGTACTTCCTTCATATCATTTTTCAAATCAGGCCAAAAAAAATAGGTTTCAATAGCAGTAATTAAATCAAAAAAGTTGTTTCCAAACGGCAGAGCAGAGACACCGGATTCTTTAAGAATAACTTTACCTTTCTTAATATCCTTTTTATTAACACCGGTTGAAATAGCAATGGATTCTTTTGAATAATCGATTCCATAAACAGTACTATCGGGAGATGAAATCGATAATTTTTTTAGAGTTCTTCCCCCTCCGCAACCGATATCAAGAATATTTTTTTTATCCTTTACATTAATAAATTCAAGCCCCCAATTTGTCATTTTGTTATGACTTGAATTCATACCTCTTGCCATTAACAGCCCAAGAAATCCTTTTGGTTTACGTACGTGTAAAATAAGCTTATTGATAAACCGCTGCATGATAACTCACTCTTTTTTCTCAAGTAACTTATGCACAAACAGTACATCATGTTCCAATTGTCCTATTTTTTCATTTCGCTCATCGATCTTTGCTTCCAGGATATCGATTTTCTTTTCCAGCTCAATGACTTTAGTTTTTGTCTCCTGGTCTATTTTATTTCTTCGCTTTGTCAGAAAATCAAACCCGGCGGCAAAAAACGTCATTAATACCAGTCCTCCGGCGATAATAAGTGCGATTTCCATACCTATTCTCCTTGCATATAATAATGAAAATTAAATCTTTTTCATCTCCCATACAGTGCCTTTCGCGTCAGGGCAATGGATACGATGAATCTTCCGGTTTTTACTGTCCCACGACGGAAATCCAAATGCCGAACGCCACGTATACAAATCAAGATTATCAGGACTATTCATAAGCACTCCTTTTAAACGTCTTAATTCTGGATAACGGTCCATGGATTTGCGACGTTCCGCGGTCCGCCGGAAGCGGCGTATTTATTGCCCGCTCTACGCTGTATGTATTCTACACATTGTAAAAAAGATGTCAAAGCAAAAGGCGCCCAAGCAAAAAAAATATTAGTTTCCGGACGGCCGGTGTTTATATTTAAAAACAAGGATACACTCTTCACACAGTTATAACGACTTTTCCACAAGCGTGTCCTTTTCCAAAATACCCAAGAGCTTCTGGAACCTCACTTAACGGGTAACATCTGTCAATAACAGGTATTACTTTTCCGGCTGTAAAAAACTCTATCATCAAAGCCAATCCCTTTTTTAATGAAATCTTCTTTTGTGTAATCAAGACAAAAGTCCGCGCCAACCGAACGCATTATTTCCAATTTCTTGGTGCTGTCCACGCCGGTAACTTCAGCCCCGAATGATTTGGCAATCTGCACCGCTCGAAAGGATGTAAGCGGCAATTTGGTTTAGCATATTAAGAAACGGTATCGGTAGCGCGACCACAAGCAATGTCACCATAAGCCTGGCATATTTCTGGCTGTTGCCATGTCATCTCCAGATACAATAAGTTGGGAGGGAACATACATCATACTAAAGGCGCCGGTTGCTCCCATTAATAGATACAGTAAGCCCGCAATTCTTGCGGTTCTTTTGTTTGCATTCAATTTATTCTCCTCAGTTTTGGTACTAATATCAGCCATTAAAAAAAGCCCGGACGAAGAATTCTCCATCCGGGCATGTATCGAGACACAGTTGAAATCGCTGCCGATTCTACCACACTCCGTTCACGCCTGCGACGTATCCGGCGGCGCAGTTCCGCCGGAAGTCTTTTCCTCCCTTATATAGCTGCGCAGCTGTCGCCGGCGCTTTTTGTCGGTACGGCGACTGTCATCCCGAAAGTGCATACCCTTGAAAAGAATGGTGCACAGGGCCAGCAGGCCGAAAGCCTGCCAGTAATCTATCTGCTTGAGGCCGAAGATGTCAGGCATCAGCCAGTTCCACAGAAGCATCACCACCAAGCCGAAGAGGGCGAGCAGGCCGATCCCCAGGATACCGAAACCGATTCCCACAATGATTTTCTGGAGCAGGCTGCGTTCTTCCCACCAGGCATCAAAGCCTTCTCCCTTACAACGTGTTTTCTTTTGATCAGACATATCATACCTCCTCCGGGTCAAACCCGGTCAATCCGTGGGCCCGGACTATCCGCCCGGTCCCGGTCGTTCATGCTTCAATCCAGTGCCGGAGGGCACGGGAAAGATTGCGTAATGCATATCGCTTACGGGCCGTCAAGGTATCGATGCTTTCACCTGTGGCCTCCGCTATTTCCCGGAAACTCAGCCCGCCGAATACCTGCGCTTCCACTACCTTTCGCTGCTCCGCCGGCAGGGCGTGCAGCGCGTCGTTAAGCGCATCCATCAGGCAGTCCCGGACGTATCCATCGAGAGGGTTGAGACCGGCGCCGGCGATGATCTCCCTCAGGGTTTCCTCCGCCACGTCGGTTTCGCCGGACGCGGTGCGTACCCGCTCATGCCGCCAGGCATCGATCAAGCGCCGTTTAAAGAGGGAATTGATCCAGGCCGGCAGATTACGGATGCCGGACAGCAGGGGCAGACGCTCCATGGTCTCGGCATAGACGTCATGCACCAGATCTTCGGCTTCTTCCAGACTGCGTCCCACGGCGCGCAGGCGGGCCAGCAGCCGCGGTTTTTCGCTTTTGTAAGCCTTCACGAGGCGCCGGCGGGCATCAATGTTTTCCGGATTACGATATTCATTCATAATGTACATATACCGACGGGCGAAGCGCCCTTTTGGTGTAGCGGATTTTTAAAACTGTCATAAAATTTCACATAGCATTCCGAGTTTTTATGATATTGTGCGCGGCGAGGCCCAGAGCGCTTTGGCGCGGCAGTGTACAATCATGGTCAGGCGACGCAGCGTCAATTATTTATTTTATTAACCGCAGAAGTTATCTTTAACTCAACGGCAGAAACGAGTCCAAGCACGACGAGGGCCATCCGAGAACCGCGACAACCTCTTCCTCCGTCATTCCGAGTCTGATAACATTGCTTTTTAGCAATGAAAGAAAATGCCGTCGCATTTCCGGTACATCACCCCGGTCCCGCGCCTTCTGGAACATTTCAGCTATGTTATGCGCGCCGGTCGAACAGGATATTAAGAGCGCGGAAATTGTTACAAGCAATATACTGCATACCTTCATAATCTGAGTTACATATCATTAATATGATTCAATAAAAAAAACGGAGCAAATTCCTGTCAAAATCAGGATAACCGGCAACATCAAACATGTCGATAAAAGACTGTTTCCGATATTCTTTAATCTGTCCGTCCCTTCCCCTGCTTCCGTTTATGCCCATTTCTCCTGCATCCCCGTCATCATAGCCCTGCCCGGCCGAACCGCCTCCTCCTCCGGAGCCGCCGTTTGCCCTGAGTCTCAAATATTTTACGACATCGCTGTCATGGTAATACGTAAGAGTAATATCACCGGCATTACCGCCGTCTTCTCCGTCCTCACCATCCTCTCCGTCTTCGCTGTCTTCAACCCCGTCCGCACCGTCTTCACCCTCTCTGCCGTCTCTGCCATTGGTTTTTATCATGATTTTTTTTGCCGCCGGAAAAGCATACAACAACTTCAGGTTGCGCTCGTATAATACAATATATTTCCCGGGTGTATCTCCATTCATAATCTCATAATAAGCGCAATCGAAATCCACACTTCTCCCGTTTCTGCGGAGTATGTCCGTATTATTGACGCGCCATGATATCTCCGTGTCGTTCAATATATCGGCGGAAGCTTTGGCATCCGGAGAAAAATCCAGTCTATCATAATTATCCCAGTCAACGGGCCAATAGACTACCTCCGAATATTTATGCGATGGAACCTCCGCCTTTAGCGCGCATTTTCCTTGCTTTATGAACACGAAACTGTCTGGTCTTACTCTTACGTACGTTACGTACCTGGTTGCAATTATTTTCAAGGTTTCATTCGGACTCGAGAAGGAAAACTCGTTCATTTTTACATCGTATATATCCTCTCCCCCCACTGTACGAACCACGGCGAGCAGCTGATATAATTTGCCGGGAATAACCGAGTCAGCTACCTGTCTTGTCTCTATATCCGCCACCCAAAAAAACAGCTTTTTTATTTCGATATTCTTCATTGATGTGATACAGCAGTTGAAAAACAGAGCACATGCTATTATAAGGAAGATATTTTTTCTCATAATCACTTTTTCCTTTTATAATTATATCACCCTTTGCGTTAAAAACAATAGATTGGAAACAACTCGCTGCCCAAAGAACAGAGGCAATCTGCTGTCAGATCCTTATTTTCTGCCTGTGGAGCGGCAAACCGGAGAAGCTCAGACTGCCGGAACATATCAGAATGAGCACTGGCATGTCCTTTAACGGTGATGTGTGCTTTTTAGATGCAGAAAATGCTGAAACCAACAGTGACAATTAGTTTACATATATTGCGCTGCGCATTATCAACGCCGGTATGGGACCGCAGTAAAGTTTAAATCTATGGGCGATAGCAGATCCCGCCTACTGACTTCTACCGTGTGAAACCGTTAAGACTCCTTTTAAATCTTTTTCATTTTTATCTTAATCGAGGTACCTTCATGTCGGACTATTTCCATCGAATCATCATGATTTTCAATCATGGATTTCACAAGGGTGAGGCCCAGTCCGAAATCGCCATTTTCAATTTTCGCCGGAGGAAAGCCGGTTCCATTGTCACTTACCAGTACAACCAAATTATCCTCATCTAAATTTTTAAGGCCTACAAATATCTCGCCGCGTTTATTATTCGGAAACGCGTATTTATAGGCATTTGTCACCAGTTCATTGATAATTATACAGATATTTATGGCAAAGGATACGGTAATCATACAGTTTTCAATCTCGGTCACCATTCTTATTTTTTTATCCAGGGAATACGATAAGGATATGCTCTTGATGGTTTCCAAAATAATTTTTCTGCCGTCAACATACTGATAATTATCCTGCCCGGAAAGATTTCTGTAAATATTCATCATTATGGATATTCTGTGCCTGGCTTCCTTCAAAATTTCCCTGGCATCTCCTTCGGGTAATTTGGAAAGCTGTAAGGAAAGCAGGCTTTCTATGGTATGCATATTGTTTTTAACCCGGTGATGAATTTCGTGTAATAATAATTCCTTTTCTTTAAGCAGAGATTCTATTTCCGATTCACGTTTTTTCATTTCGGTAATGTCCTGGTTGACCCCGTATGTTTTAACGGTCCTTCCTTCATCGTCTTTTACTATAAAGATCCGCACCGATATATAACCGATTCCTCCATCGGCATAATAGATTCTATGTTCAAGCTGTGTACTGTAATTGGGATCGTCGGTTTCCAGAGCTTCTTTTGTTTCTTTGACCACCAAATACTGATCATCAGGATAGAGAAAACGTTCCGCATATTGCCGCGGAGACATGGTATATCCGCCCTGTTCTGCGGCTGTTGTATGAAAAATAGCATAAAATTCGTCATTAAATGTAAATTCATTTTTCAGGACATCAAGCTCCCAACCTCCCAAATGCGCTATTTTCATGGCGTTGGTCAGTTTTGCCTGGGTAGTTCTAATATCCTCCTCGCTGAAAACAGAGATATTTTTTCCCACGTTTTTATTTTTTTGATGAGCATTAAAAAGTTTTAAGGCTGTTTTAATAGTGGCTGCCAGTATAACAGGTCCGCTGTCTTTAAGCACATAGCCATATGACAATACTTTTTCTGTTTTTTGTAAAACTTCCTGATTATTATGACTTGAGATAAATACTATTGGTATTTCCTGTTTTTTTAATATTAATTCGGCGGCTTCGGTGCCGTCTATTCCCCGGCCCAAATCAATATCCATAAGTATTAAATCTATGTTATTCTTCTTTTCCATAAACTGCACGGCTTTTTCGCCCGAATTTACAACATCGACTTTGTACCCGGCAGCTTCCAATTCTTGCTTTTCATTCAGGGCTATAACTGTTTCATTTTCCACAATTAAAATGTGCTGCTGCATAATATTAAGTATGAAATAATATTACTCGAAATTCCACTCAGATTTCGCTTTTTGAGTTGGCCGGCTGTGATGATAAAACAAGTGCCTGGGGTATTTTCTTAATCGTTTACGGAGCTGATGAAGTCTTCTAAATCCTTACAAAGTAAGGTGTTATTATGGGCGATATCAGATTTGAACTGATGACTTCTACCGTGTGAAGGTAGCACTCTCCCGCTGAGTTAATCGCCCCGATCTCTTACTTACCGTATCAACTTTGATTTTTCCTGTCAATGTCTAATTTAAAAAAAGAAAAAAATCGCGCCATAAGTGGTTTTTTTCCGTCGAGTATGCTATACTGTATAGAGAGCAGTTCCCGCCTTTACATGAAAACCTGGGAAAATTCCTTAAAAACTAAACAAATGAACAGTATATATATTTTTGAAAGAAAGTGTATTAAATTTAAGACATTATACCGATCATTTTAAATGATAAAAAGCAGAGCAATATAATTCCTTACAAAGAATAGAATTATAATATCTCTAATATCACTAATTTTGGCATGCTCCTTGCATGTTTATAGAGACGTATGGATAAGTTTATTACGGCAATAGTAGCACGAAAAAAAGACGCAGCACAGATCAAGCAAATCAAAGGTGAATTAGTAAGAAAATTGCTGCATTTCCTCATTGCGTTGGTACCGTTTCTGGTAACCGTGAGCAAAGATCTCACGCTTATACTGCTTACAACCGGTACTCTCTTTTATATTATGGTGGAAAAACTTCGCCTGCAGGGAATCACCGTATTTTTCATTTCCAATATAACAGTGGTAGCTTCACGAGATCGGGAAGCGGGGAAGTTTGTACTTGGACCCGTTACTCTCGCATTAGGCGCTATGCTTGCCTTGATTATCTATCCCGAACCGGCCGCGCGTATTGCCATTTATGCCTTAGCCTTTGGTGACGGTTTTGCCAGCCTGATCGGCAAAATAGTTCGCGGTATTAAAATCCCGTTTACCCGGGGAAAGACCCTGGCCGGCAGTTTTGCCTGTTTTGTTTCGGTATTTTTAATTACCTGGCGTATTTTGGGATCATTTTGGATGGCTTTTTGTATAGCTTTATTCGCTACGGTGTTGGAGGCTCTCCCCACCGGCGATTTCGACAATCTCATTATACCTATCGGCGTGGGATTTTTTACGTCTCTTCTTATCGGGATTATTTAAACTCTTTTTCTAAATCCAGTAATACACTGCCTTGATTTTTATATTCGTAAGTATTATTCCTCCCACTAATAATAAACTGCCTAATATCAGAAAAAACAGTCCCGGCGCAAAAAGCAGCAACTCCCGCCCGATCAATAAAAAGCAAACGGCCGGAATCAGCATTGCCAGATCACGCCTAAAGGCGGCCACAACAAAAGTCAGTATTGTAAACAGCTTTAAGGCACTCAGCAGAATGAACAACCCCTGTTCGTCTCCGAGTTTGAAAAGACCGTTTGAAAGCAGGATATTGTTTTTGAATGATACCGAAATGGCAAGGGCGAATGAGACCAGCGCGATTATCCCGATCAGGATGTTATATTTCTGATAATCAAGCTGTAAAGCATAAAGACTGGAAAAGAAAACGGCAAAAAGCCCGAAAAATCTTCCGAAATAAACGGTTCTTATAAAGAATATATTTAGGGTCTCGGGCCAGGCAAAATGCTGTACCAGAAAACTCCCGCATCTGAAAACTTCGAACAATAATGAAAAAATAAAAAGTCCCAAAAAAAACAGTTCCGACGACCCGGTTTTTTTAAAAAGCACTTTAAACCTGAAAAAGGCAATAAAGCTGATGAGATACATTATCACTATGCCCAATTCATCCCAGAACGAAGCCGGAGCATTATATTCATACACGAACCAGAACAGGTGGGCCTGGGCATTTTTACTCATTTCAAACAACGGCTGCTGGGAAAACAATAAAACGATAATTACCACGAAAAACACGGAAAAGCTTACAGCAGCATAAAAAAAAGCTTGTAAAAATGAATTGCGCATGCCCAAAGCCATAGCCAATTAATAAACTATTTTTAAAAAAGAAAAAAGAGAAAATCCGCACTTTTTATACTGATTTTGTCAAAAAGTTTTGAATTTTCCTTAATAAAATCCTTTAAGGATTGTAAGAAGACATACGATATTCTCTATATAGGGGTATCTATGGTCAAAAAGGCTTGTTATACGTTTATCTTATTACTCATTTCTTTTAGCTTATTCGCGGGAGATATAGCTGTTTTTTTAAACCTGGGATTTTCAGAAGATTCTCAATACTTCATGTTCGGACAGTACGGAGTGTATTCCAATACGACCAACTCTTATGCTGAAATTTATATCGTAAATGTGCCGACAAACTCCTTCGTGCCCAGCGGAGCAATAAAAAAAGATTTCGATATTCCGTTGGAACCCGGTAATGAAGGAATAGGCGGTATCTACTATCTGCTTGAGACCAATTATCCCCAAATTAAAAAATACAATATCAATCACCTTTCATCAGGCAGATTCGTATACGTGCTGCTTAACGGCGCTCCTCCCAAATCATCTCTGGAGTTTCGTGATTTTAACACAGGCGCGCTTTATGAAATCACCCTCATTCAGGCAAGCTCCGGAACCGGTAAAAATGTCTCCAGCAGTTTTCACATTAAAATAACGGTTACCGCCAAAAGCGGAAAAAAGACCGATTATTCGATCGGCAGACCCGATTATATGCGCAAAGGTGTAAAGAAATACTACATAAAATACGTGCTGCTGGCACCGGACGGCAAATCGCTGGTGTTTGTAATGGAAAAGCATATGGTCGATTCCTCCGGCGACAACATCCGCTATATGGTGGAAACAAAAAAATTATATTAAACACCTGCCCAAAGCTTGATATTTTAGTAAAAAGACAATACTATCCAAAACAATACCATGGCTTCCATTCAGGTTATTTCTTTAGGTGGATCGATTATCTCCCCCCAGGCTGTTGATATTCATTTTTTGAAAGGTTTTTATTCCATAATAGAAGATTACCTGCGGTCCGACATGGAGCACAAACTGATTATTGTGTGCGGCGGCGGCGCTCCGGCTCGCAGTTATCAAAAAGCCTACAAACAGGTCGCTTCTTCTCCGGACAACCTGGCTTTGGACTGGATCGGGATCGCGGCCACCAGACTGAACGCGGAACTGATCCGCTACATATTTCAGGATTTCTGTGACGACGAGGTCGTCACCGATCCGACCCGGCCGACCGTGATCGGCAGACAGATATTGGTGGCTTCCGGCTGGAAACCGGGTTTTTCCACGGATTACGATGCCGTACTTCTGGCCGAGAGATTCCACGCGGAATTCGTGATCAACCTCTCCAATATCGAACAGGTTTACACGGATGATCCAAAGCAAAATCCGGAGGCCGCTCCCATAAAAGATATCACATGGGTTAAATTCAAAGAGCTTGTGGGAGAAAAGTGGGAACCGGGCAGGAATGTGCCTTTCGATCCGGTAGCCACGGCTCACGCGGCGCGTATCGGTTTAAAAGTGATCTTCGCTCTGGGCAGGGACGGTGATAATTTAAAAAGCATTCTTAACGCCAAACCATATATTGGAACGCTTATTCATCCCTAACGCGTTTCATCGATATGGCCTTGCGAATAATGCCAGACCGGTCGCGCGAATCTTTCCGGAAACGGAATAAGCGTACTGAAGTCCGGGAGCCAGGCGTCATCACGTGAGGGTTCCTGAAAAAATCCTTCTTCAATGCCGTATGTATCCAATAACTTCATTACTTGTTTATATTCACTGTGAGCAAGCTTGCGGCCAAACATAACCGGGGCTGTTTCACGACTCCTGTCCGCCTCCGTTTTTCTATCCGCGCTGATCGGAATAAACTGCGTCATGAGAGAAAGCAGCACCTGTTTGTCCAGTTTGTCCTTATACCAGGCTAGTACCTGTTCCGTGGCTTGTAGCTCTCCCGGTAAAATCAGATGCCGCATTATTACTCCCTGCGCAAGCATCCTGTTGTTCCAGCGCAGCGGTTTGGCGGCGGCCATCTGTTTCAGGGCGTGTGCCGCGTTGCGGGGATAATCAGGTGCGGAGCAGAGCCTGTCCGCGATCCCCTCATCCAGCGTCTTTACATCGGCCAGATAGATATCTACATACGGATCAAGCAGCTCAAGCGCGGCGGGAGTCTCATAGCCCGACGTGTTCCAGACAACGGGCAGCGTCATCCCCCTCTTCCGTGCTTGCTTAAGGGCGTTGATTATTCCCGGTATGAAATGACTGCCGGTGACCAGGTTGATGTTGCAGGCATCGAGTTTCTGCAAAGCACACATAATATCCGCCACCTCACGTTCGGTGACCTCCGCGCCCATTCCTTCCCCGCTCAACTGATAGTTCTGACAACTCGAACACTTGAGCGTACAGCCTGAAAAAAAGAGCGTGCCCGATCCCGCAGCGCCGCATAAAGGAGGTTCCTCTCCCTTATGCAGGCAGGAATAGGCCAGCTTTATCTGCCGGCCCTGTCTGCAAAAACCTGTTTGCCCTTTCAACCGGTTCACTCCGCAGGCACGGGGGCAGAGAGCACATGACGCGTAAAGGGAAGATAATTCCTGCTCTTTTTCCATGGTGATATCATAATCATCTTGCAGGTAACTTGACAAGATAAAAAAAAGCGTTAAAATTGTGATTTACCAAAGCCGGCGTGATGAAACTGGTAGACGTGCCAGACTCAAAATCTGGTGTCCTTCGGGACGTGTCGGTTCGACTCCGACCGCCGGCAATATATGTGTCGGTTCGAGCCAAGGGAAAGCGCAGGCTTTCCCAAGCGGAGCGACAGGTGTTTCGATAGAAACACCGAAAGCGGAGTCCGACCGCCGGCAGAAAAGCAGGTATCCCCGATAGGGGTGCTTACCCTTTTTCTTTAAGAATGATGTCTTTTTTTCCTTCGAAAAGCGATTCTGCCCGTTTATTCAAAGAAGCGATACAACACGCTAATAAATCTTCTTGACAAGATTAAGCTAATTTAAATATATTATCCATAGATTTAGTATATAATTTATAATAAAAAAGAGAAAAATGAAGCTGTCGTCCAAATGCGAATACGCCTGTCTGGCTCTCATAGATTTAGCGGAAAATCGTGACAAAAGTGTCTGCCGGATAGCGGATATCGCCCAAAGGAAGAAGATCCCCAAGAAATTTCTTGAACAAATCCTCTTAATTTTGAAACAAAGCGGATACGTTAAAAGTAAAAAAGGAGCAAGCGGAGGATATAAGCTTGCCAAACCGCCGGAAAACATATCATTGGCGGAGATCATACGCCTTATGGACGGCGCCCTTGCACCGGTGGATTCAGTAAGCAAATACTTCTATGAACCGAGTCCTATTGAACAATGCAAGCCTCTGCTTAATGTGTTTCAGGAAATTAGGGACTATGTGTCTCATAAAATGGAAGATACTCACTTTAATGAACTTATTATAACCAAGTGATCACCTTTTTTTGGTATTAGATTCACTAATTGTACGGATTTTATGTGTTTTTAAAAAGGATAGTATTATTTTCACATTAGCATTAGGAATTGGAATCACAGTTATTTTATTGGCTCTTTTTGCGGAATACATAGACGCAACACTCGGCATGGGATACGGAACATCCCTTACCCCGATCCTGCTTATTCTGGGTTTTCAGCCGTTACAGGTGGTCCCTGCAGTCTTATTGTCACAACTCTTTTCAGGCATCCTGGCAGGCGTATTACATCATAAAGCGGGAAATGTTATTTTTACGGTCAAATCCATGAAACCGCGTTACATCATGAAAAAAATAAAAGAAAACGGGATTATAAACAGTCTTAAAAAAGGATTATCCGCTCATCTTAAAGTAGTGGTTATAATAGCCGCATGCAGCATTGCAGGAACAATCGCTTCTGTTTTTATAGCGCTTAATCTTCCCAAATTCTATTTGGAACTCTATATCGGCGTACTGGTCTTCATTATTGGTTTTGTAATTCTTCTCACACTTAATAAATCCTACGTATTTTCCTGGCGTAAAATTATTACCTTAAGCATTATCGCATCTTTCAACAAAGGCATGAGTGGCGGGGGTTACGGGCCGATTGTCACAGGCGGTCAGCTTTTGGCGGGTGTAGATGATAAAAGTGCCATCGGCATCACCTCATTGGCCGAAGGATTAACCTGTCTGGTCGGTGTGCTCGTCTATCTTCTGGCTCAAAACTCGATTGACTGGTCGTTAGCACCGTACTTGTGTATCGGAGCTATTATCTCCGTGCCTTTCTCCGTATTGACGGTAAAGCAGATGAAAACAAAAAAATTGCGCGTTTTTATCGGTATTGCCACCCTCATTTTGGGCATTATTACACTCATAAAAATCTTCCTTTAAACGCTGCGGCAAAGAAACGTTAAATTTTCAACCGATTGCGGAATTAAAAACTAAAACCTTGATCAGAATACCATTTATTGCTATGATGCAAACTTAATTCACAAGGGAGATACGGCTTATGTTAATCCATATTTTAGTTACCAGATTCAGAGGATACGACATGTGCACCCTCTATTTCGACGATAGGGAGGAAGATAAAAAACACGAGAATGCCTTTGTTAAGTATGAAAAGGACTTCGTATCCAACCGCGGATATATTTCGCAGCACCCTGAGGACACCTTCGGCCAGACCTATTTCGGCTACTTTAATTTTCCCTATTTCTCCGCCGACGAGATCTATAACCTCTACAAAATAAAATGTGAAGCCAAACCCAATATCGACAGACGATTCAATATTTATTTCACCAAACAGTACATGCACCTGGAAGAGATGATAAAAACCTTCCACAGACCGCTGGAGTCCTTTATCGAGGAAAAACACCGGTTTAAACATTACTCTCATCGGCTTGAGTATTTTGAAAGGTCAATCCAGATTATCAGGGATATGCAGACCGCGATTTACGAAACGGAAGCAAACCTGGCAAAGATCGAGCTGGATCTACACAATCGCTTTATAAAACAAATTAAAAAAAAATATAACTTATAAAAAAATTGATGCCGAAAGCAGATTAAGAAAAATCCTTTGCGGTCTGGTCTAATAGCTTTTCATACGTCACGGCAACCTGCTTGAATTCCTCTCGCTCCTTCAAAACCGATTCCTGGGCGCGCTCACTCATATTTCTTAAAATACAGTCGGTCGCCTCATCGGACAGATGATACGCCATGAGCACCGCCAGCTTTTCCGAGTCCAGTTTTCGTAGAAATTGCTGTATAACCTTGTCGCTGCATGATATAAGTTTTTGGGAAATATCCATAAACAATCCTCCTAAAGAATATTTTACTATAGATAGATACTGTTGCACAATAAATCTGCTTGTCTTTCTAATTCCCCTATGCTTTTCGGCCGCTTTCCATAGAGCCGCCACGTTAAAAAAACAATGGACGCACTGCGAATAATCGGGTAATAATATATTCATACGCCATGCTTACGAAACAAGAGATAGATAAAATTAAAAGCGAACTCCGCCATGTTCTGCAGAATAATGAAAAGATCGAAGATGTATTGGAGGGATTCTACTCCGGCATTAAAGTAAAAAGCTCCAAAGCAGATGAAGGCGGCGGAATTCTCTTTCTTTCCAACAAGCGGCTGTTCTTTTTAACCATTGAGGATGAGCAAAAGATGTTCGAGGAGATCTCCTTTAAAGACCTGCTCTCCTTTCATGTTGACAAGGCAGGCGATTACAACGAGATCACCATGGAGGTAAAGGATCACTCCATCCTTTTTAAAACAACGGATAATGAGGAGTGTGTGGGCAATTTCAGCCGCAGGCTGAAAGCGGCAATCGAGGCGCGGAAAGAAAAGGTGGTGTTTTACGACTACAGCTCCAATTACGATTTTTTAACGCTCGAGGCCCGCAAGATCCTCCTCAGCTTGGAGGATTACTTTAACAAAAACAACAGGGAGTTTTGCCGGGTTCTGGTGGACGACCTGATTACCGCAGCCTTTCTGGTAATCCGTTCCAAAAAATTACTGAACGAAAAAGAGATCTTTTTCATGACCCTTACCCTGCTTCCCCTGCATCAGCAGATCCCGGATAAAGACCAACAAGAGATCCTGGACATCATCAACAATTTCGACCTGGCCCATGTCCAGGCGGTCAACCGGTATTGGCCTAAAATCGCCCGATTTTTCCCCGAAAATATAAAAGAGGACATCACCTCATTCTTATCACTGGACTATTTAATAGAGATCGATAAGGATAACGGCTCCAACCACCATGACAAGATACGAACCCTGTTCTTTAATTTTGTCCAGTGCCTGATCAAGGCGGACGGCAGGATTACTGAAAGTGAAATCGAGATTGAGGAAAAATTAAACGGCATTATCTTTCAAAAACATAAAGTGTCATTGACGGAAAAAGGCCCCGCCAAAAAAAAGGCGCCTGTGAAAAAAGAGCTTTCTAAAAAAAAGCTGAAACAAAAACCCGCAGAGGAGCAGGAAACTTTGGAATCGGTCATGAAAAAGATAAATGACCTTGTTGGCATGAAGAACATAAAAAAAGAAATAAACACCCTGGTAAATCTGATAAAAATCAGAAAGGCCCGTGAAGAAAGAGGTCTTCCCGTGTCCAAGACCTCTCTGCACGCTGTTTTTTACGGGCCGCCCGGTACGGGCAAAACAACCATAGCGCGTCTGCTGGGTAAGGTATATAAAACAATGGGTCTGTTGACAAAAGGCCATATCATAGAAACCGACCGCGCGGGGCTTGTGGCCGGTTATGTGGGACAGACAGCCATCCAGGTTAATGAAGTCGTGGAACAGGCTTTGGATGGAATTCTTTTCATCGACGAGGCTTATGCGCTTAAACCAAGGGGCGGCAGCGGCAATGATTTCGGACAGGAGGCGATCGAGACCATCTTGAAGCGAATGGAAGACCAACGAGAGCGCCTGGTGGTAATCGTTGCCGGGTACCCCGACGAGATGAAGGAGTTTATCGAATCAAATCCCGGCTTAAAATCAAGGTTCAGCCGTTATTTTTATTTCAAGGATTACAAGCCTGAAGAACTGATAAAAATCTTCGCTATTTTTTGCAAAAACGCGGCCTATAAAATAACAAAACATGCGCGCACCAAACTGCTGGAGCTTTTGAAAACTCTTTACGCAGAAAAGGACAGAACCTTCGGCAACGGCAGGCTGGTGAGAAACATTTTCGAAAAGGTTATCGAAAACCAGGCCAACAGACTGGTAAAAATAACACCCTTAACCGAAGAGATTCTTTCCACCATCCAGAAGGCGGACGTTCCTACGCGAAAAGAGCTGGAAGACCGGTCCCCGATTATCAAGTAACTGAAAAGAATAATGTTAAGGCAGTATGAACGGAAATATATAGCGGGAACATATAAAAAACGGGTTGTCCGCTTTTATTGCTTTCTGTTATTCCCGCTGTTATAGCTCTATACCATAATTGTTCTATAGTGGTACGAAGCCTGTACCCGACCCTGAGCGTCAGATATAAGCTTCCCGGTATTTGCGATAATCATGTCGCCCGCGGCACTCATACTTATATCACCTCTCTTCATCTGGATTTTTGTGCATGTCAAGCGACTTCACAGCTTACCGGCGGGCAGCATCATTACCTGCCAAGGCGAACTTGAACGCTCGACAAGGACGTGCAACTCGGCGCGCATAAGATAAAGTCCAATCTTCTCATTACTTTTTTAATAATAACCGCGCTCTTTCTTACTATCAGCACTCTGCTTACCTTTTTCCCCCATAATGCCCAAGACTGGCTCGATTACAGGGTGTATGTTACAAACCTGCTGTTTTACAGGTATAAAAAACCCCTGCTCTATGAATCCGCGGAAGATTCTTTACAGTCCCCTCCTCCGTTTGCGAGTAACTTTGTACTAAAATCAGTTTTTATCTGGCCGACAAAGAATCCTCAGTATACGGCTTTTGTGTTGAGCTCTCCTTTACCGGACCGAACGGCTGCCGGCCTTGCAGCCCTGACGGACAACATATCCGTTAAAGACCTGGAACTGCTTATATTCGATCCCGACAACGACTCCATACAAGGCTTGGCATTGAAATGGTTGAGATTTCATACCGCAGAACACCGCCTCGCGGTATCCCTCTATCTGGACTGGATGGAAAGAGCAGGAATCCACAGCGCACTGACATCTAGCCCTTATACGGATTGGGGCATACTCAAAACCGACAAGCTGCTCGCGTTTTTAACAAAACCCACCGCTCTCTCCGGCATGGCCGTGGATATTAAGCATGGGAAGCAGGACAGCTTGCATCTGGAACGACTTTATATTTCCGGCACCACAGTGGTCGCATTTTATTTCTGCGCCATTTTTTTATTGATCGACACGGTATTGATTATGTATGCTTTCTATATAATCTTTAGAAACAGAATTATCTTTTCCAGGCTTTCTAAACGGTACTCTCGCCTTACAGCGTCTGAAAAGAATCCTTATGCTCCAGATTGAACTTTTTCACATGCTGCAGGTAGTCGGGGCTGAAACCTTCCAGTCGTATCTGCTTGATCAGCTCACGAAACACCTTGGAATACTTTACATCGGTGGCTGAAATATCCTGTTTCATGTACTTGGTCAGATCGAGATCGGTTACGATCCGCGAGCCCTTTTTAAGCGGATCGAGATCCTTTCGGTCGTCGGAGTAAAACTGGGACACGGTTAACAGGCGCGTACCCAAAAACACCGCCTCTTCCAGGTCGTGGGTGATAAAGATGATGGTCATTTTGGTTTCTTTCCACAGCTCCAGCAGATAGAGCTGCATATCTTCGCGAGTGCCCGGGTCAAGGGCGCCGAAAGGCTCGTCCATAAGCAGAATCTTGGGACTGATGATGAGAGCCTGCAGTATGGCCACGCGCTGGCGCATACCGCCGGAAAGCTCGTGCGGAAACTTGCGCTCATGCTTCTCCAGGTGCACCTTTTTCAGGTAGTACCTGACCTTTTTAAGATATTCTTGTTTCCTGCTTCTCCAATAAGAAAATCCGTAGCGCAGTTTGATGCCGAGTACAATATTGTCCAGCACGGTAAGATGGGGGAAAAGCGAGTACTGCTGGTACACCACTCCCCTGTCCGGATTGGCGAACATGGCCTTGCGCTGCTCGACAAAAATTTCACCCGCAGTAGGCAGCTCCTGACCGATAATCAACCGCAGCAGGGTTGATTTTCCGTGACCCGAAGGACCCACCATGGTGCAGAACTCATTGGCCGCAACCGAAAGGTCGATATCCTCCAGCACCACGTTCTCCCCGTATACCTTGCGGATACTGCTCAAGTGAAGAATGTTCTTTTTCTGCAATGATTTTTCTTTCAAACCGCCCGCTCCCCTATTCCCTGCTGTACCACCTGAACGCACCCCTGACCAGATAGATCAAACTTAAATCCACCAAAAAGCCTATCAGGGTTATCCAGACAACATAGGGAATAATCACATCCATGGCCAGGTACCTGCGCACCAGAAAGATCCTGTAGCCGAGCCCGTTCTGCGAGGCGATGGCCTCCGATGCTATCAGGTACACCCAGGCCGCACCGAGCGACAGCCTTATCGAGTCGATAAGTTTGGGCAGAACCTGCGGGAAAATAATGCGCCAGGGTATTTCCAGCTGGCTGGCCCCCAGCGTGAGTGATTTTGTTATCATCTCTTCGGGAATTTTCTTCACGGTAAGGTAGACATCCCTGGTGATCATGGGAAAGGTTCCGATAAAGATCAGCATTATCTTGCCCAGCTCTCCTGTGCCGAAACTGATAAAGAGGATGGGCAAAATTGCCAGCGGCGGAATAATGGCGATAAAGTTTACAAAGGTGAGACTCAGGCTGCGAAAACCGCGGTAGATCCCTATATTAAGCCCGATCACAAGACCGGTAACCGCCGACAAAATAATGCCGATTCCGATCCGCGACAGGCTGGCCAGGGTATCGTCAAGCATGATATACGTGCCCGTCTTATCGTCGGGAGTAAAGGCGTATTTGTTGACCGCATTCACCATCTTGCTTATGGAGGGAAGCAGCTTGTCGTCGGGATTCTGGGCAAGCCTGTAGCCGGACGCCGAAAGATACACGATAATCAGCAGGGCGAAGGGCAGGATGGCCAGAATCAGATTGAGCCTGAAACCGGGCCGGGCGTGAATTCCCCAAAACCTGGGAACCCTGGATTTCAATCTGCGCAGTGTATGTTTTATTATCCGCCAGATTTTCTTTAAAAATCCGCAGATTATGGCAAACAGTTTTCGAAACGTATGTACCGTTTCCGTAAGGATGGTCCGCATTTCTCTACGTCTTGCTCCCTTTTTATGGTGCTATTACAGTTGTGCCCCGAGGCGGTTTTTATATTTTCCGATCCTCTCACTCCAGTTTGCTATCGGCTGCCATCTGCATGTACGTCACATCGAATCTCAATTTGACATTATCCTGATTCCCTAACACCGAGCCGTCGGGGAACTCGATTCCCACGTAATCCTTGGATTCGGCCTCGGCATACAGTCCGTGATCAAAGGAAAAGGTACGCACATACTCCATTGTTTCCTTCAATTTCGCGCTTTTATTGAAATCCACGGCCTCCGCCGCTTCATAAAACATGGCGGTGGTCTTTAACTGGGCCTTGAACTCGTCGACGGTACCGCCCGCGGTTTTGGCCATAAACTCGATGGCTTCGTTATATTTGGGATGGCCATCCTGCATATGGGTCATTACCTCATACCAGGCCCCCGTAAGTGCTTTTTTAAAACTTTCGGGCGCGTCGGTTTTCACAACCGCCAGGTCGATGATCTCACCGGGTATGCTGGAGGAATCGAATACCACTGTGGTATCCGGAGCGTCTCTGACCTGCATTAAAATGGGATTCCAGGTAACGATCGTGGCGGTCGGGCTTGTGTCCGACAAGTATAACGTACCGATATCCGCGTCGCTGGTGTTGACAAGGGTGACATCCTTTTCGGTCAGGGCGTTCATCTCCAGGGCTCTGGCCAGGAGATAGTGGGATACGGACAGCTGCACCAGTTTGATTTCTCTGCCCTTAAGGTCTGAAACCGAGCCGCCGTTTTTAACCACAATGCCGTCGTTGCCATTGGAAAAATCCCCTATGATAAGCACGGTACTGTCTACACCTCCCACGGCCGGAATGGTAAGGCCGTCCATATTGGTCATGGTACAGGCATCGAACTCACCCGCCGTATAGAGATTTATGGACTCGATGTAGTCGTTCACCAGCACCACTTCGATGTTGATTCCGAATTTGTCCGCCCATTTGGCGATAATTCCTGCATCTTCCGCGTATGCCCACGGCTCCCATCCTGTATAATGGCTCCAGGCCAATTTAAATGTGGGTTTGTCCTGCTGACAGCCCGTGGCAAAAAGTAATGTAAAAACAAAAAGACCTATAATTATTCGTTTCATGATCGAATTCCTCCTTAAACAAGACATGTTGATCTTCAACTTTTAATATGCACGCATAAATACTTTGCATGAGAGTTTATAGCAAAAGTGTAGTTTCTCCATTAATAAATGTCAATTATAATTTTATGGATAATCTTGCTAAAAATTCCGGTAATTGCTATCATTATCTTTTGACAAAGGAGTAAAAAAATGAAGGCTAGAATAATTACCATTATTATTTCCATTATATTATTAGGCATCTTTACCTGCGAAGAAGCGGATCAACAGGGAAATACAATTCAGGGTGTGGACGTTACGGCCGGCGGTTACAGCGATACCGGTATTATCAAAGTGCCGCTTATTACCTGGGGCGCGGATCTGATCGCCGTGTATGCCAATGGAGGAACCATTAAAACCAGTGAGGGCTCCCTTTTTCAAAAATACGGATTAAATATAGAGCTCTATCGGGAAGATGATTTCCAAAAGCAGATTAACAATTATGTAAGCGGCGAAAGCCCTTATTTACGCGGTACAATGGGAATGATAAATATGGCCGCGGAGAGCACCAAGCAATACCCCAATCTGCAGCTGGTTGTGGTATTTCAGCACTCCTGGTCGGCCGGTGGTGATGCGCTTGTGGTAAAACCGGGAATAAAGGCGGTCAAGGATTTAAAGGGTAAAACAATAGCCATCCAATCCAACGGCCCTCATCTTGCCTATTTCATGAAGCTTATAACCGACGCGGGATTAAGCATACAGGACGTGGATGTGATCTGGACAAACGACCTGGTAGGGCCGGAAGGCGACACGCCCATGGCAAAATTTTATAATGACAGCATTGATGCCGCTTTCGTGATTATTCCCGACGCATTGGCCTTGACCTCAAGCGGCACAGTGGGTACGGGCGCCGAAGATTCCGTAAAAGGAGCTGTAATTCTCCTCTCCACAAAAACAGCCAACAGAATTATCAGTGATGTGTACGCCGTACGCAAAGACTATTATGAAGAGAACACCCAGGCGGTAAAAAACTTCGTGCACGCCCTCCTGGCCGCGGAAGAAGAGGTAAGGGATTTATTCAAAAACACGAAAAGCGAGAAATTCAAAAGATTCATTACCGCGGGTTCTCAAATTCTTCTCGACAGTCCGGACGCTCTGGCCGACATGGAAGGCATGTATTATGACGCCGAACTGGCCGGTTTTAAAGGCAATATAAAATTTTTTGCCGACCAGAATTACCTGCGCCGCTTTGAAAGACTGACAGGTGAAATTCAAACCTTTTTTAATACCCTCGGCCTTATGAAAGGCAAGGTTGAAATTCTTAAAGCAAACTGGGACTATAATGAATTGCGGTCAGGTTTAAAATACGCGGATGACGTGGAAGTTCCAAAATTTGAAAAGGATGAAGTGGCCACCGTGCTTACCAAACGCCAGCAAAAGGATACACTTGAAGCAGGCGAGCTGTTTTCTTTCGAGATATTTTTCAAACCCAATCAGAATGAGTTTTCCGCGGATTTGTATCGGGAGCAGTTCGACAAGGTAATCGATTTCGCCGCAACCTACGGAGGGGCGATTATTACCATCGAAGGCCATTCCGATCCCATGGGCTACCTGCGTAAAAAGAAGGAGGGCGAGCCTGAAGTTGTGTTAAAAAAAATTGAGCAGGCGGCAAAAAATTTAAGCTTAAGCCGGGCCAATAACGTCAGAGACCAGCTGATCTCCTATGCCCAGCAGAACGGTATCACATTGGATCAAAGCCAGTTTGCCACCATCGGGCACGGTATAGAGAAACCATTGTATCCCATTCCCCAGAATGACCAGGAGTGGCTTTCCAACATGCGCGTGGAGTTTAAGATCATTCAGATCGAAGCCGAAGAAAACGTATTTAAAAAACTCTAGACCCTTTGTTCCTTAAGAGGAGGAATAGTACATGACACAGAAAAAGACAGTAAATTTTGTGATAGGGATCGTTACTATATTAGCGGTATTATTCTTTATTTTCATCGTACAACCAATACTGGACGAGAAGGAATCCGAAGAGGGCCAAGGGGTATACAGCCCCGCCGCAGAGCAGGGATTATGGTTTGACACTCAAGACCAGGAGCAAAGCGCGCCCAAGCTGGAAGAAAACCTTACAAAAAAGAATTATTATATTATCCTGGACGGTTCAGGGAGCATGCAGGATGACAATAAAATGGCTATCGCCAAAAAAGCGTTGATTGAATTCGTGGCCCATGTTCCGCGAGACGCCAATCTCGGCCTGGCTGTTTTTGACGGCAGCGGATTATCCGAACGGGTTCCGCTGGGAGATGACAGATACGAGTTTACCAATCAGGTTCAGAAAACCACCGCCAAAGGCAACACACCGCTTAAAGAAGCCCTGGAGCTGGCCTACGCCAAACTCATCAAACAGGCACAGCAGCAGATCGGATACGGCGAATACAATATCGTAGTGGTAACCGACGGAGAAGCAAGCCCGGGTCATGAACCTGACAGGATAGTGAATCTTATCCTCGACCATAGTCCCGTAATTATTCACACCATCGGATTTCAGATCGGAGAAGATCATTCCTTGAATCAACCCGGGAAGATATATTATAAATCCGCTAAAAACCTGGATGAGTTGAGCCAGGGACTGGAGGAAGTACTGGCGGAATCCGAAAGCTTTGTGATCACGGATTTTAATGAATAACAGGACGAACATGTAATGAAACCACATACCATAGTGCTAATTATAATAATCCTGGTGTCTATCGCGGGAATAACCGTGTTCAAGCTTTTAAGTCCCGGCCTTGCGGAATCGCGAGTGCAGCAGACCAGCGATGCCAAGGACATGAAGGGCACGGTGAGGATTGCTCTCGACAGCTGGATCGGTTATTATTTTTTACGCTCTCCGGTTTTTAAAAGATTGATGCGTGAATCAAAATATAATGTCGAGATCATTGATGATAACGCCAATTACGCAGAAAGGATGAAGCGCCTGCGCACAGGCGAGATAGATATCGCGGTAGCCACTGTGGATTCCTACCTGATTAACGCTGCCGCGGAAGGATTCCCCGCCACCATAATCGCCCTCATTGATGAATCCAAGGGAGGAGACGCCATTGTCGCCTGGGAGGCGAAAATAAATACGCTGGAAAAATTAAAAGGCAACACTGATTATAAAATCGCCTTTACGCCGGATTCACCGAGCGAGTACCTGTTAAAATCCATCGGCGTGCATTTTAATATCTCCACCTTACTGGATAAAAGCGGAACCTGGAGAATCGAAACCAACGGCGCGGAGGACGCCTATAACAAGTTAATGGCGAAGCAAGCCGATGTGGCGGTAATCTGGGAACCGCACGTAACGGACGCGCTCTCCAAAGAGGGGATAATCAAACTGCTAGGCTCCGAAGACACGGAGAAGCTGATCGTAGACATCCTGCTGGTTAACCGGATGTACGCGGAAAACAATTCAGAAATAGTTGCCGTACTCTTGGCCAACTATTTTAAAACAATGCTTATTTACACGGATGATACGGCCAAGTTGAAGGCGGACATCATAAAAGAAACAAAAAGCTCCTCCGAAAATGTCGAAGCCATGCTTAAAGGGGTGGACTGGATTAACCTGGTGGGAAACGCCAAATGGTACGGAGTACTTGAGGGCAGCACGTATCAGGAAGAAGAACTGGTACAAACCATTGAGTCCACAGTTGAGATCTTGATTGAAAACGGGGATTTTACCGATAATCCCCTGCCCAAGAGTAACGCGGCGACGATTATCAACTCGCAGTTCATTAAACAACTTTACACCGCCGATATCGCGGGAGCGGGTGATCTGGATATTCAATCCACAAACTCACTGCAAAAAGAATTCACCCCGCTTTCAGATCAGGAATGGCGGCAGCTCAAACAGATCGGAACCTTGAAAGTACGGCCCATCACCTTTATGAGCGGTACCGCCGACCTCTCCACACAGGGCGAACTGCAGATCGACATCATAGTGGAGAACTTGAAACATTATCCCAACTTCAGAATATTGGTTAAAGGCCACTCGGGACTAAGAGGCGACACGAAACAGAATTTACTATTATCGGAGCAAAGGGCGGAAACTGTTGCCAATTATATTATTACCAGATACAATGTGAATAAAAATAGAATCCACGCCATTGGTGTGGGCGGTGAGGAGCCGCTCCAGCGTAAAAACGACGAATCAAGCAGGGCCTATAACGACAGATTAAAACGGGTCGAGATTCTATTAGTGACCGATGATTTTTAATTCAAGGATCTAAGGCTATGGAGAAGAAAAAAAAGTTGACCACCATAGATTTTTCTCAAAAATCTGTTAATAAGGCCGTACTTGGTGACATCTTCCAAAATCCGGTCTCCACATATATAACCGCACTGGCAGGTATTTTTTTATTCGCCAATATCATGATCTTAGGGATACCCGCCCTGTTATATGCCACCATAGGCGCCGTCGTACTTGGAATCGGCAGTTTCTTTGTTAACCTTTTTTTCAGAAAAGAACACTTTGCCTCAAAATATCTGAATCATATAAATACGCAGATGGAAATTCAGCAGCAAAAGATCCTCATTAATTTAAAGCGTGATCTGGCAAAATACAGATGCATAAAGGGTCTGGAGAACTATTCAGAACAGGCGGTCAAACAGTTTGAAAAAATACAGAAAAAATTCAGCAGCTTTAAAAGGCTTTTATCCGAAAAATATGACGCCAAAGAGCTCACCTATGCCAGATATTTCGGAACCGCCGAACAGGTCTATCTTTCCACCCTGGACAATCTGACGGATATAATGAACACGCTTGAGAGCGTGAGCACTATTGACCTCAACTATGTCGACGAGAGATTTACCTACCTTAAAAGCTTAACAGTATTGGAAGAAGCCGATAAAAGGGAGATCGAAACCCTTAACAAACGCACGGAACTCAGGAAACAGCAGCTGGAAAAGATTAATGAGCTGCTGACCTTAAACGAAGAGGCCATGACCCAGATCGATCTTTCGCTGGCCACAATCTCGGAAGCAAAAACAAAGCTGGGAAGAGCTTCCATGGATATGGAAACCGCCAGACAGGAACTGCAGGAGCTGATCAGGAGAACAAAGAAATATTCCAAAGCGGTACATTAGCTTGTTTACTATAAAAATAAAGGAGTGTAGTTATGAGCGATCAAGAAAAGATGACCTTACCTGATAAAAATGAATTAAAAAATGAACTGGGCCTGGTTGACCCCGGAGAGATTAAGGCCAAGCAGGAAGGTGACGGCAAACTGGAAAAAGAAGCGGCCAGTTTTGCAGATAAACTGCTGAACTTTAAAAAGGAAGATATCGACGCGCGGGAATCAAGCAAGGTGGCGGTGGAAGTACTGGGTGAAGACGTGCAGCGGGAGGCCGCCCACAGAAGCCAGATGCTGCAGGGACCGATCAAAGAACTGCAGAAACGGGGTGAGGACGGCGGCGAGGTTGCCAATGCCCTGATAGACCTGAAGATTAAGGTCGAAGAGCTCGATCCCAACAGAATCGATTTCGGCAAACCCGGATGGTTTTCCCGGCTGGCAGGCAAGATTCCGGTTATCGGCAAGGCCCTGAAAAGATATTTTTCCAAATTCGAAAAATCACAGACGGTTATCAACGC
Source organism: Spirochaetales bacterium (assembly GCA_016930675.1). Classification (GTDB taxonomy): domain Bacteria; phylum Spirochaetota; class Spirochaetia; order SZUA-6; family RPPD01; genus JAFGGG01. The sequence goes on from JAFGGG010000029.1 coordinate 29,034, forward strand.
CATAATCAACTCCTTGAAAAACGGCAAGTCGCAATTGGACAGGGACAACGGTATGCTGGTGGAGGATCAAAGAGCGTTACGGGAATCGACTCTGAAGCTGGAGAAGGTTATCAAGCTGGGACAGCTTATCGATACCAAGCTGCAGCACAAAGCTGCCAGAGAATACGCCCAGGACGAGGACAAAAAAAGATTTATCGAAGAAGAGCTGCTCTTTCCGCTGCGGCAGAGGATCATGGATCTGCAGCAACAGCTGGCGGTCAGCCAGCAGGGGGTAATCGCCATAGAGCTCATTATCAGAAACAACAAAGAACTCATACGGGGAGTAAACCGGGCCATAAATGTTACGGTTAACGCTTTACAGGTGGCGGTAACCGTGGCTCTGGCATTAACCCATCAGCGGATCGTGCTTAAAAAGATCGACGCCGTAAACAAAACAACCTCTGATCTGATCGCGGGAACCGCGGCCACCCTGCGGCGGCAGGGCGCTGCCATCCATAAGCAGGCTTCATCCAGTATGCTGGAAATGGAATCCCTGAAATCCGCTTTCAGGGATATTAATATCGCCATGGAGGATATTGCCAAATACAGAAAAGAGGCACTGCCTAAAATGGCCGAAACAATTCTCGAATTCGAAGAGCTCACCCTGAAGGGTGAAAAATCAATCCAGAAGCTGGAACGGGGAAACAAGATCAATCCTTCGGTGACACTGAGCATTGATTAAAAAATATCCAATATGGCACCAGAAAACAAAACCGGCGATTTAATTAAAAAGCGCACGCAAGCCGCGCAAAAGACCTACTCGTTTAACAATGATTATAATCCCAGGCTGTTGGCCGATTACTGGTTTCAAAATCCGCAGGAAGGGCTCACCCTGTTCGCGGTTTTTTACACCCAGGCCTGCCGCTGGGCCCAGTGCCTGGGCTGCAATCTGCCGTCGAGAATGTCGGAGCATCACATCGGCTACCACAATATAATTAAACAGGTCGATTTTATATTCAACTCTGTTCTTTCGGGCGAGCAGAAAAATCAGCTGAAAAAAATAATTATTTCCAACAACGGCTCAATCCTCGATGAGCAGACATTTTCCACTACGGCGCTTATCTATTTTATCGCCCAGATGAATATTCATTGTCCGAATATTTCGGTATTGAGCATGGAAACACGTCCGGAATACGTGGATATTAATGAATTGGAAGTACTGGCCAGGGCTATCAGAGAGGGCAGCACGCCAACCGATGTGGAGCTTGCCGTAGGATTTGAGGCTTTCGATGATAAGATTCGCAATGACTTCTATAAAAAGGGCCTGGACTTAAAGGTTTTTGAAAAAATGGCCGGCATGATGTCGGCATATCATTTCAAGCTCAAGGTTTATTTCATGTTAAAACCGGTCCCCGGAATAAGCGAGCAGGACGCTGTCCTGGATGTGGTAAACGGAATCAACTATCTTGATGATCTCGCGCGCACCTACAAGCTTGATATAAACATGCATCTGAATCCCACGTACGCTGCCTACGGCACACCCCTGGAGGCAGCGTTTAAAAAAGGGGAGTACGCGCCGCCCACCCTGGAAAGCGTAAGGGAAACCGTTCTGCAGGCTGAAGGTAAAAGCATATCGATCTTTGTGGGGCTGAATGACGAAGGTCTGGCCACGCCGGGCGGCTCTTTTATCCGCCGGGGGGACGGGGAATTAATCAAGAAGCTTGATAAGTTCAACATGACCCAGGATTACGGTCTGCTGCAATGAAACAGAACACAAATTCGCGTTTTTACCTTCACAAGTCTAATACTTCTTACTTATAGTAATAATAATTGTCTATTTCCATGAAGGTGCCCGGAGATGCCGTTGTGTCCGTAATGCTGCCCGCTATTCTTCTGCCGTTGAATAAAAACAACCTGCCGTCTATATGAGATATATAGTTGTGTCTGACAACCTTCTTAAGAATGTTATTGTCGCTGTCCAAAATAATTCCATAAAACGACCTGTTGTTTTTATAAAAAACCAACCGCTTTGCAGAGTCAAAATCCAAATTCAGGTGTTCTTTTTCCGTTATATTCCACGTTCTGTCTACAGTGTAATACTGACGCTCTTGGAAATAGAAATTGAAATCTTCACCATTATTAGTTTCCAGAATCAGCTGGATTGCCGCCCGCCACGTAGTGGGTATCTTGTTGGGATCAAAGTCGGGACTATAGGGAACGTATCCGTATATACCCAACTGGACGGACACATAGCCGCTGTCGGAGGCATTAAGATCCGCAATATCGATTAATTGGATAATCTCTTTATTCAACTCGGGAAAATATTTTTTAACAAGTGAAAATGATGCGGGGGAGTTTTGTACAGGTCCTGTAAATACCAATCTGTTGTTTAGAATCCTGCCGGTTTCATGACCGCTGTTCTTCTCCTTTTCATACCAATTATTGCCAACCAGGTAATTGTCCGCTCTGTTGAATGTATCTATGTCGGCAAGCACCAGATTATTGACAAAAAACTCTGTTTCATAAAGATGCTCTTCTCCGGTACTATCAACAGCCCTTATTTTAAAATTATTGAAACCGGTCTTAGCCCCGGATAATATGTCCGTATTTTCTATGCGTACCAGGCGGTTGTTTAAATAGACTTCCATTTCATCTATATTAATAAAATCATACATAAACTGCGGCTTATGTGTATAATATTTGTTGGCCGGTGAAAGCACAACAAATTGTGTTTTGTTGATAAAACTCATAGGTGCCTTTGTCTCTGTATTGAGAGGTTTCGTATTCCGGCTTGAAGGTGAGTGTACCGTCTGTTTCTTGACAATTTCTTTTCTTAAACCGTCAATTTCTTCAATCTTCGGACCGGTCTTATTGATGATCTCCCTGATTTCATCCGCAGAACCTTTATGATTCTCCAATTCGGTTGCAATAGGTAGTAGAACTTCGGTAATTTTATCCTGGGCCTCTGCCAGTTCGGTGTGTGAAAGGATTAATTTTTCCTGCTTTGATAAAATGATAGTGGATTCAATAATACTCGATATTTTATCGGCAAAATCCGCATCGATATTTCGTATCTGCGCAACCTCCCTGACTTCTATTTTCGGAACAATGCTTACATTCCCCTTCATGACAAAAACTTTGGTTTCCTGATCATCGACAGAAACAATAAACTCGGTTCCGATTACACTCAGCTCGATGGTCTCGGTTGAGATGGAAAATTTCGATCCCCTGGAATCCTCCTGCTGCCAGCAGTGCAAACTTCCCTGTTTTAAAAATAACCTTGTTCTTTCTATGCCTTCTTTATTATAAAGTTCTATGAATTCGACCTTGGAATTCTCTCTCATGACAACGGTAGATTTATCACCTATCTTTATCACCGCATTTGAATTTTCGCCGGACTCAATGAGCGCCGACTCCGTGATCTGAGCGCCGGCGCCAACTGCCTGCTGTTTATCAGATGTTGTTAACACGAGTTCCCCGTTTAATGCTGAAACATTACATATGCTTTGAGTAAGGTCCGGAGAAAAATCCTGCAATCTAATAAACAGAAAAACCGTCAAAACAAGCACGGCAAAAAATCCGGCGAACGATAATGAGTACTTTAGACCAGGTTTATGAAATACGAAAAACCACTTAAGACGTTCCGGGATGCTCCGTTTTTCCGATTGCCGGTGGGCGCTGTTTCTTATATCCCGAATTATTTTGTCATATACTCCGGAAGGTGTCTGTTGAAGCGGATTATTCATACTATAATGCGTCTTTAAATCCGAGTCGTTTAACTTTTTGGCCCAGTCAAGCAGATACTTCTTTCTGTTCATAAATAATCCTTTATTAAATTACTCAACTCTTTTTTCAGCTGCTTTTTTGCCCTAAACAGGATACTGTTTACCGCCGATAGTGTTTTACTCGATATTTTGGCTATTTCATTATTGTTCTTATGTTCCAGATACTTTAAGCTAATCATTCTGGAATATTCCGGATTAATGTTTTTTAAAGCCAGCTCAAGCAGGAGATATTTTTCTTGTTCAAATAATGTATCGAATGAGGTGTCTTTTTGGGCAACATCAGCCGCATCATATGAATCCAGATATTTATTTCTTATTTTTTGTTTTCTGTAATAATCTATAAACTTGTTATTGGCAATACGTATCAACCAACCCTGAATATTCTTGGCATTTGACAGTTTCGGCGCAAAAATAAGCGCTGCGTTAAATGTTTCGGATAACAGATCTTCCGCCGTATGCGAATTACCCAGTGTTTTGATTAACAGGAAATTATATATCTTTCCGTGATATTCTTTAAATATCTTCTCAAATACATGGGGGTCCCTTGCCCGTATTTTGGGTAAATCATCATCTGTAAAAATAATTAGAATTAGTATCATTTGCATTATTAATGATAACTCCAGCTTAAATTATATTTCCCCATCAAGTCAATCACAGTATTGATTTCTATTAATAATAACGAGTGAAAAGCGATATTTATGCGGTTACACATATTATTTTTACTATTTTTGATAAAATCCATCACTTAGTCAGCATCTTTTTAACCACCACCATAGGCGGTGACTTTTTCTGAAATAAAATTTATTTTATAGCAGGTGCCCGGTTTTTTCATTAATTCTATTTTTCCCTCCAGTTGATTCCTCACTAATAATTTTATCAATTCCAGGCCCACTGTTTCTGTGCTTTGGAAATCAACGGCAGGAGGCAGTCCCCTGCCGTTGTCGCCGACAAGCATCTCAATCGTTTTTTTATCCTTACAGTATTTCATTTTTATGGTTATCACATTATCCTTTTTCTTTTTAAAGGCATATTTTAGTGAGTTGTTTATAATTTCATTAATAACAAGACCGCAAGGAGTAGCAGTTTGAATATCCAGGAAAATATCTTTAATATCAATATTTTTGGTTATCTCCAAACCGTTTGCAGAAGTATAAATAATTCGATCTACCAGTGAGTTAACATAGTTGTTAAAATCAATCACCGATACATCATTTCTATCTAAAAGCTCTTCATGAATAAGGGCAATCGCCTGAATTCTGCTTTTAATCCCATAATAATTTTCCGGATGGATTGTTTCTTTATTATTATGTACCTTGAAATTCATCAGACTGAGAACAATCTGCAGGTTATTTTTAACCCTATGATGTACTTCTCTCAAGAGCACCTCTTTTTCATGCAGAGATTTTTGTAATTCATCAGTGTTCTTCTGCAGCTCTTCAACAATAAATGCGCTTTTAAGGGCACTGCTTAACTGAACGGTAAAATTCTCATAGATAATTCCCTTTAACAGTGACGGTTCAAAGACTACAAAACCAAGCAGCTCTGTTTCAATAAAAAGCGGCATGACAATATAGGTAATCCGTTTTTTATCTATGCGCAGGCATTCCGCAATAAGTCTGTCTTTGGATAAAGCGATTTCAGGGAAACTCTCACTTATTTTAACACGATCGTCATACGCGAGAATGGGTGTAACTTCCCGTTCAGCGCCGATATTACGTGTCGATTGAAAAATGATTATTCTTTTAATCGCCAACTTCTCGATTACATCAACTATTTTCGGCTTTAATTTTTCCAAATTAAAAGTAATAATCAGCTTCTGGCTGAACCTGTGCAGTTCTACCGCGATCCTCTGCTTATAAATACTAAAATCCAAATGTTCTCTTCTTTCTATATCACGGATAAGCTCGGTAAAATGCACATACAGACAAGCCAGCGTATCTTCATATTCTGTCGAAGTAAAAGACGCAAAAAGAATGCTGAAGATCTCCTGGATTGCTTTCTTCCATTTATCGATCTGAACATCATACTGTCTGCTTTCACAAATCAGATGTTCCAGGTTGTCGATAAAAACCTGAGGCCGTTTGTATTTTATGGCAATATGAAAAATGGTGTACAGTGTGTTGGCATAATCAAAGATAATGTTTTTAGTACAGTCTTGAACATTTATTGAACTTAATTTTCCCTTTATTTTATCGAATATATCATCCTTCAAGCAAAACCCATTGCCGGCTTTTTCCTTCAGTTCTTTGCATTTTTCAAATATATGTTTCTGCGGTTTTTTGGTCAAACAACCGCAGGACTGTCGAATTTTAAGATACGTAGGCACGACAGTAATCTCGGCAATCTCCTCACCTGCAAGCCAATGCTTCATCAACATGACAGCCTTATATCCGAGAGAGTATACAGGCTGACTGATTGTGGTCAGTTTCGGTTTGATAAGTCTTCCCTCTTCTATATTATCGAATCCCACGACTTTGATTTGTTCGGGGACTTTAATTCCTCTTGCCTGTAAAGCCTCAATAGCACCGATAGCGGTCAGATCATTGGCGCCGATGATAGCATCCACATCCGCTTTTCGTTCATCCAACAAGATTGAGACCGCTCGCTGACCTGAACCGTATACAAAATCTCCGGGTATAATTAAATCAGGCTTCAGGGGAATTTCGAAATGAGCCAGAGCTTTCTTGTACATGGCGAATCTTTTTAACGCGTCGTCATTATCATCCGTGCCTTTAATAAAGGCAATGCGTCGGCAGTCATGCTCTTGAATACAGTGAGCCACCAGTTCGAACATGCTCTGATCGCTATCCACAACGACACTCGGTAAACCCTGTATAATCGAACCGATGTTCAAAGTCGGAATTCCGGAAAAGGTGGAACAGAATTGCTTAAGTTCCTGTTTGGAGATAAAATTCCCGATTGTGGAAGATAGAATGATCAAACCGTCAATGTCTTTTTTATGAATCAACTCATATACTTTGGTACGGGCATCATGTTCATAAGGACTTTTAAAGGCGCCGCCGCAAAAGCAGACAAGGTTAAGGTCTTCTTTTGCGCAGGTGTCGGATACACCCGACCAGACTTCCATCTGATATTGATTGTTGAAAACATCAATCAAAAATCCGATTGCCGGGCGCTTTTTCGCAATGCCTTCTTGTTTCGCCATATTCAGCCTTACATAGAGATGATAATATTTATTACTATTTGTATAAGGTTTATTAATAGGGTGAATGAATTATCCCTTGTTACAGCATAGCATTGTTTCTGAAAAAAAGCAACCAATAGAAGTTTTTTATATGCTCAAGGAAATATTCATAAGTCGCATATATAATTATTGCATTGTTTTTTTTCCCATACTACAATTAATCCGTGCCCGATAAGGAGAAAAGCAAAGAACAACTTGTAAGTGAGCTGCAAAACGCCCGTGAAAAAATTAAGGCTCTTACCGAGCTTCAGACGGCATATATTGACGATAAAAACAGATTTAAACAGTTGTTGGATAATTTAGCAGAAGTATTCTGGCTGAGAGACCGGGAAAAATTCATCTATGTAAGCCCATCCATTGAAAAAATTTGGGGCAAACCCGCCCGGTTTTTCTATGACAACCCCCGGGCCAATTTTATGCTTATGCACCCCGAAGACCGCGACAGGCTGTTGGCTGAATATTCCGTAAAAAGATTTCAAGGCGATAAGGTATTCCAGGAGGAGTTCCGCATAGTCCGTCCCGACGGGTCTGTGCGCTGGATTTCCAGCCGCAGTTTTCCCATTAAGGATGCAAGGGGAACAACATCCAAACGCGCCGGTATCTGTGAAGACATTACCAGGCGCAAGGAGTATGAATTCGCCTTAAAAGAGAGAGAAGAGCAGCTCTTTCAGATTTTTCAACAGATGCCGTATCCGATTGAGATTTTAGACAAACAGGGCACCGCGGTAATGGTGAACAAGGCCTTTCTTAAGCTATACGGCATCACCGATCAGAATATTTTAATCGGAAAGTTCAATATCTTTAAGGAAACCGCGTTTCGTGAAAGCAAACTCTTTAAGCATTTCAATAAGGCGTATAAAGGAAAAACCGTTCACATTCCGGAGTCACTTTTAACGGTCACGGATCCTCATTTATCCAGAATCAAAAATAAATATAAGATGAGCAGAACCGAAGATGTAACATTGGAAATAACCATCTTTCCGATTTTCACCCACACCGGCGATATCTGGCGGGTGGTATCCATACGCAGGGACATTACCCAAATGGCCGAGCAAAGGCAGCAGCTGGAACAGAAAAATATAGCGCTTAAGGAAATATTGGCCCAGATTGAGTTTGAGAAATTGGAAATAAAGAGCAGGATAAAAACCAATATAGAAAACCTTGTGCTTCCCTATGTGATAAAGCTTGGCGAAACTCACAGCAAGGAATATAAAGATAAAAAATATTTGGAACTGATAAAAAACAATCTGGAAAACATCTCGTCGTCTTTAATTCAAAAAATAGCGAACCACCATATTATGTTGAGTCCGAGGGAGCTTGAAATCTGCGACCTGATTAAAAACGGTCTCTGCACCAAAGAAATAGCCGTCACGCTTTCCCTTTCAATAATGACAGTGGAAAAGCACCGGCAGCATATCAGGAAAAAACTGGGTATTTCCCATGAACGGATAAATTTGCATACTTACCTTCACAATATGGAAAAACAATAGCTGGTATACAAATATACCAGGTTTGTACCTGTTTAACCCTTATTGTGTATTCATTCTCCATGCATAGTCTTTATAATAGATCATGCTTTGGACAGGGAAACCAAAAAACAGGCAGTCCGCTCTGAGATTCAGCTACTCTATAGGTAATGATAAAAGATGGCTAAAAGCCTGGATAAGAAACTCCTGCAGGAGGGAGGTGTCGCTTACCACAAAAAAAGAGATCCCCTCCGGTTCTGATGTTGAGATTGAGTTCTTACAACCTGATACGCACAGTTCGATTGTCCTCTCCGGCAAGGTGATACGCACCAATTATATAGAGGAGCATAAATGCTATTTCACCGAAATTACATTGACAATTCCAGACGGTCAGACAGCCGAAATTCTAAACCGGCTCAATGACAAAGACATGTTTATAACAAGAAATACATAGAAGATGAGTACCGTTAATGCTATAAAAAGGAAAATTATGCCCGCGAAAAGCTCCCATCTAAAACGAACCCCGGAAGCGGCAGCGGTATGGAAGTACGACAGACCCGACGGAAAGCATTCGATTATAATTCATCGTTTCAAGGATAACCTATTCGCGATAGCATCAAGAGGTATCGCCTATCAGGAGGGTTGCAGCCTGGCCTTTGATTTTATCATAGACACAGTCAAACACTCGGGAAAGCGGATCCGGTGTCTTTTGGACAACACCGGACTCATTTCAGTGGATTGGAGTTTCAAACTTTTGTTTTTAAAGTTCCCGCTGGCCAATGAATGTTTTCATAAAATAGCCACCTGCGGCGACAACCTGTATTTACAGTCGTTCGGAAGAATTTATCAGTATACCTTCGGCAGAAAGTTTAAAATCAGATCGTTCAAACATAAAGAGGTGGCCCTGGCCTGGCTGGAGAAAGAGTGAAAAAATCTGTAAAGTTTGTCTCGGCATACGGTATGAATATATTGATTGACAAACAGGTTGTTATATAGTTAACTGATACAGTAAAAATTTATGTAAAAAATTTACATGACAAGAGGTTTCATAAATCCGTTATAAAAAATACTCCGGAAGAATCTTTACATATTCTTGAACAATTGAGATTGGAAGCGGGGAAGTTTTTATATGAATACCCAATCAGATTTCGAAAAATTATCAACGTTATTAGAAAAAAATATTGTTAACGGCCGTTACGGAAATATTATTGCAAAATTTATAGGTAAAAATGAACTCATCAAAAATAAAAACTCCACAAACAGACTAAAAGACAAAGCTGATATTGAAGAATTAAAATGATATTATAAAAATGTTTTGTTGCGGAATCCGCACAAAGCAACTGTTATTATTTTAAAAAGATGAAGAAAATGGAAAGTAAACTGGAAAGGCTTTCTCGAATGGAACAGATTCTTCTGGCCCATCCGGGAGGTCTTTCGCGAGCCGAATTGGCACGGCGTCTTGGCACTCATCGCTCCACCGTAAGCAGGTATCTGACAGATACAAGGAACATCTTTCCTATATGGGAAGAAAACGGTTTGTTGGGCGTTTTCAATCCTTGTTTTTATGGTTGTATTATTTAAAGAAGAAAATATCAATTAGGTCGTATCGTCGGGAACCGCCTGTTTCAATCCTTGTTTTTATGGATGTATTATTTAAAGATGTTTTGATGGGCTATCCGGCTGGATGGACAGAAAGTTTCAATCCTTG
>JAFGGG010000030.1 GCA_016930675.1 Spirochaetales bacterium
AAATATAAAATTGTATAATCATTATGGTTAGATTTTTATGTGAGGCATTACTTTTTTTCGGTTAGATTTTTAATGAGGCAATGCGCACGGTTGATTGATCACCATTTTTTTATTATACTTAGATGAAAATAGCTTTGTTCTTATTCAATCAGACTGTGTACATTGTAAAAACGGACAGGCTTGATAGGATTTTTAATGATTTTTTTAGTTTAAGAATATTTTAATCCTGTAAATCCTGTCTTTAAAAGCTTTCAACACGGTCTGAATACTGCTGGTTAGAAAGTATGGCGCTGAAAAAAAAGAAATTACATCCCCTTCAGGGAGAAATAAATAAATTAATTCTCGCAAGCGGCTTTAGACAAGCCACCGAACTACAAGAAAAGCTTATTCCTCTTATACTTTCAGGTAAAGACGTGTATGTCGAAGCAGGCGAGCAGAGGGGGAAAAGCCTTTCACTGGCCATATCCCTGATTTTACGTTTAAAAAAGGTACACAGAGGCATAAAATCGCTTATTATTACCGAATCTGCCGAAACCGCAGCCAAAATATATAAATCAATAAAACACCTTGCAGGGCCGCGTTCAATAAAACTCAGTGCTGTTGCGGTCGGATTTAGCGATTTTATTAAAAAGGAAGGGCGTCAACTCAACAGCAGTCCTGATATTGTGATCGGTACGTCAGCCCGGATAATCGATCATATTCGCCGCGGGCATGTTGATTTTTCTCATATTGAGATGGTTTGCATGGATGAGCCTTCTCAAAATACGCAGGAATTTTCGAATGATATGTTTTTCATTTTTTCCAAACTCCCGGCGGGAAGGCAGACGGTGTGCTTTAGTGCTTCGAAGAGGAATGAAGGGAATAATCTGCTTTCGTTATTGAAAAGACCGGTAACACTGCGAAAAAGTGATTTTTATAGCGATAGTTCACCGCTTGATCACAATTACCTTGTTACGGCGGATAAAATAGCCGCCATAAAGGCTTTGGTCATTGCCCGGTGCATGGATGCGCTCCTTATAATGTGCAGGACAACTACCGATTGCCTTAAACTGGAAAAGGAGTTAAATAGTGCTCAGCTGAAAGCCGTCCATGTGGCAAAAAGCTTGCCGCAGGAGAAGATCAATAAGTATCTGGATTCCTTTAATATTGGAAAAAAATCAATTCTTATAGTAAGTTTTTCCGAAATCAAGGCTATTAATCCGGAGGGCATTTCATATATAATTAACTATGATTTTCCTGTAATGACGCAGGAGTATGCGGAGATTTGTAAGCCCCAAGTTATCGGAACAAATTGCACCCAGATTCTTAATCTGGTATCCAAAGAGCATATTAAAGATATTTCAAAGATAGAGGAGACATGTAACATGAAAATGAAGCAACAACAATTTCCCAAAGATGAAGAGATTTTAAAGGGATTTTTACAAACTGTTGTAAAAAAAATAAGAGAAGAAGAAAATCCCCTTGAGTTGGAATTTTATAAAAAATTAGTAAAAAAGAATGTTTCTCTTTTTGATCGTTCCTATTTAATGGCTTATTTTGTGAAAAATGCGCTGAAAAAACTACCGCTTAAAAAAACAAATTTCACTACCTTGTTTGTGAGTGTGGGTAAAAACAAGCGAATCTTTCGTCGTGATTTAAGCACATTATTCGCTGAAGCTTTAGGGTTGAATGATGCCGATATAGGAGAAATTAAGATATTGGAGAATTACTCATTCATTGATATCCCCACACAGTATGCGCAAAAAGCCATTGATAGCTTAAATAATACGGATTTCAAAGGCAGAAGAATTACAGTTAATTTTTCACGCAAAAAAACGGAGAAAAGGCCTGTTACAGCGCGTAAATCAAGACAGTATCATTAGTATTTTAGAGTTTATAACAAGTTCCAGACGACTGGAACTTGAGATTGGCTGTGGAGGCGGCCATTTTCTGACAAACTATGCTCTAAAATATCCCGAGACGAATTTTGTAGGTATTGAAATCAAAAGCAAGCGTTGTGATAAAACTATTAAAAAGATAAAGAAAAACGGTCTTTCCAATGTAAAACTGTTTTGCGGAAACGCTGAAGAATTTATAGCAAAGCTGCCACTAGTATCGGTTGATGCTTTACATATATATTTTCCGGATCCCTGGCCAAAAACAAAACATAGGAAACGTAGATTTTTTAAAATACAAATGCTCGCTACTGCCCATAAATTTTTGAAACCCGGTGGTGTGATTTATTTTGCGAGTGATGTCTTTGATTACTATATCCAGGCAAAGATATTATGTATTTTGCATGTGGGATTCAAAATAGCTAAAGACAAATTACCCGAAGAGGTGGCAAGCTCTATGTATAGTAAGAAGATGAAACATGCCGGTAAAACTGTCAATACACTGGTAGTAAATAAATTAGCAGCCAAAATAACGAAAGAAAGAGTAATACCAAATTAATAAGCAGTCCGGAAAAAATAAAAATCGCCGAGAGTATTCCGACTTTAATGGATTTTTTTTGACAGGCTTCTGCCAGTTTGAAGGGATTACCGGGAATGGCTATAAGCTCACCCATGGGGTCCTGAGGTTTTTTTAGCAGCCTGTTTTTACCGGGCGTGCCGAAAAAGTAATAATCTTTTTCCTCTGCCACTTTCTTATACAGGGAACACTCTCTGTGAGTAATTGGCAGCCGGAAAAGCGGGTCATACTGCTTGGCAGCTTTTGATTTACGCAGCATAATGTACTTTTCCCCGTCAGGGAGTTCAGCAGAACATTCATTTTTTTCCAATCCGCCTAGATCCGAGAGATAACGTAAAGGAAGTTTTAACAGGTCTCGCTCGGCCCGCAAAAACCGGGCTTGCTTCCAAAATCTTCTGTATAAAAAATAGAAAATCACTCCGGGTGGCAAAAGATAAATAATCGGAAATAAAAACAGACTAAGTGAAAGTACAGCGGGAATATAATAGTTTAGTTGGCTGAAAATGTTTCTAGAAAAATCGATCAGCCTTGAAAGCAGAAAGGCAATCAGTAAGAGTGAAAGCGAGCCGCAGATCATCGATATCGGGGTAAATTGATTTAAATACTCATTTTTTTGTCGTGCGCTCCATATGGAGCGTTCCAGAAGCAGTTCTTTATTACCGTCATAGATTACCACAAGCAGAGGTCTATTGGGCTGGTTTTTAAACAGATATCTGCCGTCCTCAATAAACAGGCAGCCGCTGATAAAAATTTGAATACCCGACGGCAAAGAAAAGATCTTGTCCCAGGGAATATAGGCCGGCTGCTCATCGGGAAAGTCGAATTCCGTTTGTGTTCCGTCTGTTGCCTGCAATTCACTTGGAAATGATGAAAGCAGATAGATTGATGTTTTAGTTAAATCCGCGGCTACCGAGAAGTCTTGCCCTGCGATCCAGACCCTGGTATTGCCCTGAATAGCTTCCAAGGTACCGAACAAGCGATATGTGCCTATAAATTTACCTTTTTTGGTTTTCAGCGATGTATTTTCCGCGATCGGCAGCAGAGAAGCATGAGTAAGCCGCCTGCGAAAATTATGCCATTGAGCTCTAATCAGAAAAGCGCCGACTCCGGGTATAAGGCCATAGAATACGAATGCGATAAGAAAAATAAAGAAAATATAAATTATCATATATATAATATTGAAAAAATAGCTTAAATATCTTAGTGTAGTATATCATGATTGAGCGGATTATTGTAGGTATTTTCAGGACTAATTGTTATTTATTTGCAGTCAATAAAAAAGAATGCATTATCATTGATCCCGGAGGGGATGCGGAAAAAATCATTTCTCAAATCGAGCTTTTAAATATGACTCCCACAGGTATAGTTTTTACTCATGGACATTTTGACCATACTATGGCTACGGGTTCTATTATCGAATATTTTCAGAAGAAGGATATCGTTATTAAATGCGCTATTCATCGCGAAGATAAGGAATACCTCGGAAAAACAGCCGATAAAATGAATAAAAAGCATTTAAAACATCTAGGCCCGGAAGCGGTAATGCTTTATAGAAGGTATGCTGTGACTCTACCCGGTGTTGATATTGAACTAAACAGCAGAAAAAAGGTATTTAATACTAAATTATCGGTAATTGAAACGCCCGGGCATTCCAAAGGGAGTATCTGCCTTTATAATGAACAGGATGGTATAATTTTTACAGGAGATACCCTGTTTTTTGACGGGATCGGTCGATCGGACCTGCCCGGAGGTGATGAAAAACTGCTTTTAACAAGTATTAAAAATAAAATACTCACTTTACCGCCTGAGACAAGCGTGTTTCCGGGACACGGACCTCTCACAACAATAGAAAGAGAAATCAAAGGCAATCCATTTTTACTGTCTTAAGGATTTAATTACACACTTATATTAACCAGAGTGCCTGGTTCTGGTGAAAGTCCGCTTATATAGGGCAACAGCTTTGATGAAATAGTTTTAATTTGACCGGAAAGATTTTTAATATGTGAGTCTATATTCTGAGGATTAATGAGGTGTGAAAAGTCTCCGGCCGGTTTTTGGGTTTTTAATTTGCTGAGTCTTTCAATCAGATTATCGAGCATTCTTAATTTGTACAGCGGGATACCTTCCATACCGTCTTTCGAGGGGATACCGATGAGGTGTTTGAGGGCGATTAAAGGCGATAAAAGGGGCCGTACGGGAACAGTAATTTTTGTTGCAAGTTTGTTACTGAAATAGAGACGATTGATGATTGAAGGTGCGGTAGGGGAAATAGTAGAGATCATTTTTCGCTCCCTTACATGCTCTAATGTAATTATCGGGAGCGTATCAATAAGATATTATTAGTTTATACCTGTGCACTTATACGGAAAAATGATGTGAAATCAACGATTTCTTAATTCTTCTGACGTTTTACATTTAATGCACAATATCGCATATGGAATTGCATCAAGTCTTTCTCTTGGGATTTTCTGATCACAGCGCATACATTTGCCATAATGGCCGTTCTCAATACGTACAAGAGCGTTTTCCACAAGTTTCAAGGTTTTCAGTTCTTGATTTCCCAAGGCCTCCAAAATTCTTCTATCAATATCATCGGAAGCAATATCTGCTAAATCTTTCGGATCTGTATCCTCGATTATTTCGTTAAACTCAGCATTTTCAGCAGCGAGATGTTGGAGTATTTCATTTTTCATACCCAATAGAGCTGATTTCATTTTTTCGATATATGTCTTTTCCATGGGCCCTCCTCACATGGGGGTAATCAGATTTTTAGTCCACACAATTTGGACTATATCTAAAAAATTGTCAACTAGTTAAGAACAGCAAATTTTAATTTACTCATTTTCATATTCCCAATTTAGATGATTGAATAGTTAAATTACTCTAATAGTATATACATAATACTTTAAATTACCATAAAATATTTGGAAACTAGCAATGATTATTAATTATGGGTTGGTTTTTAGCGAATAAATCAGAAAATTGCTGTACGCAGAGTTGACAAAAATATTGCTATCAAATATTGTAAAGCATATTGCGCTAAACCGCAATTTAGCATTGGAGTCGACGTGGCCAAAGAAGAAGCAATAGAAGTAAACGGTGTAGTTAAAGAATCACTTCCCAACACAATGTTCCGGGTTGAACTCGAAAACGGGCATCTTATTTTAGCACATCTTTCCGGAAAAATGCGAAAGCATTATATCAGAATCGTGCCCGGAGATAAGGTTAAGGTTGCCCTTTCCCCCTACGACCTTACACGTGGTAGAATAATATATCGCGAACGCTAGAGATCCCTTAAAAAAGAACTATTATTTTACTCTGATATCTTTATTGACAATCACACTTATCATCTATATTTTATGTTAACTATGCGTAAAGTTAGATTAGGTAGGACAGATTTAAAGATTTCGCCGGTGGGTCTGGGCTGCTGGCAGTTTTCCGGCGGCAAGGGCATCTCGGGCAGCTACTGGCAAAAGCTGAATCAAGAGGATGTGCAGGAGATCATCAGTATTTCACTTAAAGCCGGTATTAACTGGTTCGATACGGCTGAGGTTTACGGCTGGGGTAATTCCGAGAGGTCTTTGGCTGCCGGATTAAAAGGTCTTGGAATAAAACCGGGTGATGTGGTAATAGCCAGCAAGTGGTTCCCATTAATGCGGACCGCTCGATCTATTATAAATACATTTCCGGCAAGAAGCGTCTGCTTGGGAGAGTATGATATAGATCTGTATCAGATACATCTGCCCGGCAGTTTTTCGCGCATTTCCACCCAAATGCAGAGAATGGCGGATCTGTTGGAGCAGCATAAGATAAAAGCTATCGGAGTAAGTAATTTTAATGCCAGACAGATGATTGTCGCACATGAAACACTTGCCAAGCGAGGGATGGTTCTGGCTTCAAACCAGATGCGCTACAGTTTATTAAACAGGGATATTGAAAAAAACGGAGTTCTTGCTGCCGCCAAAGAGTTGGGCATTACGATTATTGCGTACTCTCCTTTGGCCCAAGGGTTGCTTTCGGGTAAGTTTCATGAACATCCGGAAGAAATAAAATCACGCCCCGGACCTAGGAAATTTTTAAAACAGTTTAAATCGAAAAATATTGAAAAAACTCGTCCGCTTATCGAACTGCTTAAAAAAATAGCGGATAAAAAGGGTAAGAGTCCGGCTCAGATTGCCTTAAGCTGGCTGATCAACCGTCATGGAGACAGTATTGTAGCGATCCCCGGCGCTTCCAAGCCTAAACACGCCGAGACCAATGCACAAGTACTCAGTATAAAGTTTAAAGCTTCTGAAATTGAGGAACTCGATAGTCTCAGCACCAGAATCCTTGGCAATTAAGTTACAGTACGGACTTGATTTCTTGTTCGCTTACTTCCCGTGAATAGGAGCCGTCTTTAAAGCGCATCATGGAGCCGATACCTTTTTGGAACACGAAGCGGATTTTATTTTTTCGAACCTTTTTGTCGGTGTACAATGTAGCCAGCAGGGTTTGTTTGTTTATGGAGTTTGGAATTTCGGTAGGCAAGCCGGCCCGTTTCAGCAGCGCGACAACGCGCTCCGCCTGATTTTGATTAAGATAGCCGAATTTTACACCAAGCCGGATTTGTAAGGCAATACCGATTGCCACAGCCTCGCCGTGCAGCAGCGTATATTTGGAAACAGGTTCCAGCGCCCGGCCGATTGTATGCCCAAGGTTTAAAATCTGCCGCAGATTTGTTTCGGTTTCGTCTTTTCTTACGACGTTATATTTTAGCTCACAATTCTTTCGGACGATATGTTCGCATGCTGTTTTATCCAAAATTTTTTTACCGCTTTCAACGTCTAACATATCTTCAATATGCTGTTCCAGGTATTCAAAAAAAGCTGCGTCCGCCATACAGGCATGTTTGATGGTTTCCGCCAGACCGCATTGGATATCACGCAGCGAAAGAGTCTGCCATGTGTGGATATCGATGTATACCTTTTTAGGCTGGAAAAATAAACCGATCAAATTCGTGGCCGCAGGTGTATCCACGGCTGTTTTTCCCCCTATGGAAGCATCCGCCGCGGCCAGCAGTGTTGTGGCATAGTTGATAAAAGGTATCCCGCGGCTAAAAGTACCCGCGATAAAACCCGCTAAGTCCGTCACTACACCTCCGCCTAAGGCGATAATGCAGCTGTCTCTGCCGAAGCGACGCTCAATCAAGCGGTCTTCAAGACGAGCTTTGGTTGTTCTGGTTTTGGAAGCTTCACCCGCTTTAAACGTAAAGAGTTCAATTTCAAAGCCCGACTTCTTAAGGATTTGCGATAGAGTACGGCCGTAGAGTTTTTCTACATTCGAATCCGTAATAAGCGCGTATTTGCTGACATTTTTTATAAGTCCGTTTTTCAGATCGGTAATCAGCGAACCGAATAAATTACTGCCGATTTCAATATCATAAGAATCATCAATTTTCTTTTTTAACGGTACATGAAAAATGGCCATGAACGCTTAACCTCCTCCTTAAGACCTGTAACTGGCGTTTTCTTTAACATAATCATAACTTAAATCAGCGCCGATTACCGAAGCGCTTTCCGTACCTGATTTCAGATCTACTACAAGGTCTACAAGTTTATCATGCGGTGGATACCCTTTAACATTACTGAAACTGCGGTCCGCGAGATACGCGGTAAGCAGTTTTTCCTTGCCCGCATCCAAACACAACGTGCCTTTTTCAAAGATAGCTGTGCCGCCCAATGACACGGTAAGTTTGCTTCGGTCAAGTGTGATACTATTGTTGCCCAGATAATCTCCCACTGCACTGATTATTCTTCCCACATTGGGATCATTGCCGAAGATTGCGGTTTTTACCAGATTGGAGTTGCAGATTGCTTTTCCGATTCCTGCGGCTATCTCCTGACTGGGAGCGTTTTTAGAAGTAACTTTTATAACATGGTTCACACCTTCGCCATTGCGTACGATATCTTCCGCCAGCTTCTGACACACCTGAAGCAATGCGGCTTTGAACTCTTTGCTGCTGGTTAAGGGAACAAGATTCGAGCTAAGTATAAGCGCCATATCGCTGGTGCTTTGATCACTGTCAATTGAAATCTTATTAAAGCTGTTGCTTGTCGCCCAGTGTAAAGCCTCCTGGAGTTCTTGACGTTCCATTTGAATATCCGTAAGTAAAAATACCAGCATGGTAGCCATGTTGGGTTCTATCATGCCCGCGCCTTTGGCAATGCCGACTATCTTACCCTGTCCCAAGCGCTCTTCTCTTATTTTTGGGTAGGCATCCGTGGTCATAATGGCTTCGGCGATGGGCAGGAGCGATGAGTGAGCTAATTCCGCGACAAGAGCGGGTAGTTTTTCAATTATCTGATCCACAGGCAGTTTCCAGCCGATCACACCTGTGGAAGCGCAAAAAAAATGCTCTGCGGTATCTCCGGTCTGTTCTGCGAGCGCGTTTAATATAAGTTCCGCATCGTCGACACCCTGCGGAGCACACACGTTTGAGATTTTATTGTTGATAAACACACCCTTAATGCTGTTTTCTTTTAAGCGCTTTTTCCCTATGATTACAGGAGCTCCGGGAAAGCTGTTCCGGGTAAATACGGCGGCGAAACTGTCTGTGGGCTGCTCTACATTAATTATGGATAGATTCATGGTATAGGAGTTTTTTACGGGTATTTCACGGGGGAAAAAGCAGGTCGAAGTGGTAGCCGCGCGAAATCCTTCCGGCAGTTCCGCCCGGCGCACAAGATCCCGAATATATTCTTGACGAGAACTATAAGCTTCCATGGCAGCTATAGTAATAAGATTTTTTATTTTAATCCAGTAATAATTCATGGTATTTGTTTTATAGTCCGTATATAGTAAAGAGTAGCTGGATAACAACCGGGGAAAACGGATTTATGAAAATACTTATTAATCATATCGGTTATAAAAAATCGGGCAATAAAAAAGCAATTTTACAAGCCCCTCCCCATTTAAAAATTCAAAAATTTCATATTCTAGAAAAAGCAGCCGAAGCCAAGGTCTTCGAAGGAAATATTCAGCCCGCTGTGTATGTGGCGAACTGGCGGGACCGGTATTTTTTTACCATGGATTTCACGGAATTTAGTACATGCGGGAGTTTTTATATTCAAATTACCGTTGATTCTGAGTGTATTACATCTCATGAATTCACGATTGAGGATGATCCTTATCTGACCGGTACTCTTGCAGATATCCTGGATTATTTTGTTTCTCAACGCTGTACGGGTATTTATGATGAAGCCGACCGCAGCATGTCCTTTTTCGGCAGCAGAAAGCACAGGGTTGATGTGCACGGAGGCTGGTATGATGCATCCGGAGATGTAAGTAAATATCTGAGCCACCTTTCTTATGCCAATTATTTGAATCCTCAGCAGACTCCGCTTGTGGTCTGGAATTTATTATATGCACATGATCTGCTTGATGCGCAAAAAAGCATAAGCTGGAAATATCTGCCCGAACGAATTATTGCCGAAGCGATCCACGGAGCCGATTTTCTGGTGCGTATGCAGGATAAAGAAGGATATTTTTATATGACCGTCTTCGACGGGTGGTCGGCGAGGGCCGATATGCGGGAGATCTGTGCTTATACGGATTTTGGTAAGAAATCGGAAGATTATCAGGCCGCTTACAGGCAGGGCGGCGGTTTGGCTATCGCGGCTCTGGCTCGCGCAAGCACTCTTGACAGATCCGGGGACTATGATGCAGAGAAGTATCTTGAAACAGCCCGGAAAGGATTCGCACATCTTGAAAAGCACAATCTCCGGTATGTGGATGACGGCAAAGAGAATATTATTGATGACTATTGCGCTCTGCTGGCGGCATCGGAGATTTTTAATGCATGTAAAGAGGAACAATATTTAAAAGCGGCCGGGGTAAGAGCTCGGTCTCTTATAGCAAGAATTTCGGATGACCGGAACTATTCAGGATGGTGGCGTGCGGATGAAACAGGCGAACGCCCGTATTTTCATGCGGCTGAGGCGGGACTGCCTGTTGTCTCATTAATCAGATTTCTGGAAGTTGCAGAGAATAATGATCTGCGAGAAAAGATATTAGCCGCAATTCGAAAATCACTGGATTTCGAACTGAAGATTACGGGAGAGGTGGTTAATCCTTTCGGGTATGCGCGGCAGTATATAAAACCTTTACCCGTACAGAAAAAGACTGCTTTCTTTTTTCCCCACGATAATGAGTCGGGCTATTGGTGGCAGGGTGAAAACGCCCGGCTGGCCTCATTGGCAACCGCCAGTAGTTTGGCTTCGCAGTATTTTGCTGACGATAAGGCTTTGTTATCGCGGCTTAAGCGTTTTTCCCAAGATCAAATCGATTGGATCCTGGGCTTAAATCCATTCGATATCTGCATGCTTCACGGAAAAGGCAGGAACAATCCCGAATATCCTAATCTAAAGGGGCTTAAAAATGTCAAAGGAGGCATTTGCAATGGCATAACCTCCGGGGTGAATAGTGAAGATGACATTGAATTTTCACCTGATAAGCTTATGTTCGACTATTATGAGAACTGGAGATGGTCCGAGCAGTGGCTGCCGCATGCGGCATGGTTTTTTTTGGCAGTGTGCGCCGGAGCGCTTTATGGCAGGGATAAATTTTAATTTGAATCAGCACGTTATTAGGGATAAAATAGTTTTAAAGGGGGTATATGATGTTATGTAAAAAGTTATTGGCGGTCTTTGCCCTCCTAACAGTTTTTGCATGCAAGACAGCGCAGACCCACAGTGAAACGGAAAATAACCGGCTCGCTTACGGCGGGGGTTCGGCGTCACTCAACTGGCCCGAGCTTTATGCGGAAGCATTACGGCAGGCTGTTGCAATTGAAGTGGGAGATAAGCTTGAAGTAATAACAGAACAGGCTGACAGCGGTTTGTTCTGGGGAGATGAGGCCAAAGGTGTCTCGGTATTAGCCGCTTATGTAAAAGTAAAAGAACAAGGCATTAAAATATTCAAAGTTCTATTTGTACCGCATATAGATTTTTCTTACAGCATCCATCCTGATCAGATGTATTCTCCACCGGAATTTGTAACTGTAAACTCTCATCTGGTAGTATTTTTTACTGTGGCTGCCGATCCTTTTTACGAAGAAGAATTAGCTGCAAAGTATGGTGATGAGATGATTACCATAATTGAAAAATTATATAATACGGATGAATATCACAATCCTCTAAGAGATTATTTACTATGCCCCATGCCTTCGAATTTACAGGTGCTTTCGGTGAAAGAATATAAGCATTATGTGGAACTAAATGTGGCACAACCCGGAAGCAGAATACCGGAAAATGAAGTTCTGGCTTCTTTGGCGCCGGGGAAACTGCTTATTATGAATATACTCACCGATTGGGGCCCGATTTATGTCAGGTGGATTGCGCCTGAAAAAAGCAGCATGGAAAAAGATTTGGATCAAAAGCTTTATAATCTTTATAAACAAACATTAAAGCAGTCTGAATCCACGGTGAATGACGAAGTGGCAAGGCGTCAGTTGTTTTTTAAAACCAAGAATACCTTAGAACAGATTATAAAAGATTCTTCTCTTTTTACTGATGAGTTATATAAAGAGTTTCAACTTGAACTACTGTACTTGCTTTATCTGGATGAATGGGTATTGCGTGAGGAAGAGGCTTTGGAAGTATTCCCGGATTATGAACCCAAGCTCTCTGACGATACAGTATTGGATTACAAACCCGCGCTTCACTCCCGAATATTGGAACTGCCTGAAGCGGTTCCGCAAAATTTGGTGACCCTGGTGGGTTTATTAGAGATGTACAGAGTGCGTGCCCTAAAAAATCCCGGTAAATTCGAAGAAGGACGCGTAATGCTGGGCGCGGATATGGATCAGTATGTGCCTTCCGATGAAGAGTGTATGGAAAGCGAAATCGGCGATCGTATTGCCGCCATTGCAGCGGGAATGTCTCCGCAAGAGCTGCGTGCGCTGTTAAAGCAGCAGGGAAGCACCGTCACAACGATATCTTACAAAAAGATCAACTACCGCCATGTGGATGTTATGGGCTCGGGCCGCTTTTTCTACGCCGGTGAACCGGTCGAGGTTTTTATTTTAAAATAAAGAATAAAAGGTAATTACTACAGACATAACGCCTGGTTTCTCTTCATACTAAAGTATGATTGAACAATCATGCTTTAATCTATATATTACTTATAATTACTATGTCGAAGATTTTTTAGAGGAGAATATATATGAAATATTTTTTGGTAACAATTCTTGTCTGCTGCCTATCTTTTTCAGTATTCGGGAAAGATAATACAGCGTACATATCCGCGACATCAGGCTTGAAAATGCGTTCCGAGGCCACACTTTCGTCGGAGGTACTTGCTGTAATTCCGTATCAGGAAAAGGTAACAGTGCTTAAAATCCTTAATACTTCTGGTTCCATTGAAATTCAGGGAAAAACCGCTTATTGGTGCAAGATACGATGGAGTGATTATACAGGATATGTGTTCGGTGGATTTCTGGAACTTGCGCCTGGTTTGGAATTGCTGCGGGAACTGCCGTCGGTATGGATAGAACTATCAAAAGATAAAAACGGTAATTTTTTTATTTATCAAACAGGTCAAGGATTTATGGAAAAAATGTTTTTTGATACTGACGCGGAATTTCATGATATGAATTTTGTTCCGATAGATCACAACAGATATGAGGCTCCCCTTATTATTACTGATGAATATATGACCGGGCCTACAGGATATAAAATAAGAAAAGTGGAAAAAAAGAATGGGAAATATATAATCACCACCGGTTCTTCTGCTAACGATACAAAAACATGGGAAATCTCTTATTACGATCCTCATATTATTGTGATTAATGACAGAAATTATTATGTACAGCAGGGATTTGAGGAAAATTTTCAAAAAAAAGATCCTTCGATGTGAGGTAATGACATTAAATACACTATATTAATATGCCTAATCTGCTGTTTGTCTTTCTCTGTCCATGCGCAGGATACTATAGCGTACACCGCAGCGACGTCAGGCTTAAAAATGCGTTCCGGGGCCACGCTTTCTTCGGAAGTGGTCGCTGTTATTCCTTATCAGGAGCAGGTTAAGGTGCTGGAAATTCTGAGAAGTACGGGTCCTCTTGATATTCAGGGCAGAACCGGCTATTGGTGCAGGATACAATGGAATGGAACTACGGGATACGTGTTCGGCGGATTTCTGGAACTTGCGCCCGGTTTGGAATTGCTGCGGGAACTGCCCACAATATGGGTACAATTAGCTGATAATGAAGGAGAATTATTTATCTGGGCAAATCCTGAAGAACCGAAACTGACAGAATTCATTATCGATCTCGATGCAGAATTTCATGGTAGAAGCTATTATAGTAAAGATTATAAATGGGATTATCCTCCCGCCATTCTTTTTCATGTTTCTATGGATGTATATGTAGGCGGGTCAATTAAAAAAGTTCAAAAGGATGCGAATAAATATATAATTTCAATTTATTCTTTTGATGAGGATAAATATGTAAATACATGGGAAATATCCTACTTTAAAACTCATGTTATTATTGCTGTTGATAAAAAAGGTTATAAATATCATTTTGTTGAAAAAGGATTTGAATATATCTATCCACAAAAAACTTCTATACCTGAGTAAAATAAACCATAATTGATATATATCATACCAAAGTATGACTGAATAATTACCTGCCTGATTATATATTCTCTACATAAGGAACGGAGGAAAATCATGCGAATTCTCATTATAGGCATCTGTTTATTAATATGCTTTTTTGTCTTTTTAGGTTTGGCCGGATGATTCAGCTTCAGGCTTTATTAATGCTTTCAGCGAGCGCTCTTTCGTGAAAAAATAGAGGATAATGATAAATATAATTATGCCCACAACACCATATACATCGGCGAGATTGAAGATGGGCCAGCGAAAGTCGCCGTAATACCATAAAATATAATCAACCACTCCGCCGTGAATAATCCGGTCAAGAAAGTTCCCCATCCCGCCGCAGGATACCAGCACCAGGGGTAAAAAATGTTTGGGTTTTTTTACGAATAAAGAGAAAACCAATACCGCGCCTGTGGCCAGACCCTGAATGATCAATAAAAAAATAAATTTTTGTTGCCGGGAAAATATATCATCCAAAAAATTAAGCAGAGAAAATCCCAGATCATGGTTTATGGTATAACGGAAAGACCAAAATCCCGGAATAACTATAATATCCTGACTACCTCGCAGGGTTTGGTGGGCGATTTCTTTAACCAGTAAATCCGTACCCGTAAAGATGAGAAGCGCGGTGGCAATTATAATTATTTTTACGAGTACGGATGGCGGATTAAATGTAAACAGTTCAGTAATTCGCTTGTTCATGGTTCAGGGAGTGTACATGATTTCGCCGGGATATGCAAGGTTTTTTAATAATTAGGCCCAAAACACAAGGTTGGCATCGATTATATCGTCGATGCCCGGATAATGGGGTAATATTCTTATGCCATAATCAAACTTGCCGGATTTTTGGGCGGTATACGAACATTCGTACTTCAAAATATTTTGCTTTTCCGAGATGAGCCGCATGGGTATGTATTCAATATCTTCAAACTGAGAATCCTGGATTCCTGAAAAGGTTATGGACTCCTCGTCTTTGTTCTGGGAAATCAATACTTCCGCCCTTATTTCCTGTTTATTTACTTTGCCCTTATTTACTTCTATATAAATTTTAAGGTTGTCGCCCACATTAAGAATGTCTCCGTCAATTCCCTCTATGGCAATATGCTGGATATGAACGCTGGGGAAACAGGTGCTTACGGTTTTCTTCCATTCGGTATACTCACGCGCTTTGGAGAAATTATTTTCACTTACAGCCAAAGAGCGTTTGGCTGTGGGAATATACATGGATTCCACATATTCCTTTAACATACGGTGGGTGTTGTAATGTGAGATTATGGAGGTCATTGAGGACTTGCTTTTTTTAATCCAATTTTCAGGCACTCCTCTTGTGTTTCTGTTGTAATACATGGGAATAACTTCATTTTCCAAAATATCATATAACGCATCGCAATCCGCGCGATCCTGTGTTTCCGGATTTTTATATTCTGTTCTATGCCCTATGGCCCAACCGTTGGTTTGGTCATAGGCTTCATCCCACCACCCGTCAAGCACGCTTACATTGAGCACTCCGTTCATTCCGGCCTTTTGTCCGCTGGTACCGCTTGCTTCCAATGGGCGTCTGGGATTATTTAACCATACATCCACTCCGGAGATCATACGTCTGGCCAGCCGCATGTTATACCCTTCCACAAAGATGATCTTGCCTAAATACTCTTCCTGCTTTGAAAGCTGCACGATCTCTTTAATAAGCTCGAAAGCCGCCTTGTCATTGGGGTGAGCTTTGCCCGCGAAGACAAACTGTATCGGATACTTGGGATTGAGAACGAGTTTTTTGAAGCGGTCCATGTTTTTAAACAGCAGTGTAGCCCTTTTATAGGTGGCAAAACGGCGGGCAAAACCGATTGTTAAGGGCGCCGGAGTAAGCAGACTTAAGAATTTGTCCGTAAGAGCCGGATCTTCTCCTTCTCTTATCCAATTGAGGGATACTTTTTCTTTAATATAGTCAAACAGTTTTGTTTTAAGTTCCACATGCGTATGCCATAATTTTTCGTCGGGAATTTTAGTGATTTTCTTCCACTCTTGCCGGTTTAAAAGATCGTCATCAAGATTTAAAGAGCAGTATTTGGTAATAAGCCTTTTTATTTCACTGGTGATCCAGGTTGCCGCGTGCACACCATTGGTGATATAAGAAATCGGCACTTCTTCAGTTAAAAATCCGGACCAGATACCGGACCACATCTTGCGGGATATAACCCCATGGACTTTACTTACGGCGTTGCGTTTATAGGTATTTTTCAGGGCCAGCGCGGTCATTTCATACGGGCCGGTATCGGTAATGCTTTTATGCCCCAACTCGTATATCTCCTGCCAGTTTATACCATGGCTCTCCACATAATTTTTTAGATAATTTTCCACCAGATGCGCGTCAAATACTTCATTTCCCGCGGCTACCGGAGTGTGGGTAGTAAACACCGTACTGGCCTTAATTACTTCTTTGGCAGCCTGAAGATTAAGGTTGTAGCTGCTGATAAGATTAATCAGACGTTCGATAATCAGAAAAGCGGAGTGCCCTTCATTAAGGTGATAGACAAGAGGTTTGATATTCAGTTTATCCAAAAGACGGATTCCCCCTATTCCTAAGAGGATCTCCTGTTCTATCCGCACCTGTTTGCCGCCGCCGTAAAGCTTGGCCGTGATGGCACGATCCGCGGCACTGTTCTCCTGAATGTCCGTATCGAACAGGTAGATGGAGACTCTGCCGACTTTAATTTCCCATACTCTGGCATGAACCTTGCGCCCGGGAAACTCGACTGAAATAATAACACGCTCCCCGGTTCTATGCAGTTCCTGTAAAGGCATACGGGAAAAATCGTTAAAATAATACTCTACTTTCTGGTCTCCCTGTTTGGAAATCCCCTGTTTAAAATAACCGTTCTTATACAGAAGACCGACTCCGATAAAATTAAGGTTCAAATCCGATGCGGATTTAATATGATCACCTGAAAGTATACCCAATCCGCCTGAGTAAATGGGAAGGCACTCGTGCAGACCGTATTCCATGGAAAAGTAGGCAATCGGATGTGCTTTTGAAAAGATATCCAGACCGGCTATGACTGTTTTATCTTGCTGGCGGTAATTCTCAAACCCGGCGATAATGCTTTTATATTGCGTAAGGTAATGTGTATTTTTCTCCAGTGCATGTAAACGCTGCGGATTTATGCTTTCAAGCAAAGCGACCGGATTATTACCCGCTTTTTCAAAGAGCGCCGCATCGATCAAACTAAAGGCTTCCTGTGATTCGAGATTCCAACTCCACCACAGATTGTAGGCTAATTCACGAAGTTTCGAGAGCGCCTCGGGTATGGAAGCCTTTACGGAAAACTGTCGGAAACGCGGGCGTTGACTGTCCGCGCCTCTGTATTCCAGGCCTTCGAACTGTACTATCTTTTCTTTACGCTGCCCCTGCAGACGGTTGCGGCACTGTTTGGAGGCGATTTCATAAGCTGCCAGATAATGGTTGAAAAATATCTGCCAGTCCGCCAGCAGCGCAGTCTGCCTTACATCCGCTTTAAGCGCCTTGTTTTTTTCCAAATTGTTATTTAAAAAATGACTGATATGACCTTTTAACTCCAATACCGCATCATGATATTCTCTGTTAAAACGGTGGATGATTTTTATACCGTCCGATTCACGTCCGGCCGAAATTATCCATCTTCCAAAACCGGCAATATCCGTACTCACTGTGGGAATTGAGTAGGCAATGCTTTCAAGCGGTGTATACCCCCAAGGCTCATAATACGAAGGATATATGGTAAGGTCACATCCTGAAAGGGCCTCATAATAATCCAGATTAAAAATACCGTCATGACCGTTCAAATACACAGGTATAAAAATAATATTTATTCTATCCTGCGGATTGTTTTGGAAATTATGCCGCTTACAGGTATTTACGATGGGATCATGGTTCGGATCCCAAAGCGGATGAGTGGATATTTGCGAGTATACTGTATAATTTTCCTGTTTTTTGGTAGAGGAAAACTTTTCACGTGACATATCAACAGCACCGGTCAGAATAAACAGATAAACCAGGAGTTGTCTGTTGGCGGGGAGTTCTTGCTCTTTGTTGAACTGACCCAAGGAATCAAGCAAAAGGTTTATCCCCTTGTTGTGAAATTCATATCTTCCTGATGTGGAAATAATAACGGTTTCCGAGGGAGAGAACTCCTTATTGAGAAATTTCCCGGCAAAATTAATAAGCTTTTGTCTGTTGTTTTGAAAATATTCCTTCTTCTGATCATAAGCGGGAACCTGGTGTACGGAGAATCCATTGGGGAGTACGATATCGGGCTCGATACCTAATAGATGTTTGGCTTCAATAGCTGTAATTTCGCTTACCGTGGTAAAACAGTCCGCCTCTCTGGCGGTTGCCTTTTCAATCGAATGTTTGGCCAAGACATGAAAGCGCGATGCTTCGGAATGCGGATCAATGTCCGCCAGGACATTATATATTTCTATTCCGTTCCCCGAAAGGGCCCTGCCTAATACAGTGGCGTGGGTGGTAAAAATCAAAGAAATATGAGGAGTTCTTTTCTTGATGTAAAGCAGACCCGCGCCGCACATCCATTCATGGAATTGGGCGAAAATGGAATAATCGGAATACAGATTGCTTATGGCTTCAATTACTTTTCCGGCCATAGTGGAAAAAATAACAGGTTCGATATAGTCCCATCCCCCTGACATCGAGTCCACACTGTAATCTTCCCATAACTGATATAAGAGTTTGTTTTGATCTAAGGTGTTTTTATAACCGACCAGAATAACAAGCGGCTTTTCTTCCGCGTTCCATCTGCCCACTTTTGCCGTGAAACCCATTTTTGAAAGCTCGGTCCTGATATTCTTAGCCTGTTTATCGTCTGTTTCAATTATCTCCGGATTATTTTCAAAAAGCGGACCTACGAGCACGTAATTGTCCGCGAACTTGGCTTTTACTTCTTTGATTTTACTTTTTATTACAGTATAGATGCCCCCGACTTTATTACACACTTCCCAGGATACTTCGAACAGCATTCTGTTTTGATTCATGCTTTTTTCCTCGATTGTTTCTTTTTTGCCTTTTGTCTTTGAAGTATAGTTTCATGTAAATCATTGAGTACATTCATGTATACGATATAGGCATCATAAGGTGTTTCGTACGGATTGAAGTATTTGTGTACGTCACCGTCGGAAAACCATTTTGTGCACATATAATAAAAATGATCTGAAGTAAGCAGTTTATGCCAGACATCAATAAGATCTTGGTCGCCCGTATTCATTACTTTTTTTTCCAATGCATAAACCGCTTCGATGCTTGAGTTTTGTAAAGGATTTCCCAACCAGGCCGTAAGATCTCGCTCAATATCCGCCCACGATACAAAATAGGGTACATCGATTTGGGCAACCGGTGTATAGTATTCATGAGCCTGCCCGGGATTTATAAATTGAAAATCCGGATGTTTAAAGATTTCTTCAGGCAGCTGCTTAAAAAAATCAAAAATGCCTGTATCCTGCCATTGATGCTCGCCGAATGTTTCGTAATCCATAAACAGATTGATGATCTCTCCGTTACCCGCCACGCTGTAAAGCCATGAAGCATACTTTTCTGCGGTGAGGGGGAATTCTTCCCAGCCGCGGTTGGAAAAGCGAAACGCAATATCGTCGGAGAGCTTGTAATTCTTTAACAGCAAATTTAGTTTATAACAACCAGAGGGTTGATATAAAAAATTGGGGCTGCGCCAGCCTAAAATATGATCCGCGCCTTCTGCTAATATTGTTGTATACCCCATAGCCTCAATAAAGTGCGCTAACTCATTATTGTAGATAAGTTCCGTGTTTCTAAATGTCTTTGGATTTTGCTTGAACAACTCTTTCATAAGCTGTTTATGTTTTAGAATTTGCCTTTTAAAATTGGATTTGGAGAATAAAAACGCTAATGAGTGGTAATAGGTTTCATTGATAAATTCAACACAACCGGTATCCGCCAGTTCTTTAAACAGCGTTAATACTTCGGGATTGTACTTTTGAAACTGGTCGATGGCGATTCCGCTTAAAGAAAAAGCAACTTTGAACCTGTCGTTATATTTATTAATAAGCTCAAGCAGAAGCCGGTTCATGGGGATATAACACTTTTCACTTACTTTATTTAAAATAGCACGGTTTGAGTCTTCATCCTCGTAAAAATGATTTACCCCGATATCAAAGAAGGAATAATCTCTTTTTAAGCGGAACGGCTGATGAACTTGAAAGTAAAAGCAGATTGAAATCATTTGTCGGATTCCTTTTCAGTTATGGGAAAAAGAGATTGCATGATAAAGATTCTTTAACTTGTTTCCCGCGTTGTTCCAGTGAATATTTTTTAATTCATTTTTACATTTATCTACAATCTCTTTCGCCAGTTTTTGATCTTGCAGGAAATTAATTATAACGGAGGCAAGCTTTTCCACATCCCAGAAGTCGACTTTAATGGCGTCCTTGAGTACTTCCGAAACTCCGGACTGCTTGGAAAGGATGATGGGTACATCATAGAGGAGTGCTTCAAAAGCTGTGATGCCAAAGGGCTCGGAAACCGAGGGCATAACATAGAGATCACTCATGGCATACATCTTTTCCACTTCGACGCGGTTTAAAAACCCGGTGAAATGAAATTTATCGGTTATTTTTAAACTTGCTGCCCGTGAAATAAGTTTGGGCATCATGTCACCGCTGCCCGCCATAATAAAGCGCACGTTTTTCAGTTTTTTAAGCACCAGGTTGGCGGCTTCAATAAAATAATCCGGACCCTTTTGCATGGTAACGCGTCCCAAAAACAGGACATATTTGTCCAGTAGGTTTTTTTTGATACCGAAACGTTCTATCTGTTTCTGTTTTTCAACCGCGTTGTGCACCACAACTATTTTGTGAGGATCAATGCCGTAGTGGGAAACAATCGTATTTTTCGTATAGTAGCTCACAGCCACAATTTTATCAGCGTGTTCCATCCCGAATTTTTCAATATTGGAAACATTCTGATTTATATTCTCGCCGCTGCGGTCATATTCCGTGGCATGGATATGAAGAATCAGCGGTTTCCCGCTTATTCTTTTGGCCGCGACTCCGGCCAGAATGGAAACCCAATCGTGCGCGTGGATAATATCAAAATCTTTTAAAGATCCCAGATACTCACCGATAACGCTGTAACGAAATACTTCATTCATCAAATCCTTTCCGTAATTTCCGCTGAAGGCCATGACCGAATTACCGTGTGCACCCTCCTGCTGAGTCATGAGGTGCTGATATTTATTAAAAAATTCTACGGCGCTCGATTGTGTGTAATAGGGAGAGATAGTATGTTCAAGCAGTTCCTTGCCTGTTTTAAATGAATAGGTGGATTCTAAAAGCGATCTGTAATGTTCACTAAGTTCAACCTCGTCGGCAGCCACTATTTCGATCTGGCTTTCACTGTAAATACCGCGCTTGGTGGGAAGAACAAGCCGGATGTCGACATCATTGTTTATTAATCCTCTGGTGATTCCGTAGCAGGCCATGCCCAGACCGCCGCTTATAAAGGGAGGAAACTCCCAGCCGAACATCAATACTTTCATAAATGAAACCTCCTCTTTTTATAAATCACTATGAGTGGAGTCCCTAAGAGAGCAGATATACTTATACAATGAAGTATATTTATCCCATATAAATAAAGCAAGTTTTTTCCTTACCTGTTTTTAATACAATCCAACACGCGGATTATTTCGGCCATACTCCATGCTTGGGCAATACAGCCTTTTGCTTGAAAAGCCGGATTGGGAGTAAAGATCTCCGAAATATGAAAAAGGCCGCGTTCATGCAGATGGGAGCTCCAGAGTTCCTGAAAGGTGGAGAGGAAATAAGAATCCAGCTCTTGCTTTTTACCTGATGTTTTGAGACATGCATCATAGAAAATGCCGATCAACCACGGCCAGACCATGCCCTGATGATAAGCCGCGTCGCGTTTGTTCTGATCCCCTGAGTAATCCGCTTTATAAAGAGGATTTTGAGGGGAAAGGGTACGCAAACCATAGGGAGTAACCAGATGCCGCTTTATGGTAGTTATAATGTCGGCGGCTTTTTCTTTGCCTATGCAGGTGAAAGGTAATCCGATGGCAAAAAGTTGATTGGGACGAATGTGGGCTTCCACGTCATGTTCGTTTCTGTACACATCTATCAGGCACCGCATGTCCTGATTCCAAAACAGCTTTTCAAAGTGACCTTCAAATTTTAGCTGAGCCTCCCGGATAAGCTGCTTATGAGTCGGCGATAATTCATTTGAAAAATCATTAAGCAGAAAGCTGAGAGCATTATACCAGAGCGCATTTATTTCCACTGCCGCGCCGTGGCGGGGTGTTACGGGTCCACCGTCGGCAAAGGCATCCATCCATGTGAGTTGGGTTTTCGGTGTGCCTGCATAGAGGAGTCCGTTTTGTTCAATTTTTGAGATCCCTGTTTCATTGCGGATCAAACATGTGACAATATCAAGCATCGGTTTGAGCAGATGGTCGTTCACCTGCTTCTTGTCTCCGGTATATTCAATATATTTTTGCACGGCCCGGTAAAAAAGCAGCGATGTATCAATAGAATTGTAGGCATGATCTTCCCCGGAGGATATGACATTAGGCAGGAGTCCGTTCTGTATATAACTCACATACTTTTTTAGAATTGCCAAAGCAGTGTTTCTATCATTACGGCAGAGTGTGATCCCCGGCAATGACAACATGGTATCACGGCCCCATTCTCCGAACCAATGAAAACCTGCAATAATCCCGTTTTGCTTCTTAGAAAGGTAATGTTCAGCGTGGACTTTTAAGGTAGCAAGCGGTTCCTGGTCTTTTACGAAGGTGGAGTAGACTTTATTAATACGCTCACGTTCATGAGACCACTCCGAGGAAATCGGTGATGACTGTTTTGCAGTTGAAGCGCGAATTATGATATGCTCGCCTTTTTTCAACTTTGCTTCAAAAACACCGGGGGTAAACAGGTCCTCTTTAAAATCATAACCACGATTTTTTTCCTCAACGTATTCAAAATTTTTCCACCAACTGGGTGAGGGGTAAAATACCGAGTGCTTTGATGTCTGAATATAGAGAGGCGGCAGTTTGGAATAGGGATCGATTTTAAATCCGTTCTCTTCAAAATAGGTACGAGGTCTGATATCGGTATTTTCAAGGGTAAGTTCATGGATTTTTCGATATGCAATAAAAGGAAATAATTTTAAGAGTACCGGTTTTTTGGAGTTGATAAGATCATAGCGGATGAGAACGGTCGGCCCCAAGCGCGGCATGGCAATTGTCTTTGTAAGCACAAGATCTCCCAGTTTATACGTGGTAACCGGAAGATATTCCATATCAAAATCGGTAATATACTGATGCCCGGTGGGAGAAAAAACTCCGGGGAATTTATTTGTGGAAAGCCTATGCTCTTTTTTATCAAGCACAAGGGCGCAATCCAATTTGGAAAGCAGCAGATACGTGGCGTTCAGGTTTTCCAATGGAACTGCCAAAAGCCCGTGATACTTACGGGTATGACAGTCGAGGATGGAACTTGAAGCATATGCTCCGTTCCCGTTCGTAAGCAGGTACTCTTTGGTCAGCGATTGGTTAAGATTAAGGATGAAATCACGATCAAAGGAAATTTTCACTTTTTTTCTCCTTTTCCTAAATTTTAGGCAGCCGCGACTCATGGCGGCGGTATAATAAATAAATGTTTTTCTTCTCTAGAAGACCTCCTCAAGCACGTAAAAATAATAAGCGTCCGTACCGAATACCAGCCACTTCCCCGCGCTGATCGGAGCGCTTAAAATCGCCCCCTGGGTCTCCATCTCCCACATAACGCTTCCGTTAGCTGCAGAAAGACAGATCAGACGCGGTGAACTGCCCTGCTCATCGCCGAGTATACCGAAATATACCCTGTCTCCTGCTACCAGGGGCGCGCTGCTCGTAGGTTGCTGCAATTTAGTTTGCCAGGCTGTTTCACCTGTATCCGCATGAAACGCCCTTACCAAAGTATCGCCGCTGGTGTAAATAACCAGATTATTCCACACCGCTGGCGCCATATAATCAAGCAGTTCAATGTTGCGGTAAAAAACATCGAACGCGTAAAGTTCCGTGTTTTTTTCTAAAACCGACTTCTTTATTATTTCCCAAACAGGCTGTCCTGTAAGTCTGTCAAGGGCATAGTAATTATAGGTTAACTCGTAAAAACCATAGGTGCAGATCGCGTAGTAAAGTTTATCATCGGAAACAGCGGGAAAAGAAAACCACATGGGATCATGACTCTCGTTTTCAATCACCCATAAATGGATTCTATTTTTTATATCAAACGCTCCAAAGCTGTGAGGGCTTTCGATCGGCCCTGGCGCAAAGTACATCACATCATCGTCGACCTGAAAGCTGTAATAGGTCCAGACCGGATTGGGCATGGAGAATTGGAGAATCCCTTCTGCGTTGAGGAAAAAAGAAGAACCCCCCTCACTGCAAAAAACGATATAATCTTCATATCTGGTAACAGTGGATAATACCTTGGAACCCGCGTCAAAAGACCATTCTTGCTTTCCGTCTTCCAAAGCTACGGCATACACCTTGCCGTCATTGGAGCCGAAGTATACGGCTTCGTCATCCACATACGGTGTTGAGTTTATTTCTCCATTAGTTTTAAAAATCCAGCGCATATAACCGGTAGCAAGATCGAAGGCATAGAAATTCCCGTCTACCGCTCCGAAATAAATGGTATCGTCTTTTAGAAGCGGTGAATTAAAGGAGGTGGCCCTTTCCTCGTTTGCCTGGATCTGTATTTTCCAGCGTACGGCCAGAGGCGGAGTAAGGTTGTTGGGCGTGTTGCCCTGTCCCTGGTTGTTGCGAAACATAATCCAATCGGCCTGCTGCTCACAACTCAAACTGAAAGCAAAAGCGTATAAGACGATGATTGCATATAAAAAGATTTTATTGCGTCTTTTTCTTACCATCTATAAAACAGACCTCGCAAACTGAACCAGCTTTTTAAAGTACTCCCCGCGCTTTGTTGCTTAATGTGCTGAATGATGATTCGGTAAGCCTGTTCGACTTCCAGCCAGAGCTCTTGCGCCGGTTTTTGTTCAAGATTTTGGCGGTAGCGAAGCGTTGTGTACGCACGGGCAAATTCTTTTATCTCGGGATAGTGATCGGCATAGTCTTTAATTGTCTGGTGAGGCTTTTTAAGCGTGTAGCCTCTGAAAGCCAGCCGCATAAGTAGTAGTATATAAAGCGCGTGCAGACCGCGGGAATCCCTTTTTCTGCTGCGGATGCTATAATAGACGATTAAATAAAAGCGGTAAATATAAATGCTTATCAATATAATCATAAAAACCGCGCAGATAATGATAAATACGCGAAACAGGATGAAAAGAGGATCCCCCCGGGATGCATCCTGCTGCTGCTGTCCGCCTTCATCATAGGGAATTACTACGCGCCAGTCGTTCGGGTCCTGACCCATAGGAGGAGGAATGGCGTATTGCGTGGTTTCGATATCTATCCAGCCGTAGACCGGCAAAAAAATCTGGGCCCATGAGTGTCTGTGCGACGTTGTTACCAGGTAAATATCATTGACCGAAAAATCATTTAAAATAGCGAGCTGTTTTTTTAAGATGATTACTCCCTGTCTGTGAGCGGGGGTTTGTAATTTTTTGGTTACCAAATATCCGGTAACAACACGCGCAGGAATACCGAGCAGTCTGGCCAGGAGAGTAAAAGCATTGGAAAACTCCGAGCAGTCACCGCTCATGGTATCAAAAAGGAACGCTTTAATTGCCGCTACCGAATTGTCGTCTGTGAATCCTGTTTCATAACGGTAAATACTGAAAGTTTGTAACAGCAGCATTACCTTGACATACGGACCTACGTTTCTTTGCCTGATATCTTCTATGAGCCGTTCAAGATTCTGCTTGAGCGGCTCTTCTATGTCCAGAGCCAGATAAGGCGCGAGCTGCAGTTTTTGATCCTCCGTAAATTCCGGCAGCTCTAGAAGCACTGCAGGAGGAGCCTGGTTTAAACCGGAAACCGAGTATGAACTGTAACGGAACGGCTGTGAGTCTTGGGTGAGCGCGGTTGGTTCTATGTAGAGGGGCATGTAGGCTGTATAGCGTTCAGGCCTGATAGAAAAAGAGCGTACTGCAAACTCTTTTCGAATTTCTTTATTTCTGTCCTGTATGGGCCATTCCCATGTCTGAAGCAAATGTTTGTATTTTAAACTGTTAAGCTCGCTGTCTTCCGACGATGGATCCTCTGTGGTAACAAAGCCTCTATACGGATCAAACCTGCTTAAATACATCCCTGCGGCATAGAGGGGATCTGCTTTGGTGATTACCAGCATGGTGGCGTACTGTTTGTTATTCTTTTTACTTAAAGTGTGCCATCGATCTTTGGGCACGCCTTCCAGCCTGTTGCCGCCTCTTTGCTGTCCGCTGTTTCTGGGTACACCTCCGTTTTCCCCCGAATCTTCTTGTTCACCGAGCGGCTTTGGTTCCGGCTCCTCACCCAACTCATTCAGGACTATACTGTGAGTAATAAAGTCGGACGGCAGGAAGGATACAATTACCGATACAAGGATTACACTTATTCCGATAAAGATTCCCAGCTCTCTGTGTCTTTTTTTGGTCTGCTGCTCCGAAAAAGCAGTCAAGTATATGATAAGCGCGTGTAAACAAAACGCGCAGACCGCTACAATCATAATGATCTGGGTAAAACCGTGACTGCGTTCCGCAATCTCCTCCGATGCGCGGGAAAAGCTGAGCAGTCTGAAATAAATGACAGCCAAATAAAAAAGCTCGGGTATGGCAAATAATCTTGCCCTGCCTTTTGTTTTAAAAAGTAAAACAGTGGAGAAAAAAGCGAGTAATCCTCCTGCTGTGTAAAGTAAGGCTGAAATGCTTATTCCCGTTAGAAATACAGAAAACAATCCGCTGAATGTAACGGCAGCTAAAATCCAGCCTCTGAACGTTATGCGGGGAGGCGCTAGAAAAAATGCCAAGAACATCTCTCCGGGAACTATAATAAACCAAAAAATCCAGCCCACTAGATCATAAGGGACCACAATCGCGGGATGAAATAAGGGTAAGATGATAACCGCAAAAAATACTAATAAACGGGCAAAAAATAATGATGTGAGCTTAACTTCTTTTTTCATAATAATTTCACGGACAGCTGTTTTTCATATACACTCAAAGAGTCTGTTCTGCGCAGAGCAACTGTTCTAAGTTGTTTCTCCCTATTTAAAATCCAAAAACCGGGCAGCGACACATGCGGGAGCGGTCGCAACAATGAAAAACGCATAGCGGCCGCATGTTTTGCGCTTGTTTGTGCGGGAGATCCTGCTACGGTTCTGAAAATCTGCACTTGTGATTCACGTAAATCCGAAACAAGTCGGGGCAGCTGAACATCATATGGAGTTGAAAAAATAAAAACCTCTCCCGGATGTGTAACGGGCATATGGTTGTTGGAATGATCATAGGCAAGAGTACTGAGAGATATGCTTAAACGTTCTATATCTTCTTCAGTTTCAATGGTTATCTTATCCTGACCGGTTATAATTTCAAAATTATAATCAGGATATGCTTGTTTTACGGCTTTCACAAACGAGAGCAGCCATCCTTTTATAACATTGAGGTGTACCAAGGACTCGATGGATTCTCTTGTTTGCGTGCGGTAGTTCCTTAAAAAGATTGTCAGCAAGCGGGTTTTTTCTTGCGTAATGTGGGAAACTTTGGTTATTAAAGCGGCAAACCGCTCCGACGCCTTCCAATTTATATCGCGCAGCTTATCTCCCGCCATATATTCGCGCTGGTAATAGCGCTCTTCGCTGGTATCCTTTTTCCGGATGGTATCTTCCAGCCCGTCCATAGTTAATAAGGGGGTGTCTGCTTCCCACTGGATGAGCGGCGGCCGGACATAAATCGTTCTTGGCATTGCCTTGGTAAAACGAGCCTGAGAAAGCCCCAGGATGTCCTTGATAAGCAGGTATCCCGCAGCCTGTAGTGAACCACAAAGAGGGAAGTAAAGTAAGAACTCAAGTTTTTCCGGCTGGCTTGAGGAGAACTCCCTGTAATATAAAAATGATTCCTTGGCCGCCACGTAAAAACGTCCTTTTAAGCGAAAATGGAGACGGAAAAAGGGCATTGTTCTTAATCCTTCACAGTAAACAACCTGTCGTTGATCCTCCGCTCCCGCATAAAGCGGCAGTGTGCTGTCCCATTCACAAGGTAGTTGTCTGCAGTTTTCGGCCTGGATCCGGGAGAGTAAAGCCGTTAATAAGAGGAGTATGAAAGCGGATACGGCCAGTACGAAACTGTAAGGATTTAGATTTATGAAGGCGTCACTAAGCAGGATTACGGCGCATATTAATAAAACCGTGCCGGCTATGGTAAACGGATAGAAGTAGAGAAATCGTTTTGCTATTTGATAAAATATATTCTTTTTAAGCATATCAGCCTATGGCTTCTTTAAAAAATGCTTGCGGAAGGCATCTACCGGAACTGTTTTTATAATATCCGCAAGCACCTTTGCCGAGGGTTGAACAGGATCTTTCATAACCAATCGATGCGCTATGGCGTGGATAAGTATCT
This sequence comes from Spirochaetales bacterium, assembly GCA_016930675.1. Taxonomy (GTDB): domain Bacteria; phylum Spirochaetota; class Spirochaetia; order SZUA-6; family RPPD01; genus JAFGGG01. The sequence goes on from JAFGGG010000030.1 coordinate 28,670, forward strand.
CCTGAATGTAATCCATTGTGACAAAGGTTTCCCCGCGAATCAACGCCAACGCTCGTGCCAGGCGTGACACTTTTACTCCGGTACGAGGACTTGCGCCCATTATAATCTCGGGATGCACTCGGGTTTTTTTAACGCAGGCAACAATATAATCAACAATATCAGGATGAATTTCAATGTTGTCAACCAAAGACTGCCATTCAAGCAGCTCATCCGAGTCTATCACCGGCGAAAAATATTTCCAGCCGTCGAGTCTTCCATGCTGCTTGATTATTTCGGCCTCATCAGCCGCCCCGGGGAAACCGATCGATAATTGCAGCATAAACCTGTCAAGTTGGGGAGCGGGCAGCGGGAACAAATGCGCGCCCTTTAAATTCATGGTCGCGATAATGAAAAAAGGATCGGGTAGAAAAAAGGTTTTACCCTCGATCGTTATTGTGTTCTCCTCCATTGCTTGGAAAAAACTCCCCTGTGTTTTTGGGGTAAGTAAATTTATTTCATCACAGAGTACAAAATGAGCAAAAATCGGACCCTGCATGAAAATAAAAGCATTACCGGAACTGTCAGGTCTGTTGTACCCCAAGATATCTTGTGGGAGGAGGTCAACAGTACATTGAATTCTGTTGAAGGGTTCTACCTTAATTGTGGTTTTCGTCTGTTGTTTTGCCTTCCAGTTAATAGAGCCGGCCAGAGCTCTTGCCAATGAGGTTTTTCCTACACCGTGCGAATCGGCAAGCAGTACATGGCCGCCTGCTATTTTGGCTGCTAATAAATATTCAAGCTTAACCGTGTCAATATAAATAACCGATTTTATATTGCCGATAAGCTGGGACACTTTTGTTTTTACCTGCTTTGCTTTCGCGCTGGTTAGTGGTTTGGTTTTTGGGAGTGGTCTGTTCATACTAACTAATATAGAGAGTTTTTAAAAAAAGGGCAAAAGAAATTTATTGATAGCACTTCTCATTTTGTACATTTTAATACGTCTTGGATTGGTCGCATTATTATAAACCAAGAAATATATAATCGAGCAAAATGAGAAGTGCTCTTATATGTATACTTTGGCAGGCAATTTTAAATTTATTCTACTTGAACTTCAGCGAGTAATTAGTCACAATGTAAGGGTAATATACCAAAGACTATAACACGGAGAGATGTATGCAAAACCTGAAGTATCTCGTCATGCTGACTTTTGTTCTATTTCTAATGGCATGCCCCGGCAGTGAAGAGAGCCCCAAAGAAGAAGAGGCAATTGTCTATACGGGCAAAGCTCAACCGCGCTGGGTTAACGCGACAGCAGGTTTGCGCATCAGAAATCAGGCAAGTCTTGACGGAGAGGTGATTGGCGCCATACCCTATGCTGAAAAGGTTATGCTGCTTTATGAAGAAGAACAAATAGAAACCATAGATAATACAAAAGGGAAATGGAGTAAAATACGTTGGCAGGAGAAAGAAGGCTGGGTTTTCGGCGGATTTTTACAAAAAGAAGAAATAACGATTACCGAAACGGAAGAACCGAAGATGAAGCTTTCAGGCAGATATGATTTGATTGACGATCCTTACCATACCCAATATATAGATTTTAAAAACGACACGACATGTATTTATATTCTTAATTTTTGTCAAGGATTTGGAGCGGAAACCGGTACATATAAAATTGAAGAGGATCATGTGCTTATCCATGGTATTGAATTAAAGTGTAAAATACTTTCGCCATATGAATTAGAGATAATTGAAAACGCGGAGGTTTTTTCCTGTTATAACTTGGAAAACGGAACTCGCTTAGTAAAGAATAAATAATAAGAATACAGATATTTGTGGCTCATGAAGTGATGATTGAAAGAGTATGAATAAAAAGAGCATTCCGACTAAACAGAAAACCAAAGAAAAAAAGACTAAAACCGCTGCCGGGAGTAAAAGTAAAGTACATTCAGCGAAACCTATCTTAATTGAAGTTGCCTGGGAAGTCTGCAACCAAATAGGCGGAATTTATACGGTTATTCGCTCCAAAATACCGGCTGTCATTGAACACTGGCAGGATGACTACTGTTTGGTAGGACCGTATTTTCCCTATACAATTGGAGGAGAGTTTGAGGAAACAAAGGAACCGGCGAGCCCGTTTTTCAATACTGTTGCGGCCTTAAAAAAACGCGGATTTGATATACGCTTCGGACGATGGTTGGTTACCGGAAGACCTCAGGTGGTACTGATTAATCCGGAGACACTTCTTCATCAATTAGCGGAAATAAAGGAAGCAATGTGGCAGAAGCACGGTATTGACTGTTCCCGCGGGGGAGAGCTTCTGGAACAGGCAATCACTTTCGGATTTGTGCTAAAATTTTTTTTTCAAACCGTATGTAAAAATATTGATCCGAAAAAAAGCATTACAGCTCACTTTCATGAATGGTTGACTGCTGTTTGTATTCCAGAGCTTCGTCAAGAACCTCTTCCTATCGCTATGGTTTTTACTACCCATGCTACTCTGCTCGGGCGCTACATCGCGCCTCATGATCAGGATTTTTATGTTAAAATTCCCAATATCAAGTGGCAGAGTGAAGCGGAGAAATATAATATTAAGGCCCAGGTCCAGATAGAAAGAGCAGCCAGTAAAGCATGTCACTGCTTTACTACAGTAAGCCAGGTTACAACTCCCGAATGCATGCAATTTCTGGACAGAAAGCCGGATTTCATCCTGCCGAACGGATTGAATATTGAACGGTTCGTTGCTCTTCATGAATTTCAGAATTTGCATCAGCAGTACAAACAGATGATCCATCAGTTTGTGGTAGGGCATTTTTTCCCCAGTTACAGTTTTGATTTGGAGAACACGCTGTACTTTTTTATAGCCGGACGATTCGAATACCGCAACAAAGGATTTGATCTTACGCTTGAGGCCTTACATCTGTTAAACCAGCGCCTTAAAAAAAGTTCTCTTCCGGTTACGGTCGTGATGTTTTTTATCAGCAAACGCCCTTATCATACCATCAATCCGGTTGTACTTCATTCTCAGATTTTAACCGAGGAAATCCGCAATACCTGTAATTCCATTCTCGGAGAAATCGATAAACGTCTGTTTTATGCCGTGACTGAAGGTTTAGAACAAAAACTCCCGCCGCTTAATGATTTTGTTGATGATTATTGGAAGCTGCGGTTGCGCCGCACTCTCCACTCCTGGAAAACCGAGAGACTACCCATTGTGGTGACTCATAATCTACAGGATGACACGAACGACGAGATCCTTAGTTTTTTACGGTCCGCTCAGTTAGTGAATAAAATCGACGACAGAGTTAAGATTGTCTACCATCCTGATTTTATTTCCGCGGTTAATCCGCTTTTAAGTATGGATTACGGTCAGTTTGTACGGGGCTGTCATCTGGGGATCTTTCCCAGCTTTTATGAGCCGTGGGGCTATACTCCCATGGAGTGTGTTGCTAACGGAATTCCTACCATTACTTCAGATCTATCCGGTTTCGGGGATTATGTGCAGAGGAGTATAAAGAATCATGAGGCGGATGGAATCTGGGTGATTAAGCGGCGCGGAAAAACTTATAAGGAAGCGGTTGCAGAACTCAGCTCCTGTCTTTACTCAATCTGTACCCAAACCCGCAGAGAACGCATCGCTTTGAGAAATGCCGTTGAAAAAAGATCATCACACTTTGATTGGCATAATCTGATTGATAATTATTTGAACGCTTATAAGTATGCTAAAAATGTCTTAAATTCCGGAAGTTGATATTTGAAAACATGAGAGTTCTAATAATGTTTGCTCACGGATTTTCACGGATTGATTTATTCAGATCCGTTTTTTTATGTGTTCATCCGTGAGCTTTATAAAATATCCCGCTATGCTATTTCTCTTCTATGTTGGAATAGCGAATGCTTTTAATTATTTCTTCAACAATATGTTCGTAGGAGTTCAAGGATTCGGGAGGATGGTAAATGCATCCTACCAGATATACCAAATCGCCGTCTAGCAGAAAATAAAATACACAATGACAGTTGTCGGTCTGTTCGTAAAATTCCGCTACCAGCCACTCTTTGCCAAACCACTCTATATTTTTTACGGATTTTTCCTCGATTGAATCATCATTGTTTTTAAGTGCTTCCCAAACATCTTTATTGGATTGCGGCATTTCCTCAATACTCATATTTTCGATCGGTGTGATAAACAGGGCAATTCCTGCGCCGTCTTCTTCGAAATTGAAAAAATCAGGTATGGACGAGATGATTGCTCCCAATTCGATTTCTTCAATCTCCCAATCCGTGGGAAAGGAAAGTGAAAAGCCGAGTTCCTCATGCGTATATGCCGTGGATTCACCTGCAAAAAGACCGAACGCTGTAAAACAAAGCACAATCATGAGTACTATTAATTTGTTCACATAATATTTCATATAGGCACCTTTCATATTAATTTCTTATAACATACTATAGCACGTTTTATCAATAATAACCTTAAGTAGAAGAAAAAGCCGCCGCTGGAGGCGGCGCTTTTTAGGCAATCAGGATTTTATCTGCTTTTAAAAGCATGTTCCATGGCCCAGATGCTTAAGGGCCGCATATAGATTGCTGCTCTGTAATCTCCGTTCTGAATATAACTTTCAGGTGTTCTGAACCAATACCCACGATTATACACAACATTGTATACTCCCCAGGCGGTTCTCCATGCCTGTTCCTGCATTCCTCTGTGAAGCATTAACGCGGCCAGCGCGTATGTTGTTCCTGTCCATACTTCCTGTGACTGCTCGCAGGAGGTGTCCACTTCACCGTCGGGACGCATACCGTTAACCGCACCCATGAATCCGTTTTTGAATTTCAGTACATTGTATTCATAAATAGTACGCAGCGCGGTATCTATATGCGCGATATCGGTTATGGGATCAAGTCCCGTAGCGTCGGCATACCATTGTCCCGCCAGCTGATCGGCCATAATACTGTTATGGTAAATACTGTTGCTGCTGTCAAAATTATAGTATGTTCCGTTCCACAGGCTTTCTTCCAAAGCCTTCCTGCTTGTTTCAAGCCACCCGGTGTACAGTTTAACGTGAGCGGTGTCATTCATAAGCCGTCCCATTTCAATCGCCGCTTCCAAAGCCGCGATCCAGAGCCCTCCCGTATAGGCGCTGTCACCTGTCATGGTCCAGTTGTCGTAGGTTTGATCGGGAAGACCGGCATGGTCGGGGAGATGGTTGCCATTGCTGTCGAAGTTATGAAGATATTCAAGTGATGCTATTACAGCGGGCCAGCAGTATGCGACAATGGTTCGGTCCTGCATGAAGCTGTAATCTCTATAGACCTGTAAAACGAATTTGCTGTTTAGGTCTTTCCATATATTAATATCCCGCCAGTTATAGGCATTGGGGCGCAGCCAGGGATCTTCAACCGGTGATCCGAGATCGTGGGGTATGGCGCCCGGTTTTTTTCGGATAGCGTGTTCTTTGGTGGATTCAACTGTAAACAATGTTTTATCCTCGGACTGTACGGTGTCCGCAAAATCTCTTATTATGCTTTTTTCGATTTCAGGCCACAGCATAGCGAGGGCAAATGATGCGTAAAAATGAACATCGAAGGTGTTGTAAAAAGGATAGTCGTATGTTTCCAGATAACAAAAATGTCCTGTGCCTTTCTCAGACGGACCATGCGTCACCTGGCCGTTCTCCCATGCCGAACCGCCGTCAGCAAGAAAGTATAGTTCGTTAAATAAAGCGCACTTAAACCATTCCGGACGCTCGGAATCGTTAAGTATAGGAGCCTGCCAGTTATCGATAGACTGTTCCCATTCAGGATACTGCTTCAAAGCATCTATCGCTATCTTGTCTGCAGCCTTTCCGCTTGTTCCGTAAAAGCGTGTGTAGCGCTTATACCATTGGGTACCGGATTTAAATTCCATAACCGGAAAATCCCAGGCAAGAGTAAAGGCGATTTTTTTTGATTCATTGGGCTTAAGAGTCATGGTTACCACCAGCGCGGCGCCGATCTGTTCTCCGGGTGCCGACGGTTTATTGTTATTTATATTTGCCAGTACACCGTCATCCGCAAAATCATTCCACAGGTCTTTATCCTTTTTAGCGTCAAACCGGGTTCTGTAGGAAATAGTAGTATCCTTTTCCTGTTTTGTCATTATGGCAAAGGAACCGTCCCGTTCGTTTGGAAGCGTATCTTTTTTCTTGGTTAAGACTATGCCTTGGTAATAAGTAGTTCCCTGACCCTGTTCCACCACTGCAACATGTTCATTATAATTACCGCCGGTTATATGTTTATTCCACTCAAAACCTATCAGATTCTGCCAGGAAAACATCACGCTGGTGGTTACTTCCTGCGCCGAAGGATTTTTTATCTCCCATTCGAAAACAGCAACCGGATAACTGGTTTCCTTGTAATTTCCCGGTATCACGGGAGAAAATTGCTTTTGTACCAACTCAAGCGGAAGTTCGTCCCAGTGATATACATACCAGGATTTGGGGTAGAGGGCGTAATACGTACCGGCTTGTGCGCGCATGTCCCAGTTCCATGCGGAGAGGTCCGCCGGTTTATATGGTGAAAGAACGTGCGCCTGTTTGGTACTGCCGTCGTCCGTATACAGAGAAAACTGACAGGCAGGAATGGGTTTGTAGGTATGGGAGCCGATATCCAAATGCCACCTTGAGAAATCCCCTCTATATGATCTTCCTATCGATCCTGCACCGATACCTCCGAGCGGTGCCCCGGCCCAGACCGGATCGTCGACCACATGCCAGGTATAGGGCTTACCCGCTTCTTCACACGCCATTCCCATACTGCGAGCCCACGCTGCTTCCGGAACCGAGGACGGCCGTTCCCTGGCAAGAGCCTCCGCATCAGTACAGGTCGCTATGCCTTTTACATCCTGGGATCCGGATGCATCGGATTTACAGGACGAACTGAATGTTAGTACAGCGATTAAACAAAGTAGTAGAAATAATTGCCTTTTCATTTTTTCTCCTTATACGCGCGTATCATAAAGAGGACACAGCATGATGTCAAGTTTTTTTGCTAATTTTTTAGCAAAAAAACTTATTAAGAGAGGCGAACCATATAAATGAAAATATTTTTTAAATTTTAAAATGGGACTGTCGGAAAAATAAAATATCTCTCAAGGAGCACGCGGAGATCACGGAGAAATAAATATTCATATTGAGTTTTGCAATTTCATCTATTTATTTGATTATCTTTATCCTCCGTGAACTCTGTGAGAGATTTATTTGACAGCCTCAAATGACGTTAAAGTAATGGTATTTTTTTGATGGCCGTGCCTTAGTAATCCTCAAATTCTGAAAAGTAGATACTGCTCATAATCTCATCTACGATTTCACCGTATTTTTCTTGAGCCTGCGGCGGATTAAAGATGGCTCCCGCCATATAAACTGTTTCTTCATGCAACAGCATATAAAAGTGCGCCTCAATATTATCGTTAGTGTCGACAAACTCAACATAAAGCCATTTAATGCCATGCCATTCTTTGTAGGTCTTATACAACTCTTTAAATTCGGTTTCCGACTCTTTAAGCATGGCCCATAACTCTTCCGTTGTCTGGGGCATTTCATCGAGGCCGATACCATCGGGCGCGTCTCTATAAACGGCAATCGCGGCGCCTTCTTTCTCATCGTCAAAAATATCAAGATCCGATGATACTATGACATTAGTGTCATACTCCTCAATTTCCCAATACCCCGGATATGAAAAGGATAATCCCCACTCTTCATTTTCATAATATTTAAATTCACCTGTTGCGCCGTCCTCATAGCTGATAAACTGAAAAGAGTCCAATATTCCGTTTATTGCAGGGAAAAACTCCGGGCCGTCCTGTGCCGGAGTATAGCCAAAAGCAATAATATAAAGCGTTTCACCTCTGGTGCACACATAAAATTCCGCCGCTATATCTCGCTTTTTGTTATGCGACTTTGTATACCACCATACTTCACCGGCTAATTCACTTTCCGAAAACGGTTCAAGCTGAAATTCATCCTCCACATCCAGCCATTCGCGAAGAGCCTGCTCAGGCGTAACCTCTTCTTCAATTATATAGGTATATACACCGAACATAACCCCGTCTTGGTAGGTATCGGCAAATTCACTGGATGAAAACAATCGCAGCTCATCTCCGTATTCATCCATTTCCCAATCCGACGGGTATTGAAGAGAGAATCCCTTTTCCATACTCTCAAAGAATTCCCATCCGTTTGCCGAGAGTGTTGCTGATGAGCATACACCCAGTAATATACAAAATAAGCATGTTGTGATTTTATTTCTCATAGTATTCCCTTCCTTCCAGTGTTAATTATAGCACACTGGATGTGATTTTATAGAAATTATAGCTCATACTTTGGTATGAAGTTTGTTTATTTATTTTTAAAACGAACTGTTGACCATATTAAACTTACTTAATGCCCATAATTACTTCGACTGTATACGATTTTCCGGCCTCCGGGACGGGTAGGATTTGTGCTGGTACTTCCTTACCGTCGAGTAAGAGCTTTTCAACACCCTTGTTTATTCCCTGCGGATTTTTCACTTCGATATTGTAGAAAGCTCCCCGGAATTTACGCTTTATGGAAAATCCTTTCCAGTTTTTAGGTATACAGGGATCAATTTTCAGTCCGTCGCATTCCGGTCTTATCCCTAAGATAAACTTGGTAGCCGCCTGAAAACACCAGGAGGCGGTCCCGGAAAGCCAGCTGTTTCTTCCCAGTCCGAATTGGGGATGCTCGTCGCCTAAGATATTTTGAGCGTAGCAGTAGGGTTCTACTTCGTATTCGTCGATAATGTCGTTTTTTGCCGCCGGATTAATTTGATTATAATATTCGAACGCATAATCTCCTCGTCCCAAAATCGTCTCTGCGATCATGACCCAGGGATTGGTATGCAGAAATATGCCTCCGTTTTCTTTGGTGCCCGGAAGGTACGTGGAAATCCCCCCGATACTTTTGGAATATTTATTATAACCGGGCCAGGAAAGCTTTATACCGTTTTTTGTGTTCAGATGTTTTCTTACACTATCCAGGGCCTGCTGCGCTTTTTCTCCTTGGGCAAACCCGCTTATAACAGCCCAGGATTGAGCATTTGTAAAAATCTTGCCCTTTTCATTTTTATGAGAACCTATGGGTGTTCCGTCAAAATCGAAATAGCGGGTAAACCATTCACCGTCCCATGCATACTGGTTTACCAGCATTTTCATTTCAGAATAATACGTTTTATACAAAGCAAAGGTTTCGTCATCCCCAAGATAGCTTACGATTTCCATTAGCTCTTTTAGAGCATAACCGTACTGATGGGCGACGAAAACACTTTCCGCTCCGGTCCAAAGATTTACCGTATCATTCCAATCCGCAAATCCTAAAAGGGGAAGACCGTGTTTTCCTACATTGTTATGAGTAAACTGAATGCCCCGCTTCAGATGCTCAAGTACAGACGCGCTTTCCAGCGGTTTTTCATTTTTATCCTTTTCATAAAACGGTATTTCCCGGTTTAAAAACTCGAAATCACCGGTTTCTTTTACATAGGCGCAGACCGCAAAAATAATCCAAAGGTGATCATCCCCGTAGTAATTGGGTCTGTCCTCCTCTTCCCGGGAGTCTCCTTCATTGGCAATCATGGAAAGCGGATTGAACTGGTGCATGGCGGACCCGTTTCTTTTCTGAACCCGCAGGAGTTTTACAATAAGGGCTTCAGCTTCTTCCGGAGCACCGGCCAATATTCCCATTACGTCCTGGGAACTGTCCCTGAATCCCATACCGCGGGCGCCTAAGCCTAATTGGTAGAGAGACAGGTAACGGGACCAGTTTTTGGTAATATAACACTGGCGGGCGTTATGAACATTGATCATGGCATTCATATTTTCATCGGGAGTTTGTACCTGAATTGTATCCAGATAGTTTTTCCAGAAATTCTGTAATACGTTAAAAGCTTGATCGACCTGCGCTTCATCTTTATATTTTTCAATAAGGTGAATCGCCTTTTCTATACTTGTTACCTGTCCCAATTGGGTGATGATGGTTTTCTCGTCACCCGGATTGAGTATGCCCAAATGATGCATCAAGGCTCCGATATTGTCTCCCCGGTTGACTTCGGTGTTGCCTAATTCTTTCTGCTGCAAAGCCCCCGGTACCGCCCAACTGCCGTAACCCTGGTTGCCCAAGAAGCGGGCCCGGTCGCTTTCAAATGAAGAGATAGGAAAGTTGGAGGTAAAGAAATTTTCCGCGCGCCCTAAATTCATAAAAGCGCACTGTTTGAGAATTTTTGAGCCGTTTTTACTATTGACAAGTCTGCTGAGCTGGGTTTGAGGTACCCAGTCCGCGTTGTTAAACTGCTTCATGGCCTGGAAATGAGTGTATTCAACAACAGGAATCACGTCAATTTCTCTGGATTTTTGTGAGGTATTCTTGATTTTTATTTTTCTGATCACCTGAGTGCTTTTAAGCGGAACAAACACGGTTATTTCGGTTCTGATTCCGTAGAACTCGGAGGTAAAAAGCGAATACCCGAGACCAACCCGGCACTCATAAAAATCATACTTGTCCAAAGTCGGGGTGTAATAAGGAGAAAAACTGTGGTACTCATTATTTTCTTTATAGCGGATGTAGCAGGTTTCTCCGTTCATATCCGACGCCGGAAGTTGAGGTATATACTTGACGATCCTGTTTTCCGCCGGGTCCTGTTTGCAAATAACGCCGCCTCCGTTATGATCGATAAAACCTCCGAATTTCAGGGTTCCGATATAGTTAATCCATTTAACAGGTGTTTTCGGTGTGGTAATTACATATTCTTTTTTTTCATGATCGAAATATCCGAATTTCATAGCATAACCTCCACGAGATGTGTCTTGCCGTCTCCTGTATAGGGAATAAGCGGTGATTCAAGTTTTTTGCCGTCAAGGGTAATACTTGTCACACCTTTATTTTTAGCGTTAGGATTTTTAATTGTAATTTCAAACCAATCTCCTCTAAAATGCCGTGTTACTTTATATTCCTTCCACTGCTTTGGGATACAGGGATCAATTCGTATTCCGTCATATTCCGGTTGTATGCCAAGGATATACTGTGCGATGGCCACAAAATTCCAGGCCGCGGTTCCCGTAAGCCAGCTGTTTTTTGCCTCACCGTGTCTTTTGGCGTCTTTTCCTGCTACCATCTGGGAGTATACATAAGGTTCCGTGCGGTGAAGGTCACTCTCTTCCTGTAGATAGGAAGGAGTTATTTTTTTATAATATTCAAAAGCCCGGTCTCCCCGGCCGATCATAGTTTCTCCGATCATTATCCAGGGATTGTTGTGACAAAAAATACCGGCATTCTCCTTATATCCTTCCGGGTAACTGGAGATCTCACCCAGGTGCAGATAATATTTTGTATACGCGGGCTGATGCAGCACAATTCCGTATTTTGTGGATAAATGCTTATGAACCGAGTCCAAAGCTTTTTCGGGATACTGCTCCCGCATGCCGATTGCCGCCATGGAACAGATACCCTGTGATTCGATAAAGATTTTACCTTCTTCATTTTCCTTACTTCCGACTTTGTTGCCGTAATCATCATATGCCCTGATGTACCACTCTCCGTCCCAACCTCGTGTTTTGACGGTTTGTTCCATGAGCTCGATGGCGGAGAGGGCTCTTTGGGCTTCCGCGGTGTTCCCCGTTCTTTTTGCTATTTCCGCGTATTCTTTGCCGTAAAACACGAACAGGCCCGCGATAAACACGGATTCGGCTACCTTACCGTCCTTATTTGTGCTGGTCTGGAAAGAGTCATTGGGATTTTCTGAAAAGCAGTTGAGGTTAAGACAGTCGTTCCAGTCCGCTCTGCCGATCAAAGGCAGCTTGTGGGGGCCCAGGTTATTGAGTACATGATTAAAAGAGTTGGTAAGATGTTCGAAGAGTGTACCCGTGTCGTTTTCATTATTATCATAGGGTACTTGAATTTTAAGGATATCCCAATCCCCCGTTTCTTTTATATAGGCGGAAACAGAGGCGATAAGCCATAACGGATCGTCGTTGAAGTTACTGCCTATATCGTTATTGCCGCGTTTTGTCAGCGGTTGGTACTGGTGATAACAACCCCCGTCTTTAAACTGGGTGGCGGCCACATCCAGAATCCTTTCCTTGGCTCTTTCCGGGATTTGATGGACAAATCCCAGCAGATCCTGATTGGTATCTCTGAAACCCAATCCGCGTCCTATCCCCGATTCAAAGAATGATGCGGCACGACCTATATTATAGGTAACCATACACTGATACTGATTCCATACATTAACCATCCTCGCCAATTTGTCGTCAGCGTGTTGTACATTAAACCGGGAGAGCAGTTCATCCCAATAATCTTTGAGAGCCGTTATCCCTTTTTTTACCTTTTCTATCGAATTATATTGGCTGATCATGTTTAAAGCCGGCTCTTTATTGATGATCTTGGGTTGTTCCCACTTGTTTTCTTTCTCATTTTCCACGTATCCCAATATAAAAACGATTTCTTCGGATTTACCGGCAGCCAGTTCCAGTTCAAACATGTGGGAAGCAATAGGCGACCAGCCGTCGGCCACGGAATTCCCGGATTTACCTGAAAGCACGACATCCGGTTCCGCGAAACCGTTATATAAACCAAAAAAGCTCTCTCTATCCGTGTCAAAGCCATCCATCTTCCGATTTGTAAAATAAAAAGCATAGTGATTGCGTCTTTCCCTGTATTCGGTCTTATGATAAATCGTGTTGTCCTTAACTTCGACTTCGCCGGTAGAAAAGTTCCTTTGAAAGTTGCTCCTGTCCTCCTGAGCGTTCCATAAACAAAATTCAAGGAAGCTGAACAGTTTTATGGTTTTCTTTTCAGTACCTTCATTGGTAATTCTAATTTTCTGTACTTCGCCGTTAAAATCCAAAGGAACAAAATAAAGCACTTCGGCTTCTATATTGTTCTTCTGTCCTGTGATACAGGTGTAGCCGAGACCATGACGGCACTCATATTTATCTAACGGGGTTTTTACCGGCTTCCAACCCGGAGACCACACGGTTCCGTTGTCGTTTATATAAAAGTATTTACCGCCCGCGTCCATGGGTACATTATTGTAACGATAGCGCGTAATTCTTCTGTATAAGGCGTCTCTATAAAAAGAATACCCGCCCGCGGTATTGGATATTAATGAAAAAAAATCCGTAGTGCCCAGGTAATTAATCCAGGGCCAGGGTGTTTCGGCGGTTGTTATAACATATTCCTTTTTTTGGTCATCAAAATAGCCGAATTTCATCTGCTCCTCCTTGCAATACTATCTCCGGTATAAAACGGTATCTGTTCGTAACTGTTACCATCAACAACCTGAGAATTTTCTTTAATAAACATTTTTATCAGAAAATGGCAAGCTGCGCCATAGGCCACAGCGTTATCTCCCATTGATGAAAAGAGAATTTCACAATCAACTAATTCAGGATAAGCACTGTTGGCTATGATGGCTTCTTTAAATAACGTACAGAGATCAACCGAACCTGACTTGAGAAAGCCTCCTAAAAAAACATGTTTTAAATTCAAAACATTTACAATAAAAGCAATATTATGTGCCAGTTCCGCGGCAAACCGCTTATAAATTTCAGGTTTGTCAGGAATTAATTTTATGTCGTCATTGGCAAGCGCAAATTGACTTTTGTTTCCCTGTTTCCAGAACACACTGCGGAACTCTCCCGCGGAAAAATCCCTGCCGTAGTATACCGTATTATTCAGCGCCAACCCCAGGCCCACGGCCGTGCCCTGATATCCGTCAATAGAGTTGATACCTAAGCGCCACTCGGCTAAGAGGAAAAGAAAATCTTTCAACTCCTTGCTTTTATGCCGGACGATTTCACCCCAGCAGCAGCAGTTGGCGTCGTTGTCTATTAATACCGGCAGATGGATATCCGATTCCAGTTCCTTTTTTAGATTGAAGGGTTGGGTAATCTTAAGGGGTATGGATTCGTAGATCACACCCCGAAAGGGATTTATTATCCCCCCTATGCCGCAGGAAATTCCTAAAAGACGGATTCCCAGATCTTTTTCTTTTTGCTGCGCGTGCACCACAAGTTTTGATAATGATTTGGTTATATTTGACTGCTCGGTCTTTTCCTGAATTACAATTTCATATAGAACATCGCCGTTCAGATTTATTCCCACGCCGCGGCAGGATTCCTGATGGATTTCACAGCCCAGAATATGGCCGTAATTTTCATTTACTCTCAGGTGAACGGGTTTTCTGCCTCCGGTGGGCCCGGCCTCTCCCTGCTCCACTTCGATAACAAGATGTGAGGTAATAAGCTCGGCCATGCTTTTTGTGACGGTTGATTTATTAAGATCAAGTTGTTTGGCCAGATCTATCCGGCTCAGCATGGGATTAATCCATAAGGCTTTTAGGAGACGGCTGGTATTACTGCTCATTTCCGGAGGATAATGCATATAACCTCTTAGTTGGTTGGTTTATTGTATCAACTTACATATAAATACATTGAGTGTCAATGGGATTTTTATAGGTAGTATGTAAAAAAAAATACACTTTTTTTCCGATAATAAGATAAAATAAAAAGTCAGAATTATTGTATTTAGGCAAGGATTACAAAATTGATGAGATACAGATATCTTATATTCTCTTTATTTACAATAGTCGCACTATTCTCATGCAGAACGCATCATATCGCCGATGAAACGAATTTTATAACTGAAGCAAACAGAGTGATTTTAGCGAATGAACAATATTTTGGCGGGAAATATGAGTTATGGGTTCCCACTGATGCTGAAATACAAGAGGCATTGGATGTGATCTTTACGTTTTTAAAAGATTCTGAATCTGATAAAAAGTTAACCGTATACTTTCGAGCTGAAATCAGAAAAATATTAAAAAACGTAAGCAGCTATCGGGTGCAGTTCGTGGGTATAATTTATAATGACAGACGCTATATACATTGCAATTTCGTTCATATGAACAGCGGTTTTGAAGATTGGAGAGAGAAGTTGATTGTGGCTGTAGCCGGCGGGTTTTGGTACTGGTACATTAATTATGATGCGGAATTAAAGAAAGTAATTAAGATGTATATAAACGGATGTACTTAGAAAATTATTAGCAGCTTCAATTCATACCCACGGTTATTTCCATGCCATAAGACCGTCGCCGCTTTGCAGATAGATCACGCCATCCGCGATAACCGGTCCGCCGTTGCCGATGTAATTGGAGTTTTTCGGAGAGTATTTCCACAATACCTTTCCGTTTTTTTGATTGATTCCGTGGATCCATGAGCGCTCGTTCGGTGTTTCTTGATGATCGGGAGTATCTTTGATCACTATTATATTATTACCAGCCGCGAGCGGGTTATCCATATTGGCTTTTACATTATAGGTCCATAAGATTTTACCATTGGAGATATCCGCCGCCGCCAGATTATTGTCTGGCGCCGCAAAAACCACAAGATCATCGACGATAAGGGGGCCGGCATAGCCCGAAGCTGCTGCCGGTATTTTCCAAATTACGTTTTTTCCGTTTTGCGCATCCAGCGCGTAAAGGTATGATTCATTATCAGTATGTACACGGAAATAGAGAATACCTTCTTTGTAAGCGGGTGTACACACTTCACCCTTCGGCAGTACTTTGAAACGCCAACGTTTTTTTCCGGATTCAATATCGATCGCGTTCAGATAGCCTTTACTTCCGATAAAACAGCAGCCGTCAGCGACAAGAGGAGATGAGCGATATATACCGTTGGTTTTTGAGAGCCAGAGCATGTCGCCATTTTCAGTGTCCAGCGCGTGGACACCGAAATTCGTGGGCAAAAAGAGTATGCCCCTGTCAATACAGGCGCTACCATAAGGGCGTTCATTTGCATCACCTAATTTCGTCTTCCAGAGGAGTTTTCCGTTCATATCAGAAGCACAAACATACGCGTTATAGTCTCTGCAGGCGGTAAATATTTTACCTCCGACGATTACGGGGCTTCCTCCTTCCTCACTACATCGGGTAAGTTTTTCATCTGAATGCCATATAAGTCTTGGTTCCTTTTTTGGCCCACCGGTAGGGTATTCAGCTGTTCTTTGCGCATCGGACAGGAATATACCATTCACGCCTTCTTTATAAGCAAGCTGAACAGAGGTTTTTTCTTGGATCGCGGTTTGGCTTTTATTTCCGCTTATTTGTCCGGATTTACGATATTCGTTCGTGTCATAGGCGTCGATCTCACCGTGATACGCGTGGTCGGCGGCTTTCATAAGTTTTCTGAAATCGGCCACGGATGCGGGAGCTGTCTCGATCCATTGAAAAAAAGCGAACACAACCTCGCCGTCTGTGAAATAACTGTCCACCAGAGGAAGATTGGAATCGGTTATCTTAATTTTCTCTTCTTTATCAAAATCTTCAGCAGCCCCGTTAAGACACTCAGCCGTACCGTCCGACCCGAGCCGTACCGTGGAAGTGGCTTTGTCGATCAACAGGTTGTCATGCTCGTGGAAGTCCATTGCACGGGCCATAAACATGGGGGATGAGAAATGAAAAAGGCTTTCATGTATAAATTGTCCGTCTGCCGTAGGTGTTTCGATTACGATCCAGACCGGTGGAGCCATAGCTTCCACCTGATCTTCAAGGTGATGCAGTATTTTCGTTCTCAATTCTCCGGGATTCTGGGTCCGGAAATCTTTAATGATCTTTTCAAGTTCGATGCCCTTTTCTTTTGTTACGCGGTGCACGCTGTTTTTAAATTTTGGATCTTTATGGCCCTGTTGTTTTTTCATCTTTTTCTCTCCCCTTATATTGAAAAATCATATCAAATATGTATCCATTTGTAACAATAATTGAAGTATGAATTTATTTTTTAAACTGGAAGTAAAGGAAAATCTTGTGTTACAATAGTTGAATAAATCGACACGGATCTTTGAATCCAAAAAGCTGCAATTTAAAAATTATTAGAATGAAAAAGAAATTATATGTTTTGAACAAACTTATCACTCTTTTAAAAGGGAACATTACTGACTCAAATCCCACCGAACGAGAATTCCGCGCTACCGTGCTTTTTCGTTTTTTTTTAATTATTGTTATTTATTTTGTGGTTGATGTGCGTGAGAATATTCCCGATTGGATGTATCTGGCATTTAAAAATGCAGCCTATCCGTTATTCATCTATAACGGACTGCTTTTTATTTTTTATAAAAAGATAAACAAGGTGCTTTCCAAAATACCTGTCTTAATATTTATCGATCTGTTTATAAGCGTCGGTTTAATGCTCATAGGTGCGGGCTGGCGCAATTCGTATTTCGGATATACCCTTACGACGATTATACTTTTTACCATATTTTTGAAAATAAAGGGGGCCTGGTTTTCCACCATCATGCTTATCCTTGTGAGTTTGATCAAAGAACCCTCAGCAGAGGGTATAGATATGCTGTCATTCAGTGTTTCCAATATGGATATGCGTCTGGGGGCTGCTTCAGCCTATATAGTTGCCGGGGTGATAATCGGGTACTTTCGCTATTTATTGGATAAAATAAGACAGTTGTCACGGGAGCGCATCGCGGAAACACGGAAAGCTGCCGTGATGGAACAAAAAATGAAACTGGCGCTTGATTTACATGATAATATTAAATCAAAGATTAATGCTATAGTGCTGCTCTATAATCCACTGCTCAAACGACTTTTTAAAAAGCATTCCGAAGATCAAGAGGATTTGCTGCGCTTGTGGAAATGGCTCTATTATTTACAAACAGAAACCATGCGTTTTTTCATATCACTTAAATCCGAACACCACATAGAAAATACTTCTTTTGAGCTTATGGCTTTGATAAGAGACGAGATCTCTCTTTTTTCCGAAATTACCCGTTTTTCGTGGAGTTTTGAATCTGAAGTCGGGAACCTATTTCTTCCCATCAAGCTGAAGCAGAGTCTTTTGCAATTTATAGGTGAAAGTATGTTGAATGCCTGGAAGCATTCCGGAGTAAAACAGGGAGTAATAAAGCTGGAAAAACAAGCCGAAAGTTCTGTTTCGCTTTCAATTGCGGAAAACGGTAAGGGATTTATCTTGACCGATGATTTACTTACAAGTTATTCAGGAATTCACAGTCTCCATATCAGAGCCGAGGAAGTAAAGGGCCGCTTGAAAATAGAAGCTGCTCCGGGCGCCGGGTGCAGGCTTACGCTGAGTATTCCTGTCTATGAGGATTGAGTATTATTTACTATAGTGTGCATGAATAATTGCTCATGCGAAAAAAATTATTTCAGCATACAATAGAGAAAGGAAAAAGTGTCAGCTAAGAGCGTGGTATGAAAGATAAAATCCGTGTGTTTATTATCGAAGACGAATGGATGTGGAGCGAAGCGATCATCTCCGTATTAAAAAAGAGGAGTGATATCCTGCTTTTGGGTGAGGCAAAGAGCGCGGAGGCGGGCCTTTTAAAGATCAAGGAACTACGGCCGGATATCATATTGATGGACATCAGACTTCAGGGCGGTTTAAGCGGAATCCAGGCCACGGCGGAGGTTGTCCGCACTACAAAACATACCAAAGTAATTGTTTTTACCATAGATCCGGATGAAGAGCATCTCTATGCGGCTATTAAAGCGGGCGCCGCAGGTTATCTTTTAAAAAAAGAAGTAAACGATCCTGAGATACTGATTAAAGCTATTTCGGAAGTACACAGGGGACAGGCCTTTATCACGCCGGCAGTTACCAGGAAGGTGCTGAACATCATTCGTGAGATAAAGAATCCGGATAACCGTTATAACCTCTCTAACAGAGAAAAAGAAATATTAAGGCATATGAGTGAGGGAAAACCGAATAAAGAAATTGCCTATGCTTTGGGAATACATGAGCGCACGGTCGCCAATCATATCAGCAATATCTTTCGCAAACTGGAGGTGGGCAACAGGGTGGAGGCCGTAAAAAAGGCAAGGGATCAAAAGCTCCTCTGAAATCGCGGTATGCCGTGATGGGTATAGGAATAAATTACTATAAAGATCATGACTATTTACTCATGAAAAAGTAGGCCGCCGGGGGTACCATCTATAAAGGATAAAATTATGAAAAAAAATAGTCCGTGTAGTTTAATAATTTTTATTAATCTGATTTTTGCATTGTTCTGCTGTTCCGATAATCGGTTTTTAAAATATCAATTGACCGTTTATGATAGTTCTGAAAATAAAGCGGTAGTACATTGTGAATTTACATGTGAGGATTCGAATGACGACGGCATTATTGAGATTGATGAGTTGATTGATTTTAACGAATCCGGTCCTCACTTGTTTTGGGATTTGGATAAAGAACATACCGAGGGCTGGCGCTCCGAGGTTGATATGAAGAACATGCCGGAGATCATAAATGGATTGAAAAATATAGATGTATTTCATTTTGATATTAATGAGTATAACAGGGGAAAATATATTATCAACTATGAAACAGGTACGGGACACGACCTTGCCGTCGGAAAATATTTTTTTACGCGGATTGTAAAGATTGGCAATAATGAGGAGCACATAAGAGTTATAAGTTGGATCGGTGACGAAGAGAGGGGGTTGGAAATGGTTGAGCTTAACTCTGAAAATCTGACCTTAAAGATAGAGAGGCGTTAAATAGTATTGAGCTTGGGAATTTTTTATATAAAAAGGAGTATGTTATGAAAAACGTTATAAAAGTTATTTTATTGTTTGGGAATTTTCTGTTGTTAACGGCACACGGTTTCAGCGACGGCCCGGTAAGTGAATACAAACTTACGATTTACGGCGGCGGGAATGAAGCGTTAGTGACATGTGTATTTTCCTGTCAGGATACAAACAATGACGGTATTATTGAAATAAGTGAATTGAAAGATTTTAAAGAGACAGGCAAGCATTTATATCCGGTAACTATCGCGGGACAGTCGGGCGGCTGGCGTGCAGCAGTGGATGTGAAGAGTCTGCCTCCCATAATTCATGCAATTGAGGATGTTCGAATATTCCGGTTTAGCGTAAGTGAGTATGAAAAGGGGAATAGTGTTATAGACTATGAAACAAAGACTAAAAATTATTTACGGGTGGGAGCGTATTATTTCATGCGCATTGTAAGCATAGAGGAGCACGGCAAAAAACTCAGTGTTTTCAGCTGGGTGGGAGACGGAAACCAGGGTCTGGAGCTGACCATGAGAGATACAAAAAATCTTACTCTAAAAATTGAAAAACAATAATTTAAATAATGAAGGAGAAATACATGAAAACAAATCAAGGCTTGGAGATAAAAGACGGCAAAATATTCATGAAAGAGGGTGAGGAAGTCCCCTTTTCGGACATTCGGGTGGTGTCCATGGTTCAGCGCGAAGGTTTGGACATGGCTCATTTTTTTTACAGCGGGGGCTCTTATTCATATGTCAATCTGGATTTGATCGATAATAAACAGGTAAAAGAGATTTATGATGTAATGATAAATTTGTGGGATGAGATGTCCAAGAACGCGAAACACGCGCCCTCGGAAAAGAAAAAGCTAAAAACGCTGGAAGCGTTTGGCTTGTATCTACAGGACTATCAAGGCAATACCATATACACCTCATTGCGTATGCTCAAAGAGACGGACAATATGGAATTATTGACCAATCTTTATAATTCGCGTTCAGAGAGAAGAAAAAAAATAAAAGAATGGTTGTCCGCGGACCCCGTTATCGAACTGAAAAACGGAAAATTAAAGTTCAGCAAACAGGGCTGCCAGGTTAAAAAAAGGCTTATTTCATGGGATAAAGTACAGACCATCCAGTTCGAAAAGGTGAATTTTTCTACCCTTTTCTATGTACTACCCGAAGGGGTAAGCGGCGGCATGTTCAGCTTTAAAAAGAGTTTTTACGCAATTAATATAAACGCCAAAGAAGCGTATATATACGGTGTGGAGTATTTTTTTTGGAAAACCCTGGCCGATGAGAACTTTTTAGAGAAATAACCAGATCGTTTAAATAAAAAATATCCTCTTCGCATTTACAATAACGCAAATATGTTTTATACAAATAGAACTACCCAGTAAATATACAATGGAGGCGGAGTCATGAATAAATTCAGAAGCAAAATTACCACGGAAGGAAGAACCAGGTCCGGCGCGCGTTCTTTATGGCGGGCTAACGGATTAAAGGATGAAGATTTCGGTAAACCCATTATTGCCATTGTCAACTCTTTTACTCAGTTTGTTCCGGGGCACGTGCATTTGCGTGAGATCGGTAAAATGGTCAAGGAGTATGTGGATCAGGCCGGCGGAGTGGGAGTTGAGTTCGATACGATTGCTATCGACGACGGTATCGCCATGGGGCATACCGGTATGCTTTACTCGCTGCCTTCCAGGGATCTGATCGCCGACAGTGTGGAGTACATGGTGCAGGCACATGTGGCCGATGCCATGATCTGCATTCCCAACTGCGATAAAATAATCCCCGGCATGCTCATGGCGGCCATGCGCTTGAATATCCCCTCTATCTTTGTCTCGGGCGGACCCATGGAAGCCGGTATTTACATGGGTAAAAAATATGATCTGATCGATGTGATGTTGATGGAGGGTGATGACGGTGTTTCGGATGAGGAGCTTCTGAAAATAGAAAAGGTGGGCTGCCCCACCTGCGGTAGCTGCAGCGGCATGTTTACCGCCAACTCCATGAACTGTCTTACGGAGGCTCTGGGCATGGGTCTGCCCTTTAACGGCACCTTGCTGGCAACGCATGTTTTAAGGAGGAACCTCTATCAAAAAGCGGCCAAGCGTATAGTTGCTATGGCCAAGGAATATTATGAGCAGGGAAACGATAAGGTTTTACCGCGTTCCATCGCCACGAAACAGGCTTTTGAAAACGCCATGAGTCTGGATATTGCCATGGGCGGATCGACAAATACCGTACTCCATCTGCTGGCGGTCGCGCAGGAAGCGGAGGTGGATTTTAGCATGAAAAATATTGACGCGCTTTCCCGCAAGGTTCCTAATATTTGTAAGGTAGCCCCTTCCTCCCACTATCATGTGGAAGACGTGAACAGAGCCGGCGGCATTTTCGCTATTCTTGGTGAACTGGATAAGGCGGGGCTTATAAATCGAGAGGCAATTACCGCCTCCGGAACCACAATCTATCAATCCATAAAAGAGCATGATATCAACGGCGGTTATCCTGAACTTACAACTGAAGCCAAAACAATGGCATTAGCCGCTCCCAGCGGTAAAAGGACGACCGAGGGCATGTCTCAAGATACCACATATGGCGAAGCGGATGTGGATAGAGTAAACGGTTGTATCCGCGATGTTGAGCATGCCTACAATAAAGAAGGCGGTTTGGCTGTGCTTTACGGGAATATCGCCTTAAACGGCTCCATTGTTAAAACAGCGGGTGTAGATGAGTCGATTTATAAGTTTAAAGGCAAGGCTATTGTGTTCGATTCTCAGGAACAGGCGGTGGAGGCAATCCTGGCCAATAAAATACAGGCAGGACAGATAGTAGTGATAAGATACGAAGGCCCTGCGGGCGGACCGGGTATGCAGGAGATGCTCTATCCTACTACGTATTTGAAATCCAAAAAACTGGGTAAAGTATGCGCTTTATTGACCGACGGCAGGTTTTCAGGCGGTACTGCGGGGCTTAGTATCGGTCATATATCACCGGAGGCCGCAGCGGGCGGTCTGATCGGTCTGGTTGAAGACGGCGATGAGATTGAAATAGACATACCGAATAGAAAAATAGAGCTTGATGTACCGGCCGCAACGCTTGGAGCGCGTAAGACTGAAATACAGAAAACAGGCGGCTTTAAACCGAAAAGAGACCGTACGGTCTCCAACGCGCTTAAACTTTACGGTATGTTTGCCACCAGCGCGGACAAGGGCGCAGTAAGAGACTGGGCAAAAGTTTCGAGTTGCAGCTAAGAGTTTTTTATATTAATAATCCCGAAGGCTAAGTAAAATAACTGCTTAAACCTGACAATATGTTGTCATTTATAATTTATATAATGAATTAAGAAATTCTTAAGGAGATTATATGAATTATAAAGAAGTTCACAAACCAGAGATGAAAATTGTAGGGATAAGTTTAAAAACCACCAATGAAAATGGAAAAAGCAGCATAGATCAGCCGGCCTTTTGGCATTATTTTATTAATAATAACATTCAGGAAAAAATACCAAATAAAGTTAATCCTACTAATATAATGGGTGTTTATACTGATTATGTAGGGGATTATACAAAGCCCTTTACGTTTATTATCGGTTTTGAAGTATCGTGTTTTGCTACTGTTCCTAAAGGAATGGTATCGGTAAATATAATGGCGGGTAGATATGCTTTATTCACAGGTAAAGGTAAAGATAATGTGGAAAAAGTTACCAATACCTGGGAAAAAATATGGCAGTCAGATATTAAAAGATGCTATAAAACAGATTTTGAAGTATACGATCTAACCGATAAAAAAGCCGACGTTGAAATCTATATTGGTTTCGATTGATTTTTCTGCATCTAATGGACATCTTAAGCAGAATGATACGTAGACTTTAGGCACCGTAATCCACATCCGAGCTGCCCGGATCGAACTGATCAAATTCACTTGGATAGGATAAAAACGCTCTGATATAACCATCAATAACTATCAGGTAGAAGCTTTTTATGGTTAAGGTCTCAATCTCTGCGGGTTTATTGAACTCAATATAAACAATATTCCCGAATATCTCATACGTGCCTTTTTCAGAGCCGGCTCGCCAATTGATAGTGACTCTTCCGTTTGCATTAAAGCGTATCGAAGCAATGCTAAAATACGGAACATATGAGTTTCCCGTTTCCCAGGATTCTTCCTCTATAAGTATTTCACGTATGGAGGTACTGTTACTATCGGGTTTGAAATCGTTAAGAGTCGGTCCCTCCGCATAAGGATCTGTCTGGTGCTCATCCATTTTTTCCCGATACCACTTCAAATCCGGGTCAGTGAAGTATTTTGTCCGGTAGTTAGCTCTCAACCGCATACTGATGAGCAGATGTTTGGTAATATCCCATTCATAATCAGACCATTTTTTTTCGTCCTGCGCGCATAACAAGGATAGAACACAAGCATAATTATAGTGAGGGTAAACATAATCGGGATCTTTTTCAAACGAAGCACGGAAGTAATCAAGCGATTCAACATATTTTTTTTGTTCGTATAATTGATAGCCGAGAGTGTTCAATTCAACAGCACTCAGGCTTTTATCCACTTCTGCGTTAAGAAGAGAAAAACTGATACATATTACTATAAAAACTAATGAGGATATTTTTACCAAAATGCGCTTTCCTTATGATTGAAAAATCTCGTTCTTTATATCAGCACTGTCCTTTTTATATTTGTCCGGCAGCTCGGATAGCATCTTTTCATAAATATCAAATAAGAATTTTTTTGCTCTTTTGCAGTTTGCCACGGCTTCTGAATATTTCTTTTGTTTTACCTGGGTTCTGGCGGAATCCAGGTAGTGATTTGCTTTGGTAAATGCTTCCAGTACATAGGAATCGCTGACAAACTCTGCCAGTTCAACGGATATCTCGTCGATTAAGTCTTGGGTACGCTTGATGTATTTTTCAGCAAGACTCTTGTAAAGATCGGTTTGTATGGCGAGGTACTGGTTGAATTTGGCCTTGGCATCGGCATATTTGGCCTGAGCAATTTTGGCTTTTCCCATTTTGATTATATTCAGGCCTTCCTCGAATTTGGCCAGATCATTGCTGTCGCCGAAGTTTTTCAACGGTACGTCAATCAGTTTTACACCATCGTCGCATTGTTTCATCAGGGCCTGGGCCTCAGATTTTTCACTGGCGAATAAATAGCCCGCGCAGAAAACACAGATTACGACGCACGCAATTATTATAAAACAGGACCGGTTTTTCATATGTTACTCCTTCACGTTTAATATGCTTTTTATGATATGCAGATTTTTATACTGCTGTCAATGCCGGTTTCAATTCATTATCTTACATTCATAATAACTATACTACATATATCAGTATTTTTCATTTATAAACCTCTTTAATCTTATTCTGTTAAATCTTTGAGTCAAGATACAGGGTACATTGACCGCCAGTGCGTAGACTATCATGATAATCCCGACAAAAATGAAATTCCACAAAAAAAATACAGGTGAAACAAAAAAAACAAGCCAATGAGTTAATTCCGCTCTGCAAGTTTCCCGAACAAAGGTGTTGAGATAAGACAGACTAGAATTCTTCATTCTTGATTTATGAAATCCTTTTTTAAAAAAGACGGCTCCGTCAGGTAACAATCCTTTCCAGTTTTTTATTTTGAATATTTTTTTATAAATTTGTCCTGATTTCTCCCAACTTCTTTCTTTATACAGCCATGCTTTTTCTTTGAACAAGGTGACGGGAATGCGATAGGTAAGATAGGATATACCTAAATGTATGATTAACCAGACGAGAATATCGATAATAATTGTCAGGAATGTGGATACATATAATATTCGCATATTATTTCTTTACTGTAATTTTTCGATCTTTCCAGCTGGCCTTTCCTTGTATAATACTATGATAAAAGGATTTTGCATAAACAAAAAAGAAAAATAATAACGGCGCCGGATAGAACAATGCCGTTAAAAAATGAAAATTGCCAACCTTCCTTGCCATCCAGTAAATCTGGACGGAGTATAATAAATAGAGGGTGAGTGATAAACTAAATGTTAAGATGTTAAAGGAAAGCGAGTGGATAATGCCCAATCTCACCGCTCCCACACTCCCGGAAATCCACAAGATTATCATTATCAAAAGGGGTAAAAATGTGGCACGGGATCCCGAAAAAAAGCCTTTACTCCAGCCTTGGATAAGATGTTTTAAACCGCCCGGGTACATGCGAAAGGAAAAGCTGTTTTTGCCGCAGTAGTATTTGATTTTTTCGTTACGCTCTATTAAATACTGTCCCAGCTTGAGATTTTCCATGATATTGTTTTTTATTTCCTTGCGGGTAAATGAGTTTAAATAGGTTTTTTTGTCAATTAAAATACAGGGACCAAAAAGACCGGCGGGTTTTATTTTTTTACCGAATATGGTAAAAGCCCCGAAGCCGCCGGTTAACACAATATTGAGAAAGAGAGAGAACTGCTCGTATAATTTTTTTATTTTATGGAAGGGTTGTATGGTTACTGTTCCCGGATTATTCTTGTAGGAGGAGATAATTCTTTCCAAGCCGCCGGGTTCGATTTCAACATCCGCATCAAGAAATAGTAACAGATCGTTTTGCGCTGATTGCGCCCCATTATAACAGGCCCAGTTTTTCCCCGTCCATTTGTACGGCAGTTCTTTTAGGATGATTACCCTGGCGTCGTTGTGCGCGGCAATTTCCGCGGTCTTGTCATCCGAGCAATCATCAACGACAATTACCTCATGCGGTTGAATTTTTTGCGCTTTAATGGTCTCAAGCAGCCGCTTAATATTTTTTTCTTCGTTTCTGGCAGGGATTATTATTGAAAAGCGTATGTGCTTATTGCATTGTTGTGAGTTATCAAGAGTATTAATCTTGAACAAAAAAAGGAATCCCAATATCCATAAAAGATAATGTATGAAAATTATTTCCATATGCCGTAACGAAAGCTTATCCTCTACTTTACAGTTAAAGTAAGATTTTTAATGACTGTTTCTCCCTTTCCGTACCAGATTTCATTACCCAAGTCAACATTCCTTAAATACTCGGTGGGCTCGATATAATTGTTATCCACAAGAAAACTCAGGAACTCATGGATTTTTGTATTACCGCTATACTCCGGAATTTATTTTAAAAAGGCAAAATAGTCTCGTTTATAATCTTTTTGTGACTCCATGGCCATCGGCATGCCTATGGATTTATAAAATTTATAAACCTCACCATCAATGGTAACTTTACGCACAAACCAATTATGGGGTGTACCTTGTCCTTTATGGTCCTGCCAGATCATGACTTCACGCACTATATTGGCTTCCGGGGGATTGGTCTTGCCCTCGGTTTCTGTAATCCACAAATCAAAGGAAAGATTGTATTTGCCTGTAACGCAGTGTGTAATATCATAGGTGGCTGTAAGCTCCCTGATCTGATCGATGCGCCGGGGGAGCTGCGGGATGGTTGATCTGTCTGACCAGGGATTTCGTCCGAATGAAATGCTGGGATACGCTTTTACCTGATCGGCATTGGCCCGCGGCCAGGCCCACTTCCACCCTACGGGAAAGTCTGTGTTCTTACTCACCTTATAGATAAAATGATTATAATCGGTCAGGTTACCCTTGCCCCATATGCAGTTGCACACATAAAAAGTGCTTTCATGTATTATGTCCCAGTCTCCGTGCTTTACAATTATTGCATTGTCACCGGCTGAATAAAATTCCTGGCAGCTTTTACCGTCGGTTTTGCATGCGAGTAAGATGCAGAAAAAACAAAAAATCAGTAAAAATGACTTTTTTTGAACTATGGCTAACTCCTGTTTTAAAAAATCATGAATTTTATTGATAAAGCTGTCAAGTAGCGGTCTATTTCGATTTTATATTATACTGCCTCATCTGATCGATTTTTTTACGTACCTTTTTCCTCAATTTGTCGCTTTGGGCCGCGTAACCCATTGAAATTACAAGCTCAATCTTTTTTGACTTAGTGAGTTTTAGGATATTTCTTATTTTTCGTTCGTTAAACCAACCGATGAGGCAGGTTGCCAAACCCTCTTCCGTGGCCTGCAGGCAGAAATGTTCGGCCGCGATTCCTATATCCACTAACCGGTAGGGAATACCCTTGAGTTGTGATCCTATACAGGGAATGAGGTTTTGCGGTTCGCTTATTATCACGATCATAACCGGAGCCTGCAGGGTGAATTTATTAAAACCAACGAGAGAGCTGAAGGTCGCTCTGGCGATTGCTTCTTTCAGAACGGGATCGTCAAGCACAATAAAATACCAGGGCTGGGCGTTGCAGGCCGAAGGCGCCAGTCTGGACGCTTCCAAACAGCGCTCTATTTTTTCATGTTCCACGGGCCTGGAAGAATAGCTGCGGCAGCTTTGGCGGTTTGCAATAAGATCTAAAAATTTCATTCTTAAGAAATGGTAGAATACATCCTTTACTGCGTCAAGGATTAGTAAGCAGAAATTAAGCGACTATGTTTTCCACTTTACAGTGTATATACATGCTTTTCAAATGAGCATACACGGCTCGCGCCAAACCCGCCGGATTGTAGCCGCCTTCCAGTAGCGAGATCACACGGCCCCGGCAGTAAGTATCCGCCAGCTGCAGCGTGATTTCCGTAAGCCGGGTGAATCCCTTGTCACTAATTGTGAAATTACCCAAGTAGTCGTCTTTTCGCGAGTCAAATCCCGCGGAGATAAGGATGAGATCCGGTTTGAAATTTTGTTTTTCCAGTGCGGGCAATAACTGTCTTTGCCAGGCGGTAATGATTTCTTTATCGCCTGCTCCGGGCCGCAGAGGAACATTCAGATTATAGCCCCTGCCCTTTGCTTCGCCGGTACGGTTGGGAAATCCTGTCATGGGATAGGTATGAAGGGAGTGGGTGGAAAAGAAAAATACACTGGGATCGTCGTAAAACGCCCACTCAGTGCCATTGCCGTGGTGAAAATCCCAATCAACTATAAGAACCCGCTCGCAATTATAGATGGTTTGGGCATAACGCGCGGCAACCGCCAGATTATTAAAAAAGCAGAAACCTTCTCCCTGAAACCAGCCGTCGCAATGGGGGCCGTGATTATGGGCGTGGTGTCCGGGCGGACGTACGGCACAGAAACAGTTGTTTATCTTGTCTGTCATAACAGCATCAACCGCGGCCAAAACACCCCCGACAGCTAAAAATATAGGTTCCGCCATCTGTCCGCACTCTATAACTGATTTAATATGTGATCCTGAATGAATACGTAAAATGGCTTCCGTAATAAAATCACGATCTGAAATTGGATTTATGTCGATCAATTCTTTAATAATTCCGTTATTATTCAGAATTTTACGAATGGCCCGCAGTCGTTCCGGAGATTCGGGATGACCGGGTCCTAATGAGTGATTAATATAACTTTCATCAAAAACCAAACCACTGGGCACAATATACATCCGGACAGTTATTTTTTTACGGACTGTTTTTGTAATGATACGATCATCTATATAATATGTTATTATGAGTCTGTTTTCAAATTTATTTTGCAATGGATCACTATTATCGATCTCTTTAGTATTAACACACTACATGTTTTATGGTAGAAAGCATGAGAAGATTTTATGAGGAATATAGTTATTATAATTTTAATTTTTTATTTAGTCGCTTGTTCCCCGACGAGTAAAGCACGATCAACTGAAAAACAAAACCTGGACTCAATCAGTATTTTCAAACCGTTTAATATTAATGGAACAAAACAATGGATTTTGCTAGAAAGCGAGAACAAACAAAATCCGATTTTATTATATTTATCAGGAGGGCCCGGTATTTCGATGATACCATGGGCGCATATTAATACGGTAACTCCCAAAATGCTTAAGGAGTATACGGTGGTTCATTGGGACCAAAGAGGAACCGGATTATCATATGATCCTCATATCCCAAAGGAGACTATTACCATCGATCAATACATTCAGGACACATATGAAGTTATAAAACTGTTAAAAGCAATATGTGATCAGGAAAGAGTGTTTATTTTAGGACACTCATGGGGAGCGATTTTAGGAACCCTCTATTGTCAGAAATATCCTGAAACAGTAACGGCTTATATCGGAGTGGGGCAGGCGGTTACCTATTATGAAAGTGAAGAAATAGCAAGAAAATGGCTTATTGCTCAAATAAAAAAAGCAGGTAATAATAGCGATTTGAATAGAATAAACAGCATAACCTGGGCTGACAGAGATTTAATCAGAAAATACGGCGGAACATTTAATAATATTACGTCTGATGAACTTATTTCTATGAGGATTACTTCGCCTTACTTCCCCGAAAAATATTATAGAGGATTGTCGGAAAAAGGAGTAGCTTTAGTCAGGGGAAATATGCGAAAGGAATTATGGAATATTGATTTTCGTGAACAGGTTCCTGAGCTAAAGATCCCGGTATATTTTTTTATCGGTAAATATGATTATGTCACGCCATGGGAGATGACCCTGCACTATTATAATATTCTGCAAGCTCCCGTAAAAAAAATCATATGGTTTGAAAAATCAGCCCACAGATGTGATGTTGAAGAACCTGAAAAGTTCCAGCAATCCTTAATAGATATTTTACATGAGAATACGGAATAGTATGCCTGTCGGCTGCCCATTATAGGTCTATATAACAGGTCGCCATAACATTAAATAAAATATCCGCGGCATTATGCGTAAAGAGATCTTCCTTGATAAAAAACTGAAATGACCAGTTGCCGTATTTTATGGCTATGCCCAGCATTAAATTTGTCTGGGGAGTGACAAAAAAGTCGATATCGGTTTCAGGAAGCACCACAAAGTCGCTATAGATTGGTGAGGTGCGCATTTCAAACTGCGCCACAAAACTCAGCCAGGAACAGGCCGCGTATTCAAAACCGATGATGCCGTTAATCATGATAAACGGATTCGATGCGGTAGCGGGATCCAGTGCGTCATAGGGGATAACAATTCCAGCGTTTATGTAGAGCGCGAACAGTTCGCATAAATACCAGTCAAAAAGCAATCCGAGTCCGATATCAGGATAACCCGATCCTTGAAGTATTTCTGGATTGCCGGTTGGCAGTTTGAAGGCGAAAAGCCCGGATAACGCAATGGTTTGAGTTTGCAATAAACTGAATTTGGCCCAGATGTCAATGTCGCCCAAGCCGAGAGCAGTGTGATCGAGTTCCAGGTACACATTATTCGTATTGGGGATTGAGATGTACACATCGTTTTCCGGAAAAATATCACGATTGTTGTTGGGAAGACCCAAAAAAGTATGAAATCCGCTGATCAAAGGATCGAGGAACCCGCCGTAGAGCAGGATTATACGCAGGGTTACTCCTATCTCCAGTCCGTTAAGGGGTGTATACGAAACGATATTTTCAGAAGTAAGTGTTTCAAAATCTACAATTCTTTCGTATACCGGGACGGGACCGGCAAATTCTTTTAGATAATTAATAAAACTTTGACCGCAGAATAAGGCAGTACGGATCTGCAAGCATTCCGGTACGTTACAGGCAGCCTTCATGCCGGGCATTTGGTAATAGAGAGAAAAGGGCATAAAGATGCTTCTGCCCCAAAGCGGGCCGTAGAATGCGTCCGTGTTAATTTCCGCTGAACAAACAGAGAGGATTTTAAGATATAAGAGTAAACACAGGCTTATTTTTTTCAAGAGGTTTTATTTATATCTTAGTTGGCACAGTGTTTCAAGTATATAAGTACAATTGCTAAGCACATAAAACAGGTAAAATCTGGCCTAAAGTAGCGGAAAAACAGAAAGCAGCCAGATGATCAAAGGGAGTGGGATCTCTGTTGATAATAATGAGAGGTTTATTAAGCTGCGTGGCCAGTTCCACAAAGCCGCAGGCCGGATACACCTGCAGGGAACTTCCGAGGGCCATAAAAAGATCACACTGCTCCGTTGCCCGGCTGGCGCGGATGAGATCTTGTTCTCTTAACCTCTGACCGAAGGAAATCGTGTTGGGTTTCAATAAACCGCCGCAGACCTCACAGTGGGGATCGGTTTCGCCCTGCTCGATACGTATCATTACTTTTTGGATGGGGATAATGTCAGCGCAAGAGAGACATACGGCTTCACTGTTTGTTCCATGCAGGCGAACAATCTTTTTCCTGCTGATTCCGCTTTTTTCATGCAGGCCGTCGATGTTCTGGGTAAGCAGACAGAGGAGTTTTCCGCGGGTGTCAAGTTGTACCAGAGATTTGTGAGCGCTATTGGACTTTGCTTTCAACATGGCGGGAATGGTTTCCGCTTTATACTGCCAGTAGTATTTCCTCTTTTCGAGGGAGCTTGTAAACTCCTGCAAGGTAACAGCCTTATAACGGCTCCAAACACCGCCTGGGCTGCGAAAGTCGGAAATACCCGATTCTGTTGAGATGCCCGCACCGGTAAGCACCGTAATCTGCTGTGACTTATTTATAAGTTCTTTTGCCTGTATGAGATGATCGTTCATATGTTCTTTAGAGGAAATTGCTATTTGATTATGGTATAAAGAATAATAATTTTACTAATCCACTATGTTTTGAGTTTTGCAATTTCCTCTATTTAAAAATCTTTTCATAAATGGCAATCTGATCGCGGCCGTGGTCTTTGGCCCAGTAGAGAGCCTTATCAGCGCGCTGAATAATATCTTCTTTGCTTGTATCCTTGGGATGAAACTCGGAGATGCCGATTGAGACGGTTGTTTTAAATATTTCATCGCGCTCATTGCGAAAATCGATCTGTCTTAAAGCCTTTGTGAAACGAATTGCCGGACCCAGTGCATTGTTCACGTTGGTCCCCGGCAGGATGCCGATAAACTCCTCGCCTCCGAACCTGCCCAAGATATCCGATTCACGGAACACCCCCGGTTTTCGCATGAGATCTCCGATTGCTTTTAAAACGGTATCTCCGATAAGGTGTCCGTGAGTGTCGTTTATCATTTTAAAATGATCCACATCAATCATCAATACGGAAAAAATACCGATATGATCAAAGAGATCTCCGATCGGCTCCGTATCATACTCACCTTTCAGGGCAGACACCTTTACCGTATCATTTTCCATAAACATATTACTGATACGCCAAATGTCCCTTTTGGTGCGTTTGCTTTCTTTTTCTAGAAATTCAAATATTGCCTGGCGATTAAAAAGCCTGGTCAGATGATCGGTTTTATTCTTTTCTTCAAGTTCTTTGTTAAGCAGTTCGATTTGCTCTTTCTTTTTTTTAAGCAGTTCGGAGCTCACGATACTGTCGAACGAATGGGTAATGTAATCCACAAGACGGTTTGAGAGTACCGCCTCATTATACATTTTTATTGAATACAGAATCAGATTATAGACATTACTTTCGGGTTTGGATTTATTGCACATAAAAAAGCAATGTTTTTTCCCGATAAGAGTATCATTATCCGTTTTAAACTCAATCGTTGTGTTAATCAGCAAAATATTGGTAAACACACAATGATAAACACTTCTCAAATATTCCAGAAGCTCTTTTTGCATATCTTTATAAAGATTTATATCAAGCGCTATAATAACATTGGATGGATTATACTGTTTAAGCGTGTTTTTATATCTGGTATTTTTAAAACTTTTGTAGTTGATAATATTTATGCGAAAAGGCGCTTCCTTTTTTAGTCGATGGAGTAAATCATCGTAATTCTCAAGATTATCCTTAATAAAGAATAAATACTTGTTTATTTTCATGGTACTCCTTTTAAGTGAGAGATCCTTAATTGATTCGGTAACAATGATAATGTAAGGGTAAAAAAGAATCAAGCATAATAGTTGCAAGAGATTACTATCTTGAATAAAGTTGAATTTTAGCGGAATATTCCGTACTGGAGCTGCTATGTCATGAAAAACATAATAGAAGTTAAAAGCCTGAGCAAAATATTTCCGGGGAAAATCACAGCGGTCAACAAAATAAGTTTTTCTGTTAAACAAGGAGAGATATTCGGGTTTTTAGGACCAAACGGAGCCGGGAAATCAACTACTATTATGATGTTAACCACGCTTCATCTGCCCAGTTCCGGTACGGCTTTTGTTTCAGGGTATGAAATTAAAAAATCACCCCGCTCGGTTCGGATGCAGTTCGGTTATGTTTCTCAGGATCTGGCGGTTGATGACCGGCTTACGGGGTATGAAAATCTTTTTTTACAGGCAAAATATTATCATATCCCGAATCAGACAGCCAGGGAGCGGATAAAAATCCTGCTTAACCTTGTGGAGTTGGAAAAGCGGGCCAAGGATCTTGTGGAAACCTATTCCGGGGGTATGCGTAAACGCCTGGATATCGCCTGCGGCTTGATTCACAGGCCTAAGATCCTTTTTTTGG
The DNA here is from genome assembly GCA_016930675.1 of Spirochaetales bacterium. Classification (GTDB taxonomy): domain Bacteria; phylum Spirochaetota; class Spirochaetia; order SZUA-6; family RPPD01; genus JAFGGG01. The sequence goes on from JAFGGG010000030.1 coordinate 62,552, forward strand.
ATGAACCCACCCTTGGATTGGATATCCACACCAGAAGACAGATCTGGCAGTATATTACCGATCTCCGTGAAAAGCAGGGGATCACAATTTTTCTTACCACACACTATATGGATGAAGCGGACAGTCTCTGTGATAGGATCGCGATTATTGATCATGGTGTGATTAAGGTACTCGGTACTCCTCAGGAATTAAAAAGCAGGTTGGGCGGTGATATCATTACCCTGGACATAGCGCTTACGCATGTTGCTAAAATACCGCGGCTTATAAAACTTTTGAAGACGTTGACCAATATCAAACAGATAAAAACCGCTAAAACCAAGATAACAATAGTAACCTTACATGCGGAATCCATGATGGCGGATATCCTTAAAATCATTCAGAAGAACTCAATCCCCTTGGAAATGGTAATGCTGAAAACACCGTCGCTTGACGATGTGTTTTTAAATTTCACGGGCCGCTCATTACGTGATGAAGCGGGGAACAGGGAACAGGCCCATAAAGCCCGCAGGATGTTAAGAAGGATAAGATCATGAAAGTTAATTATTTCATAAGCGATATCTTCTATGTATGTTTAAGAGATTTAAAGCATTATCTAAAACAGCGGGTAAGAATAATGGCCACTCTTATTCAGCCGATAATCTGGCTGGTGCTCATCGGCAACTTAATGAGTGGTTTAACCGCCAATCCCCTCACCCTAAAGTTTTTAGACGCTCCGAGTTATTTGGATTTTATGGCTCCCGGTGTAATGGTCATGACCACCCTGTTTACCGGTTTGTTCGCCGGTGTGCGCGTGGTATGGGACAGGAGGTTGGAGATTTTACAAAAGATGTTAAGCACTCCCCTTTCTCGGACCGCAATTCCCTTAGGCAAGATAGCGGCCGCTGTTGTGCAGGGTAACATCCAGGTGATCATTGTTTTACTCACGGCCTTAATGTTGGGAGTTACCTTCAAAACAGGTTTGGCCGGGATTATGGTTATTCTTATTTTCATCTCGCTCTTCTGCAGTATAATGGCTTCCATCTCGATAGCCCTGTCGGTAAATATCAGGAATATGGAGACTTTTTTTGCGCTCATGAACTTTATTACCATGCCCCTCATGTTAACCAGCAAGGCCATGTTTCCGGTTGAAGCCATGCCCGGTTGGCTTAAATTTATCGCAGAATGGAATCCGATTTCTTATGCTGTCATTCCTCTGCGGACGCTTGTTACAAAAGGGTGGGACTGGACGGTAATCTGGCAGAGTCTCATAATCCTCTGTTTTTTCGCATTATGCTTTTTGGCAGGAGCGGTATTCTTTTTCAAAAGGGCACGGGCCTAAAGCGAGACGGCATGTTTTTTTATTTTGCTGCCTGATAGAATGGTGTTATACTATTAAACAGATGACTTTTTAAGGAAAAGAAAATGGAAGTACTTCAGTTGAAAAATGTAACTCTTACGATTAATGATAATCATATCCTGCATAATATAAACATAGATTTTTGGAACGGCTATGTTCACGCGGTGAGCGGACCGAACGGCGCGGGAAAATCTACTCTGGCCTCCACAATTATGGGCCTGGAAGGGTACAGGGAAATACAGGGAGACATCATTTATCAAGGTGAAAATATTAATGACCGTTCGGTTGACGAACGGGCCCGACTGGGAATAACCATGGCCTGGCAGGATCCGGCGCGTTATGAAGGGCTTACAATTAAAGATTTTCTCATGGCTTCCGCTAAAATTAAGAATGAAGACAATATTCGTGATGTACTTGCCAGTTTAAGTATGAATCCCCAGCAGTATTTGAAGCGCGCGCTTGATAAAACATTAAGCGGCGGAGAGCGCAAGAAAATTGAACTGGCATCCATTCTTGTCAATGAGGCCCGCTTGGTACTGTTGGATGAACCGGATTCCGGGATAGACGTGGAGTCCCTGGAGCGGATTTTTGAATCCATCCGGTTGTTAAAAAAAAGAGGTACAACCGTTATTCTCATTACCCACAGTCTGGCTGTGCTGCAGCAGGCCGATCATGCTTTCCTTATGTGCAGCGGGGAAATTATTGATAAAGGCGAAAAAGAAAAGATAGTAAAATACTTTGAAAACAAGTGTATTCCCTGCCCGCATAAAAACATTCCGGATGAATGGGAGCCTGCTGTTGGAAAATAAATCCGATCTGATAAAAGAACTGCTGGAAGCCTCGGGTATTCATTCCGGGATGCACAAAGATCCTGAGACCGCCTATCTTGTGGTTCATCATGATAAGGTTGTCGGGCTGCAGGGGTTGCCGGGCCTGGAGGTGGAGCCGCAGGAAAAATCAGATGGGATTCATATACGCTTTTTAGTGAAAGCAGGTACTCATATAAAAAAACCCGTATATCTTTGTTTCGGAATGATGCAGCGGGAGGGTGTGCAAAAGATACTTATGGATGTGACAATTGAAAAGCGGGCCAAGGTGAATATTTTCGCCCATTGTACATTCCCGAATTCCATGAATATCGTACACCGTATGAACGCGGAGATCCATGTTGAAAATGATGCGCACTACAGCTATTTTGAACGGCATATTCACGGCGACGAGGGCGGTATATCCGTATATCCCAAAGCAAAGGTCGTACTGGAAGAGGGAGCTCATTTTAAAACCGAGTTCGAGCTTTTAAAAGGCCGTGTAGGTTTAATTGATATTGATTATGAGTGTACCTGCCGGGCTTTGAGTGTGCTGGAGATGATGGCCCGTATCAGCGGACGCGGTGATGACGTCATAAAAATCAATGAGACCGGTCATCTTTTGGGAAAGAGTGCCAGAGGCGTGCTCACTACCAAGATTGCTGTCAGGGACAAAGCAAAAGCAGAAGTGTATAATACACTGACCGCCGGAGCTCCTTACGCGCGCGGTCATGTGGATTGCAAAGAGATCGTTCAGGACCAGGCCCAGGCCAAAGCAGTACCTGTAATTGAGGTGAATGATCCCAAAGCCCACATTACCCATGAGGCTGCGCTGGGAAGTGTCGATTCCAAACAGCTTCAGACCCTCATGAGCAGAGGGCTTACCGAAGACGAGGGTGTGGAGTTGATTATTAAAGGGTTGTTACGCTAAAACTGGATATGCTTAAAGCTGCCCGGCGCCGGGCAAAGGCCGGAAGGAAATGCTACATCAACTCCGGGATTTCCAAAATCGCGGCCGAGCGGCGCACGATCATATCCGGATCAAAGGGTTTCGTGAAATATTCATCGGTTCCGGCTTCTAATCCCCGCTTTTTATCAAATTCCTGACCTTTGGCGGTAAGCATAGCGATATATACATTGTCAAGTTTTAATTTATTCTTAACGGTATTGCATACTTCATATCCATTAATTTCAGGCATCATTACATCCAAAAACACTAAATCCGGTTTTTCTTTTTGAATAAGCTCCAAAGCCTTTTTACCGTTATCAGCCATCAGGATCTCAATACCATAGCCTTCAAAATCCTCGAGGGTCTGTTCCAATAGAATTCTTATATGAACCTCATCATCCACAATGAGTATTTTTTTAGTTTTCATTATGAGCTCCTAATAGAATAAAACACACGTTTTCCAAACCTTTTTCAAAACGGATAGCCTTGGTTATTTCATTACGCTCCTTTAAAAGTGCGTCAATAATGATGAGGTTGGGTTTCATCTCTTTGGCAACCCGTACGGCCTCCCTGCCTGAAAAGGCTTTTCCCACAGTGTAGCCCTTTGTCTCTAAAACCTCGGCCAGTGATTTCACAGCAGATTCGCTTTCATCTACGATAAGAATTTTTTTCTTTGTTTCTCCCTGGGAAATAAGACGGTCAATTTCGTTTATTAAGGATTTGGTATCAACGGGTTTGGTAAAATACCTGTCCACTCCCAGACGGTAACCCCTCTCCGCGTCTTCCAATATTGACAAAATAATTATCGGTATATTTTTGGTGTCGGGATTGTTCCTTATAACCGCCGCCGTATCATAACCGTTTATTTTGGGCATCATGATATCAAGAATAATCAGATGCGGCTTTTTCTTGTGCAGCTTCTGAATCGCATCCAGACCGTCTTCGGATTCCATGATTTTATAGCCGCTTGCTTCCAGCTCCTGACGCAGGAGTTCGCGAATATGCTCATCATCATCAATAATCATGACGACCTTTTTGCCCTTGGCCTGGACCGGATGGATTATTTCCACATGATCTTTCAGCTGCCTTACAATTTCCGTTACTTCATGATCAATAGATGTTATTTCCATAGACAGTTCGGACATTACAGGCAGACTGAAGATAAAGGTGCTGCCTTTGCCCTCAGCGCTTTCCGCCCATATCTTTCCTGAATGACTTTCTATAATGTGTTTGCAAATCGCCAATCCCAACCCGGAACCTTGGGGCTTGCCGGTGAGGGTGTCAACTCCCTGTTCGAACCTGTCGAATATATGCTTGATTTTAGCGGAAGCTATCCCCACACCGGTGTCCGCTACCGAAACGGTAACGAACCTGTTATTATGAGTGACGGTGCATGTTACCTCGCCGTGATCGGTGAATTTTGCGGCATTGGAAAGCAGATTGATCATTACCTGTATTAACCTGTCTTTGTCCGCATGGATGGTCGGTACGGGGTCTTGAATATGTTTTTTTATCGTAATGCCTTTGCTTTCAAAGATGGCTGAAATCGCCCTGATGCTCTGTTCAACGACTTCGGATATGGATGTGGGAATAAAATTCAGATCGATTCTGCCGGCTTCTATTTTAGCCAGGTCCAGTACATTATTTATAAGGGCCGTAAGCCTGTCTCCTTCGGATACGATTATATTGATGTTCTGGTGTATCTGTTTTATGGCCTTTAATACTTTTTCATCTTCTACGGTAAGCTGCGGAAGAATAATGTTGGCGAATTTTTTATTTATGATTTTAGCGAAACCCAGTATTGAAGTAAGAGGGGTTCGCAGTTCATGCGACACCATGGAGAGAAAGTCGGATTTTTGGCGGTCCAGTTCTTTGAGTTTATCATTTGCCTTTTTTTGCTCTCTTAAACCCTGTTCCAGCTGACGGTTGAGTTTCTCGCTTTCCTTGATTTTTTGAGTAAGCGCTGAGGCCTCCTGATTGATAAGCATGCCTAATTTGGAGATGAGTTCATTTTGTGAGTTTTCGGAAGCTCTCGCGCTGCGATCTCCGGAAGCCAGACGGGAAAGCGTATCGTAATGCTCGCAGAGGCCGATAGCCATCTCATGTGTTTGATTGATAAAACGTTCGATACTCTCTCCCGCTTTATTAAGAGCGCCTTCCAATTTTTTTAAAAGCCAGTTATCCGTATTTATGGTTATCCGTGCGGTAGGATCTCCTAATGAGAGCTTTTTAAGCATTTCAAAACAGTCTGAAAAACCGATAGAGAGCTCCAGTCCTAATTTTTCCACCTCATTTTTAGTACTCTTGAGCTGTTTGCTTTTGAAAATTCGGCTTGTGAGCCGTAAAAGAATGGAGAGGTCTTCTTTATTGCAATCGTTTATAAATTCATCGCAGTCAATGCAGTGTATGAGTCCCGCGCCGGCCGGATTTTTTACGGTTCTCAGTCCGGTCAGGAAGCCGGGGTTTTGGTAGGCAGCACATTCTGTATTATTACACCGGGTATTTTCCCAGCAGTTACTCTGTTTTTTCATAATGTTATGTGATTTAAAACTGAATCGCAATCAGTTTTTTATATTCGCCTTGTTGTTTTACATATACAATTGATTTTCGCAATCGATCGCACCACGATCTTATATCCTTTTCAAAGGTTGGGGAATCACCGACAATTTCCAATACTTGTCCCGCGCTCATATCGGGCGCAAGTACCGCCAGTTTTAACATGGGCTCGGGACTGATCATCCCCAGGGTATCAAGACGCACAATCCCCATTAACAACACTCTCCTTTACATTGTGTTCTGCAGTATCAAAAATCTTTAAAAAAACATCTACCACAGCCGGATCAAACTGAGTGCCTCCGCCTTTTTTTATCTCTTTAATGGCCCTGTTATGGGAAAGGGCTTCACGGTACGGGCGGTCCGTAGTCATGGCGTCATAGGCGTCGGCCACCGCGATTATCCTGGCTGCGATATCGATATTCTCTCCGGCCAAACCGTCAGGATATCCCATGCCGTCAAAGCGCTCATGATGATGGCGCACTCCGGGGAGGATATCGTCAAGGTGATCAATGCTCTTTAAAATATCTTCTCCCAATATGGTATGAGCTTTAATGTTTTTTATCTCTTCCTGATCCAATTCCGCTTGTTTGAGGAGGATTCTGTCCCGTACGCCGATTTTACCGATATCGTGGAGAATGGCTGCCAAACGCAGCCGTGTCATCTCTTCTTCATTTAGATGCAATCCTTTACCGATTGCCAGCGCATAATCCATGACGCGCTTGGTATGGCCTCCTGTGTAGGGGTCGCGTTTTTCAATGGTTCCGGCTAACACTTCGGCGGTTGCCAGAAAGGTATTGCGCAGCTGACTGTACAGTCGCGCGTTTTCAATAACCATTGCCCCTTGAGAAGCCAGGGTAGTAAAGAATTTAAGGTCCTCCGCCGTATAGTGCACTTTATTTTCATGGCTGATATTAATCACACCGACAGTTTTGTCCCGGGTTTTTAAAGGCGCGCACATGAAAGAAAATCGATGTTCGTTATGAACCACATCATTTACTACCTGAGGACTCCCTTTCTGAAGTACTGTTTGGATGATTTTGTTTATATTTAAGCTTTGATCCGAAATATCAGGTTTTAATCCGTAACTGGCTACAACAGATAATTCATGTGACTCCTCGTCTAAAAGCATAAGCGAGGCGTGAGTTGTTTTTATGAAATTTATTGCTTCACCTATGATAAAATGAGCTGTTTCTTTTACGTCGACAGCGGCATTAATATTTTCCGCGATTTTATAAAGCAGGTTGATTTCCTTATACTTCTCCAACAGGTCCTGGGCCAGATATTTTTTTTCAATTTCCGAGCGGAGCAAGTAACTCAAGAGAGTTGCCACAGCTTCCACATGCTTATTGCTGTAAACCAGACCTACCGTTTTATCGTCATCTTTTATGGGTGCAGGGGATGGATAAGTATCTTTCAGATCCTCTCCCCACATAAGCCTTCCGTCTTGATCGTAAACACCGATGGAAATATTCAAATCCGCTATAATCTTTTCAATAGCTTCCACGCCATGTCGAGGAGAGAATATTTTTTTAAGAGCCTGTGCTTTCATAAGCTTGCGCCGATTGTAGAGGCAAAAATTATTTTGGTCAAGCAGTGGGAGGTTCTGTTGTAATATTACTATAAGGTATTATTCTTCCACTTACAAAAAAGCCGTCACTACGGGGGAGGCTTTTAAAAAACTTTTAAATTTTGCCTAGTACAACTGTTGAATTATGTCCGCCAAATCCAAATGAATTTGACAAAGCATACTTTACCTCTTTTTCTACCGGTTCCGTATTAATACATGTAAGTTTTATCTCCGGATCTTGATTAAACACATTGATATTGGGTGGAACTATATTTTCTTTTACTGCCATGGCACAGATAATAGCTTCAAGCCCCGCGGTTGCACCCAATAGATGCCCGTGCATTGATTTCGTAGAACCTACGTGTACCTTGTCTTGATTCGGTAATAATCGTTTAATTGCTTTGGCTTCGGCTGTGTCTCCTACCGGGGTAGCCGTTCCGTGAGCGTTGATGTAATTGATGTCGCCGGCGTTTATACCCGCCTGTTGTAATGCCATCTGCATAGAGAAAAACGCGCCTTTTCCGTCGGGCTCCGGTATTACCAGATCGTAAGCATCACCGGACATGCCGATCGCCAACAGCTCACATACAATCGGGGCCCCTCTTTTTAAAGCGTGCTCATATTCTTCTATAATAAGCACGCCTGCCCCTTCACCCATAACAAAACCGTCGCGATCAACGTCAAAAGGGCGGGACGCGGTCTGCGGTGTGTCGTTATACTTTGTGGAAAGCGCCCGCATATTGCAGAAACCAGCCACGGAAATCTCTATAATGGTGCCTTCAGTGCCGCCTGCTATCATTACATCGGCCATGCCGGAACGGATAATCATAAAAGCCGTTGCCAGCGAATGATTGGCCGTGGCACAAGCGGTTTGCATACTCAAATTAGGGCCTTGTATGCCGTGAATCATGCTTATAAACCCGGAAGCGATATTGCCGATTGTGGCGGGAATATAAAAGGGGCTCACCCTGCGGTGACCCTTGTTAATTAAATTCGCGGTGTTCTCTTCCTGGGAAAAAATACCCCCAATGCCGCTTCCGATCGAGATGCCGATCCGCTGCGGCTCTTGTGAAGGATCAAGCCCTGAGTCGGCCAACGCTTGCTTAACGGCTGCCGCTGCGTAGTGCACAAAGGGATCCATGCGTTTGGCTATTTTTATATGTTCTTCAGAGAAGTGGTTTTTATAATCGAAATCTTTCACCTCTCCCGCAATCTGACAGGTGAATGTTGAAGCATCGAATTTGGTAATTTTATCGATACCGCTTTGTCCTTTAATAATTTTGGACCAGGTGTCATTTACATTATGTGCTAATGGATTTATAGTACCCATACCTGTAATAACCACTCTTTTTTGTTCCATAACAATCATCCTTTCACTTTATCCGTTTTCATGCTATACATTCAAATGCTGTGTAATATAATATAAATATGAAAAGGCATCAAGCCTGCAATCTTCAATATCTAATTTTTAAAGCAGGCCTCTTTAAAAAGAAGGAACTTGTATCTCGTCCGGAATAATGTATAATAAGAGCAGTATAATGAATAAAAAACTGATTATAGTACTTAGTATCACTATTTTTATCATTATAGCCAGTATCAGCCTGCTTTTTATGGTCGGATCATCATCTCTCAGCATCAGGCGGGACCAGGCGGCCGGTCTTACAGCACCATCCACCGAAACCGCTAAAAACCTCATTCAGGGTGTGGTGAACGGAGCCCATACCAATCTGTCGAATATCCTGGAGGGAAAAGATGACCTGTCATATCTTGTGCAAAAAGAAAAGCGCCTGTTAAAGTCGGCTGTGGATATTGCCTACGCGGAGCTTACCTACCTGCGGGATGAATATAATAAAGGCAATTATAGTTTGGAGCGGATTAAAAAACAGATTCGTGAAAGTCTTGAAAGCACCAGATACGGCGAAAAGGGCTATTTCTGGATCATCGATACGGAGCTTACGATGATAATGCATCCTTTTTATCCACCGGCGCAGGCGCCGGCATGGTATGAAAAGGGTGGTGTGGCGGATTTCAGCGATCGTAATGGTAAAAAACTGTATCAGGAGATCGTAAAACTCTGTAAAGCGCAGGGTGATTGCTATGTTGAATATGTTTGGTACAAGGAAGAAGAAAAAGCTCAAAACTTACCCAAGCTGGCTTATGCCAGACTTTTTCCTGACTGGAATTGGATAATTATAACCGCGTCCTTTTTGGAAGCCGATGAAAAACTTTTGCAGCAGGAAGCGCTTGAGCGGCTTAAGAATCTTTATTTCGCCGAGACCGGTTCGTTTTGGATAATGGATATTAATCCTGAGCTGCTTGTTCATTCCGGACATACGGCGGCGGACACGCCGGAGCTGTATGAAAAAGAGGGCCTGACCGGGCTTGTGAATGCAAAACAGGAGCGGGTGTTTGTAGAGATGGTTGAGCTGTGTAAGAGGAGTGAGCAGGGATTTCTGGAATTTGAACTGCCCGCGCTCTGGACAGGTGAAGCAGGAAGCACGGAACGATTGGGATTTGTCAAGCTTTTTAAACCCTGGAACTGGATTATCGGAGCCGAGGTTTCCAGGCAGGAAGCAGTTCAGTTATCCGACGCCGTCCTCATCCGGCAGGTTCAAACAAGCCCCAATTATCCGCTTTTTATCATATGTCTGGTGCTGGCTGTCGGAAGCGTAGCGGGTCTTGCTCTTTATTCCAGAAGATATGTAAAAGCACCGATTATGTCTTCTGATGCCGGTCAGGTACAGCCTCCTGAAACGACATATCAGCCTGAGCTTGAACCGGCACCGACCGGTCGGGAAAGCACAAAAACTGCCGCCTATCATGAGTTGTTTCAAAACTATAACAGATCGGTTTCCCTATTGAAGGAGCTGTCTTCAGGGCGGAACAAAAACGGCAGTCCTGTCTCCGACCTTACCCGGGATACCACGACACACGTACAACGTATCTCTTCACTTATGCAGACTTTACAGAAGGAAGTTGCTTCTTTTTATAATCAGACAACTGCCTTTGCTTCATCTTTGGAATCGGTTGTCAATTCGGTGGAGCAGCTTTCCGTTTCTTTTGAAGATCAGATCTCAAGTATTGCCCAATCACAGACATCCATTGAAAAGATAGCAGAGTCCATTACAAATATAGATAAAATTATTTACGTGAAAAAAGTGCTGTCGGACAAGCTGTCAAAGACCTCAATCGCCAGCGAAGATCAGTTTGAAGTATTTTCAGAAGCCATTGAGAAAATATCTCGATCTACCAATATGATGTTGGAAATGATTGAGATAATCAATGGCATAAATAAACAAACCAATCTTTTGGCCATCAATGCCGCCATTGAAGCCGCGCACGCCGGTGAAGCGGGTAAAGGATTCGCCGTGGTAGCGGACGAGATTAAAAAACTGGCTGATGAAACAGCCAATAATGCCAGTTTAATTACTAAAACCCTGCACCAGGAAATAGAGAATATTTACAGGGCGAACGAACTCACTCTTAATATCAATCAGGATTTCGACACATTGAGTACGGGGATTACGGATATTGCCGGTGCCATGGGTGATATACAGCAGGCTACTCATGAGTTAACCGGCGGCAGTGGTGAGATTGTAAACTCTGTTTCGGTTTTATCCGGAATCACCGAACAGACTCGGCGGGCTTTTTTAACGATAACAAAAAAGATCAAGGAGATTACCACCGCGTGCAGCTCGCTTTCAAGTGTAAAGGAGCACACAACGCGAACCTTAAGTGATCTGAATCAGTCAATAGAAACCGTGCTGCACGCAACTTCAGAACTGACGGGAATTTTCCAAAAGATACGGGAAGAAATCGGGAGATTCGATGGTTTTATCAGCACCAATGAGCATTCATAAATCCGCTTATTTAACCAAGCAGATAATAGCATATATAGGTAATAAACGTAATCTTCTGGGGCTTATCCACAGCGCGCTACAACGGTGCCTGGGCCATGATTTTAAGGGCAAGTATTTTCTGGATCTGTTCGCGGGAAGCGGTGTTGTGTCCCGGCTGGCCAAGGCTTTGGGATTTCGTGTGTTTTGCAACGATTGGGAGTTTTTTTCTTATGTTATCAACAGCGCCTATATTGGTGTAGATAAAAATGAGACTGAAAGCTTTTATAAAGATCACGGCGGAGTCCGGGGTATGGTCGATTATCTTAACCGGCTGCCCGATCCCGGGCTCGAAGATCTTTATATCGCGCGCTGCTACTGCCCGCCGCATGATAACATTCATAATGTGGATTACCAAACCGAACGGCTTTTTTACACGCGCTCCAATGGTTTGATCATCGATAAAATACGTAATGAGATCGAACGTCTTTATCCGCGGGAAAAGACCGAAGCGGACCGGCAGGCGCTTAAAGAAAAATACCTGCTGTTGGCGCTTCTGCTTTATGAAAGCGCCACTCATACCAACACGTCGGGAGTGTTCAAGGCCTATCACAAAGGTTTCGGCGGTCATAACCGCGACGCGCTGACGCGGATCCTGGCCCGCATAGAGCTTAAGCCTCCGGTGTTGATCGATTCGGCATTTTCTCATCAGATTTTTATGCGGGACGCAAATAAGCTGGTGTGTTCGGATGACCTGCGCAACACGCTGTTCGACGTGGCCTATCTTGATCCCCCGTACAACCAGCATCAGTACGGCAGCAACTATCACCTGCTCAATACCATAGCCAGATGGGACAAGCCGCCCGTGAACACGACCCAGCTGAAAAACGGAAAGCTGGTGGACAAGGCCGGTATAAGGAAAGATTGGACAAACACGCGCTCCGCCTACTGCTATAGGGAGAGCGCGGTGCGGGCATTCGGGGAGCTGCTTGCAAACGTAGAAGCGCGCCATATCCTGTTAAGCTACAGCACCGAGGGCATCATTCCCTTCGAGGAGCTGTACAGGATCTGCGCGGCGCGTGGACGCGTGGATGCGGTGACCAATGAGTACATCAAATACCGCGGAGGCAGGCAGAGCATGAACCGGCTGAACGACAATATCGAGCTGGTGCTGATCATAGACACCCGCAAAAAGCACAATAAAAAACTGTCCTCCAAAGTGAACGAGCTGTTGCTGCGCAAGAAACTCTCCCTGCAGCTGAAAAAGCGCTACCGCAGGGAGCTGCTGCGGGGGGAGTTCGAGCTGGATGAACGAACCGAGCGTGTGATTTTCGCGCGCAACGGGAACCGGTATGAGATTCCCACAAAGGCCTTTTTCGAACTTGAGCATGATCCCTCCCTGGCCGGCATTGCAGCCGCGGACCTGCGGCTGTTGCTCGACAAGCTGCGCATGTGCCAGTGCGAGGACAAGCGAGAAGAATTGGAGCAGCTCATGAAAATCATCAACAACGGGAAAAAGAACAATGAGTATTTCGTCAGACAAGTTCCCCGTTCTTTACGGAAAATTGCCCATAAAAAGTATACATTTATTTTCAGGGAGTGGCTGGAGCGGATACGGCGGCTGGAGAAAACACACAAACCGCTTTATGCCGTGATAAAAGACCGTATCGACCAGATAGAGGTTCTGGCGCGAAAGCGGTTTGAGGGGTGAGGGAATGTTATAACGCACGGCCGAGTTCAGCGTGTTCACGGCCGCGCTCCGTCAGGCGGGGAGAGACAGTAACAGAAGGAGGAGCATTATGAAAAAAATAATCTGCCTTATTTTGGCTGCCGGTTTCATAACCGGATGCGTGGGGTCGTCGTATAAAGACAGCATCATCCCTAGAGTCAACAGCACGCGTCTTGAGTACGCGGACCGGTTTGTGGCGTTTCCGGAACAGAAGGAGAGGGATGTTGAACTGGAAGAGCGGTTTGACGAGCTGCTGCTTAAATACGCCGGCAGCGCAAGCCGGATTATCAACTATATGAAAGAGATGGCGGACACATACTGCCAAAGCCCTTTTATCAAGCATTATCATTTTATCAGCGATAGAACAAGAAAACTTAAGGGAGACAAGCTGCTTGAGTGGTGGATGCTTTTGGATGTGACAACCGCGGTCCATGAAACCACCCACCTGTTTTCGGACTGGGCCGCCTGTATGAGTCCCGAATATTCCACCAGCAGACCCGGAATCCTTTCCTATTACGCCCCGACGGAACTAATGGCCGTGTATCTGGAGGATTGGGGCGTGCATTATATTCTGATGACGGAAACGGTTCCCTCAGCCAACATAACACCGTTCATAAAGGATAAAAGACTGCTTAAGCAAAGTCGATATGAAACGTATGTCGATCCTTCCTCCACATATCAGTCGACACAGCGAGACGGAGTGTACGGCCTGATGAACGAATATCACGCCTACTATTATTCACTTGTCGTAGAGTTTAACAAAGTAAAAGACCTCGGAATACAAATGAGTGTAAGAAAGTCGGAGACATCCAGAACAATTTATTCCTTTTACACGGACAACTATCTTGCTTTTTTACAGTTCAGTGCGTACCTGTTGACCTATTTCCGCATGGTTGAAAAAGAGTATCCGGATATTTACAGCGAGCTGCTGCGCAACAATACCCTGCTTGAGGCGTTTTTAAGGATACATGATGCTTTCAAAGCGCTGCAGTATGAATTAATTGAAGTGATAAAGTCCAAATCGGAAGACGGAAGTTTTCACTATCGGAAGGAGTATGAAATGACGATGGCCGAATACCTGCTGCCCGCGAACCAGTCCATGCTTGCCGGGATACGGGAAAAGGTGAAGGGGTTTTAGGGGTTGTTAAAAAATACCAGAATTAGGCTTTACTGACCCGCAATCCCTCCTAAACTGCCGCACCACAAACACCGCCGCGACCACGGAAATACCCTCATCTTGACACATAATATAGAAAGAACTATGTTTACATTGTGCAGTCATGAAAAAAAAACGCTATACAATCGGTTTCATCTTCGGGGATTTTTACGGTGCTTATACCGCAAATTTATTTTACAATATAGTTAAAACATGTCGTGAGTATGACCAGAATATTCTGGGTTTTGGGGGAGGATTCTTAGCCAGTCCGGACCAGAGTGTTCTCGGCGAAAACTGTAATTTTATCTATGACCTTGTGAATAAAGAAAATGTCGACGGAATCATTATAGAAGGCTCTATCGGTAATTTTATTTCCAGAAAAATGATGCTGGATTTCCTGAAAAAATATGCGGGTATTCCCATGGTCAATATCGGTACCAATATTGAAGGCATCAACAATATATTAATTGACAATAAAAAAGGCATGGAGGATTTGGTCACCCATCTTGTCGAATATCACAATTATAAAAAAATCGCTTTTGTAGAAGGAACCGAAGGAAACTTCGAAGCAATCGCACGGTATAAAGCATATGAAAAGGTTTTGAAGCAACATAATATTCCGATAGATAAAAATTTGGTAACCAATGGTAATTTCAATTATTTCGGCGGTGTTAAGGCCTATCAGACTTTGTTTGAAGAGAGAAAGGCGGATATTGACGCCATAGTGTGCGCGAATGATTATATGGCAATTAGTATTATACTGGAAATGCAGAAGCATGGATATAAAGTCCCCGATGACGCGGCGGTGACGGGATTCGACGACACCGAGGAAAGCTTGACCACAAAACCCACACTTACTACGATAAAACAGCCTTTTTATGACATCGGGCAGGAAAGCGTAAAAATGCTTTTGTCTCTGTTGGAGGGGAAAAAGGTTCCGGATAAAATCGTACTGCCTACCGAATTTCTTATCAGAGAATCCTGCGGCTGCAAAGTCGCCGATAAATTATATCATATCAAGAGTAGTGGAATTACAAAAACCGTTACGAAAGACGATAAAAATGAATGTATCGATGAAATAAGCATAAATATCAATAAAGAACTTCCGTTTTTAATAAATAAAATAAGCGTAAAACAATGGGTAAAAGATATTATTGATTCATATAATACTATTAATGGCGGAGAAAACAGAGACCGGTTATTCGAAAGATTTTTGATATTATTCCATAAATTGATAGACAGTAATGAAGAAATACTTACCATCTATAGATTCATATCGATTTTTTATAGTTCCATAATAAATCGACTCACTGTGGAGAATGAACGGGAAAATGTTTTACATTTATGGATCGATACCGTAATCTTATTCGGATTATTGATAAAAGATGAGCTGTCCGATAAAAAGGCGAAATTCAAACTTGAGTCGCATGTTGTTTTCGATATTAACGAAAATTTTATCAATACATTCAATTTTGAACAACTCAAAGAAGCAATCCTGGATAATTTGACGCATTTCCAGTTTAACAGTTTTTTTATATGTTTGTTCGAGGATGAAACTCTGGAAAAATCAAAAATCTTGATTGCCTATGATAAAAATAAAAGGGAAAAAATCAGGTTTGATTCATTTCCGTCAAAAAATTTACTGCCGTCGAAAATAAACAAAAACAAGCGCTTTGAATATGTTGTCATGTCGCTGAATTTTAAAGATGAATATTTCGGCTATGTCATATACGACATTCAAACGTTAACCTGTTTTATATATGAAACCCTGTCTGTTCAAATCAGCGGCGCCATAAAAGGATCACGATTGACGAATGAATTATACGAATATACGACCCAACTTGAAACCAAAGTAAAAGAGCGTACAATCGAATTGGAAAACGCCAATGAAAAGTTAAAAAAACTTGATGAATTGAAAAATGATTTTATTGCAAATATAACTCATGATTTTAGATCTCCTTTAACATCGATTTTAAATGTCGCGGAGCTTGCTTTGAAATATGATAAGAAGATAGATGATGAAAATAAAGAAAATTATAGTTTAATATTTCAAGCTTCATTACGATTAAAAAATTCGATTGATAAGTTATTGGACATTGCAAAAATGGATGCTCATGGGATTAAGCTAAAGATAAAAAAATTGGATCTGATATCATTTATTACAAGGATATTGGATTTTTATTCTTCATCTGTTTTGGGAAGCGACATAAAAATAATACGAAAATTGCCCGGTAAAAAAATTAGTAATTTTTATACTGATATCGAGAAACTTGAAGAGATTATTGATAATATCATGTCGAATGCGATTAAGTTCAGAAATCCGAAAAAAGGAATAATAACCTGTGAATTAAAAGAAAAAAATAATACAGCATTGATATGTATTTCGGATAACGGTATCGGAATAAAAAAAGAAAAATTAGAGACAATCTTTAACAGATTTGAACAGGCTCATAACGGGCGGAATAGTCCGTATAGAGGTACGGGAATAGGCCTGGCATTCGCAAAACAATTAGTTGGTTATTTAAAAGGAAATATTTGGGCCGAGTCTGACGGAGAAGGAAAGGGGTCGAAATTTTTTATAGAATTTAAAAAAGGTAAAGAAATTTTTGATAAAAAAGATTTCTACGATGAAGAAAATACGCACATAAAAAAGAAAGATGTAAAAGCATTGGTGGAATTGGAAATAGGAACGAGAGAAAGTGAAGAAAAGATAGTTACTTATTTCACCGATCTAAATAGAGAGAATGAAGCGGATTACAAAAAGGCAATAATAATAATAATTGATGATGATAAAAATGTTCGGGAAATAGTAATTAAATATTTAAAAAATTATGGTTATAGAAATTTTATCGCTGCAGCGGATGGAAAGTCAGGGCTTGAAGCGGTATATGAATATTCACCTGATTTAATTTTATGCGACTATAATATGCCTAACATGAAAGGTGATGAATTTCATAATGAGTTGATAAGTAATCCGAAGTATAAAAAAATACCGTTTGTTTTTTTATCAGCAATCGCGGATAAAGACTTAATTATAGAAAGAAGACAGAAAGGCGCTAATGCCTATCTCAAAAAACCGATAGATGAAAAAATATTGATTTTAACGGTTGAAGAAAATATTAAAAAATATTTTGAATACTTAAAAATATCCAAACTTGCAACTATAGATGAATTAACCGGACTTAAAAACAAAAGAGCAATAATAGAAAATCTCAGGCGTGAGTTGGCAACAAGAAAGTATAGAGATATGTCGCTAATTTTTATGGATCTTGATAGTTTTAAAATAATAAACGATGACTATGGACACCAGGTTGGCGATAAACTGCTTTCTTCAATCGGTGAACTATTAAAATCTTCAATGCGTCACTATGATATCATAGGAAGATACGGCGGAGATGAATTTGTCCTCATATTACCGGACACTGATATGAAACAGGCTTTCAATGTGACAAAAATATTATCAAAATCATTATTAAACAATAAATTAATACATAATGAAAAAGAGATTGCAATAAGTTCGAGTTTTGGAGTGGCTTCATTAAAAGACAACGCAAAATATATTGAAAAAACATTAAAGATCGCCAATCTAAAAGATATATACGAAGTTGATAACGCGGCCGAAGCTGATTGGCAAAAAATAGAAAATATCAAATTTCAGATTTCCGAGCTTTTATTGAAGATGGCTGATACGGCATTATATAAAGCAAAACAAACTGAATGTAAAAAATGCGGATTTGTTTCAAAAAAATCTCATGATTTTCTTAATGACAGATGTTCGAAATGTAAGAGTGATGAATTAATAAAAGGCAGAAATAAGGTTATAACTTTCAAACCCTAATTACATAAAAAAGAGTTATGGAAATAATATAGCATCTCAATATAATCCACAAAAAATAGTTGCAATTACAACCGTTATTCTGTATATTGGTTGCAGATACAACCAAAGGAGATACTATGAAGACATCCACATCTGTCGGGAAATGGGTTTCCATTTTATACCGGTTTTCCCAGTCATATCTTAAAAAAAAATTGAAAGCGTTTAATCTCGGCCCGGGTCAGCTTCAGATTCTGCTGCTGCTCTTTCACAAAGAACACGTGCGGCAGACGGATTTGGCGCTCCGGCTCCAGCTTGATAAAACAAGTATGGCCAGAACCATAAGCAGGCTTGAGTCAAAGGGCTATGTACGGCGCGGTAAAGACGATCGTGATGCCAGGGCGTATACCGTCAGCCTGACGCAACAGGCCAAGAATATCAGGAACAAGGTGGTTCCTATTTTGAAAAACTGGAACAAAACCCTGCTGCGTGGCTTTTCCCCGGAGGAACAGGATCAGTTCATTGACTTTCTTATAAAAGCCGCGAAAAACGCCAAAAAGGCACTGAAAGGGGAGGCGGATGACGCGTTCGGCTGTTCTGACTAAAAACCCGGTGGGCATTACATTGATAAAACTCACGATCCCGATGATCGGGGGCATGATCGGCATGGTGATTTTCAACCTGGTCGACACCTATTATGTCGGCCAATTGGAAACCGAGCAGCCGGCTGCCATGAGTTTACCTTTCCCGTGGTCATGCTGCGGGGCAGTATTGCCTTGGGGCTGGGGGTGGGGACGTCCGCGGTCGTGTCACGTCTGATCGGCCGGGGGGATCACGACAGGGTCAGGCACTAGGCCACGGACTCGCTGTTGTTGTCCGTTATTGTGGTTATTGTATTGATGTTCGTCGGTTTGTTCACCATCACGCCGGTTTTTACGCTGCTGGGCGCCAAAGGCAGGGTGCTGAAGCTGATCAGGGAATACATGCTGATCTGGTATATCGGGGTGCCGTTTGTGGTTATTCCCATGGTGGGCAACAACATCATCCGGGCCGCGGGCAATACGGTCATTCCCGCGCTCATCATGCTGACGGCCGCCGGCATCAATGCCGTGCTCGATCCGCTGTTGATCTTCGGCCTGGGACCGTTCCCGGCAATGGGACTGAGAGGCGCGGCCCTGGCAACGGTAACGGCACGGGCCTGCACCCTGGCTGCCGCGCTGCTGGTTCTTAATTTCAGATTCAAAATGATCACCTTCAAAATGCCAAAATTCCGGGACATGCTGTTCTCCTGGAAGGAGATGCTGTTCGTGGGAGTACCGGCCACCCTTACCCAGTTGATCCTGCCGCTTACCATGGGAATAATTACGCGAATGGTTTCGGAATACGGCAAGGAAGCCGTGGCCGCGATCGGTGTGGGTACGCGCATCCAGATGTTCGTGCTGTCGCCGGTTGCGGCCCTGAGCGTGGTGGTCCTGCCCTTTGTGGGCCAGAACATGGGGGCCGGGAAAGAGGAGCGAATCAGGGAGGGCATAAAAAAAAGTCAGCTTTTTTC
The DNA here is from genome assembly GCA_016930675.1 of Spirochaetales bacterium. Taxonomy (GTDB): domain Bacteria; phylum Spirochaetota; class Spirochaetia; order SZUA-6; family RPPD01; genus JAFGGG01. The sequence goes on from JAFGGG010000030.1 coordinate 81,853, forward strand.
ATTGGCTCTGGGGGCCGTACTCTTAATGGCGTTCATATTCGGGGGACGGCTGCTGGGTACGCTGTTCAGCAGCGATCCAAGGGTGGTGAAAGTACTGTATGAATATATGGTCATTGTATCCGGAGGATACGGGTTCTGGGGAGTAATGAGGATCAATGCCTCGGTTTTCAATGCCATCAGGAAGCCTTTTCATTCCATGAGTCTGAACCTGCTCAGGACCTTCCTGTTGTACATTCCCCTGGCATTCCTGTTTTCAATGTTCTTTAGACTGGAGGGCATATTCATGGCAGCCCTGGCCTCGGCGGTTATTGCAGGGATTATTTCCTGGCTGTGGGTGTCCTCTTCCGTAAGGCAGCTTAACCGCAGCTGATTTTTCTTTAAAAAAAAGACTCTCCGCGAATTTACCTTCCGTCATACGTTAGTTCTATTGTGGAGGTTATATGCAGACAAGACGTTTCTATTATTTTCTGATCATCCTGATGCTGCCGGTGCTGCTGGGATGCGGTCTTCCCGGCTCGTCAGGAAAGAAAGCGGGGGAGACCAACCTGCTTGAAAACGGCGATTTCTCGGACGGTACCGCGGCCTGGACCCTCAGGGCCAACGACGGCGGCGCGGCCGACATGGCC
>JAFGGG010000031.1 GCA_016930675.1 Spirochaetales bacterium
GCCGATGAGTTGTTGGCCGGACAAAACCACTATCTCTTTTTCGCGGCTGAGGCTTCCAAAGTTAATGGTAAGCTGTTAGCAAAGTATGATCTGGATATCAGAGGCTTTTTAATGGGAGCTATTAACAATTACATTGAAGGCACAATGACAAAAGATGAAGCTATTAAACAGTTCAAAGCTGATGTCATGAATGCTTTCCCGGACATAAAAGTCGACTAATTAAGGTTTTATAACCTTTTTAAGGCCGGGGAGATTGTTTCCCGGCCTTTTTTTTGGGCTTATGAAAAAATAATTATTAGCTTATTGCGGAATTGATTGCAGCAACTGTGCTGTTTATATTCCATTTCTACTCAATAATCAGACCCGGATGCGCCGCCAGTTCTTGTAGCAGATGATCCGGCTGTTTATGGTTATAAACCATGAGGTTTTTAAAGTGCTCATAGCTTTCCAGTCCTTCAATGGATAAGAACTTCAGGCCTGCATTTTTTTTGCTGGTATGAATAACTTGACAGTTAAAATTAATGGAGAGCCCCCGCTCAGGCTGGAGTAAGAGGGTAATGGTAATTTCCTGACCTGATTTTAAGTCAGTCTTGCCCTGCAGCACTATACAGGTACCGCCGAAGCTGATATTCTTTGTATAGCCATCGACTATCCGGCCGTCTGCTGTCTTTACTTGTATATTGAATTTTAAGGGTAGACGGGTGTGTTTTCTTTTATCTTCCATGAATAATTACCTGTCAGTTTTAATTATAAAAGCAAAAAAGAAAATAGCAATAAATTTAGTTTACAATATCAATATAGCCGATTGCATGCACTTTTAAAAAAATTAAAATTCATGCGCAATTTTTTTTAAGCTGCTTCGTTATTATTTATAAATACATAAATCCGAATAAAGTAAAACAATATTATATGCTTTAAGGAGAAAGCTATGACCAAACAAAGGTTACTGCAATTATTGACCGTATTTCTTTTAATTACAGCGTTTGGACTCTTTTTTTTAAGCTGTGCCCCGCCGGGCGGTTCTTCCGGTGGAGGGCCTGAAGATCCTCCTGATCCTCCGTCTGGCGGAGGAATACCGCATCCCGATGATGTCCTTAAAAGCAGCTGGACGGTTATTATTCAATTCGCCATGGATAATAATATAGATTACTTCATGGAAAATGATTTCGGTTTGATTTCGGATTATTTACAAACCCTGGAACAGATCGAAGCAAATGATCTGAACGATAATATCGATATCGTTATTCTTTTTGACGCCTACTCCACTGATTCCCAGGGTGTGGGCTATGTTTCGGATTTTACGGACGGTTACTATCACCTGACAGGCGGGAGTTTTGAGGATGATCTGGTGGTCACGGTAGCTGAGATAAATTCAGGGAGTTTAAGCCAAACAACGGAATTTCTGGACTGGGCTGTAGACAATTATCCGGCGGATGGTTATATGTATTCGGTTTTTAACCACGGCGGAGGATTCGATGATGATAATATTGAAGGGACGTTTGCCGCCGTACGGGGTATCGCGTTTGACGAAGATTCAGGCGATTGTTTAAGCCATTATGAACTGGAGCAGGCAACCGCGTTCTTAAAAAACAAAATAGGCGCCAATATTGATCTGTTCTATGCTTACGCCTGTCTAATGGGCGGCGTGGAGCTGGCTTATCAGATAAGGAATAATGCTAATTATATTCTGTTCTCAGAAGAGCTGTTCCCGGCGGAGTACTGGTCGTATGAAGCGCTTAAGGTAATAACCGATAATGAAGCGGTTTCCGCTTTTGATATCGGAAAATCGTTCTGTGATTCGGCTTATGACTATTTCACCAACGTGCAGCAAAGATCTTTCTGTCTCTCGCTGGTACGACTCGATTTGATGGATGAATTATCCGGATTGCTCGATGAGTATGCTCTGTCCGCAATTGATGATATACGGACAAATTCCAATGCCTTTGAGTACTATAAAGCGGCCAGCTGGGCCAGGAGTATGGCATATGATAATAATTTCGACGACAACGTATATTATTATCTGGATCTGGGCAGCTATTTGTATGAAGTAAGCGATTTGATCAATATAAATGAGGATGTAAGAGCGCTGGCTGTGGAACTTATACACAAAATGAGCGATTATGTTGTATACCAGAAAGATACAATTTACTTTCATATTAATTATAAGATTATGGGATTAACTATTTTCCACAATATGTGGTATTCGGAATATAATTATCCTGTTGATACCTACAGGAGTATCTTAAGCTTCGGGCAGACCGCTTGGAGTGATTACCAGGAAGAGTATCTTGCTCATAGAATAAATTTGAGTCCCGATAGTTATGAAAGCGACAATACCAAAGATCAGACCGACAATACAATCGCCATTGGAGAGACACAGCTTCATACCTCTTTTCCCATCCCAAAAAGTCAGGTGTTCGGCAACTATCTGGACAGGGATTTTATCCGGCTGGATCTTTCAGGCATTACACCCGGAACGACATTAAAAATCGAGACGTTTCCCAATACAGTTCAGCATGTTCCGCATTCGAATGTCAGCAGTGAGGATTATGTTCGTTTCTGTATATCAAAATATGAGATCTCGTGTATTGAAAACTCCCGTAACAAAGAAGACGGACATGCATTGCTGATCTGGGCGTGTGATGATCCTGATCTGTACTACATTGATGTGACCAGTTGGGATATGACCGATTACCTGATCAGCGTAACGCAGGTTGCTGATGTGGCAGCCGATGAATACGAAAATGATGATACCAGTGACCTTGCCAATGAGATTACGGAGAACAGCGGTTTCCAGACGCATAGTGCGCACATAAAAAATGATGTGGACTGGTTGTATTTTGACGGAACAGCCGGAAGCTATTATTGTGTGGTGCTTGACAACAGTATGAATGTACGAGTTGCCATTAACGTATATGCGGAAGACGATTTAACAAATCCGATAACTGCTCAATATTTGAATTATAATGAGTATTTCGGTTTCAACTGCCGGGAAACCAAGCAGTACTATATAAAGATTACCGTGTATGACATACATGAAGTCTATAATGTAAGGCTTGAAGCGGTTGATGGTTTTCTGTATGGAAGCCATGTGGAAGGATACTCAAACAGCACGCAAGGGCACCTGGAGCCGCAGGGATATTATTCCGTATATAATTTCCACTGTACCTACGATACGGAAGATTTTTTCGCCTTGAATCTGGTAGACGTAGAGCCGGGTACGCAGATTAGAATTGAGACCACGCCATTATCTACAGACGGCATTTTTGAAAATCCCAAACAGTCCGATACGGAATTGTTTCTCTATGATGTACCCGGAATCGAACTGGCCTATGACGACGACAGCGGAACGGATAGCTGTTCGCGGATAGTATTCACCTGTGATGAACCGGGAAGGTATTTTATAAAGATACGGAGTAAAGGCGCGGATGTAATCGGAAATTATTGTTTAGGAGTATTCCTGGTCGAGTAAGATGAGGCGGGCTGCCTGCTGTTTTAGCGGGCGGCCCGCTCATTTTGATGTGTTGTATTTTAATCCGGTTTGATTATGTCTTTATTGACAGACTTAAGCTTTTCTTTATATTGTAATCTACACTTATGAAAAAAAATGGACACCGTTTGTTTCCCCAGGATCTGCATATTCACACCACCTACTCGACCGGCGACAGTTCGGTTACTCCCCAACAGACGATTGAATTTATCGCGCAGGTGGGGCACGCCCGGATAATCGGGATCAGCGATCATCTGGAATATCTTGATGATCCGATTTTTAGCCGGTATGCAGAACGAATTCGCGCCCAAGGTCTGCGTTTGAGTGCCGAGGTAAACGGCGCACCATGGGTGGACCGTGCGCGCGAGCTTGGTCTGGAATACTATATCTATCAGTGTTTCGATAGGGATGCCGATTATAAGGGAGCGGAACTTTTACTGCAGACAGGTAACCCCGTAATTATCGCTCATCCGTTATTACTGGACACTAATTTGGATAAAGTACCTCCCGAGTGTTATATTGAAGTTAACAACCGCTATGTGTGGCGCTTTGATTGGAGATTAAGGTTGCAGCCCTATGTAAAAAGATTCAGCTTTGTAATAGGATCGGATGCCCATACGCCCAACTGGCTGGCTCAGCACGTGGCGCGTTATGTGGCCGAAGAGCTGGGAATTAATGAAAGCGTCCTCTTCTAAATTCCGGAGGGTACAGTGGATCTGCTGATAATATTCGGAATTGCCGTGGGCTTGGCTATGGACGCGCTGGCAGTGTCGGTGGCCAATGGTTTTTCCATAAAGAAAATCAAGCTTCATCAAGCTTTAAGGATTGCTCTTGCCTTCGGTCTGTTTCAGGCAGCCATGCCTGTTGTGGGGTGGGCTTTGGGTATGACATTTACCGGTATTATTCAGTCCTTCGATCATTGGATTGTCTTCGGCCTGCTTTCTATAATTGGCGCGAAAATGATATACGAATCGTTTCATATGGATAAGTCATGTCAGAATAAAAATTGCCTGCATTTTCCCACCCTGCTGCTGCTGTCTCTGGCCACGAGTATAGACGCCCTGGCTGCGGGCTTAAGCTTTGCCATCATCGGAATGAGGATCATGCTCGCGGTCTTGATTATCGGGGGAGTTACCGCGCTCCTCTGTTTCGCAGGTGTGTATATCGGAAACAGGATCGGACATTTTTTCGAAAATAAGTTAGAGTTTACAGGCGGCATTATCCTGATAGCCATAGGAGCAAAAATACTTATCGAGCACCTGCTCTTGCACGAGTGTGTATCAATATGACACATTAAAAAAGACAAAATGGCACAATGTATCATATTGACACGATCTGTGTATTATGGTTTAGCTTAACTATCCGACGCGTTATATAACTATCTATATTATAAGTAATTAAAATAGGACCTCGAAATTGAAATTTGGCACGCCTTTTGCATTATATATTAATGAAAACACAATTAAACAGGAGGTGTAAGATGAACATTATAAGATACAAACCTTTTAACAACCTGTTAAGCTGGAATGTAGACGGGATTCTGGACAGCTTTTTTGATGATGATTTTTTCAGTACGGCGGGAAAATATCCCCGGGTGGATGTCAAAGAAGAGGACGCACATTACGTGCTTGAAGCGGATCTGCCGGGCATGACGGAAAAGGACCTTGACGTAAAGGTGGAAGGCAACCTGTTGACACTCTCTTCAGCAAAAACCGAAGAGAAAAAGGAAAAAAAGAACGGTTATATCGTTCAGGAACGCAGAAGCACCGCTTTTTCAAGAAGCTTTGTTCTGCCCAAGAATGTGGACAGAGAAAAGATCGTGGCCAAGTTTAAAAACGGACTTCTCACCATGACTCTTCCCAAGGTTCCTGAAGCGGAACCCAAGAAAATCGAAGTGAAACCAGAATAATTTCGGATGACATGCTTAAAAATCAGCCCTCAATCATACGAGGGCTTTTTTATTTTGCGTCAATCGTGAATGTGCTTGACTCGTGGGGAGTTCCTGACTATGTTGATATAAAAATAACAGAAAAGGGGTAATTATGGGTGTTCGTTTTAATATTGAGGAAGTATTTACCATGGCAATTAAAATCGAAGAAAACGGAGCCGCTTTTTACAGAAGAGCCGCGGAATTAAACAAGGGTAATGACAATGTAAAGCTGTTTGAAAATCTGGCCAGAATGGAGGATATACATAAAAAAACATTTGAAGAGATGCGCGGCGGATTGGTGGAAGAGCATAAACAGGAGCAAGCTTTTGATCCGTTTAATGAAGCGGTTTTATACCTCAATGCCACGGCTGATATGCACGGTGGTGAAGGAAGCAAGAATATCGCGGATAGTCTGACCGGTAAAGAAACCCTTCAAGAAATCATTACCATTGCTTTGGAGTTGGAAAAAAAATCAATTCTTTACTATCTTGGATTGAAGGATCTGGTGCCGGAAAAAGCGGGTAAAGATAAAATCGATATAATAATCGGTGAGGAAAAGAAACATATTGTTCAACTGCAGTCCATTATGTCTTAGACTTTAGATGCTTTCCAAATATTTTCGAATCTGATCCTCAATGAAAAGTGGGGTGGAAGCGGAAGATACCAACAGAGCCCGTTTATATCGCTTTAAGTCAAGCCTCAGGTTGATAAGCTCTTGTAAGTCCGCGACAAAATAAACAGCCTTTTCTTTAGTTTTAGCCAGAATATTGAACAGCTTGTTGGCATTGGAAGACAGGGTGTCTCCTACCACGAAGGTAATATCAGCCCGCTGCTGCAGCTGTAACGCCTCCTCTTCTTTCCGATTGGTAATGGGACAGATCGAGTCTGAGGTTGTGATTTCGATATCCTGGGCGCAGGTATTTTTTATTCTGTTTACTGTGTTTTCAAAAAAATCTCGGCTGCCCGTGGTCTGGGAAACAATAAATATTTTTTGATACTTTTTTTTAGCTAATAATACGGTGCAGTGTTTAAGAAATTGCTCGAGTTCGGTATTGGTTTCGATAACCATAAAATCCCGGGCATAGCTTATCAGGCCCTTTATTTCCGGATGATTTTTCTTTCCTGTAATGACAATAAAATACCCTTGCTCAGTATGATCGCGGATTGAAAGCTGGACCCGTTTTACGTTTACGCAGGTAAGATCGATAAGCTTAAACTCTTTTTGCAACCGCGCCTCTTCGTTTTTATCAATTCCGTGAGTGCGGATTGCCAGATAAGAGTCTTTGGCCAGAGAGTTCACGTTTTCCACCGTATTGATATCCTGTTCAGCCAGATATTTTATGTAATTAGTATTATTGATAATATTGCCGTAGGCATAAATACGGCCCGGTTTTACTTTTTTGTTTTCCTGTAAGAGTTTTTTTTCTGCGTTTCTCACCCCCGGGCAAAATCCCGAAAGCTTTGGTATAATAACCTGCATAAAGTTTAATAAAATATACTTAAGGCAGCTGCAATATGCAAGAGGTACTTTATCAAGGCTGGCATTACATATATATTCTAATAAAGCAGTATAAGGACAGTACACATGCAAAAATATTTTAAAGAGCAAAAAACCGAAATAAAGAGGTTCTTAATCCGCTTTCTGAACCAGAAGCAGCGGGATTTGCGGCAGGTACACGGGTTTGGTAGTGATGTCTGTAAAAAGATAACAACATTCATCGCTAAGGGTAAGATGATTCGCGGCGGTCTGGTGGCTTTGGGTTATTCACTATTTAAAACACCTGTTCCGAAGCAGGCCGCTGAGGCGGGGGCCGCATTGGAACTGGTACAGTCGGGACTGCTCATTCATGATGATATTATGGACAGCGATTTTACCAGGCGGGGAGACGCCAGCATTTTTTATCAATATACAATCCGTGCGCAAAAGCATAAGCTGACCCGGGCAGCTCACGTGGGGGAGTCTTTGGGTATCTGTGCGGGTGATATCTGTTTTTTCCTGGCCTACGAGCTGCTTTCCCGCATACAAGTACCCGATTCAGTAAAATCAGGCTTGATCAGGCTTATGTCGCGTGAGCTTAGTCTTGTGGCTACTGCTCAGATGCTGGATGTATACTGGGGAGCTTCCGTCAAACACAAGATATCGGAGCGCGATATTCTTAGACTTTACACTTATAAAACAGGCCGCTACACTTTTTCACTTCCCCTTATGTTTGGCGCCGTGCTGGCCCAGGCTGATGATAAGAATATAAGTACGCTGGAACGGATTGGTGAGTTGTTAGGTATTATCTTTCAGATAAAAGATGACGAGCTGGATCTGTTCGGAGATCAGAAGCAGATCGGAAAACCGGTGGGATCGGATATTAAACAGGGGAAAAAGAATTTATACTATTATTATCTTTTTCATGCTAAAAAATACAAACGCTACCGTAAACTACTCGGCATTTTCAGTTCAGATCGGATAAGCGATGAACAGATCGAGCAGATTAGGTCGGTTGTCCGCGAGTCGGGCATTCAGGACAAAATCTCGCAAAAGGTTAAAGAACTTGCCGGGCTGGCAGAGAAGCTGATTAACACTCTTCAGGCAACAGACGCGCAAAGCAGGCAGCGCCTACTTGATCTGCTGGACTATAATCTGCGGCGTACGGTTTGATAAAAAAATGATCAATCTAAAAGCAAAATAATATTTTCAGATGTAGTGAATATGTGATATATTTTAGTATATATTGCTAAAATATATTGTAAGTAAAGATTATTTTAAAGTAAACAATGAAAAAAATACATTTTTTAATAACAATTCTGCTGCTTATCCTCTTTTTTTCTTGCGAAGATCATGAAGAACCCACGAAACAAGAATCTATAAAAAAACAAACCATAACATGCGATGAGATAACTATCTATATTCCCACGGATGAAGAAATCGGCACTTTTTTTGTTACATATAATTTTTTATTAGATTTAGAAAACGGAAAAATTCCGGTTGAAAAGGAAAATCTAATAAGATTATATGATACGTATGTAAATGGAGATATGCTGGATTCATATTTGGTCGAGGCTTATTTCCGTCAAACTAAAAATAATAAAATCAAAAAATATCTGATTGAATATATTGGACAAAAAAATCTTGATGATGAGTATTCACTATCATTATTAAGGCTTTATAAATCGAAGATTGTAAAATATCAGCAGGATGACAGAGAATTAATCCAATACAATTATAACGATGAGTATTTTGATGAAAATATAAACTTATTTTTACAAGATGAGATATTAACGTTTAGCAAAGAACTCGGTATGGTGTTATTTGATAATGATTGGAGTAAAATGAGTTATCAAAGTGATGATGAGGAGTTTGAGGATTACGATTCCTTTTCATTGTTATTTGGCGGTGGGACTAATTCCATGAGTATTAATCTCAGAGTAAATGAAAATATTGATCTGCAGGATTTTGAGAGTGAAGTAGTCAGATTTGATAATAACAAGTATGAGAATTGGACTGTTAGGGAACTTGCATTGGAGGGTGTGCTTAAAAGAGCGGGCGCCGATAAAATTTATTTTGGTATGGGTTATGGTGATGATGTTTTCGAAGCCATCAAAGCGGGCACATTTTCCATATATCTGTTTAATGAACATATGCAAAAAGCATTTACTGTTTCTTATTATATGAATTTTTCAAAAATAAATAATAATTTTAAGGTACGGCACAGAATTTGGAATTACTTGGCTTTTCATGTGATGTTGACCTTTATTAATATACAAGAATACGATGCGACCTGAGGTGGTTGTGGTTGATAAAAATATGGGGCCGGTTTTTATATTTTATTACAGCCCACTTCTATCGTATAATGCAAGTCAGAACAAATAAAGGAGGTGTGAAATGTCGCTTGAAATAGTATATTTAATCAATATAGGAGTCGGTTTGCTTATAGGAGGTCTTGCCATTCCTTTAATTCTTGAAAAAATAAAACCCAATATGTGGTATGGTTTTAAAACCAAGAAAACCTTATCCGATGAAAAAATCTGGTATCCGGCTAATAAATGCAAAATCCGCTACAAAACTGCCACCCATTCCGGAAATAAGTTGCCACCATTCCGGGTGAAACCTGCCACCCATTCCGGAAA
>JAFGGG010000032.1 GCA_016930675.1 Spirochaetales bacterium
ATTAATCAATTTGCTATTCACTTCCAAGGAAGAGTGTCACTTTGATTACCCCAAAAGGTTATTTACACAAAAATTATGACACTTTCTCAAGATACTTCTCTTACCTTTTCCAACTTCCTCCAATAATTTCTAAGTTTTGTAATATGCATTAACATAATTATTATATTTTTCTCTGTTCAATAAAATTCTTCTCATTATTCCAATCATCCTGCGTAATACTGCTATTCTAGCCCGTCCTGTTCCTCTTCTTGCCTGCAATTCTTCATAATATCTTTGAATTATCGGTGAAGACTTCGTAATATGAGGCATTGCTTCTGAAAGAATCCATCTTGTTAAATGACGGGATGCTTTCGTTATATGTCCGTTTTTAGATTTTCCCCCGCTCGAATGTGCCGCAGGGACAACCCCTAAATATGCATTCAACTTTTTCCTATTTTCAAATCGGCTTATATCGCCAACATCAGTAAGAAATGCCAGAGCACCAAGAAAATTTATGCCTCGAATGGACATTAGAAGTTCTACATCTTCTTTTAAATATGCACCGAATCTGATTATCTCTTCTTTAAGTTTTTCCTTGCAGTCTTCAGCCACCCAAAGCATGTCAAGATTCAAGGATATATTGATTAAAACAGCAGGTGTACACGAAAGCTTTTTCAGCATTTCTTTTCCATACATTTTATGAAACATAGTTTTTTTATCAGTGCTGTCTAATACGAAACCGACATCAGATAGGGATGCCTGTATAACTGTTTTCAATTTTGTTATCTGTTGGTTAACTAATTGGTATTGTGCAAAAAGTCTTCTCAGCTCCCTGATGCGATGATCGGGTTTGTCTACCAAAGGTAAACCATGGGTTGGGCTTTTTAAATTCACCCATAACGCCCAGGCAAGATTTTTTGCGTCCTGTTTATCTGTCTTTTTCCAGGAGTCTTTGATTATTTTAAACTTTCTTGTATCGACAATGAAAACAGACGCTCCTTGCTCTTCAATTTTGTCAGCCCAGTAGAAGCTGCCGTTTGCCGCTTCAAGAATAACCGCATCCTCTTCATTCAAACCACTGATATAGAGCCCCAGGTCAAAACATGCATCGACCATTTTTTCAATTGCACCTTCCATATTCATTACACATATTGTAGAATATTTCTTGTGCCGGTCAAAACCGTGTACTCTTTTGATCATATGTTTCTCCTTTCTTTCTAAATGGAAGGAAAGGTGTGGAGTATCTTGGAGGGGTTCAATCCAATCCACTATTCGTCATCGTACTTTGACGTGACATGTGATCGATACAAATACAGCAGCCGGCCTGCTAAGCCGTAGTACGTGGTCACTATGTGCCACAATTACGCGGACAGCCTGCTGCCGTCCATACCTTACACATCCATGATGGTATGGAGACAGTGTACAGCCGGTTGCTGTTTTTTTAAAGATCCCTCTCAAGGCAAGTCTCTGACTTTTATCATAATAACCGTAGTTTCATATAAACAAATATCTTCCATATTAATGAATTTGATTATATGATAGTATCCGGAATATTGGTTATGTAACGAGGTTTTTTCCATATGAACAGTGTTGTCACCGAAATCGTCGTCAAGCTTTCACCTGTTTTCATATTGATAGGACTGGGAGCATGGACACGAAAACTCAAACTTTTCAGCCCGGAAACCATCGACGGTTTCAAGAAGCTGATTATCAACATTTCTTTGCCCGCCATCCTCTTTTTCTCTTTTTTGGATATCGATCTGCGTGTTTCCTATCTTGTTATTGTCGGTGTGGTGTTCGCTGTCTGCTGGCTGTTGTACGGTCTGGGATTTCTGATTAAAAAGCTGTTGCGTATCCAAAGCAGCTATGTTCCGTTTTTAACCACCGGCTTTGAATTCGGGATGATGGGCGCCGTACTTTTCGGAGCCGCGTTCGGTCTGGAAAACATCAAGTTCATCGGTTTGATCGCTCTGGGGCATGAGTTCTTTATCTGGTTTGTCTATGTCACCCTGTTGAAAATAAAAACAGAAGGCCGCAGCAATCTGCCGGAGACGCTGAAAAACTTTGCGGTCTCACCCGTTATTATCGCCATTATGCTGGGCCTGTTGTGTAATGTATTGAGTTTAAAAAGTTTTCTTGAACAGTTTATCGTAAGCAAAGCCGTGTTCCACTCTCTGGAATATCTCGCGGGCCTGACCGTACCGCTTATTCTGATCATAATCGGATTCAATTTGAAATTCGAGTCCGGGCTGTTCAAAAAAGGGGTACCCTTTATTCTGGCACGAATAGCGGTCATTCTTTTTTTCGTATTCCTTATTGATGTCTTTATTTTCAAAACGCTGTTCAGTTTCGATCCGCTTTTAGCGGCCGCTCTTTTTGTGTTTTTTATTTTGCCGCCTCCTTTTATTTTACCGCTGTTTATTAAAAAGGAAGACGGGAAAGAACTGGCTTACGTGAACGGCATCCTGGTTTTGTACACAATTGTGAGCATTATCATGTATTCACTATATTTCATCGTGTATACGGCCGGCCGGTAACGTATTTTTTCCACAGCCATTGCGAAAGACTCGGCAGGCGCGCCGCCGCTTCCAAAACAAAGGGCTGTCCGTTTACGTTTCGGACAGCCCCTTCACGTTAAAAGTTATAATAAAATACTATTCTCTGATATTGTCGAAGATATAAAACCTGTAATTCTCATCGTAATAATCGTCATAGCTGAATCCGACGATAAACGACCCGTCCGGGCTCAAGGCGTAGCGGCAGTAATCGCTACTGTAGGGAAATGAAATGTCCCGTACCTTGCCGTAGCCTGTTCCGTCCGCGTTCCAGACCATAAGCGTGTCATTGCTGCGGCCCATTATGTAAAGATACCGGCTGTCATGGCTGAAGAGCGGATGATTGCAGTACGCGCCGGTGTTCCAGCTTCCCCGGCAGACGAGCTCTCCGTTGGAAATTTCAAGATCGTAGATGTAGTACATTTTATTGAAATCATCGGGAATGATATCCGTGTTGGTGCAGTTGGTGGCGATGCGTGTCGCGGCTGGATTCATGTCGAAAAAGCTTATGAATGTGTCCGTATCGGTATACGGTACGATCTGGGTCAGCGAGTTTGAGCCCACCGCGTAGACATTAATTTCTCCGTTGCTTACTCCTTTTTCCCCCACAGCCAGGCGTCCGGCTTCGTAATCCATGAACCTTCCGGCTGAATTGCCTCCCGCCATGACGGGCGCGATCATTGTGGATCCGTTTACCGCGGATATCATGCAGATACAATCGTCATCCGGCCAGTCGCTGTCCCGGTAACAGATGAGCAGGCCCGAACGCTCCGGCACGGCCGCAATGGCGAAGCCTGCTTCAAAGCTGTTTCCCGGCCGCAAGGGAATGGTGAAGGCCGCCGCTGAAAAGCCTGAGTTCTCCGGTGTGTTTTGATCGATAATAAACCGGCTGACCGCGTTGTCCCCGGCGTATATGATATAAAGCGTGTTTCCGACGCGATCCATGGCAACCGGGTTGTCAAGGGGAAGATCCCATGCGTTGAGGATCACTCTTCTCGGTATGTCGTAGCGAACCAGCTGGTCTCTTTCGGAGTCCAGCCCCCAGACGGCCCTCGCGTCTTCCTGAAACAGGATCTCGGCAAGCTCTCCTGTCGGAAAATGATGGTAATCGAATTCCAGGGTATTCGAGGGTATGTTGTGTCTTCTGTTCTGACTGTCCTCCACTCTGTCCGCGGGCAGGGTGACTGTCACATGCGCGTGGTAGTCCGGCATCCGCACCAGCAGGTAACGTCCGTTTATTGTTGCCATGCGCTTGATGGTCGCTCCTCCGGTCACTTCGAAATCATCAGTGCTCAGGGTGTCTTGATCGATGCTCACATTGAACGCAATGTCGATGCGCACCTCCGGCTGGTTTGTGTCTCCCGCGTCGATAGAGCTCAGCTCGGGGATGAGCGGCGGCTCGGTGGTGAACGAGATGACCTCGGTTGTGTATTCCCCCGAGGTATTTTTAGCCACAACCTTCCAGTAGTACGTGGTGCTGTATGCGAGCGGAGTTTCATACTCGTATTCGGTTATATGCGTGGTAAGCAGATCGCCGGCAAGCAATGTGGATCCGTCTGTTGTGTCAAAATACAGATCGCAGGAATCCGTGTTGGGGCTGGCCCTCCAGTTCAGCTTGTAGGTTGTCCACACATCGACCCTGCCGTCGCCGGGATTCATCAACGATTCATACACTTCTGGAGGTTCGGGAGCGAAACCGCTCGCGCTAAGGCTTCCGCCGGTCTGGCTTGAATCTTCCGGATTCGTGCACACCCAGCTGTCTTCACCGATCACCAGCTCGTAGTCCGTATCGGACTCAAAAAAGAACTCCGCGGCGTCAGCGCCGTCAAGCAGGGGATACAGCAGGTTGTTTTTTTGTATCCATAGATTATACGTTCCGGGTGTTATCTCCCAATTATCGGATGTATGACCTGAAGTAATATAGGGAGACGTAAGCAGCGTCTCTCTGAAATCGTAATCGTTTGCCCATACTCCGGCGTGAACGCGGATTAATGAAGAGTTTTCATTGGACACATCCACGCGCGCGGGAACCGGGCCGGGATTGTCCGGGAACTCCTGCATGGTTCCCGACTCGGTGACAGTCGAATCCGTCAGTGTCCAGAAAAGCTCGTTGGCATTGTCGCGGGCTATGGTAACGCTGTAAGCGGTTTTTTTCGCCAACGTAAAAACATTGGTAGCGCCCGCGCGGATGAATTTATAATCCGCTTCACCGATGCGAATCCAGATTTCATAATCTCCTGCTGCTATGGTTTCTTCAGTTGTCGCGGTCATGGTTGTCACGGTTCCTGAATTCCATTCCGCCGTTCTGGCGTCTTTATCATCGGACCACTGCCCCGCACCGAGGGAAAAATCGTCGGCGATGGTGTTATAAACGGTCAGAGTGGTTTCAGAATCACCGGGCTCATGGGAGCCGGGCATTGCGCAGCCGGTAAAAATTAATCCAAGCCAAGCAGTAACAAGCAAACACACGAATGATAATAGTAACTGTTTTTTCATGTACTTCTCCTATAAAAGTATAATTGCAATATTTATGTTATTTATGATGCGAAAATTCGTTTTTTGTTACATTAATTTTCGGCCAAGTGCTTAGCGGCGGTCCTCTGTGTATCTGCTTCCGGTATTTTATCCCGGTCCGATAATATCTTGTCTTTCCACATCATCAACCATGAAGCGGAAAATAAGTAGCCCCGTGTTTTCAATTATCCGCGTTTTAACGTGATGCTGACCGTCTGCGGATTGTATAATCGGTGCCGGTTATGTGCGGGGTTATCATCAAAAAGGACAAATCAGCGTCTCAGTACCGACAGCTTTACGAACAGCTGCGCGATAGAATCATCCGGGGTGAGATTCCGGCTTCGGCCAGGCTGGCCTCCACGCGTGTGCTGGCCCGGGAACTGCGGCTTTCCCGCGCCATTATGCTGGAGGTTATCGAACAGCTCAAGGTGGAAGGATACGCGCACACCCGGCACAGCTCGGGAACATATATTGCGGAGGGTCTGGATTACAGCGCAGGGGGCTGGACCGGGCCGCGGACTCACGCGCCGGTTGCGGTTGAAATAAGCGGACAGACCACGGGACTGCACCTGGTGCTGGGTTACGGTCAGGTGCGGGAACAGGATATTGCCGGGGGAATTGCCCTGCTTAAGCAGTATCTGGTTGTATGAACCGCGGACATGTATGGCGCTGCAGGCAAACGAATAATTTGTCTACCTGGGTCGGCGCGGTCGACGAAACCAATTCTCTTCCTTAAAATCATATCAAAAACTTATGCAAAAAACTCACGCATTAAACAGAAGGCGGATGTTGTTGAAAATAATAAATCCAAAAATCGTCTGAAAGGAGGTGAATGACTTATAAAACATAATTTTAAATTGTGTAAAAATAAAAAAAGTAATGATCTGAAAAAAGAGTGTTCTGTCTTTTTTCGCATATTTTAAAAAATAGTAAAGGAGATGAAAATGAAAAATGAGTTATTAAAAACCACTGTCCGAGTTCTTTTAATCGGATTATTATTTGTTTTTCTGTTTGGATGCGCGCTGCCCGGATCGGATAATGATTCAAAGTCCGCCGGTAGTGCGGCCAATGAGGTAGTGCCGCAATCAAGAGCGATAGGCGATTCGCTTAAAGGACCGGGAAGCATATTTGAATATGACTATGGATTAAAGGGAGCCTTAAGGTCAAATCAATCCTGGGATGACACTCTTGCGTATGAATATTCCAGGTGGAAGAGCGAGTATGTAACATCAAGCGGTGCCGGGGGCCATCTGAGAGTAAAAAGGGACGCACCGAGTATGTACGATACGGTTTCCGAAGGCATTGCCTACGGTATGCTGCTGGCGATGTATTTTAACGATCATGAGACATTTATCGAGTTGTATAGATATGCCCTTGATCATCTGGTACGTTCTGACATACATTTGATGCATTGGAAGGTTGACAGCTGGGGCATGGATATCAGTGAGTATTATATTGAAGTTCCGCATACCACAGTATATTTAGATACAGAAACGATTTGGAATAAAACCAAAGTACCGCCCAATGACAGGATTCAAGATGAAGACAGGACGTATATCGCATACAGGACCAACCCCGATCCTGATAGATTTTTTAGGGCCAGCAG
Organism: Spirochaetales bacterium; assembly: GCA_016930675.1. Taxonomy (GTDB): domain Bacteria; phylum Spirochaetota; class Spirochaetia; order SZUA-6; family RPPD01; genus JAFGGG01. The sequence continues at coordinate 6,655 of JAFGGG010000032.1, forward strand.
CGGCAGGCAGAAAAGTTCGGCGGCGGACGCCGATTTTGACATGGCCGCGGCCTTGATTATGGCTTATTACAAATGGGGTGATCAATTTTTCATGCTTGAAGCGGCAAAGATGCTTAAATCTATCGTTGATCATGATTTGAATCCCGATGCGTATAATCTGATAAAAAACGGAACCTCATGGGGCGATATCGACTGCTGGAATCCGTCTTATTTTATGCCCGCGTGGTTCAGGCTGTATGTCAAATTTATCGAAGAGGTCAAGGACGACATATTAATAAGGGATATTCTGCGTAATCCGGATGATGTAGTAGGCAAAATAAACCAGTCACTGGAAATAACCATGCAGCAAATGGAAAAGATAAAAAATAACAGCAGTTATAAACTGTTTCCGGATTGGTGCGGTACCGCAGGCGGACAGATGGTAAGGGCGGAGGGGAGTGACAGACGTTATTTTCTTGACGAGAATGAAGACGGTATAATTGACGATCAAAACGGCGACGGTTCAATTACCGAAGATGATTATGTTTCCATGATGAGTTATAATTTTTACTATGACGCCGTAAGGGTGCCGTGGAGACTCGCCCTTGATTACTCATGGTATGGTTATTCCAGATCGTATAATCTGATTGAACCGATGAGATCTTTCTTCTACAGCAAAAATAAAGGCCTGGATATAAAGGACGGGTACAGAATGTCGGGCTACTCATGGCGCCGCGACTACAGGGATGGATTCAACAATATAACCAGGGATTGTAACGGCGGCCAGGGGCCTTCAACCACCTTTTATGCCATGTGCGCAACGGCTTTCATGATAAATGCTCGTGGTCAAAGCAGTCTCGATAGAATAACGCAAAAGGTATTAAACACCGACGATTACGGCCAGACCTTCAACTATTACGGAAACACGCTTAGATTGCTTTCGCTGCTCTACTTATCCGGCAGATTCACCAATCCATGCGTAAAGGTCGCCTTAAAAGCGCAGGGAAACGGTAAATACGTGTGCGCGGATGCCGCTATTGATAATGCCTTATACGCGAACAGAAGCGCCATCGGGTTATGGGAAACGTTCGATTTTGTCAATGGCGCCGGCGGCCAGGTATGGATCAGATCGTACATGAATAATAAATACGTCGTTAATGGATGGGAAAGACTTGTACCCACCGGCTCGGATCCCGGGTGGGGTTGGGGCGGTTGGGACTTAATTAATTTGGGAGGAAATGTATACGCTCTCTATGGTTTAGTTGACAGTAATACCCGCAGGTATACATGCGCGGATTATCATGCGGATCAAACCAATTGGAGACTGACCACAAGCAGAACCGAAATCGGTCCATGGGAAAAATTTGAGATAATAAAGGTAAGATGATAATACCATACCGTTGATTTTAAACCAGGCTGTCCCGGGTAATCGGGTACAGCCTGGTTTTATTTGCCCCAATATGCTTGCGTTTGAAACATACTCCGGGTACACGGTTCGAACCACTAACTATGGGCTATGTGACCAGGCGCAGACTCATTTTTAAGAATTTTAAAAAGTTTGTCACATTATAATTCATGTATCCGCACATAAAATAGTGCAGCCTTAAAGCGAATTTTCCATTAATATTGATTCTTCCCGGCATGCTTCCGATACCCATTTCATGCAGCGGCAGCACCCATCCCGGATCCGTGGGTTTGAATTTTATGAGTTTTGTGTTTCGCATCAGGCGTATTATATTGAGAGCGGCTGTCCGCCCCGAGGAAATCGCAAAATGGACAGACTTGCGCGAAAGTTCTCCCCCGGTTTGAAAAGCGGCTGAATCGCCCGCAATAAAAACGTCAGGATGCTGCGGAAGCTGCAGATAAGGATTTGTAATCAGTCTTCCGTCTTTAACTGTTTCAAAGCGGCCTGTGAACCGGTCGATTGATCTTTTACTGCCCGCGGTCCAGCAGAGGAAGCCGTTGTGTATAATTTTTTCTCCTTTATTAATCACGATCCGTTTTCCGTCATAGTCCGTAACCGTACTTTTCAGCAGCACGTGAATCTTTTTTTTCTGGATATGGTTTTTTAGCTTTTGCCTTTGGCTTGCATGTAAAAAAGGCATAATTTCAGCGGCATACTCAACCATGGTGATAGGCATTTCCCTCATACGGCTGTGCGCCGCGTAGCGTAAAACTACAGCCAGTTCCAATCCCGTGTAACCTGCGCCGCAAATAACCGCATGAGGTTTTTCAGCCGTATTAATATATGTGGCAAAACCTGTTTTCATGGCGAGCGCTGATTCTATGGAATCCAATGTATGCATCTTGTCCGTGTTTTTATTAAAACCGAAAAAATCCGTGTTTGAACCGGCGGCTACAAGCAGATAATCGTACATGTAGATACGGTTGGCAGCAATGATCTTTTTATGTATAAAATCCACGGCTGTAATCTTATCTTGTTTGAACGTGATTGAATCGGCGATCAAGCGCTTAATGTCCCCGCTGGCCGTCTTTTTTTCAATTTTTCCGCAGACAAGGTCGGGCAGAGCGGGGATCATGGAGGTATACGGATTTTTGTCTATGAGGATGATTGAATGTTTATGCGCGATCTTTTTTAATGTTTTTAGGGCGGCCAATCCGGCAAATCCACCGCCGATTACAATAATTTTCATCTGTTGATTTTTCCGCCTTTTTTTAATTCCGACTGCCCCGTCTGTTTGAGAAGGTTTTTACATAAAAATCATCAGTTAAACCCGTACGCCAGATGACAGCCGATAAAAGCATAGGAGCTGCTTCCCATCTCCGGCCCGGAGTAGTCGGTGCGCACCAGCAGGGCGATCCGCTTTTCAAAAGGGCTTTTTACAAAGCCTAGTACCGTCTGCTTGGTCGGTGAAAAACCGGAGTCGGCTGAAACCGTTTTTTTCCTGCCCGCGCCGTCGTACACTATAATGGAAGTTTTGCTGAAACCCGGTGTTTCGGGATCTTCGTCTGTCATCACTTCCACGGTTATACCGTACTGCTCCTGCAGGCTATTTGTGTCCATTATCATGCACCCGGAACAGGCGGATTGGATTTTATTCCCGGACAGGGCCGCCGCGATGGTCGCGTACTCTCCGTTCCAGAATTGGGCAAAGTTTTCGTAGGTGCTGCCGGCGATATTGCCTTCCGGTCCCGTGCTGTGGCCCCACACCTGTTTGTCATCTACCATGTCCATAAGTGTTACGCTGAACTGCCTGCAGGGACCGTAGTTGCCGCAGTCGCCGGTGCTTCTGCCGTAGGCAAGCTTGCCGCCCTTGGACCAGCCGATGATAAATATACCGTATTCGCCGGTTTTGTAGGTGTAGACCGCCGAATCCGCCCACGGCAGGCCAAGAGCACACACGCACAAAGCTGCAAGCATGAAATTTTTTTTCATCACGCCCTCCTCAGAGTTTCATAACACCTCGCTCATTAATAATAGCTTACATTACATGACTCTGCAAGCTAGGTTCCGAAACCAGGCTCATATCAAAAAAATGAAGTAAACAGCATAAATAACTTATGGTATTTCAGGAAAAAGCCTGAATATGCTATACATTAAAGGTGAAAGGAGCAGAAAGTAATGAAGAAAATACAAGTAGTTTTAGCTTTTATGTGTATAATAATGATTCTAAGCGTTTTGACGGCATGTCCTGCACCCGGAGGCGGTGGTTCTCACTATACCCTCACTCAGATTGATGTGAGTTTGGTTGTGGGAGCAAACGATACGGGAACGTTTACAATTGAATTGAGAGACGCGGCCGGCAGCGTTCCCGCGCTGTGGAGCACCACGGTAAATACGAACATTTTCGTTACGGGCAGCTCGTGGAACAGTTTTACTGTACCGGATATTAAGTTGACCGAGGGCCAGACCTACCGTATCTACATGACGCGCAGCGATGTTCATGATAATCCCGGCGGCAATACTATTTCCTGGAATTCAACTAACACCGTAGGTGATGAATATCCGCAGGGCATTAGTTCCTCCCCCGCCACTGTCGATTTCACCTTCAGAATATACGACCACGGTGTAGTGGACCAGCAGTTGGAAACAACGGAAACAGCATATGCCGTACACCAGGGTTCTTATAACTGGCAGGAGTTTGTGCCCGGCAGTTAAGCCCTCTTTTTATATTGATTAAAAAAGCCGATCCATGTGATCGGCTTTTTTTTATTTACTCTTCCATGAGTTATTATTATCTATATATAGAGGAGGTTGTATATGCGAAAAATATTATTATTTATCACGATGTTGGTTCTGGTGGCTTCGGCCGTTCCGGCTCAGGAAGCGGAAGCGCCCGTGTTTACTCTTGAACTGCGCGCTGAAATGGGGTTTACGGGTATCCTGCGTCATGTTATTCAGTCGGGGCCCGGTGGCGACATCGGGGATGAGTTCGACTACCTCGCCCGGGGCAATCAGGATACCCTGTTTCCCTTCACGCGTTTTGAAGCGGAGGCGGGGCTGTTCCAAAACCACAAGATCATTCTGCTTTATCAGCCTTTAACACTGGAAACAGAGGCTCCCATTACATCCGCCTTTCGTTTTAACGGCGTGGATTACGATCCTGCGGACGGGTTTTTGTTTTTAACGTACGCGTTCGATTTCTGGCGGGTATCGTACCTTTATGAGATACTCAGTCCGCCCGATTTCTTCCTGGGCGTGGGAATCTCATTACAGATACGCAATGCCTCGATTGTGTTTCGTTCGCAGGAAAACGGCAAAGGCACGGTGCAGGACAATATCGGCCCGGTGCCCATTATAAAACTACGCGTGGGGTATGAATGGGAGAACGGATTTTACCTCCTGTTCGAAGGAGACGGCTTTTACGCGTCCAGCGCGATTTTTAACGGAGCGGAATACGATTTTATGGGTTATATCTATGACGTATCGCTGCGCGGAGGGTACAAGTTCGATGCCACTACGGGAGCGTACCTCAACGTGCGCTTTTTAGGCGGAGGAGCGGACGGCACCAATAGTGACGACCAGTTTACCTATAACGATCTGCACACGGTAAGCGCGAGTGTGGGGCTGCAGTTGAAGTTTTAAGCCTTAAAAAACTTGCAGCGCGGGATAACTTTCACTATCATTAAAAGCAGATGAGTGTTGTATCAATTGTCAAATGCCCCGACTATTATTATAAGAACGTTGAAGACGCCGTGGAACAAAGTATAAACAATATCGGAGGCTTAGATGATATTATAAAAAAGGGTGACAAGGTTTTACTGAAGATAAATCTTACGGACATAAAAGAACCTAACAAGGCGGTGACCACACACCCCTCGATTGTAAAAGCCGTGGCTAAAAAAATAAAGGAGCTGGGCGCGCACGTGTTGTTGGGTGAAAGCAGCGGCTGCTATCAATGGAAATTGTGGAATTCAATACGGCAAAAGATTCGCGGCAAATTTTACAAGATGGATTATGAAACCGCTTCGAACTTTTTTACGGAAATGAGAAAATTGGAAAATCCATACGATATTGTCGACTTAACCTTAAAAGGCAGGCCGTTATTTACTTTAGAAGATTTAGAAATAGATTCAATCAGCAATGAAATATTCGCTCCCACGGGTATGAGGAAAGTCGCCGAAGAAATCGGCGCCGAGTGTGTAAGTTTTGACGCGGAACAGTGGATTGAAGCCCCGTTTCCACAGGGGGAATTTTTAAAAAAAGTTCTGGTATCAAAATCACTGTTGGACGCGGATGTTGTGGTCAGTTTGCCGAAATTAAAAACTCATGATTTAATGTGGTACACGGGAGCGATTAAAAATTTCTTGGGCATTGTTCCGGGCGGGCAAAAAAGCAGATATCACGAAGTGGCTTACGCGACCGGTAATATGGGAGAGATGCTTGTCGATATATTCCAGTTTGTGAAACCCAAACTGGTAATTAACGACGGTATAGTAGGCATGGAGGGGGAGGGCCCGCTGGAAGGCAAACCGAGAAAGATCGGGGTTGTGTTGGCCGGTAAAGATCTGGTTGCCGCAGACGCTGTGGCCTGCGCGATTATCAATATGGACCCGTTGGATGTGGCCACAACGCGAATCGCCGCGCAGAGGGGTTTGGGAGTAGGTGATATTAAAAAAATAAAAATTGCGGGTGAATCCATCGAAAATGTCAAAGTAGCCGATTTTCTGATGCACTCCCATTTTACAAAACAATCATAAATTTATTTATTGACAATTTGCATATTATAGAAGATAATCACACATCCTATAAAGTAACCACAGCTACACTTTTAAAAAGGAGAAAGAAATGAATAGATACTCTTATTTATTCATCTTCTTTATAGGTACGCTCTTACTCTCCCTCATCTCTTGCAGTAATCCCGCAGTATATAATGATGAAAAAACTAATATTAGTTCAACCGCATCCTCCAGAAGCATAACCTATATAGAAGGTGACAACATCTGGATGGAAGCCGAAGCGGGCGCGGAACATAATCCCATGATCGTGAAAAGCGATCAGGCTGCGTCCGGTCAGATTTATCTGGCTTCATGGAGCACCGATACTTCGCTGAATACGGCCCCGTCGGACGGAAACATAATTTATAACTTTAATGTTGCCCAGGCCGGCAGTTACCGGCTGTGGATTAGGGTAAAAACTCCCGATTCAAGCTCTAATTCGTATTGGATAAAAATGAACTCCGGAAGCTGGACGGTTTGGGAGGATATTACCGTGTTGGCGGATGATCCCTGGCAATGGGCAGGCTTCAATACTACCTTTGATCTGGCCGCGGGGGATAATGAGCTTGTCATAGCGTACAGAGAAGCCAATACCGGAATCGATAAAGTTCTTATCACCAGGAATTTGTCATACATACCTTCAGGCAAGGGCGCGGAAATTCCTTTGCCCGCAGGCTCGGTAGCGGCTTATTCCGATGTGGTGGAAAGGCACGGCAGGCTGCAGGTTTCAGGTACCAGGCTTTGCGACAAGAACGGAAATCCCGTGCAGTTAAAAGGCTTAAGCACTCACGGTATTCAGTGGTTTCCCGTGTATAAAGACCATACTATTCCCAATCTGGTGAACTCCTGGGGAATCGATATTATCAGAATAGCCATGTATGTTGAAGACTGGTATAACGGCGATGATTTCTGGAACGGGTATCTGGCGCATCCCGCCGAGATGAAGCAGTGGACAATCGATCTTGTGAACGACGCCATTGAGGCCGGAATCTATGTAATAATCGACTGGCACATCCATAACGATCCCTCTAATTTTACTCAAGAGGCGCGGGCATTCTTTAATGAAATGTCCGCCATGTACGCGGGGTATCCTAATGTTATGTATGAAATCTGCAACGAAATAATCGGCGGCGTAAGCTGGTCCACGGTAAAAACATACGCGGAAGCGGTTATCCCCGAAATAAGGGGCAACGATCCCGACAACATTATTATCATCGGCACTCCAAACTGGAGCCAGTACGTGGATGAAGCGGCCAACGATCCCGTTACCGGGTACGGTAATCTGATGTACGCGCTGCATTTTTACGCGGCATCGCATCAACAGGCATATGTGGACAGAGCCGAAGACGCGCTTTTCGGAACCAATCAGATGGGCAATAATCCCAACGGCAATCAAATTCCGCTTATCGCCACCGAATGGGGCACCTGCGATTACGACGCCACCCGTAATGATTTTACCTGGTCGGAAATCTGGATGGATTTCCTGGATGAGAATCTCATCAGCTGGTGCAACTGGTCGTTCAGCAGCAAGGATGAAGCCTCTTCGATTTTAAAACCGTCTGTCGACACCATCGGACCCTGGTATGAAACCAGTTCTCCCCATCCCCATACCGACGGCTGCGATTATACGGAGTCGGGCCTGTGGGTAAAGTCAAGACTGGCGGCCGAGCCGCCTCCACTTTATCAGCTTGGTGACGTTAACCATGACAACATAATTAATATTGTCGATGCTTTGCTGGTGTCTCAATACTACGTGGGGTATGATATCCAAGTATACTTTGATCCCACATTGGCGGATGTGAATAGAGATGGCAGTATCGATAATGTGGACGCCCTGCTTATAGCGCGATATTACAGCGGTCTCATTGATTCTTTTTAGAAAACTTGACCGGGCGGGTTGTTATAACGTGCCCGGTTTATTTAATACAAGTGCTTCATCCGTTTCCTTTTCTATTGCATGCTTACTTGAGAGCAGAGCGTAGTAAAGAAGCTAGATGCGGGTCTTCATATTCTTCCGCTATTGTAAGCGGTGTGTTGCCCTCAGTATTGCGTATGTTTCCTTGGGCACCGTTTTTTATAAGATACTCCGTCAATTCAATATTCTCTCTGTATACGGCATTAAAGAGTGGAGTTTCATTTTTATCATTGACCGCATTAATATCCGCGCCATGAGCTAATAAAAATTCCAGGGTAGTCGTAAAATAACCGTCCGCAGCATAGTGCAGCGGTGTACTGCCGTTACCATCGCTGCTTTGCACGTCGAAATCCTTTTGTAGTAAAAAACGCAGTATTTCTATATTTCCATAAGCAGACGTCAGGTGAAGGAGGTTCGCACCGCGCCAGTCCTCTACGGAAATATCCGCTCCGGCGTCAAGCAGGAGATTCACAATCTCCAGTCTTTTTATCTGGTCGCCTTTATCACAGTAACCGACCGCTTCCTGAAGCGCGGTCATTGCATCCTGCTGCACCCTGTAATCCACATCAATACCATAGCTTATAAGCAGTTTGACAATACGGGGTTTTGATTTTTCCACCGCGCTGTACAGTGGGGTTTCACCGTCCAGATTGATAAAATTGATATCAGCGCCCTTATGCAGCAGCAGTTTAATCAGTTGAGTATGCTCGTTTTCCACTGCCAGATGCAGGGGTGTGTCTTCATCGGTAAAGCGGATATTAACCATGCCCCCCAGGTGAAAAGGAAGATTGAGATCCTTTATTACAGGATAATTTTTTATAAGTGGAAGTTCTGACGGATCACCGGAAAGAATCCCGATAAAAACCGATGAAACAACAGATAGTGAAATTAAAACCGTTATACATACAGCCCTTATTATCCTGTTTACTTTTTTATAGTTAAAAGCTATTGCAAGCATTATTATGAGCACCCATATAAAGAAGTTAATCATATACAGGCCTATGTATGAGAAAAAGAACATAAAAATAAAAACCAGAGCCGATTCTATCCACGCAGCAGGTTTCCACCTTCCCAGATAAAGCGTGGTTAAAGAAATGGATAATGAAGAATAGAGAATGTAGATATAAAAGGGAATCTCTATGATCATGGCCATAAAGTTCAAAACAAGCCCGGATAAAAGCAGAGCCGTCATTGCTTTAAGCGTCATTGACTTTTGAGACTGTATTCTGATCTTAAAAAACAGAGAAAAGATCACATAGGGTATTATGATACATAGCGGAAAAAAATATGAAAGATTGAGAGCAGTCTCTTCGCTTAATTCCATAATCTTAATGGTATCAAGATACTCAATAAACGGGAAATACTTATTTAACAAAAAAACAGCGCACATCAATAGGGAAAAAAGAGCTATTTTCACGGTATTTGTAATGAGCACCTTTTTTTGCTGTTTTTTTTCTTCTTCTTCGGATAAAACCTTAACCCGCGTGTTTAAAATAGAAAGCAGTTCATCCGCATCCCCCACGCGCTTGTCCGGGTCCGGTTCTATCATGGCATCGAGAAGGGAGTAGAGGCTTTCATTGTCTCGGTCCATAAATTTTCGGTAATTCAGCTTGAGGTTTTGAATGGGAAGAGAGGACGGCTCTGTGCCGGTGAGGAGATAGATAATGGTGAGGCCCAGGGCGAAAATATCCGAAGCGGGAAGAGCTTTGCCGTACATCTGCTCAGGAGGGATATACCCGATAGTACCGGCGAAAGTATTTTCCGCCATTAATGCGTCTTTTACCATTAATCCCGCTGTGCCGAAATCAACCAAAAAAACTCTGCCTTGGTTATCCATGATAATATTCTTTGGATTAATATCCCTGTGGACAAGGGCGGGTTTGAGATTGTGTATATAAGAGAGAATTCCCAACATACTTTTTAAAATGTTAATGCACTCCCGCTCCGTGAAGACTCTTCCCTCCTTTATCATGTCTCTTAAATTTTTACCTTCTATATATTCCTGTACCAAAATATAGGTTTCTTGATTTTTTTCAGTAATCTTTAAGTGCTCTACATAATCGGGGATGAAGGGATGATCGAGTGTCTTTAAGACGTTGCATTCGTTATGAAACAGTTCGAGCATTTCCCAGTTGGAGGCTTCAGAGAAGTTCAATACCTTGACCACGACATTCTTCTGCGTTTTATTATCACGGGCAAGGTAGGTTGTGCCCATGCCACCCGATGCAATTTTTGATAGGATGCTGTATTTTTTGGCAATCACATCATCAGATTTGAATTCTCGCGGCATGAAATTTTCCTTTTTATCTGTTTTCATATTCTGTGAGTAATTCAACCGCCGACTGATTTTTATTTTCCAAAGCCAGATCGAGCGGAGTCTTTTGGTCCATATCCTTTATGTTGGTCAAAGCTCCTTTTTGAAGCAGAAACTGTACACTCTCAATATTTCCCTCAGCGCGTACGGCGTAATGCAGGAGTGTGCTGCCGAACTCATCCGTTTTGTTTATATCCGCGCCGTGTTCGATCAGACAGTCAGCTGCTTCCGTACGGTTAAGCACGACCGCTTTGTGCAGAGGGGTTTCTCCATAATAATTAATAGCGTTGAGCGGGGCGCCCTTGGCAATGAAAAGCTCGATCATCCGGGAAGAACCCCTGCCGGCTGCGTTATGCAGGGGGGTGTCACCGCTTATGTCCCTTAAGCTTATATTCGCGCCTCTGTTTATGAGGTATTCGGCGACCTCCAGTTTATTGCTTTCTGAAATTGCGCAGAGAATCGTCGCTTCCATCCTGAAATTCACGTCCGCGCCCGCCAGATAAGGCAGCTTGAAAAGAAAAACGGTTTCCGGCTCTGATTTTATATCGTCGCTTTCAAGCGCCATACCGTAGGCTGAAATATTGGCCAACATGATAAGAGCCAGAGTCGCGGCCGGAACAGCTTTAAGCAGTTTTTTCATGCCCCTGCACATACATAAAGCTATGAGGTAACTTGCAAGCAGCCAGATAAAGAAATGAACCGCTGAAATGCCAAGCCAGGAAAACAGCGGAACAAAAACAATAAGAAAAATCATCTGTTTTATTTTCTTTGTTTCCAGAAGCAATAAAACGGAGATGAGTGAAAAGGCGATAAAAATATAAATCGGGATTATAAAAAGCATTTCGAGGAAGGTCAAAATCAATCCCGCGACAAAGATGAGTGAAGCTTTTTTAAGTACTTTTTTCTTTTTCGTACTTTTAGTGGTTTCCAGCTCTATGAAAAAGAAATCTTTCAGTATATTCCAGACTAAGATGATGCTTATTATTTTCATGAGAATGAGAAACAGGGAGATAAAGATATACAGCTCTTTTACGTATACTCCCTTTAACGGCAGATCAATGAACAGAAGAATAGCCAACACAAGGCCGGATGAAAAAACAGTTACCAGCTTTTGCCGCTTTTCTCTTCTTCGAAAGATTCCCAGATAATCTTTGGGCGCTTGTTTTACGTGGAGCTTCAATTCTGCGGCTTTCTTTTTAATAAAGGCAACCGCCTCTTTTTTATCTTCAAGATACTCGAGGATGGTCTTTGCGTCCTGTATTCTGTTTTCCAGCTCGGGCTCGATCATGAGATCAAGGACAACTCTCAGTTTAGCGGATATGTCGACAAACGGATGGTAGTCCGGCTTCATGTCTTTTAATTGAAAATCCCAAGGCTCCCGTCCGGTGAGTAAAAATATTATGGTAATCGCGAGCGAATAGAGGTCTGATGCCGGGGCCGCCCTGCCGTACAGCTGTTCCTGAGCGGAATACCCTATGCTGCCGACTATGGTGTTGCCGTCGGCCTGATTATGCTCGGTAATGCGTGCTGCGCCGAAATTAACGAGATAATTTTTTTTATTCTTTCCCAGTACGATATTTTTCGGATTGATATCCCTGTGGATTACAATGGGATCCATGTTGTGAATATAATCAAGTATTTTCAGCAGATTTTTAAAAAGGGAAACAACCTCTTGTGCCGTGAATCTCCTTTTTTGATTTATGGCATTCCATAGTGTCCCCCCCTCTATATATTCCTGCACAAGCACATAGAAGGTATCCTTGCCTTTTTTCATTTCAAAATAATCTATGTAGTCGGGAATTAACGGATGAGCTATTTTCCGTAGTACGCCTGCCTCTCTCTTAAACAGCTCTAGATTTTTCCATTCATGTATTTGTGAGAGAGAAATCAGTTTTAATACCACAATGTTGCCGGTATCATTATCTTTGGCCAGATAGGTTGTGCCCGTATTACAGCTGCTTATATTTTTTATAATGAGATAACGGTTTTTTACATTGTCACCTTGATTAAAGGCCGTTTGCATGTATGTGTCCTGAACATAAAAACAGCCATATCGGTAATTAAAAAAATTACCGAATAGACCGCAGTTATGATTAAATGATAGTTACTCACCTCATATTATGCAAGTATTTAATAACGGGCTTTTAATAATTCTGATTCAGTCTTTACAACAACAGCAGTTTTTTATCCGCATTTTTTTGAGGAATCAATTGAAATTCATCCAGCAGGTTCATCAATTGGATTTTGTTATTCACACCCAGTTTGTTATAAATGTTTGTGATATGATTTTTTACTGTACGCTCGGTAATTCCCAGATGGGAGGCGATAGTATGATTGGAGCAGCCCTGATAGATCTGACGGATTATCTCCACCTCCCGCGCGGTGATGCCATAGCGTGATTTTAATTTTTGAGTGGTCTTGATCTCTTTTCCGATCATAAGAATGCCCACTGTGTCCTTGAATTTATCTTCAATAATGGAAAATCTCATGTCCGCCGCCGCGGCATTATTTTCTGGATTGACTATACTAATCTGACAGGCAAAACTGGAAACACCGCCCCGTTCCAATAATTTAGCGAGCTCCGGATGTATATCATCCCATTCCCCGATAAGGTCCTTAAGCTCTTTTTGTTTAATCTCTTCTTCGGACAGACCGAACAGATTTATGGCGGTTTTGTTTATAAAGAGGACGGACAGATTAAGACCCAAAAGAATGATTATTTCATCGAGATTATCCGACAGCTCCGCGCTTACCATTTCCAGTCTTGGTGTCATAAACCTGTATTTTATAAAACAGAACAGGATGCCGAAGATCCAGATTGCGATGGCGATCGGTCCCAGCGCGAATGAGTAGTAGCCCGTAAACGCGGGCATAATAATCCCCTCGCTCATGGCCAGAACAAAGGTGACACTCAGCGTTACAAACATAACCCTGGCCTGTTTTTTCTTTTTTATGGTGGGAGCTCTTTTTATCCACCTCAATAAAAACACAAGACTGATTATCGTGTAGACGGTAAAATACACGGAAAGAATATAGTACCAGATATCAGTGGGATGGGGGCTCAGCCACCAGATATTATCTATTTTAACAAACTCCTTCATGTAAAAAAAGGACGTCCAGTTTTTTATCAAAAATATGGGAGTGGGAAGATATAATAGTAAAGTATGCAGCTGGTTGAGCTTGGCCAGCCCGGTAATGGAGATACAAAAATGAGTGGCTATACCCATGTAAACCAGCAGAAAGGTAATGGTCCACCTGTACCAGAATATAAAACTGTCCATGCTGAATGCCGAATAAGCTGAAATGCAGCTCACAGCCATCCCGATAAGGCTGATGATCATGTAAAGAAACAGATGACGACTGGATCCTTTGCGGTTATGGATAAAAAAACTAAATCCCAGGTAAAAAAACACACAAAGAATGGATATCATTAGGATAGATAGGATATTCATGGTGTACAGTATAAATAATAGTTTAACTTGTTGTCTCTGGCAAGTATATTAACTATTACTATGTTCTGAATAGTGCCCATATTCTTCGGCATTAACATTATGACATTTTTTCCCATAAAACCGCGACAATTCGCTCGGCGGTTTTACCGTCCCAGAGTTCGGGGATTTTTCCCTTTTTATACGTTCCCTTAATTATTTTGTCCACAACAGCGGTAATCATATTGGTGTTATTGCCGACAACAGTATTGGTACCCACTTCAACTGTAATCGGTCTTTCAGTATTATTCCTCAGTGTCAAACAGGGTATACCCAAGGCCGTTGTTTCTTCCTGGACGCCTCCGGAATCGGTTAAAACAAATTTGGAATGTATAACCAGATTTAAAAACTCAATATAACCTACGGGATCAATAAGCCTGATGTTCAGCTTGTTTATATATTTATCCAGTCCAAACGCCTGGATATGGGCTTTGGTGCGCGGATGAATCGGAAAAATTATCCGGATTGATTTTGATATCTGTTCAAACGCCTTGAGTATTCTTGTTAACGCATCGAGATGATCCACATTCGACGGTCTGTGCAGCGTGGCAACAGCGTACGTCCCCGATGTAAGAGAAGATTTTTTATTAATGTGGCTGCTTTCCGCTTTTTCTTGCAGAAATGTTAATGTATCAATCATGACATTGCCTACAAAATGTATTTTATCTTTGTCGATCCCCTCTTTTAAAAGATTCTTTTCCGCTTTCCTGCTGGTGGTAAACAGATACGTGGAAAGCGCATCGGTTATTATTCGGTTAACTTCTTCCGGCATTTCTCGGTCCCATGATCTTAAACCCGCCTCTACATGAGCAATGGGAATCTGCAGTTTTGCCCCCACAATACTGGCAGCCAATGTTGAGTTGACGTCGCCAACCAGTAAAAGCAGATCATAGGCAGTGCGTGATAATATTTTTTCCAGCCGGAGCATGATTTTGGCGGTCTGTTCCGCATGGGTACCGCTGCCTATGCCAAGGTAAATATCAGGATGCGGTATTTCAAGTTCTTTAAAAAAGATATCGGACAGCTCCGTGTCATAATGCTGTCCGGTATGTATTAAAACAGATTCTATCTCTTTATACGCGGTCATAGCCCTTAATAGAGGCGCTATTTTTATAAAATTTGGTCTTGCTCCGACCACATGAGCGATTTTTATTTTATTCACACCCTTTTCCCTCGTTAATGGTAAAAGACACCTGTGGTTACTTCCGAAAAAGCCACCACCTATGGTGGTATATTTACTACATATTTATATCATTAACCTCAAGAAAATTGAAGTAGCAGGTACGGCATAAAAGCAATGCTGTATATATATCTTGTTATACATGAAAAAAAAGGTTATTCTCATATGCGTGCAACACACGGCAATAAAAGCGGTAATTAAAAAACGTCTAAAGAGAATCCCGATCATCGGCGCTTTTATTCTATATGTATATAACACGTTAAAGATTATATTCAATATTCTGGAGAAAATTAGTTTTCCGGGATCTGTAAAATATTGGGAAAAAAGATATGTAAACAGAGGTACTTCCGGAACAGGTTCCTATGGGAAGTTGGCGCGGTTTAAAGCGGATGTGATTAATTTATTCGTCAAAGAAAACCGCATCACATCGATAGTGGAATTAGGCTGCGGAGACGGCAATCAATTAGCTTTTTTAAAGATATCCCGCTATGTCGGTTTGGATGTTTCCGCAACAGCCATAAAATTATGTATAGATAAATTTAAACACGATGCCGCAAAAAGTTTTTTTTTATACGATCCTCATTGCTTCAAAGACAACCATAATATATTTCAGGCGGATTGCGCCGTATCCTTGGATGTGATATATCATCTTGTGGAAGACAGCATATTCGAACAGTACATGAAAGACCTTTTTTCCTGCGCCGCCAAATTTGTTATTATTTATTCCAGTAACAGTATTGATAGAAGCGGCCGGTTTTCGCCGTATTATAAAAACCGGCTGTTTACGCGATGGATAGAGAGAAATCTGAAAAATTGGAAATGCATTAAAGAAGTCAAGAACAAATACCCGGATGAGTCTCCTTCGGATTTTTATATTTATAAAAAGATGAGGTAAACTTTATATAGTGGTACGAAGCCTGTACCCGACCCTGAGCGTCAGATATAAGCATATTTTGGTACATACTGTTTCTCCCTGTAA
>JAFGGG010000033.1 GCA_016930675.1 Spirochaetales bacterium
ATCAACACTTTATCGTTTTTTTTTATCGCTTTATCGCTACAGGTAAAACACGACCATCATCATCCAAAAATCCAATATATACCTCAGCCGTATATAAAAGTATATATATATTGGAGTTATTTTCAATATTTATTTTATTTTATATTTTTGAAGGGTTAATTGCCCAGTTCCGCCTTCAGGCCCTCAAGCAGGCTCTCTGCTTTGGTTTTGCTCATACGCGCCACCCGGGCCAGCTCTGCGGCGGGTGAGTCCGCAATGGCCTGCAGCGAGCCGAAGGCCGTAAGCAGCATGCGGGATTTGGCTTTACCCACACCGTCAAACTTCTCCAGCACCGAGAGGACGGCCTTCTTCTGACGCAGTTTTTTATGAAAAGTGGTGGCAAACCGGTGCGATTCGTCGCGCACAGCCTGCAGGAGTTTAAGGGCCAGCGAATCCCTGCTTAATACAAGGGGTTCTTCCTTGTCCGGAAGAAAAAGCTCCTCATGTTTTTTGGCGAGTCCCGCGATGGGAATCTGACCCAAACCGAGTGTACTTAAGACCGCGAGCGCAGCGTTAAGCTGCCCCTTACCGCCGTCGATCAGAATCAGGTCGGGCTGGGGCAAGCCCTCGTTTAACACCCGCGAGTATCGTCTGGCAACAACTTCACGCATGGCCTCATAGTCATCCACAGCGCCGTCCAGAGTCTTAATCTTGAATTTTCTGTAAGCTGATTTTTCCGGCCGGCCGTTCACAAAACAGACCATGGAAGCTGTCATATGCGTACCGCCAAGGTGGGCAATATCAAACCCTTCGATGCGGATGGGAATATCGGCAAGCTTTAGAGCAATTTTCAGCTCGACAAGTGAATCCAACGAAGTTATCCGCAGATCCTGTTCCGCGTTTACGACGGCCATTTTGATCATGGCCAGGTGCCTGCCGCGCTGTGGAACCGTCACTATAATGGATGTTTTGCCCGGCGCCCCTGATGCCGCCTCTTTAGCAGATGCTTCGGCCGCAGCCTTGGCCGCTTTGGCGGATGTATCGGGCGACAGCACGGCCGCCGGATCGGCTGCTGTCCGGGCCGCTGCATCGGGCCTGGCTTCAGCAGGACTTCCTCTATCCTTTAAAACCGCCTGCACAAGCTCCCGTTCCGCGAAGCCGGGCAGATAAACCGCCCGCGGATATTCCTGAACCTGCGCATAGTACTGAAAAATGAATTGCGAGAGCGCTTCTTCCTTTGATGAGTACACATGCGTTTTAAACACTTCTTTGCCCAGCACTTTGCCCGCGCGCACCTTTAACACCACAAAACTGGCGAATTTATCTCTGACCGCCACACCCATATAATCGCTTGTCGCGCCCGAGCCCAAAGAAAGCTTCTGCAGCTCGGTAATGTGCCGCACCGCGTTATACTGATCGCGGTAGAGCGCGGCCTTCTCGAACTCCAGATCGGCCGAAGCCTGCTTCATCTTTGAAGAGAGCTCTTTGATAAGCTCCCCGGTGTCGCCCCGCAGCAGTTTTTTTATCTTGTCGACGATAAGAGCGTATTCATCCCTACTGATGCCGCCGCTGCAGGGAGCGCTGCATCTGCCGATGTGATAGTAAATACAAGGGTGAGATCTTTTTTTAAACGGCCCCCGGCATTTGCGCAGGGGAAAAAGCTTTTCAATCAGGGCCAGGTAGGTGTCGATCTCCTCGGCTTTGGGAAAGGGACCGAAATAGGCGGATCCGTCAAACACCAGGCGCCGGGTGCGGAAGATGCGCGGGAAAATATCCGCGGTAACCCGGATAACCGCGTAGGTCTTGCCGTCTTTGAGGTTGATATTATATTTGGGCTGATGCTTTTTAATCAGGTGGTTCTCGGTTATCAAAGCCTGCATTTCATTTCCGGTAATGATCACGTCGATATCCGCAATTTTCACGGCCAGGGCTTCTGTTTTAAGATCCTTGTCTTTGGAAAAATAAGACTGGACCCTTTTCTTGAGTTCTTTGGCCTTGCCCACGTAGATGATTGTTCCGGCAGCGTCCTTCATCAGATACACGCCGGGTTTATTGGGAAAATGCTTTATTTTATTGACAAGGTATGTCCGATCATTCATAGCAAGAATATTCTTACTATAATATATAATTGTTGCCGGTAATGGAAAAGCAGTAATTTTTTATACTTTTTATTCTTTTTTTTCCGGGTTTTATGGCTTAGACTATATAGCAAAGTGTGGTGATATTTATCCAACAAGGAGTAGGATTATGGGTAAAATTCATTATCTTGCTAAAAAAATAAATACTTTTTTACGAAAACATGACTGCCCCAAAATGCAGGGAGATTTGACCAAGCCGAACATACTTTTTGAAATGGCCATGAGATCCGTTTGGAAAGGCAGGGACAAAGAACAGCGCGAGAAATTATCAATAGATATTGCGGTTGCCTTGAAGAAGTATTTTGGCGGCAAAAATCTTGAAGAAGATTATTATGAGCTCAAAGAAAAATTGGATGCGGAAGAAATTGTGGAAAAAGAACAAGCCGAAAAAGAGGCGTTGCAGCAGCGGCTGAAAGACCCTAATTATATACCCACCTTTGATGAATTAATGGATTCGTAGGATTGCTTTTTTATTCTTCAAAAGCAAGCGCTCTTTCTCCTGCTTTCAGAATCACTTTGCTGCTGACGGTGGCCCCGCTTATCACATCCACGTTCAGAGACTGCGCTTTTACAATGTCGTCCGCGATCCGTTCCGCTTTACCGCCTTTACCGTTATCATGCTCAAGTATCGCGAACGACACGATGCTGTGGTTCTGTATTACCACTTTAACCTTGGCCCTGACCAAACCGCATTTATACTCGCCTGTGTACTCACCGTCGGCGATCATGTTTAAATCTGGTGAATAAATAACACCGTTTTCCGCGAACTCTTTCATCTCTGAAAAGACCGCGCAGCTGTTGAAAAAGAAAAGTATTGGCAAAGCAACCACCACTAATAAAATTATCTTTATCTGCTCTTTCATCTCAATTCTCCTTTTAAAGCGCCTTTCGGGCCAGTTTAAGAATGTCCTTACCTGCTTAAGCCGTTAAGGGCCCGCCTAAACCGGCGCGGGCCAGTTTAAGGCTGTCCTGGTCTGTTTAAACCGGCGCGGCCCCGGCCTTGTCACTTATAAAAAGTCTGGCGCTTAATAATACAACAAAAACAAGCGGGGGAACAGTTACTCCTATGAAAAATAAGGCAATCCAGATGCTATAACCGAAAGGAATCACAAACACAATGCAGACCAGCCAAAACAGTAAAACGAACAGCGCCGTAAAACTGATCCCCTTCTTAATCCAGTTTCCGCTTAATGCTCTTCCCGCAAACCTGTAAAAAACCGGCAGCACGCCCCCTGTCAAGCATAAAGGCACGAAAAGACCGCTATAAAACCAGAGTTTGGCGTGGTCCGGAATGTTAAAAACCCGGGACAACAAAGAGTCCGCGATAAAAAACAGCAGCGCGCAGCTTGCGGGAAACAGAACCGCTCCGAAAAAAACCGCCGGCAGCAGTCGCGTTCTATTTTTTTTCGGCATTTGTCCGACGGTTTTATCCTGCGAACGGCTTAGGAATCCGGTGATTAATCCGATCAGGCAGATGTTGATAAAGTCCGCGGCCGTCGTGGCGTAATTTTCCAGCTTCACATTGGTAAAAAGGTCGAATTTACCTGTAAAATCAAAGGCGATCATGCCGATGATATTGGGCGAAAAAGCGGTCGCATTAACCAGCAGGGCAAATACCAATGCTTTTATATAGTTTTTCCTGCCAGGCATTTCCGGCCTGAACAAGAAAAAGCCGACAGCGAATAAAAATCCCATTATGAAAAACAAACCGCTTACAGCTATTAAAAACTGCGCGTCCGGCGGAGGATTCCCCGGTAAAAAGAGTCTTTGCTTTATTATGTGTAAAATAATTCCGCTTACGGGAGTAAGACCCCCAATTAAAAGACTTTTCAGCAAAACGTTTTTATTAAGTCTTGCTTTGATCAGCTCGGTCATGATGCAACTCCTTTCTGTTTTAACGTGATTCATGAGAACCTATTAAAATTTATCCGTAAATCATAAAAAATAAAATCGGGGATTTGTATGAAAACAGTCCAAATTCCATCGTACTTTTGTATGATAAACATACAATAACAAGCGGGTAGAAATTAGAGAGTTGTTTTTTTAATAATCTGGGCAAGTTCCATTTTATTGAGCGCGCCCGTCTTTTTATAGATATTTGTAATATGTGTCTTTACAGTGGACATGGATACATCCAAAGCGCCCATGATCTCTTTATAGCTTTTACCGTGCAGTAAAAGTCCGATTACCTGCTTCTCCTTTTTTGTAATGCGATAGTGCGAGATAAATTTTTCCGTTATTTCTACTAGTGACATCCAGCCGGTCAATAATGCTCTTACCTGCATAAAAAGGAATATTCCGCACCAGCAGGCATATACCAGAGGCAGCGTGATTGGAAACTCATTCCTCAAATTTGCTCTCAGTAGATTATCCAATAGAAAAAAGTCCAAATAGATCATTACCGGCAGGAGGATAACTATGATGATCGCCATATATTGGAAAAAGCGTATGTATAATGCTTCCGCCTTTGAATTGAATTTAAACAGAATGCAGAAAAGTGAATAGAGAATGGCGCATAGAAGCCCGCTCATTACAATATAGTGCACAAAGCTGCTAAGCATGAGCAGGTATAAAATACTCATGGTTATAAAACAAAGAATAGCGCCAAGTAAAAAAACGTAATTTATGATTTTTGCGGATTTTAAACCATATATGTAATTAACAAAACGGGGTAATAAAAATATATACGCGCACGCGCTCAAGTAACTTAAAAATCTTAATATCTGTTTGATTATGAAAGACTCATTAAAATCAAAATAACTAAGCAGCGAACCATTAATAATGACAATCGTGAAACTTAAGGTAACTAACATAAACCTGCTTAAAGCTTTATTCCTATTGCGCAGGAAAAGCATAAAAGCAAGAAACAAGGTGGTAATACCTACAGTATAAGAAAGTAGATAATAGAAAAAAATGAAATCCTTCATGGCAGCTCCGGTGTGCGCATTTCACCCTTTTTCCAGGCATCGAGATACGGTCCGGGCCAGATTCGGCCGCGTCTGGTTTCCCAATCATCGGGAGTGGTGGGTCTCGAGATCCCGAAATGCAAATGAGGGGGAGTAAAGCGCGCGTTTCCCGACTTGCCCACATAACCGATTATCTGTCCGGCCTTCAGCCGCAAACCCGTTTTCATTCCATACACAAACCGTGAGAGATGGGCAAAATAGTAGCGGATATTGTCATCTCCGCGCAGAGCAAAGGCCAGACCGCCCCGCGTGGCCGGATCATCCTGATAGGGGTCCCAGCGGTCATCTGCGGAAATCCATTCAATAATACCGTCGGTTACCGCAATAACAGGAGTGCCGAAGGGAGCAAAAATGTCACCGGCCGGATAATCATGATGATCCCCCTGCTTATGGCCTTTATAGTTGCAGTATTCCGGAGGCTGTACCGGAAAAAAATATATAAACTCTTTAGACGGCGAAACATTTTTTTTGGTAATCTGCCGGCTCACCTGTATTCCCTGCTCCACATCTTCCGCGCATTGAACATAACCTATGGAATAAAATGTATACCCCAATAAACAAGCAAGGATTAAACAGAGCAGGCTTCCTATTATTATAATTATATAATAGATATGTTTTATATCAGCCTCCTTGTTTCACCGACAATTTTTTAATTCATACATCAGAATGTAATAATTATAGCGTAACTGCCCTGTTTTTTTAACAAGCAAGTAAAAAAAAGAGCATAAATTTGCTTTTTATTATGCATTGACAAATTACCTGATTGTAAGTATGGTTCCCTATACTATGCAGAAGTATATAATCGACGGTAATTATCCGCTAAAAGGCAAAATCAAAGCCAGTGGCAACAAAAATGCTGCGCTTCCCTGTCTGGCCGCCACTATGCTTACTTCTCAGCCCGTAGTGCTGAAAAATCTTCCCGAAATTGAAGACGTATACGTAATGTTGGAAATCTTGCAGCAGTTGGGGGCCACTGTCCAAAAGCTGGCTGACAATGAATACAAAATCTCGGTTATGGATATTAAAAAAGATGAAATTCCCGGGGAAGAGGCCAAAAAAGTGCGGGCTTCGATCCTGTTTGCGGGGCCCTTGCTGGCCAGGAAAGGTAAAGTAATCTTGCCGCCCCCGGGCGGAGACATTATCGGCCGCAGACGTTTGGATACGCATTTTCTGGCACTTAAAAAATTAGGCGCCAGTGTCGATATCGACGGTTTTTTTATTCTACAGGCAAACAAACTCGTGGGTCAGGATATTTTTCTGGATGAGGCTTCGGTAACCGCTACCGAGAACACAATAATGGCCTCGGTTCTGGCCCAGGGTGAAACCGTAATCCGCAACGCCGCGTCCGAACCCCACGTGCAGGATCTCTGTAAAATGCTCAACAGCATGGGCGCCAAGATAAGCGGCATCGGTTCAAACATCCTCTATATTCAGGGTGTAAAAAAACTGCACGGCACGGAGTTTAAAATCAGCACGGACTATATGGAAGTGGGCTCGTTTATCGGTTTGGCCGCAGTAACTCGCAGTGAAATTGAAATTCAGGACGCAGCGCCCGAAAACCTGCGTATGACAAAAATCGGCTTTGCCAAACTCGGTATATTTTGGGAGACCGAAGGCACTACACTGCGTATTCCTGCAGGACAGGACTTAAAGGTCTGTCTGGATATGGGCGGCATGCTGCCGAAAATAGACGATGCCCCCTGGCCCGGATTTCCGCCCGACCTTATCAGTATCGCGGTTGTGTTGGCCACCCAGGTCAAAGGTACTATTCTTATTCATGAGAAAATGTTCGAATCACGCATGTTTTTCGTGGACAAGCTTATAGGCATGGGTGCGCGCATCATTCTCTGCGATCCGCACAGGGCCGTGGTCACCGGACCGACCCGCCTCAAGGGCTCTGAGCTGGTATCACCGGATGTAAGAGCGGGCATGGCAATGGTATTAGCCGCACTGTGCGCCGAGGGGAAAAGCACCATCCATAATGTGTATCAGATTGAACGCGGTTATGAAAAACTGGCGGAAAGATTAAAGCTGCTGGGAGCAAAAATCAGAACCGTGAATGATTAACCCGCCGTCTGCTTATACAAGCGTCTGCTGATGTTAAAAAAAAGTACGGTTATGACAAAAATATGGGCAGCCAGCAAAACCAAGACCGTAAACACACCGCCAAACGAGAAATACAAAAAGCCCGTTATTATTTTATAAAGATAAATCACCATATCCACAATGAAAAGCGCGAGGAAAGGTATAATAGGCAGAAACAAATACAAAATCCGCGGAGGATTGGCGATATAGTCGGCACTCTGGGTTATGGCTATTCGCGCGCAAACCAGTGAGAACACAAGCAGGAGAATGGGCATGGATATTTTTAAAAGCAGTTCTAAAAAAAGAACCCTTTGGTAGTTGGCATAATCGTTTAAAATTCCCATGGTCTTCACAAGCTGCCAGATACTCATGGCCTGCAGATCGGCGGTAGTTATTTTATAGTATGAAAAATCCAAAGGATCCACGTTCAACTTAATGCCTTTGAGTTTATCAACCGGAGGAACACCTCTTAAATACTGGGTTACGGTCTGCCGTGAATTATCCTCCCTGTGGATACCATTGATATTAATATAATCGTTATTCAGTTTTCCATATGGAACGATATAATGGTAAAGAATGGTTCCCTGCTTAAGAAATCCGAACACCTCGATATTTTTAAAAAACATTTCATCCGCTACTCTTGCCATGCTGTCCACGGAAATAATCTCCCTGGTACTCTCATCCTTGCTGTTTAAAAAAACGAAATAATCGTCACCGATAACAGGCAGCGACAAAACAAGCTCGGCTTCATCGCTGAAAAACGATACATCGGGAAGCTTATGAAGAATATCATTAAGATAAAATTCGATATACGGATCATGAGGGTACTGCTTGTCCAGGGCTTTAAAGATGTAATAAGCTTCGATAAAATCTTCCCGTGAAAACGCTTCATACCCTCTTCGCTTCTCACTAATCAGGTAGCGCGCTTTTTCAATCGCAGGATCGACTTTTCTGGCAGAAATCTCCTCCCAGGCGATATTGGAGATCCACATGGCGCGCTTGTTGCTGCTGTCGAGAGTTAATACGCTTTCCGCATAGGTATAGGCGCGTACATAATCCTTGTCCGTAAAATACGCGGTCTCCGCCTTTTGCAGCAAGCCCTGAACATCTTCCGCATCAAAGAGTGTGGTTCGGGTATCACTCGTTGTCAAACGCTCGTATATATGCAGCTCATCGGGAGAAAGATTATTAATGATATTGAGTTTTTCATTGATTTTATTGGGATTGTTTTTATCGATGGCAAGAGAAAAATCAATATACACCAAAGCGGTTTTATAATCACCGGAAGCTTTTTTTTGCCCGGCCTGCTTATAAAGCTCATTGGACATCGTACTCATCGAGTGCAGCTCCTCGGCCTGCAAGCGAACAATAGGATATAAAATCTCATGCGTAAAAATGTACAGGCAGGTAATAACTATCAATGTCAGTATTAAATTAGACATAAATTTTAACAGTGCATTTTTTTGCAGCCGTAAATATCTGCGGGCGAATAAGGAAAATGCAATGAGCATACCGGCGCAATGCACAGCGACAAAATAATTGATAAACTGCACAAAGGCACTGGCCCATAAAAACTGCCAAAAAAAACTGTCGATTATTTCCGCTCTGTCAATTGAAAAGAACAGCCAGAGAAAAATAAAAATAAAACTGAGAAGATAAATCCCGACTATCACCGGAAAGGGTGTGGAAACATTCATCCTATACACTTAATCTTTTCCTTCTATATTTAGTTTGGGGAAGGAACACAAAATCCAGCAGGAAAAAGGTTGCCGCAAGTATTAACATAATTACACTCGGCATTATATTGAGCAGAAAGTTCCTGCCTATAAATTTTTCTATTTCAGGAATCATTGTATAGACAACAAAGTTGTTAAATATAAAAATCAGCAGTAGAACAAAGATGTAAAGAAAGGCATTAAACAGGGGCCAGCGGGAAAGCCGCATAAAAAATCCGGCTGTGAGCATTAACAAGAGAAAGGACAGCGAGAATAAATAAAATTCCGTGCGTTTTGTATTATACAGATCATTTAAGGTAGCGCATAACTTGTCATAATGCGAAATTAAAAGCGCGATTACTCCCTCAGCCGCGAAAACCGACGACAAGGGGGGCTGCGGACTTAGGGAAACTTGAGCCGAGGAGGCCCCGGAAGGATTGAGCACTACAGAATTCCCGGATAGCGAAAGCAGGCCGGTTTTGTAAAAAGCTATATCGGGAGCGGCCGGACTATTATTGATTATCACAATATTTTGAAGCCGGGATCCTTCTGTGTCTTCAACATACAACGTAGCTTCTTTAAAAGGGATTAATTTTTGGGGAACCGCAATATCCCGGGTCTCCGCTATCTTTCCGCCTCGAGGCAGCTCTCCTTTGGCATAGTTGGCGTTTATAAAATCAAATCCGAGCAGGAAAATCAACAATGAACATAGTAAAATAAGCAAAAAGGAGGCGAATCGCAGGCCCGGTTTTCTTTGCAGTCTGATAAGCAAAAAAAAGTTGGTCAAAAAAAGCGCAAGCACAAACATGGTCGCTACCGCATGCGGGATAAGTGCTACAAGAAGGTCCTGAGACAATGCCGGCAGCAGAGAGGCGCCTGCTCCTGCAGTGTAAACAATATTAAGAATACATAACACACTGAGGGCTATGGCAAAGACCAGAATGTATACTATCGGAAAAAGGATCGTATCCTTCACTGTATGAGATATTAGCATGTGAGTTGACTGATTTCAAGAAAAAAACAGCAATTCTCATTTTAAAAAATGAGAATTGACTTCTTTTTGGATTGGCGCCGGCAATTTTAAATTTGTTCGATTATATTTTATAGCAACCTTTAAATTTATTTTGCCGATAAAAATACTAAAAGTGAGTAAAACCTCTTTTAAAAAGAGGGTTTACTTTCTTTCATCTTTATTGTATTCTATCGATTGCATTGAGAAGATATATTACTTTTATTCAAAACAACAAGACCATTATCTTACCCTTTCTCTATTTAAGCCTGCTCATTCTGGGCGTGTTCGTTTTTAATCTGTTTGTTGTGGATTATATCGACGGTTTCAAAGTATACGTGAATCAAAAAGAAATCGCCCTGGTCAAGGACTACGAAGTAATCCATTCGATCCTGGCATCTTTGGAACAGGAGATTGAAAGCCAGCACGAGCTGGATATTGTGTTCGATGAGTATCTGCTTAAATACCAGAAAACAGAAAGCACTCTCGATAACTTTACCAGTCTTACCAGCCTGGAACAGAGTCTCAAAGAGAATGTCACCTATAAATGCAAGTGCTGGTCATTGGTAATCAACGGCAAAGAGGCTGTCTATCTAAAAGAAAAGGATAATGTCGAAAAACTAATCAAGGACCTGCGTAATTATTATCTTCCGGTAGCCGGTAACAATAATGAAAAAATCAGTATCAAAGATGTAAAAATTCTGGAAAGCTTCACCATAGAGCCTGCTCACACCTATTATCCTGAAATTTTATCCGAAGAAAATGCTTTTACCTTTCTTTTGGAAGGCACCATGGAAAAAGTAACCTACCGGGTAAAAAGCGGCGACAACCTCTATTCAATTGCCAGGGATTTCCGTTTGGATCCCAATACACTCGAAGAAGCCAATCCGAATATCGATCCTCGACGGATACAGGTGGGAGATGAAATTAATATAAGCATGGCTAAGCCTCTGCTTAATGTGGAAATCAGCTATCAGCACGTATATGAGGAAATTATTCCGGCTCCCATTATTGTAAAGAGAGACAACACCATGCTGCGCACCCAGACTGTTGTGGAGGAACCCGGCGAGTCGGGGAACAAGCGCGTATTCGCGGAAATTGTATTAAATAACGGATTTATAAAAACACGGGAAGTCTCGATGGAGGAGATTTTAAAAACACCGAAACTGCGT
Source organism: Spirochaetales bacterium (assembly GCA_016930675.1). GTDB lineage: Bacteria > Spirochaetota > Spirochaetia > SZUA-6 > RPPD01 > JAFGGG01. Next base: position 11,065 of record JAFGGG010000033.1, read on the forward strand.
ATCTTAAAACAGGGCACCCAGCGTACCCCGGACGATATTTTGGTGTCTTCGACGTTCCTGCCTCCTGGCATCGGCATTATCACTTCGCGCTACGGTGTCAGACGCTGGAATAAAATCCATACGGGTATCGATGTGGCTGTGGGTACAGGAACCAATGTCCATGCATACAGAGCGGGTACTATAAAGTTCGCGGGCTGGAATCCGTGGGGGTACGGCAACCTGGTAATCATCGATCATGGTAACGGTATCGAAACCTACTACGCCCACAACAGCGTAATAAAGGTGGAAGTTGGAGATAGTGTTACCAAAGGACAGACAATCGCTCTTTCGGGTAATACCGGAATCAGCACCGGTCCGCATGTACATTTTGAAGTAAGGGTGAACGGCCAGCATATAAATCCGCTTCCTTTTTTAAGAGGACAATAATATATTATATATTCTTGCCTGAGGTCGCGGGAACAAACTGTCCGAATTTCACGCCGCGCGTACTAATCAACGTGTTAGCCAGCGGTTTTATCTCTTTAGCCTTGCCTTTTAAAAGAATTACTTCCAGACAGTTATGTTCATCCAGATGCACATGAAGCGTGGACACGACTTTACCGAAATCTTTATGCTGAATATCCGTCACTTTCTTGGAAAGCTCATGCAGATGGTGATTATAGACGATGATAACAACACCCGCGGTTTCCACATCTTCTTTGAGCCATTCTTTTTTAACCAGTGCGTCGCGAATAAGATCTCTGATAGCTTCGGAACGGTTGGAATAACCTTGCGACAGCAAGAGTCCGTCAAATTGAGCCAAGAGATCCTGTTCTAGAGAAACACCAAAACGCTTGAGCATAGAATACAGAATTATAACACAATCTCGGCTGCTAGACCAGAAAAAAGCCGAATTCATACTTTTTTCCTATATCAACGATTCTAAATTTGCACTATATTTGCAATGGAAGATGAAGCGATTTTTATAAAACTGCCTTATAATCGGGCAAATTTAAAATCGTTACCGCGAATGTTCGACGAAGCACTTCTCACTTGTTTAAATGAGAAGTGCTGTGCGGATAGAAGATAAATTGTCTTTAGCATAAAAATGGATTATAATAAAATAAAACAAGATAAAGAGAGTAAGGGATATATTATGAGAATGACCTGGTTTTTTTTGATTTTATCTGTGTCTCTGGTTTTTTGTGGCTGTAAATCCACCGACAGCACGACTGCTGCGGACCAGGAAGCACCTGGTTCGGAAGTAACGGAATATGAAAAAATTGACCGGCTGCTTTCAAGCAAAACCGACATCTATCTGCAGTTTAAATCCATGAAATCATTCTACAGCAATTTCTTAATCAACGATTACAGTCTTTTCGGCATTGAGTTGAATAACGAGCAGTTGGAGAATATGAAAGAGAGTACGGGTTTCAATATGCTCAGCATCAAGGAACTGGAAGAACACGGATTTGCCACAAACATGCCGGTGGGTATAGCATTTGTTGATTTTGCTTTCGCTTTAGGTTTGATAGATGGCGATACCGAGTGTGATAATATGGTAGTCATGGCTATTCCGGCAGCCGATACACAAAAATTAATCAGCTGGTTCCTTGAGATACAGGATGCGGGCGATGAAGATGTGGAACAAATTGAGGATCAGGACATATACTTTTTCCGCGGTAAAAACGACCAGTATTATGTAGTAAGAACGACCGATGACTATGTTATAGTAGCCCAAAAAATAAATGCATTCCCCGTATTTGACGAAGATAAAGAAGATCTTGACCAGTTAAAACAAAGTTATATTAATGCGATCTCACCAAACAAGACCCTGGCGGATTCCCGATATTACACGGACGTGACCGCCAAGCTCCGACAGGATAATGATCTCTTTCTATATATCAATATGAAAGCCCTTTTTAATAAAATGTCCGACTCGGAAGACGCAGAGGGAGCGGGCGAGCTTTTTTTTAACATGTTTTCCGGCCTGCAGGGACTGGGATATACTGTGGACTATTCCGGCAAGGATCTTATCATAGATTCCGTAATGAATGTAGAACCGGATTCACTCTACCCGCTTATGTATAGTAATGTGGTTAAAGACAGAGAAATCATTTTTTGTTTGAAAGAAAAGCCGGTTTTACTGGTAACCTCCTCATCAAATATCTACGAACTTTACGAGTATATGCTTAAAGCTCTGAGGCAGACTAAGCTTATTGATCCGGATGATGTCCAAGAAAAAATTAAACAACTGAATCAGATGCTCGAAATAGATATTGAAAAAGATCTTATTGAAAATCTTGCCGGATCTATGAACTTCGCCGTAGCGCCGCTGCATGAAGAAGCTAAATTTCCCCACATGGTTGCCACGTTCAATCTAAGAGATCAGGAAAGATTGCAAATGGTCATCACTAAACTCGAGCCGCTGCTTCTTTCCGCCATCGCCCCGCAGGGAGGAGAAATTACAAAGCAATCAATTGCCGGCAATCCGGTTACAAAGATCTCCACGAAAAATTTTGATCTCTATATCGGTATTGCCAAAAACAATCTCATCATCTCAATCGGCAAAGAGATCTATGAGCAGATTGTGAGCGGCAGCTCGGCCAGTGGATTTTTAAACCTCATGCCGGAAAAAGAGATGGTGTCCCGCATGAAAAACGATCTTGGCTGCATGTACCTGGACTTTCAATCATGTTTGGAGTTAATGCGGAATATTCCCGCAGTAAGTGAACTATTTACCGAAACAAACGAATTTGGTCAGCGGATTGAAGAGTTCATAGGCACACTCACGTACATCTTTTCATATTCTAATTTTGACGGAAAGGCATTAACCAGTTCTTTCACCCTTAAAACCGACTTCACCGCTTCTTTTGCTCAGAGTATAATCAAATTCATCCATTTTCTTTTCCGCATCGATGAATATCTGGTGCCGCCGGATATAACATAATTAATTTTAGTAAAATGTTGACCGAATTTGCAGTGTCGTGGGAATACGGCAGCTTTCCGGTTGTTTGTTTTTCATAATGTGCACGGCTTGACAACCCATAGCATAAAAATCAGTCGTAAGCCTGGTTATCCCTCCGGCTATATATTCAAAAAAGGGATGATCATTTACAGCAATAAGGCCAAAATCCTTACCCGGAGTAAGTCTTTCTATAGCTGCCTGCTTAAGACTCTCGGCCAATAAAAGATCGTCCAGCATTATATGCACCGCACCCTTTTCCGGTATAACCTTACCTGCGATATCTCTCTCCGAGAAAAGAGTAAGCCGGTGCTCAAAAGGTATTTTTTCTTCTCTGGCAAATTTCTTTAAACCTTCTTTCATTTCTTCGACAATGAGATCCGTGTAATGCTTTGTAAAAAAAACAAGCCGGTTATAATCCTTAAAGCGCATTTTCTCCTGCTTTAACGCAGTATAAAAACCATGTTTAAAATCCTGATAAACCGTAGGAAAATTTATTCCCGGTACCCTGCGATCTACGAAAATAATATTATTGGCGTTAACATATTTAAAATATTCGGCCTCATAGTTCTGAGCGGCAGTTGGAATTATTAAAATATATTCATAGATGCCTTGGCTGCGCGCCTTTTCATAAACAAAGCGCAAAATATCGAAGCTGTCGTAATGGGTGAGTATATCTACATAATAATCCTTCTCCAGATTATCCAGAATACCAAAATAAATCTTCTCTTTATACGGCGTAAAATGATCGGAAAGAAAAAGTATCTTTTTTTTATAATCCACATAATCATTAGCCACAAAATAGGCCTTATTCGGTTTCGCCTCGATAATTCCCAAACGCTTAAGTTCGGAATATGCTTTTACCGCCGTATCCCTGGAGACTGAAAATCTTTTGATAATCTCATTAATTGAAGGCACCTTGTCACCCAGGGTTAATGTCTTATTCTGTATAAGCTCGATAATCCTATACGCTATCTGTTGGAATTTCGGTGTAGCGGAATTTTCATTAATAATGCCTAAATCCATAAACTGTCCCCGCATCATTATAGCATTTATGCAGTTCATACTAAAGTAAAATACTTGAGTCAATAATAATTCAGCTTTTATTTGTACCGCTACCCTTGCGAAAATTTATAATTGGTATGAAAAATTATTATTTTATGCTATTTTAATATACAATGCCGATGCTGCTGGAAAATCCCATTCTCTATACAACTCTTGTTATTATACTGCCAATAATTATTATTCCACTGATAATGCGGTTTGTAATCGGGAAAATTATCATCCATAACGCAAAAAAGAAATATCTGCCTCAATATCTGCAGAATCAACGCCGGGGCTGGGAAATCGATATCGACGCGCAGGCTATCGACAGTCTGAACACTATCGCCCTGCAGAGATTAAAGGGTGCTTTTATTTTCAAACCCGATATCCAAACAGATATAAAGGCTATTCTCCTGTGCATCCAGAATATCTATAATCCGACCGCTGATGCGGAGAAACTGTCTTTTGCCTTCAGTATTAGAAAACTCCTGGACTGCGCCCTGCTTTTTTTCTGTGACTTTTATAAAGAGTACGCGGACAAAAGCTGGTTCAAACTCATTCAGAACATCAGGATTGTCTGGCTGTATCGAATCTGGAATCTGCGCAAATACTATGAAATAGTATTTTCCAATCCTGTTATGGATAAACTGAGGCGCATGCGCGTGCTGGGCAAGATACTGCGCATTCTGCTGATACCATTGCTGGGCCTGCCTTCGCTTATCTGGTATATCCTGCGTTCAATCGTGATAAGTGTTCTCTACGAAGGATTCTACCGCTTTCTTTACGCACTCATGCTCATGAAAGTCAGCTACTATGCGCTTTACCTTTACGGCAGACAGAATAAGGATATCAGCAAACGGATAAAAGGTATTCCCAAACAGAAGCTTGCCGAACTTAACTCGCAAATTCAGGCTCAGCTATTACCTTCCGCCTGGTCTGAAAAAAGCAGCCGCTACCATCGGGCCGTAGTGGTTTACCTGAAATCTCTTGAGCAAATGGGAATCGCCTCCGATCCCGAGGTGCTGGGAGAAGATCCCTCATTTATCGAAAAAACAAAAAAGATTCTGGACAGGGTGAAAACAGCGTTTTCCAAATCCTATGCCAAAACCATGCCTTTTATAAAAAAGCAGGAAGATAAACATAACATTATTGAGCACTTACTCACTATCAGTGCCGTATATGTACCTCATGCCGACAAACCCTACAAATATTTAAAGATAAGAGAGCTGATGGCAACGGGTTATATGGCAAGCATCATCATCATTCATAAAATATTAGCCACACCCGGCGTAAACATCCTGCTTAATAAACTGTCATTCAACTACGCCCTGAAGATGTCCTCTCTAGCCAGACAGCAGCTTGTGGTTGACGGGGCCAAAAGCGTGGGAAGCCTCTACAAATATTACAGACTCTACAGAATCGGCAGCAGGGCCTTAAAAATATTACGCGGGCTGTCCGGACCCGGCGGCCTGATGTGGAGTTTGGGAAGTTCCGTGCTGTTTCAGCAGGTACAGGACTTGCTGCGGGAATATGTGGTACACAGAATCTCGCGACTTACCCTTTTTACCTGGGAGTCGCATATCCTAAAAAAGCAAACCAGCCTGCATCCTCTTTTATTGTAATGTTTTTACCCTTGCAGACGGTGGTACACGGTATTTGTTTACACCGGATTGAGTCATTTTGCCCGTTTATTTTTACGAGACTGTGTTGTTTTGATACAATATGTCCGGGTTTAAAAAAAACATATGCTTTCAACTCCCTAATTCTTTATAACACAGACAATTAAATATGGTTAAGCATGGTACGCTCTTTGCATGATATATTATTAGGAGTTGGTAAAATGAAAAAAGAAATTACACGTCAAAAGTGGGCACGCTACGTGCAGACCATTTTATTAACTCTTATCATGGCGGGTCTGCTTATATTCAGCGGTATTCAACTGTTCGGAATACAGGGCCTGCTTTTTTTAATAGTTTTGGCAGTAACAAGTCTGTTGTTCTTTGTACAAGCCGGCCCCCTTCCCCTTCCCGCCAATGCCAGAAAAATCGATTATAATGACAGCCCGCAGCTTTATGAAATTATTAAAGAACTGTCGGCTAAAGCCCACCTGGCCCAAAAACCCACACTTATGCTTATGCGCGGCATGCAGATGAACGCGGCCACCATCATGAATCAGAACGGGGCTTCCATAATTCTTTCCAGCGCGCTTGTTCATAGCCTGTCCGATCGCGAGCTGAAGGGCGTGTTGGCGCATGAAATCGGTCATATCAAGCAGCACGACCTCTCGCTCTATTTTCTCATCGAGATTCTGCGCAGGATCACTTCATTTATAGCCCGTTTCGGCTGGATTATGCTTCTTTTCTTCTTTCCGTTTTTGTACATGACAGGCATGCGCTTTACATTAGGTTCCCTGCTGCTGTTACTTTCGCTGCCGTTTTTCAGTTTGCTTATCCAGCTGGCCCTGCTGCGCACCAGAGAGTTTTCAGCCGACCTCAACGCCGTTGAACTCACGGGTGATCCTGAAGCGCTGGCTCAGGCCCTGCAGAAAATCGATTACCAGCAAAAGAAGCTGCTCTCATACTTCATTCCGCTGCCGCAAAATAACGACAACTCGATTTTCAAGACCCACCCCGCCACGGCCGAGAGGGTGCGGAGACTGCTTACCCTTAAAAAAACTGAATAATTCCAAGCGTCATCAGTGCAAGCACTTGAAGTGATGCAATAATTAATCAATTGATACATGCAGCACAATAAACAATAATGATTAATAGGAGGTCGCTTCTATGAAAAAGTTTATATATGGGTTTATGATAATTATCTACTGCCTATGTCCGCTTTTTTCGGAGTTCCATTATATTCCGCCCCTCGAATTCTCAATTCCGGACAACTGGAAGGCCGAGGAACAAGACGGCATGTCCGTTTTCACCTCGCCCGACGGAGAGTTTTTTATTTATGTCTGGCAGATAAAGGGTGTTACCGAACGCAAGAACGCGGTGGCCGGTCTGGAAACCAAAATAAACCATATAATCACCGATTTTGAGATAAAAATGGAAGAAGAATTGAGCATAAACCAGCTGTTCGTGTATGTTGCCGACGGCGACGGATTTTTGGGACAGAAAGACGTCGGTGTCTCGGTTGCGGTGGTCGAAGCCGATACGAATGTGGATGTTTCCTATTACATCCTGCTTTTCACGGGCACCAATGAGGGCTGGCACAACCACTGGAAGAGGGTCAATGAAACAATCGAATCCGTAACCTGCGAACGCGAGGGCGGCTGAGTACAATCAACATCCCGCCGGCCCGGACAGCGGCGTACGGGCGGCAGCCTGTCATCATGATAAAATATGTCCGCTTTTTCATCCCAACAAAATAAATTTGATAGAGAACAAACATGTGCTATGTTTTATAAATGGAGGCGATTGCATGAAAACCGAATGTGTTCGAACAAACCGTATTTTATCCGGCAGTATATATATTACAGCCGGACTCTGTCTTATCCTTTTTGCTTCCTGCTCATCGCTGCGCGGCTATAATTACTCCCAGCAGCATACTTCCCGCACCCAGAATTTATTGGTGGAGGGGGCTCATAAGCTGTTGGGCGTCAACAAACTGGTGGTGCGCGGAAAAAAATTTACCAGGGATTGCGTTGGTACTGTGTCTGCAATTTATTACTATGCCGGTATCGATCTTATAAAAGGATATTCAAAATACAGCGGGGGCGGGGTTACCAGTCTTTATACATATCTAAAGGCAAACAACCTCATCTATCGAACCAAAAATCCGCGGATCGGAGACATCATATTCTGGAACAACACCGTGGATAAGGATGGGGACGGAAAAATGGACGACGGCCTTACCCATGTGGGCATGGTTGTGGCCGTAAAAGAAGACGGCACAATAGATTATGTTCATAATGATTACAAACAGGGTATTGTCATCGCGCAAATGAACCTGAAAAAACCCGATATTATGGGAGAAATCATAGGCGGCACATGGATAATGATAAATACTCCCGTAAGAATAAAAGTGCGGGGCCAGGAACATCCGGACATGCTGCTTTCCGGACAACTCTGCTCCTGGCTGGGACAGGGGTATAAGCTGGACGAATAGGATCAGACGCTTGTATAAAAGCGGCAATGCTTTTATTATGACCGGGAAGTATGAAAAAACTATGTATTCCATTATTAATTATCTTACTCGGCAGCTGCTGCACGAATAAACTAAATACAGGCGCCGAGCACAGTGTGTTAAAGCGGCTGCCAAACGGGACCGTATACAAAATAGCGGTAAAAACCAATGAGTATTATTATCCCCACTACCTCTACCTGCCGGAAAGCACGGAACAGCAGCAGTCGCTTCCCGTTCTTTATGTCTGCGGCGCGGGCAGTCCCAAATCGGTGTTTTTTGATATCGGTTTTGCCGCCCGTCTGGACAGTATGATCGGCGAGCAGAAAATTCCTCCTTTTGCGCTGGTCGCTACAAGTTGCCTGGATTTCTATGAAGATTTTGAAGACACGCTTTTTAACAAACTCATTCCCTATCTGGAAAGTAATTTCCCCATCTCGGCCGATAAAAATCAAAAAGCAATCTGCGGAATTTCAGCCGGCGGCTCGTTGGCCCTCAATATGGCGTATAAGCACCGTGATGCGTTTAGCATTCTGGGCCTGCACAGCGCCACTCTGGTGGGAGACGATCATGATAAGGTTAAGGAACTTTTAGAATATTATAAGCCAACAGAAAAATTCGAGCTATTCATCGATGTGGGTCAAAGCGATCCTCTTTTTGAAGCGCATGTTATACTTATTCCGAAAATCAAATCCGTAAACCGCGATTTTACCTTTGTTACACCTCCGGGCGCTCACACCCTGAATTACTGGCAGCAGCAGCTGCCTGCGTATTTGGAATGGTACGCCTCTGTTTTTTATGACGAAAATCTTTGAGTTTCATTTTGTGCCATGCTTTCTGCAATTAAAATCATAAAACATAATATGATTATTAATAAGCTTGAATCCGTTTTTTTTATATACTGTTAATGCGGTTTTGTTTTTCCTGCCCACTTCAAGCTGTATACCCCTGGATGTTTTTCTTTCTTGGGCACGTAAAAAATTGAGAAACCGGGCGGCACAGCCTTTTCGCCTTTGAGCAGGAACCACATATAATTCATCGATCACGATGATGTTGCCTCCGTATTCGTTGCTCCAATAATTAATGGTGATCGCGTATCCTATGATTTCTCCCGCCAGTTCAAAAACAACAATGCGGCCCTTGTGCGGATTCTTGATAAATTCATGTACGGTATTTTCGATTTTTTTGTCATTAATCCCGCAGTACCCTGGATCCTCGTCGTAAAAATTCTTTATCAACCCCTTAAGAGTACTAAGATCGTTATTTTTGTACGGTCTGAAAATTATGTTCATTAAGCGCCGCTGAATTAAACAGGCTGCAGCCGCTGCCTGTTACGTTAACAACTTGATCCTGGTAAAAATATAATTTAACTGCTCCTTTTCTAAAACCGCTTTGTGATAATTACTTTTTTTAAGCTGTTCGGCTGTAATAAGCGGATCGTTTAAATATTTTTTGCTGACTTCTTTATCAAACCAGTGGACCAATGCTATCTCGCCTCCCGCTATCTCGATACCCGTTATGCCCCTCTTCGCGATAACACAGCCCGAATTAAAAAGACATGGCACGATTAAATGGGTATCATAGATGCTTGGGATATAATTCTTCTTTTTTAAGGTCAACTTAATGAGTTCATCTTTTAAATTATCTATTAGAATCTGTGTGTGTTTTTGCTGTTTGGTATTTTGTTTAGGATATTCACGGCACAACTCATCGATTTTTTTTCTGTATGCTTCAACTTTTGATTGCGATTCAAACAATGGCCTGTGGGTGTGGCCGATGACAGCAATGATTTTTTTATTTCGCGCAAACCGGTACGCCTTTTTTTCCAAGCGATGTTTCTTTTTATTATCTCCCGCCACCGAATAGTTTTTGATATGCAGGGGATTGGCAAAAACCCGCAAAAAAAATCTTATGATCGTATTGAACTTTTCATAAAAAAACGAGGCCTGATGACCGTGAAAAACAAAAATGGTATTTTTTCCGTACACCAACTTAACGGCTTCGTGCAGTTCAAAGGCAAAACGGTTGTTTTTATGGAACTGCAGTCCGTCATCATGATTCCCCAGCAGTTTAAATAAACGTTTGTGTTTTTCAAACTCCCGGAATACGGCATACATAGACTGCCAATAAGACTGCACACCCTGTAAATTAAATTTCTGCAGCTCCTCGACATCACCATTAAGAATCAGACCATAGCCTTTCTGTAAATAATAATTGCTTAATACATAACTAAAAAGCCTGTGGTTGCTGAGAAAATCGTCCATCCTGCCGCCATTGCCCATATGCAGATCGCTGAAAATAATAAACTTATCCCGGTTGGAAATCTTTATTGAACGCGCATGTTTCAGGATATCGGCAAGATTACTGGATGCAAAACGCTTTTTGGTTTTCATATACACAGTATACAGCAGTATATTTTGTTTATGAAACACTTTTTTTTAAGAGCAATCCCGCCTGATAGAAAAAAGTGCTCATAGAAACGGACGAGGCCGATAAAATATACATTATTGACTTCCCTCTTCAATTGATATTATGTTAATAATAATTTTAAATCCAATGAGAGGACAGTATATGAAAAAACAAAGAAGTAAAATTATTTTAGCGCCTATCTTAGTGTTAACTTCCGCCGGCTTATACGTACTTCATTACATGTTTTTTCATGACGCGCACCATATCTACATTTATTTGGTCGGTGATCTGGCGTTTTTACCGGTTGAAGTACTGCTGGTAAGCATTGTAATCGAAAATTTACTGAACCGCAAAGAGAAAAAGGAAAAGCTGGAAAAACTCAATATGATCATCGAGACCTTTTTCAGTGAGTTCGGCAAGGACCTGCTGATTTATGCATCGAACTACGACAAGAACATAGAAACCATCAAAAGCATTCTTGTAATTGAAGACTGCGACCGGGCGATCGATTTTAAAACAGCCTTTAGAACGTTGAAGGACTACAGGAGTGATATCAGGATTATGGACATGGACCTTCCCAAACTCAGGGATTTTCTGAAAACAAAACGGCATTTTCTCCTGGGGCTTCTGCAGAATCCCAATCTGCTGGAGCACCAGTCCTTTACGGAAACCCTGATGGCCCTTTTTCATATTACGGAAGAGCTGGCGGCGCGTGATTTTTCAACTATTTCCGAAGAGGATCTGGAGCACACAAAAATCGATATAGAGCGGGCGTATTCCCATTTAATACACCAATGGCTTAAATATATCGAGTATATTCAGAAGCATTATCCCTATTTCTTTCTCTATGCATTAAGAACAAATCCTTTTGATGAGAACGCCTGCTGGGTCAACCGCTGGTTTGAACAAGCGGAAGAGAGCATATAAGGCGGTTAATATAGATGAATAAATATTTATTATTATATCTTGTTCTGTTTTTTGTAGCGACAGCCTTATCTGCCCAGTCGCCTGAGTCTATTAGTGAGTCAAGGTGGATTACCGCGGATATTGGTTTACGAATAAGAAAAGGTCCCGGTCTGAATTATGAAAAAATCGGACTTATACCTTTCGCGGAGAAGGTTATGCTATTGGAAGAAACAGGGAATACTCTCACCATTCAGGGGGCAACGGGAAAATGGAGCAAGATTGACTGGCACGGTACAATCGGATGGGTATTCGGCGGATTTTTAACGGACGATGATGCCAACGTGTATTCAATAATATACAGGGACAATTCGAATTGTAATTTATGGATAAGTGATGTAAAGGGCACTACACATAAAAAAACGAATCTGAAACCCACAACAAGCGGCGGCTGCATGGGCAAAGGTGACAGGGATCCTATTTTGTCCCCTGACCAGCAAAAAGTGGCATATCTCAAGTATATATCGGGAGCAGTACAGATCAATATATACACTATACCGTATGAAAAATCAATTGCAGCATTCCACATAGACTTCTTACCGGAGGATGATGAACGCTTTAATCCGTATGAATCATCAGAAATCCTCATATCCGGCTGGACCGCAGACAGCAATTTCCTGCTTTTTCATGCATACGATCTTTCGGGAGAAACAAAAGAAGGATTTTATTTATACAACGTAACCAATGCCTCCGTTCGATTTTTAGACAGTATTTGCAGTTTTGACTCCTCGGTCGCCCGCAGCAACAATATAATTTGTACCTTGCATGGTGATGACAGCGTATGCATATTTGATATAAAATCCGAAAAAAAAATACAAAATTTTTATCTTCCCGACGATGCCGGTCAGCTGCATGTCTTCAAAAACCTTATCACATATACACGTAGTTATGCCGGAGAATGGTGGGAGGGAGAAACCGGTTCTTCGAAAATCGTCTATAAAGAACTCAATGCAGTCGATGAAACAATGGTTGTTGATTACGGGGACTGGGCCGAATATCAATTTCCGCATTTTGTCGCAGATGCCCGCTGTATTGTATACATAAGGCATACCGATAATATGGATTATATTTATCTCTATGATGTAAAAAATAAAACAACCAAGAAAATATACCAGGGCAAATATGCCGGAATTAGAGAAGTAAAAGGCGACTGGGTAATAATAAATCATGACAAATCAATCTACTCCTATAACTGTCTTACCAATGAAAAAATAAAGATCGCCGATGATGTATGGCATTGAGATGCATAGTGCCAACATAAAATAAATAACCTCCTTCGCGCATTATCTTCCATCTTGCATCCTTGTTTCCCGTCATGCTAAGGTATGTACCATGCACTATAGGGCCTGTATCTTCGATCTGGACGGAACCCTCCTCGACACCATAGAAGACATCGCCGCGGCCATGAACACGGCCTTGGCCGGGATTGGCTGTCCCGGGTTCACGACCGAGCGCTATAAAAGACTCGTGGGTCTGGGAGTCGACATGCTGATAAAGCGCGCACTTCCCAAGGATCGCAATAGTGATAAAACCGCGGCACAGGTAAAGGCGGCCTTCAGACAGCACTACCTGGGTCACCTCACGGATACCACGCGGCCGTACCCTGGTATCCCTGAACTTCTAGACGAACTGGTAAAACGAAACATCAAGCTGGCCATCCTTTCCAACAAGCCCCATGAGATGGCCCGTTTAAGCGTGCAGCGGCTGCTGCCGGCCTGGCCTTTTCAGGCGGTAAGGGGAGCCGAGGAGGGCAGGGCTAAAAAACCCGATCCCACGGCAGCTCTGCTTATCGCGGACAAACTTGGTGTCGGGCCCGAGCACGTTCTCTTTATAGGCGATTCGGATGTGGACATCCGAACCGCATGTAATGCCGGTATGAAGCCGATAGCTGTTACGTGGGGTTTCAGGAACTCCGAAGAATTAAAAAAAAGCGGAGCGGATATTCTTATCTCGAAGCCGCCGGAGCTGCTGCGGTATCTGAAATAATATAAGGGGGATTAAAACAATCCCCCTTAAAAAAATAAGCACACTTTTACCGGAGACACCTATGACTCCTGCTCAATTATTGTATTAAAAGCACCGCCGTTCCATACCCTTCCAATGTCAGGGTCAGCGATCCTCCTCCGTCATACGGTACAGCCGTGTCGGTAATCAGATCCGTAAGGTTCGCGATCGTGCCCAGCTCGGGGATGGTCAGGGAAAGGGTCACAGTCTGGACCGCGCCGTTGAAATTGGCTACGGTGAGCAGCCTGTTCGTGCCGCTGACCGAAAGCGACGAGTAAACAGCCGTATTATCATTGTCAATCCAGTATTGAAGCAGATCGCTTTTAAGATACTGTTTCCTGATCCCGCCTATTTTGGGGAAATACTCATAGAGCGGACACGAATAGTCCCAAACCACCGGATCCAGCTGCGACCAGGGAACGGACGGATCGTTCGGCGTGAAACCGACCTCGCCGCCGCCGAAGAACATGGCATATCCACGGCTCATCATTATCACGGTATGGGCCACCTTGGAACCGCCGATGCCCCACTCTGTTACGGCGCGCGTCATATCGTGATTCTCGGCGAAACGCAATGGCAGTCCGCCGGCCGCAAGCGGCCTTGTCAGGTAACCGTGCATGTCCTGCAATGTCGTGGTACCGGCAAAGGCCTTGTTCAGTGAGTTGGCCGTTGTTACGGACCAGTCCCAGCCGCGAATGTCCCAGTCGTACGCGCTGTCGTACCCGTCATTGAAAAAGCGGTCGTCGCTCGCATAGCCTTCGGCCAGCATGAAAACAGCCGGTTTTACGGTTTCCAGCCTGGTTATCAGCTCGGCGGCCAGGCCCGGGTGTCTGTCTTCAAGCAGCATAGCCACGTCCACCCGATACCCGTCTATATCAAGTTTGTTTAACCAGTACTCGGCCATGGCAAACATATACTCTTTGGCGTCCGCGTTGTTGAAATTGATATTGGCCAGCTCGGTTTCATGGGCGAACGGTTTTTCGAAATCCGACGCACCGGGTTCACCGTCCCAGAAAAACCAGTCGGCGTAGTCGGAAGCGCTTCCTTTGGCAACCACGTCCTGGAAAAATAGGTGTTCGATCCATACATGGTTGATCACCAGATCTATAATAACCAGCATGTCCCTTTTGTGCGCTTCATAGACAAGCCGCTTTATGTCATTGAGCGTACCCAGCCTATAGCTGATTCTATAATAATCGTACGTCCAATATCCGCCACCTACGCCTTCGAGTACGGGATTTATCCAAAGACAATTGACGCCGAGCTGTTTGATCCGGTCAAGGCGGGCGGTAATCCAATTGAGGCACTCTCCGTCACCCCAGGTTCCATTGTAAGTACCGGGATGTATCTCGTATAAGATCAGGTTAGAGTAGTTCGCATCGGGCGCGACTACGGGATAGTCCTTTTCCTTTTCTTCCTTTGTCAATTTTTTCAACACGATGTCGTCGATATAAATGGTCCCGGCACCCTGACCGCCGATGAAAAACTCGAGATCCGTATTGTCGTCGGTAGGACATACCATAAAGAACGTGTAGTCATAGTCGGCCGCTGTGGTAGTGAGGTCTGTTGAGTTGACCGGCGAATAGGCTGTCCATGGATCATGACCCAACTGCACCACCGATGTCATAATACGGGCGCAACTCGCGCGGGCCTGAAAGCTGAGAGAGTAGGCAATTCCCGATTCGATTTCAAATCCGGTCTGCCCCAATCCGATACTCCATTGATGAGGTCCGGGATCGGAAATATCGATCCTTAATTCCCCGTTTTCCACGCTCATAACGGCCGCACCGCCGTCGTTGCCCCAGACAAACCAGCCGGTAGTACCGTCAGAGAAATCGCCGTTTTCAAGCAGGTTGGTTTCCCCCGGTTTCTTTCCGGACGAGCCGGGAAGACCGCAGTCCAGCAGTACCGGCAGC
>JAFGGG010000034.1 GCA_016930675.1 Spirochaetales bacterium
CCGCCGCCACCAGCGGAGCCGCTGATATCATCCTCACCGCCAGCAACGCCCTGGACTTAGGCACCATCAGCGCGGGCCAGAACCTGACCGCTACGGCCACCAACGGTGCCATCACCGACAGCGGCAACCTCACTGTAACCGGCGGTACAGCCACTTTTGCGGCCGGTTCTAATACTATCACGCTAAATACCGCGGCCAACAACATACCCGCCACCACCATCAATAGCACTGCTAATGTTACCTTAGCAAGTAACAATCCGATTGCACTCGCCACGACCACCAATCTGACCGGTTTTAACGTGAATGTTAATACATGTACCCTGGCTGATGATCTGGACGTGAACGGCGACCTCAGTATAACCGGCGGCACTCTCGATGTGGTAAACGGGACGGACTGGCAGATAAATGTTTCCGGTACCTGGAACAACGCGGGCGGAACGTTTGAGGAACGACAGGGACTTGTGGTGTTTGACGGCGCAGCATGCGTACTGCAGTCGAATGAAACATTCTATGATCTGACAATTACAAATGGTAACACGTTAGATGTAAACGGCAATCAACTCGCAATAGCCGGCGGCGGCACCTTTGATATTGAAAACGGAGCCACTCTCTATCGTACAGGAATAGGCGGTGAATTAGCGCCCACAGATGTGAACTCCGGCAGAGTGACTTATCGAGGTGCCGGTGGAACGGTTCAGGCATATGCAGGAGTAGATTATTTTGATTTGGAAATAAATGGAGCAGGTACATTCACCTTAACCGGTGATACAGACATCGATAATGATCTTATTATTTCCGGCGGTAATCTCGATGTGGATAACGCACAGAACTATCAGTTAAATATTGCGGGGGATTTTAACAACTCCGGAGGCGTTTTTACCTGCAGACAGGGAGAGGTTGTATTCGACGGCCCGGCCGGCCCCGTAAGCCAGGTATTAGGTAGCAATACTTTTTATAATTTTACCTGTACTGTTATAGCAAAAACACTTCAATTTCAGGCCGGACAGACCACCACTATTGCCTCCGGAGGTGTGTTCAGGATCGACGGTTCCGGAGGCGGACCGCCGCCCGCACCTGCAAACTGGATTCATTTAAGATCAACCGCCCCTCCTGCTCAATGGTTTTTCAACCTATCACCAGGCGCTATTTTAAATATGCAGTATGTTTTTGTGCATGATTCAAATGCTACTAATCCAATCGTTATTCCACCAAATATCGACGCTTCTGATAATTGTACCAATTGGATTTTAATACTTTCTCTTTCCAATAAATACACGGAAGATAATGATGGCAACGGTAAAATCGAGCGCATTCGTATTGTTGCTGCAGCTAATTTAAATGATGACTTTTCGGGATTGCAAGTGGTTATTATTGATAATTATTCTATAAATACAAGTTTAGGTATCAACGGATTTTCCACAGGCAGCAACCCTGCCGCACCGTTACCTGGCGAGGTTAACGACAATACATTCTATATCTGGCTTGTGGAAAAACCATATCTGGATACCGGAAGCACTCCGGATTTTCGCATTCCCACCAATACCAGTCTTTCAGACGGTGCCCTGCCTGTCGAAGCCTTTCTTGAATATGGAGCCACTGTCCATGATCCTACTGATACTGCCATACCAATTATTGGCTATACACTTGTTCGGTCAAATACAAGCCAGGTGTACGTGCATTTATCCGAGCCTGTAATAGACGGCGGAGGAGGTTCGATTGCCCCGGCGAATTTCGAATATGGCGCGGGCAACAATCCTGCGATAACACCGATTGGAGCCAGAGAATACCTATTAAATTTCGCGGCTCCTTTCAGTATAGCTGATATTGTAGCTCCGGTTAATATTACCTATTTGAATATTGAGGATCCGGTTGGCAATACTCTTGAGGGGGGGGCGGGAACAATAACCCACCGCGTCTCCGATCTGGCCATCGGCGCTCCGGGAGACGAGCCTATTGTCCCATACCTGCTTTTTGACCAATCACCTCGTGAGCCCGGCCCCGGAGGGGTTGGATATATTACTCTATTTGATTTAACGGACTGGTTACAGGATTTTCCTGATCAAACAGATCCGCAACCTCTGTTACAGGCGAATTTCGGAGCCGCGCAATATCCTGTCGCCTTGGTGTGGGATACAAACGTTTCTTCTGTATTCAAAAGCAATGGATTATGGCTGCCTACAGGTGCCAATACCTATGGTTTGGTTCCCATAGAGAATGGAGGTATTTCATCATTTGCAGGTATAACCTTCGCGGGAGTTCCCCCTGACCCAAACTATGCAGAATTTACAATAGAACTCGATACGGAACCTGAACTGGTAACCGAAGTAGTTGTGGAGTTTTTTATAGAATTTACCGGTTCCGGAATTTACGCCGCCCGCCTGGCCCGCCCCAACGCCTCAGACTGGTACCGCAGTGTGAAACCATGGGGTTTCGGCATTCACAGAGCCGAGGGCAATCAAAAAGGTAATGTCACCATCTATAACAATGTCATCAATCCCAATGCCGGTGAGCAGGTAAAACTCCACTACATCCTCAAGCGCTCCGGATCGGTCACCATTCAGGTCTTTACCCTGTCCGGCGACATAGTGGACGTGCTATTCCGCGGCAGTTTGGGCGCAGGCGAACACTCAACCGCCTGGGACGGACGCAACCGCGGCGGACGCGTGGTGGCCAAGGGCATGTATTTCATCCGCATTGTGGGCCCGGACATGGACGAGACGCGAAAAGTGCTGGTGGTGAAGTAAAACCAATTATCCATCCTCAAATATAGATTTGTATCTGGTGTTTTGCCCCCAAGGAAGCCGGGAAGCCATGCTTTTTCTATTTTCTTGGCTTACCGTCCTCCTCAGGAGAAAATTCTGTGTCAGAGGCTGTCAAAGATCAATTATTTTGATTAAAATATCAATTATTTTATTGATTTTCACTAATTATGTGACTATATTGAATTGAAATAACAAATATATTATAGTTAATATCAATTTTATTGTGAGGATCAGTGCATGACTCCGCTAACATCAAAAGCCGGCCGATCACCCCGCATTCTGCTTGTAGGCTATAACGGTGCCAACAATACGGGAGCCGAAGCGCGCTTATTAACTATAATAAAAGACGTGCAGGATATTTGCGGAGCGGGGGCGCAAATCATCATACCGACCTTGAACAAAAAGAACCTCTTGCGGTTTGTTAAAGAAACGGAACAGATTAAAATCGTCTCTATTCCTGCGGTTTTCTTCATGGCCACAAAAAAACTGGTTAAGCAATGCGATCTTGTTATCCTGATTGAGGGCAGCTGTTACATGGATAGCTGGACAAACGCCCTGCTCTGGGTTTTTCTCTATGCTACTCATACGGCCTTTAAATTTAAAAAACCCTGCCTCGCATATGCGGTAGATACGGGAAGTTTATCCCAGGCAAACAGCAAAAGAGTGAAACGCTGCGCCAGCAAAACGGATTTAATCATTACCAGAAGCTACCATGCCCAAAACAGGTTAAAAGAGATAGGAGTAACCGCGCCCATCACCACCACTGCCGATAACGCCTTTTACTTTCCAATGAATTCGGCGCATAATGAATGCTTAAAACAACTTTGGCCTGCAGCTCATACTCCTACGGCAGGCATGGCTTTGGTCGATTTTTACAAATGGCCGGTGGTAATCAAACCCTGGGGTACAAAACAAAACTGCTACAAATGGCCTTATTACTTCTCCGCTTCTAAAGAAAGACAGCAAAAAAGCAGCTTACTGGCGCGCAGTTACGCACAGGAAGCGGATCGTATTATCAGGAAACATAATTATAACATTGCCTTGATCTGTATGGAATCGCTTGACCGGCCTTTTGCCCGTCAGGTTTTTTCCTTGATCCGTAATAAAGAAAGAGTGCGCATCTTCTCATCGAGTGAATATAATGTGTCGGAGCTTACGGGCATCCTGCGCGGTCTTGACCTGCTTATAAGCTCCCGCTACCATGCCTGTGTGCTCTCCATGCAGGCAGCCGTTCCATTAATCGGAATAGGACATGATTTCAGAATCCAGGATCTGTTCAAAGAAATGGGGATTTATAATTCTTATTTTATACGCTATGACAACAAAAATATTGTAAACCTGTTGAGAAAAAAAATTGATACGCTGTTAAAAAACGCAGGGCAGCAGAAGCGGATTATCCGACGGGCCTATTGCAATTTAACATTACGGGCGCTTAAGAATCCTCTGCTGCTTAAAGACTTTATCGCATTACACGGATGGCTAACAACGGCATGAAACAAGTTGTTTTTATAACAGGGGCCACCGGTTTTATCGGTACCTATATTATTAAGGAGCTCATCCGAACTACTGATTTTGAAGTTACCGCCCTGGTTCGGGCGAGTAACAGCGAACTGGCCCAGGCACGCCTTTACCGTGAATGGTGGGAACACAGGGATTTGTGCGCAGCGCTTGATAACAAAAGAATTCATATAGTCTGCGGCGATATCACCTCACATAATCTGGGATTATCCGATAACGCATATAAAAACTTGAGCAGTTCAGTCTCATATATCATTCATGCTGCCGCGGATATCAGACTCACCGCTCCTCTCCCGGAACTGTACAAGACCAATGTACAGGGAACTGTGCATATGCTCGAGCTGGCCCATGCCATCCACAAGAGGAAAAGATTAAAAAGATTTTCTTATGTGTCAACCGCCTATGTGGCCGGCAGTAGGCAGGGGATAATTTTGGAAGATACGCTGATCACACCCCGGACCTTCCTGAGCAACTATGAACGGTCCAAGTTTCAGGCCGAGCAGATGGTTTTACGGCACAAACCTACCCTGCCCGTTTCGGTATTCAGACCCGGTATGGTGGTAGGCGACTCCAAAACCGGATATATAAAAACTTTTAATACCATATATATTCTGTTAAGAACTTATTTTAAAAAAAGCATTCCTCTTATTCCCCTGCGCGCGGGCTTTCGCATTAATCTGATTCCCGCGGACTGCGTGGCAGAAGCTCTTGTCAGCCTTACTTTACACGCAAAAGCAGTATCTCATACCTTTCATCTTACAGCGCCGCACAAAGCGCTTCCCACAAGCCAAGAATTTATCGAGCAGATCAGATCCTGGGCGGCCCTACACTGCAATTTGAAACTGCCCAAAGCGCGATTTATCGGTCTTCCCCTGCCGATGTTACGGTTTTTTTTAACACTGCTTGATGTTTTATGCTTAAAACGCAACAGGGTAATCAGAAATCTAAAGCTGCTTGCCCCCTATTATTATGAAAACCGTATATTCGACAGATCTAATGCGGATCGTCTATTAAAGCAGCCCGCTCCGGCCTGGCAGGATTTTACTTCGCCGTTACTGCAGTTTGCCGTAAACAGAGGATTCTTAAACAGATCCGCTCGTACCGTACAGGAACAGCTTGTGTACCGGCTTTCCAAAAAGCACCTGCCCATGCGCTACCATGAAATAAAGGATAAACGCATTTTTTCCATGCCCAATAATAAACTGATCCATGATGTAACCAGAGCCGTTTCCGCGTTAAAAGCTCTGGGTATGAACAAAGGAGATTGTGCAGGTATTGCCGGCCGCAATTCAATAAAATATCTGATTCTTGATACTGCTCTGGGATTGATAGGCGCGGTAAGTGTGCCCGTGTTTGTGAATATTTCGCCGTATGAGCTGCGGCGCACCTTACATCAAACTCGGTTAAAAATATTTTTTACCGGTATCGACGATCATTTACGGCTGGCTGAAGAGTTTAAAGACAGTACTCTCTTTATCAGCATGACCAACTGTGAATATCAGTTTGAGATACCCTCTTCGGGAGTACGCTGCTGGGACACGTTTATTGCCGGCGGCGCGCGTACAAAAAAAAGTATCACACGCCAGATGTGTTCCTCCCGTCTCTCATTCGACGATGCGGCCACCATGCGTTTTACTTCAGGGACCACGGGAGAGCAAAAACCGGTATGGTTTACTCACGGGCAGCTAAGACAGATGGCGGAAACACTCAACTCGTTATTTCCGTGGAAACTGCGCTCGCAGCCTGTACGCTACCTTTCTTTCTTACCCATGAACCATGTTGTCGAAGGTATTCTTGGGATGTATACGCCTTATTTCGCGCCTGCAAAAGTCGATATCTATTTTTTATATAATTTTGAAGAGCTTGTCCCCGCCCTTAAAAGAATAAAGCCCACCATCTTTTTTTCCGTACCCAGATTTTACGAAAAAGTGTACGAAACGCTGAGCAGTAAAGGCATATACAAAAGCTTTGTTCATACACGCAATAAGATCATGAGAAAGTTCTTGCGGCTTTTATTGCGCAAAGCCGTACTCAGGCGAACCGGCCTCAAACACTGTCTGCAGCTTATCTCTGGTTCCGCTCCTTTGGCAACATCTCTGGCCAGACGCTTCCGCGAACTGGGGATTGAAATTCACGACGCCTACGGTCTTTCGGAAGCTCCATTAATCAGCATAAACCGCTACGCACACAACTCCCTGGGAACGGTAGGCACGCCCCTGCCGGAGACAGAGATTACGATCGCGCCCGACGGTGAAATATTAGTACGGGGACCGCAGGTAAGCCCGGCTTGTTTGCTGAATAACCAGCCCGATCAAGATTTCCTTCACACCGGAGATGTGGGGGTATTAAACAGCAAGGGTGAGCTGGTGCTTTACGGCCGTAAGAAAGAAATAATCGTTACTTCCTATGGCAAAAATATTCATCCCTTAACTATTGAAAACATGCTTAAAGCGATATCAAACATAAAGGAGGCTCTGGTAGTCGGGGAGCGTAAACCTTATATCAGCGCTCTGCTTTGGACGGATGCAAAAAATGCACCGCACAGCTCGCAGCTCTATACGTCAATTATAAAACTAAACTCAAGGCTGTCGCATCCTGAAAGAATAAAGCGTTTTGTCCTGCTGGATTACGATCTTTCGGTGGATAACGGTGATTTCTCACATGGTTATAAACTAGTGAGGCAGGCAATAACAAGACGTTTTGAGCAGATAATTGACTCATTATATCAAGGGACCCACATTCCCTTTAAAAATCTTATTTACCGGGGAGAAATTGCTAAAACATCATGAACCTTAAATTAATGCTGGCTTCCAAGTGGATTCCGCAAAGAGTAATCAAACAGGAACTGCTTTTTATTGCGGAATCGACGATTAGTCTGTTGAACATACTGTTGCGGGAACATGATCTGGCCACAGCAGAACCTATCCGCATCCAGAAAAACCAGTCTCCGGACCGCATACGCGAAAATATGGCGCTCATCCATGTACTGCAGACAAGACGGCTGATGGAACATATAGGCCACAAAGAAACACTCGCCCGCGGCAGGGAGCGCTTGTATGCGCTCGGTCAGCGCATAGGCGGAGTCTTTAAAAATCAATTTAATATCGGTGATCATCTTGGCGATGCACAGCGTGCTGTCCAGATCATGTACAAAATCTTACAGATTAAATTTCACATCCAGTGGATTTCTCCCATAGAAGCCCATCTGGATGTCAAGCACTGCTCGTTAGCCCGTTTTTACGGGGAGCACACATGCGCCTTGCTGTGTGCCGCAGATGAAGGTGTGATTAATGGCATTAATAACGCGCTTACCATGAAGTTTAAAAACCATCTTACCCAGGGTCATCCCTTTTGTAGGGCGGAACTGCATTATACACCGTGCACGGAGCAGGTACTGTGCAGGCTGTAGTAATCGGCTCCGGTGCGGGAGGTGCTGTTGCAGCCAGGGAACTTGCTCTGCGCGGGATTAAAACAACCGTACTGGAGGCGGGCAAGGCTTTTAGACCCCTCTCGCGGAATATAGCCAAAATAAGAGCTCTCCGCGGTTTTATGTTTTCGGAAAAATTGATTTCCCTGGTTTTTCCGCCCATGAAAACCTACCGCACTGAACAGGGATTGGTATTGATAAGAGGTATTTCGGTAGGCGGGTGCACAACCATATCCTGCGGAAATCTGCTGCGCGCGGAAAAGGGTATGCGCGAATTGGGGCTGGATCTAACCCCGGAATATCAGCACATCGAAGAGTTACTTAAACCGACTCCCGTACCCGTGAAGCGCTGGCGCCCCACCACCCGGGCCATGTACGCGGCCGCACAGGATCTCGGTTTAGCACCGTTTGCCCCGTCCAAGGCCGTCTCGTTAGCCCGTTGTGTTTCCTGCGGACTGTGCGAGTTGGGCTGCGCTGCCCGGGCGCGCTGGGATGCTTCCCGTTTTATTAATGATGCCCTGAAGCAGGGAGCACAACTCATTACCGGCGCACGCGTCACACGCATACTCCACCACAGCATGGAGGCCACGGGTGTGGAATACATTCATCAACGGAAAAAACAACAGCTGCCTGCGGATATTATAGTGCTCGCCGCCGGAGGTATCGGAACAGCCGCTCTTTTACATGCATCGGGCATTGAGAATACACCGTTCTTTTGGGGGGATATTGTGCTTACGCTGGGCGGTAAAAAAAAGAACGCTGATCAGCTGCATGAGCTGCCCATGGTCTGGTGTGTACAGAAAGACCATTATATCATATCACCATATATAGATATTTTGTCTCATTTTTTTCACCGGCCATGGCGTAACGTCAGCCTGCGGGATCGTGTGGGTGTTATGGTAAAACTGGCAGACACACCCAACGGCCGGATTCAAAGCCCGCGCGACATTACAAAACACATTACGGATCTTGATTATAAACGCCTTGACCAAGGCATTGCGATAGCCTCGGAGATTATGCAGCGAGCAGGAGTAAAGGGCCCGTTTACCCGCGGCATACTCAATGCCGGCCATTTTGGCGGAACGGCTTCATTAACCAAACAGGACGTTCCCGGCATGAGACCCGCCTGGCTTCCGCGAAGGTTATGGGTCGCCGATCTTTCGCTCCTGCCCTCCTCACAGGGGCTGCCCACAATGTTGACAACGATGGCGCTATCGCTGCGGGTAGTACGTACAGCCCTTTCTCATCCGGCATAACCGGTAAAAGTCAACCTTGTTGACGAGCAGGCTCCGGCCTTTTTAATGATGTAAACATAAAGAAAACCACCCCACTCAGAGCAATCAAAGCATTGATACCGATCATCGCGCCACTGCCCCAGGTCTGAATAAAGAAAGCCGCGGCAAAGGAACTGAGTGCGGAGGGAAGAGCCAGTCCTATGACATTCATCATGTGCATATACGTTCCGCTGAGTTTACGGGGTGCCGAGCGATTTACATACTGGATAACGGCATTAAACTGCAACCCGTATCCCACTCCATGAAGCGACATAGCGGCCATCATCAGATAAGAATTCTTTAACGGCGCCAGAAAATAGAGTAATCCCAATTTTACGATAAGGAGAAGCGATCCCAGGATCAACATCTTTTCGATACCGAATTTTTTCAGTATTTTGTGAGCATTATACATCACCGGAATTTCCAGAGCCGCCGACAACGCGAATGCCAGTCCGATAAAAAGAAAATTGATATTGTAGTCATCCATAAAATACGGAGTGAATATATACGCGATGTTATGCCCAAACGAAAATAAGAACATGTATATAAGGAACAGAAAAAACGGCTTATCCTTAAAAAGCAACCGCAAAGGCAGTTTTACTTTCTTTATTCCCTTTGAGATTGTGCGAACACCGGAAAAAGAAAAAAGCAGAAACGAACCGGCTATAAACCACATGAGGATTTCCATCCGATTCAACAAAAATAAAACCGTACCCAACAATGTCGCGCCGAAGATATAAGCCAAGGTTCCCATCATCCTGAAGCGGCCGTAGAGACCGGGATCTGTTTCCGCCTTATTAAGAAAATCAAGGGTTTCCGAATCAAGAAGAGGAAACAGACTGGAATAAAAAAAACCGTATATTATAAATCCCACTCCAACCAAAATAAAATGGGATACTTGTGAAAAACCCCCGATTGTGGGCAGAGCAATTATAACGGCGGCCAGCATAACCATAATCCCGCTTAAAAATAGCAGTTTTTTCTTAATCGAGAATTTATCTCCCAGCACACCCATGACCGGATTGGAAAATACTCCCAAGAAAGGTTGGATAAAAAACACAAAACCGATAAATCCTACTGCGGGGAGACCGTTTTCAGCATGCGGGAGGATTTTTTTAAGATATAAGCTAAGGAAAGGAATCTGGAATCCCATAGCCATAAATAAAAACCAGTAGAGATTTTTTAGAGAAAAACGCTGGAGTGATGTTGAATTATTTCTTATAAAACAGCTCCCCAAGTAGTTTTTAAGGTCACTATTATATATAGCACGTGCGAATGAGAAAAAAATAAACTTTTAGGATGATTTTATTAGTCGGATGAGGATAACAGGATTGATCCTCAATTCAGGGGTATTTTATAAATTGCCGAATTTTATTATTCGATTATCTTTACCCGGCCGCTTTTTAGCTTTTTTTCCTTAAAACAGTCCTCTTGCAGGGGATATCCCAAGGCAATAAGACAGATCAGCTTATAGGAAGCGGGCATTTTTAACAACCACGATATGAATAGGTTGATGTTTTATGGCGGCGGCTGCCTGCCCGCCCTGACAATCTTTTGTAAAACATCACCGCTAATCTGTTTATCTATAAAGCTGCGCACACTGCGGCGAGTATACAGCATTTCCAATCCATCCATTTATTACCTCTATTCAAGGAAATAAGGATGAGAAAAAAGGGTAAAATACTTTTTTAACTTTAACGTTTAAGTATTTTTACTTCAAAAAAAATTCTGGTTCGTTAGAACCAGAATCTTACGCCAAGTTCACCTACAAAACCCACAGTCGGAAATACTATATCACCTTCACCGCCGATATTACCAATACCTACTGTTATAGAAGGTTCCAGAAATACTTCTAAAAAATCCAATGGGAAAAAATAGATTCCAATCGGTATTCTGCCGCCGATTTCAAAATTATCACTGATCACCGTATAGACACCTACGCCGGCATATATACCGAGCGGACCGGTTAAATTACCTTGATAAAGCCACCAATCGGCTTTGATGTAAAAATTCGTATTCTCACCCAAAGTACCGCCGAATCCCAACATTACAGGAAGTGAGGGCAGCTTTAAAAGACCGATGATACCGGGTGATCCGCCGTCACCTTCAAAAGGCATACTGAAGGTTGCCGCAAGACCTACCGCAATACCACCTTTTGCGAACATTACTCCGGAAAAAGCAAGTGTAAAAAGCAGTACACAAATCAAAAATTTTTTCATACACAACTCCTTTGTATGGGTTTTTAAAATGGTGGGAGCCTTTTCGAACATCCCAACCTACATCTCCTAGGGGAGTCGAACCCCTGCTGCCGGGATGAAAACCCGGTGTCCTAACCACTAGACGAAGGAGACTTACAAATGATATTGAGGTAAAGCGCAATATCAATATATGAGCCGCGATGGATTCGAACCATCGACCCACGCCTTAAAAGGGCGTTGCTCTGCCAACTGAGCTAGCGGCCCTTACCCGAAATATATATCCGTTTCCCTAAAAATCTTCATTATTTCGTATTTTAAGCACATTTGATTCAAAATATTGACTGGAATATAACAATTCTCTATTAAGATGTCAATATTCACTTTGGTATATTTTAATAAAGGAATTTCAGACCTATCATCACATTATAGGTTGGCAGCAATCCCGGTTCCAGACCGAGCTCGGAACCGAACATAGACACATCAAGCTGAAAAATAGTAAGGTCTATGCCCAATCCCGCGCTGAACAGACCCTGATAAAAACCGACCCGAACCGCAAGCACCTCTAAAAATACCACTTCCACACCAACACCCACATGCAGGATCGGGTTAGTGGCTGTATCGGGATGGACCGCAAAATCGAGAATATCCTCATAGTCCAGCATAATTTTAAAATCGCTTATGAACCAGGGGAAATCGCCCAGCGGAGGCTGAAACATAACACCCGCACAGAGGTTGACAAGAGCATAATCAAACTCCGGCGTACCCCCTCCTGAAAAATGAATAAAGTCCTCCAGATTACCGTATGTTGTTGTCCAGTAAGCGGCGGCTACATCCTTGGCCACAAGGCCCGCTTTAAACCACCCCCCCATATGAAAGATCATCCCCAGATCTCCGCTGATGCCCAGTTTTAAGTCAAGGGGACTGGTAAATAAAAATATCTCTCCCGCGGCCAGTTCGGTATTGAAAAACACCAGAGACGGATTTTCATAATGGACTTCACCGCGGGCAAAGCCTTTCAATGAGGCTCCGAGATCAAGCATAATCTTCGCCTCTTCGGAGAACATGAACCGGTGACCGTATCCGCCGATTAAAAGCAGAGTATCCTGAGTGTCTATGTTTAAATATCCCGTGGCGACCGTACCCTGAAGATCGAACGCCATACCGCCCCAGTTATACAGACCAAAACCGAAACCCCCCGTGGCAAAGGCAAAAGAAACGGGGCCGCTTAAATTTATAGCGGCTTTTAAATTGTCCAGAGTTTGTCCCGAACTGCTTGAGATTACATCCAGCACGTCATCACCGCTATTGGTAACCTCAACGATCAAATTGGTAATGTCGAATACCGGTCCTCTGATGTGCAGTGTAAGCTGAGAAACCTGCATCTGAGGCTCCAGTCCCGCTAAACCTGCGGGATTGGACAAGAGCGTATCGATATTATCGTCCAAGGTTACATGCATTCCACCCAAAGCGCTCCAGCGGCCCGACGGAGGCGTGAGGTCCAGCTCCTGAGCGAAGATCAATGTATATTGAATGCATAACATCAATATTAAGAGTAAGATCTTTATCTTACGATGACAATCCATACTATCCTCCGTGTTGTGATATCACGCTAAGGGATCATGGCATTAATAGCGTTGGTGATATAGGGCGTGGCTATTGCAAAATTAGCAACAGGATCGATTGAAAGCAGTCCGATGCCTGTCGCCAACTGCTGCATGGCATGCAAGCTGCCACCCAGTATATTCTCGACATTCCAATAATAAACAGCCGCGGTCTGGAGAGCCAATATATCATCCGGTGGATTTAAACGGCTTTCAAGATCAGCTACAAAAAGAGGAAAGTCCGCCGGTACTCCGGGATCGGGAAACTGGTTGCTGTTATCAAACAGATAATTCTGCAGAGCAATGGGTGCATTGGAAAGCGCCCATAACAAATCAGCTACCAGCAGATTCAATTTCACACTTGTGGGATCGTCGGGAAGCAGTTCATTAACCACAACATCCAAAGCGTCTATCATCACGCCTCTCCTGCCGCTGCTTAACGCCTGCTCCGCATAAAGCAGCTGCTGCTCCTTGGAAAGCGTTTTCGGGTCCCGTTCCAGTATATCAAGAGGACTGTAGGTAAATATATCCTGGCAGCTGAAGATTACAGCGAGTAAAAGCAGAATAATTACGGATGCATACGCCTTCATGGTTCTCTTCCCCCTTCTATATAATACCATTATCGCAAAAAACACCTTTTTTCTATACCGTTTAAAAATTAAACAAAATATCAAAGGCCAGCCCGGCCATAGGCTCTTCTCCCACATCCTGACCCAACTCAAAAGCGAACAGGGCCAGATTGAACTCGAAGAAACCTAGCTGCAGCCCTGCTCCGTAGGAAAGGTGGCCCTGATTGATACCGCCGCGCAGCGCGATTGTTTTGCATACTACCACCTCCGCGCCCAAACGAAACAGGGTAAGAAATGATTTCTTATGCTCTATGACGGAAATAATATCACTGCACTCCAGTTGAATAAGCGGGTCGATATACTCACTGAGTGCCCCAAGGTCAGGATGAAAGGCCACACCAATATCAACCTGCATGGGAATCTGATATGTATCTTCCACCAGCGATCCCTGAGGCAGTCCATGACCGCTGACGACCGATCCCTGAATATCACCGACGGTGTCCTCCCTGTAAAAAAATCTTGTGGCTAAAACATCCCTCAGCACCAGCGCGCAGTTAAAAGATCCGACCTCCAATAACAAACCGATATCCCCCCCAATGCCGAAGCCGTAAACCGCTGGATAATTATTAAGTACTGAGAATAAATCTTCACTCCAAAAAAGCCCTTTACACACATCGGGTGAAAGCGCGGGATCGATAAGAGAGTTAACACGCAATAATATTTTTACCGTCCCGCCCACCGTAAGGGTTGCATTGCCCATATCTATGGGATAGGCGTATCCCCCCACCAACCCCAACGACGCGGTAATATGGCCTTGATACTCGGTTTCATTCTGCCCGTACAGATAAGAATCAAGAACCAACAATCCACCCAAACCGATGTGCTTGCCCACATAACCCATTCCCAGTGCTGTTCCCACCCCTAATCCGGAATCGCTAAGATGTTCGGCGAAACGGTCCCCCATGCCCGGAATACCGCCCCCCCGACTTACGGTCTGTCCCAGCACCTCTTTAAGCACCTCCGGATCAGAGTAGCACCACCCGCTTATAAACGGAGCAGTATATGTCTCCTCCTCCGTGGCAAAAGCGGCAGGATTGTAAAACAGCGCCTGAAAGCCCTGAGCCCGGGAAATAAAGGCTCCGCCTTGAGCTAAAACCTCAGCGCTTAAGGGTACAAAGGGCGCTTCGGTTTTTATTTCCTGGGCCTGTAATTGCAAATTTATCATTATGATAAGTACCGTGAGTATGAGCGGTTTAACTCTGTGTATTCTCCACATGGATATTTTGTGCTCTCTATTGATTAATTATACAGCCTCAGGATCAAAAAACAAGGATTCATGTTTATCCACAGCAACCAAACGGGCAGTACACTGCTTATTACTTGTTACATCCGTTACACACGCATTAACCAGCATGCCGGACTTAAACCGCGCATGAGCAGCCTCCCGGATCACGCATTTAATTGAGTGAGCGCTGGTCCCCTGCCAGTCCGCAGCGGGAAGTTTCTGTTCAAGAATAAGGCATACCTCTTTGCCCGGCCACGATGTTAAAAATTCAGCCAATAAGCTTTCAGAAAGCTCGAGCATCCAGCGCGATCTTCTCTTTATTTCCGCAGAAATCACCCGGCCGCGCATATTAAAAGCCTGAGTGCCCGGACGGGGTGAGAAGGGAAAAACATGCAGTTTGTTGATTCGCAGGTCTGAAACAAGTTTCCGCGTGGCCTCGAAATCCTCTTGTGTTTCACCGGGAAATCCTACAATTATATCCGCTGCTATAAAGGCATCCGGTTTTACGTCACGCAGCAGTTTAACTGATCGGGTTATGGACTGCGGTGTGGCTTTTCTTTTCATTGCCGCAAGTACACGCGCCGAACCCGACTGGACGGGAAGATGAAAATGCGGACAGATATTCTCATGATCCAACACCCGGCACAACTCCTCATCTATATCTTCAGGCTCCAGAGAAGAAAGCCTGAAACGCACATGGCGCGTGCACTTCAGAAGCATTGAAATTAACCGGGTTAAATTATGTGAAGCGGACTTATAATCGGTTATATGTACACCTGTAAGCACAATCTCGCGAAATCCTGCCTGAACAAGCTGCCGGGTACGCCGCAGTATAATCTCAGGATCAAGACTTACCGAGCGCCCTCTGGCAAAAGGAACTCTGCAGTAGGCACAAAAATTATCACACCCGTCCTGGATTTTCAGGAAGGCCCTGGAATGGAAGCTGTAATCCTTGGTATGAAAGGCAAAAACATCATGATCGGTATTTTTCTTGGCCTGCAAAAAACGATTGAGTTGGTCGTATTTTTCGTTGCGCGACCAGGCAGCAATATCAGGGTACTGCCCCAACACCCCGGATAGTTCCAGAAGAATATCCTTTTCAGCCTGCGGGATAACAGCCGCCTCCTGATCTTTAAACAAGGTCAGGCGTAAATACTCATATTCAACCTGGGCGTAGCAGCCTGTGATAATAAGCAGGGCTTCAGGGTACTGCTTTAAAAACTGTCTGATTACTCTGCGGGCCTTTTGTTCGGCTTTGGAGGTAACCGTACAGGTATTGATTATTATAATGTCCGGTACCTGTAAGGCTTTTGAAAGTTCAATCCCGTTCGCTTTAAAAAAAGAAGCAAGCGCTTCTGTCTCTACCTGATTGAGTTTACAGCCCAGCGTGTAAAAAAGGGCTCTCATGGCTCGCTTCGATTAAGTCTTACGCGATCTTTGCCTTTAATGGCTTCCGGGTGATTGGGATTGCGTTTCAACGCTTCGTTGTAGGCTGCCAAAGCCGATTCCGCATCATTGGCGTTCTCACGGGCGAAACCAAGACGCTCCCACCAATTGGCCTCGTTGGCATAATGATGGACCGCAGTTGAAAGCGCGATATCGGCCAGCACATACTCTTTACGGGCAATATAGATCATACCCATATAATAATACATAAGAGCCAGTTTCGGACCGCCGTATTTCACATACTCCCGGCACTTAATAAGCGCTTCATCGTATCTGCCCAGCATATAGAGAGCTTCGGCCGCGATATGAATAACACGCTGATCATTGGGAGCAAAGCCTAGACATTTATTTGCCCATTCCAATGCTTCAGCCGGCCTGCGCAGAGCCACAAGGCTCCAGCCCAGCACAACATAGGCGTCCGTGCGCAGGGGTGTCTCTTTAATTTCGTCTTTACATACTGAAGCCGCTTCTTCAAATTTACCCTGTTGATAGAGTAGAAGCGCATCAGGCTTATTTTGTGAATAACCGCTTGCAGCAACTGCCAGCAACAGACAAACCACAAGCAGCAGTTTGTTAATTCGCATTTTTCTTCCTTGGTTCGCCGACCATATTACAGTAGCCGTCATACTTGGCACCACTTTCTATTACCAGATCCGGACAGGTGATATCACCTTCCACCTTGGCTGTGGAAAAAAGCTCGATGCGTTTTTTCGCTGAAATATTACCTTTAATCTTACCCCTGCTGGAAATCATATCCGCGTCTATCTTTGCCTCAATATCGGCGTTCTCTCCGATATAAAGATCGTTAGAAGCTTTTATCTCACCCTTAAATTTTCCTTTAATCATCAAGGGCGCTTTGAATTTTAATTCTCCTGTAAAATCGATATCCTCGGCAAGAATTGTATCTATTTCGTCTTCGTCTATTCTTTTCTTTAAAGCATCACTCATCTTTCTCTCCATGATTAGTTTCAGCGCCTCTCATTTGCCAAAATGAGAATTGTTAAATTGATTTGCTATGCTACCACTCCCTTTTTTGCATGTCAAGACAGCGCTTCTCATTTTTTAAAATCCGAATTGCTGATATCAAGTGAGCCCTGCAACTTAGAAAATATCTTCTCTAAAGAATGGTGGAGTCTATTCCTCATCTCTTTTGTATAAGGATTATAGCGCTGGATATCCAGAAAAAGCCGCCACGGATCATTACAGGTCTGCTCGATTATTTCCAACAACTTGCTGTAACCCAACGTGGCGATCTTTGACGGTTTTAAACCCAGATCAGCGAATACCCGTCCCATATAATGGGTGATTCCCTGGGTGTATGCCGCTTCCTTATCATGCTCATGCACATCCATCTGCAGTACATGCAGACCCATGGCTGCGAAAAAATCGCGCCACCTCTTCAAAGCAGGCTGTCGTATCCGGACCGGACTCAACACCAGCGGCAGATCCTTGATACCGTTCCTGCCGGAATCGGGCCCGAACATCGGGTGCGTGGCCAGGATATCCGTATGCCCCGGCAGCAGTTCCTGCATCTTCATGGCGGGATATACCTTAACCGAACAGGTATCCATCACCAGGCTGCCGGGTTTAAGTCTTGCGGATATTTTTTCCAGCACCTCTTCCATTGAGGAGATCGATACGCAGAGAATCAATGCGGGCGTCGTGAGCAGTTCGTCCTCATCCACCCAGACAAGCTGCCGGGGAAGGTTCTCCTTTTTCGATCGTGAATACACCTTGACTGTGCAATAGCGGGAAAGCTCGGTCGCCCAAAACAGTCCGAACCTTCCCAAACCATAAACTGCAATTTCCATAGGTACTGCTGATTGTGCAGAGTATTTTGGAAAAATGCAATCAGTTCACTTTTAATTTTTCTCCAATTAAATTTGACGAATGACAGTTCTTTAATACATAATAATGGGTAGACATAAGATTTTTTAGGAGCTGCTCATGAACTTTAGCGAAAAAATGCGCGCGCGCGCTAAAACCAATCCCCGTACCCTTGTGCTGCCTGAAGGAACGGACACCAGGATCTTACAGGCAGCCCGCATCATCGCAGATAAAAAACTGGCTTCACACGTTACCCTTTTAGGGGATAAAGAAAAAATAAATGTAATGGCGCGGGAGAATAAAATAGAACTTTCTTCATTAACGTTGCTCGATCCTGCGAATGATGATAAAAAAGCGCAGTTCGCCGCAGAATATTACGCACTGCGCAAACACAAGGGCATGAGCAAAGAGCAGGCCGAACAGGAGATCGTTCATCCTTTAAAATTCGCCGCCATGATGGTTCGTTTAAATATAGCGGATGCAATGGTAGGCGGGGCTGCTCATTCCACCGCAGACATGCTGCGCGCCGCCATTACGATTATAAAAACAAATCCTGGAACCAAAGTAGCGTCCTCCTGTTTTGTGATGTGTCTGCCCGACAAGCATTGGGGTGCCGACGGTCACCTTATTTTTTCCGATTGCGCGACCGTACCCAATCCCGACGCGGAACAGCTTTCGGAAATCACCATTTCAGCTGCCGAATCATGCCGCGCTTTTCTAAACATCGAACCCGTCATCGCCATGCTTTCCTTTTCCTCTTATGGAAGCGCACAACATCAGCTTGTCGATAAAGTAAAAAAAGCACTCCAGCTTGTGAAACAAAAAAAGCCTGATTTAAATGTGGACGGTGAAATGCAGGTTGATTCCGCGTTAATACCCTCGGTGGCGGAGATAAAAGTACCGGGATCTAAAGTCGGGGGCAGAGCAAACGTCCTGATTTTTCCTGATCTTAATGCGGGAAATATCGGTTACAAACTGGTGCAGCGGTTCTGCGGCGCCAAAGCCTACGGACCTTTACTGCAGGGTTTCACCAAACCGGTAAACGATCTTTCGCGGGGCTGCTCGATAGACGATATCGTGAATACCGCAGCGGTAACACTGGTCCAAGCTCAGCAAAAGTAATTTTTTTATAAAATAATGACTACTCACTTGCACTAAACTCTCTGTCGCTTTATGATGAGGATTATGAAGGCAATAATTCTTGGTTACGGCAAGATGGGCAGAGAAGTGGAAACAATGCTTCATCAAAAAAAGCATGAAGTGGCGGCCCGGATCGATTCGATTATCGGGGACGCCGATGCCAGGGCACTCACTAAAGAGCTTGCTTTAAAGGCCGATGTGGTCATCGAATTTGCTTTGGCCGAGGCAATAGAGGAGCGGGTTTCATCGTATGCCCGTTTTAACATCCCCGCCGTCATTGCCACCACGGGTTGGAACAATCAGCTGGCACAGGTAAAAGACATTGTCGAAAACAGTTCGATCGGAGTGGTGTACGGCTCAAATTTTTCTGTAGGAATGAATATATTCTTTCAGCTTATTAAACAGGCCGCAACAATATTCAACCTCAGCCCCGAATATGACATAATGGCCTATGAAATTCACCATAAGCGTAAAAAAGACTCTCCCTCGGGCACGGCCAAAACAATCGGCTCGCTGATTCTTGAAAATCATGAACAAAAAAACAGTCTTGTGGAGGACAAGCTGGACCGGGCGCCTGAAACGGGCGAGCTGCACTTCGCATCCGTACGCGGCGGCTATGTGCCCGGTATTCATACGGTACTGTTCGATTCCGCAGCGGATACCATAGAACTTACGCATAACGCGCGTAACAGAAGCGGATTGGCAGCGGGGGCGGTACTGGCAGCGGAGTGGATAATCGGAAAAAAAGGTTTTTTTGAATTCAAAGATATTTTTAATCAAATACTTAAGCACTAGGGGGTAGTTATGTTTAAAGGTGTATTCACCGCATTGGTCACTCCTTTTACGGAGAACGGAGATCTGGATGAAAAAGCGTTACGCGATCTGGTAGATTTTCAGATAGAAAACAAAGTCCATGGATTAGTGCCCATGGGTACCACCGGTGAAAGCCCTACGGTTTCGCATGAAGAGCAAAATAAGATTATCGATATTGTGATCGATCAGGCAAAGAACAGAGTGCCGGTAATTGCCGGTGCGGGATCAAACTCCACAGCGGAAGCCATCAGACTGACAAAACACGCCAAACAAGCAGGAGCTGCCGCCACACTGCAGGTAGCGCCTTATTATAATAAGCCTACGCAGGAAGGTTTCTACCGCCATTTTCTGGCTATTGCCGATACTGTGGATCTGCCGCTTATTGTTTATAATATCCCCGGTCGCAGCGGAAAAAATATTGAGAACTCAACCACACTTAAACTGGCACAGCATAAAAACATTGTCGGAGTAAAGGAAGCCAGCGGTGATATGTCCCAGATAATGGATCTGCTCATACATAAACCGGACGATTTTTGCGTTCTCTCCGGTGATGATAATCTTGTCTTTTCCATCATGGCCTTGGGAGGACACGGTGTGGTCTCCGTTGCCAGCAATCTCATCCCTCAAAAGATGTCCGCCTTCGTGGAACTGGCACTGCAGGGCAACTGGGCCGAAGCCCGCAAAGCACACTTTGAGCTGCTTCCCCTGTTTAAAGCTATTTTTATTGAAACCAATCCCATCCCCATCAAAGCGGCTCTGGCACTTAAAGGTATGCTGCAGGAAAATTATCGTCTGCCCATGTGCCCAATGGATCCGGGTAATAAAGAAAAACTGAAAACCGTTTTACAAGAACTCGGACTTTTATAGGGCAAAAATCTTATTTTTGCATGAAGCTCATTAGTATCTAATAAATCTTTTCTTAGTTTTCCTCTTGCGTCTTTCCGCTTTCTTGGATATAAAGTGGGTAATGCCAGACGCACCTATTTTTACACTCGAGCACGCCTTCTTGATAATCGGCGGTTTAGGAATTTTCCTCTACGGCATTAACATGTTGACGGAATCCTTAAAGAGGTTGTCCTCGGAGACCATCCGTAACATTCTGCATAAAGCTACGTCATTTCCCATTCTCGGGACCATGACCGGGATCGCGGCTACCGCCCTTATTCAGTCTTCCTCCGCGACTACCGTGCTTACGGTCGGTTTTGTGAATGCCGGATTGATGAACCTGAAACAGGCGGTAAGCGTGATTTTCGGCGCCAATATCGGTACCACGGTTACCGGGCAGCTTATGGCCTTCAAGGTCAGCCAATACGCGCTGCCCTTTCTTTTTGTGGGGATCCTCCTCTATATTTTCGCCAAAAAAGATTCGATCAAAGGTGTAGGCGCCCTGATTATGGGTTTTTCCATGATCTTTTTCGGCATGCACCTTATGTCACAGGGAGTGTTACCGTTAAAACAATCAGAGATGGTTATGACCATGTTCCAGAACTTTTCCCACAATCCCATTCTGGGAGTAATAGCGGGTATGGTCATCACCATGCTTTTACAATCTTCTTCCGCTACAGTCGGTTTGGTACTCACCCTGGTCGGATCAGGACTCATTAATCTTGACGGAGCCATTCCGATCATCCTCGGAGACAATATCGGCACCTGTATTACCGCCGCTCTGGCTTCCATCGGGACCAATCTGGCTGCCAAACGCACGGCTGTGGCCCACTTCGGCTTCAATATCATCGGTACGGCCATTGCGGTTGCCCTGCTGCCTTTCTACAAAAGCCTGATCCTCATGACCAGCACGGATACCGTCCGTCAGGCAGCCAATGCTCATACTATTTTTAACGTACTCAATACGCTCTTATTTCTTCCCTTTACCTCACTTTACACAAAATTCATTGAATTAATCATCCCCGGTGTGGTCAAAATTAAACAGGACCGGGCTATTTACCTGAACAAGAACCTGCTTTTCACTCCGCCCATCGCGTTTGAGGCGGTACACAAAGAGATGGCGCGGGCGCTTACCTTAAGCGATGAAAGCCTCACGGAAATCAATCAGATCCTCTCCGCCAATAACTACCAGAAGGTGGATAGTCTAAAAACCAACGAGGAAATTATAGATAACATTCAATATGACATTACCAAATTTCTGGTTGAACTAAGCCGCAAGGAACTGAGTAAGAACTACGCTGATTCCATCCCCAAGATACTGCACTCGATTAACGATATAGAAAGAATCGGTGATCACGGCGAGAGTATGTACTACATCCTCAACCGTAAAAGGAAGTTAAAAATCGAGTTTCCGGAAGTCTATACCCAGAATCTGCTGCTTATGCTCGAAGGGGTTCAGGAGTTTCAACACTTGGTTATCGAGTATGTTGAACATAAGCAGGACGTGAACCTGAAAAAAGCATATGAATATGAAAACAGGATCAATAAACAAAAAAGAAAGTTCCAAGAGGTTTACTTCGCGGAATGCGGCGAACAGTACGAACACGCACTTAACGGTATGGTATATTATGATATTCTGATTAACTTCGAAAAAATCGGTGATCACTTGATTAATATTGCCGAGGCCTATAACGAAATCCGCTATTAAACCTGCCTTTCAGGTTGAGCTTTCTTAAAAAGACCTATCCGCATGTCAAGTTTTTTTAATGCTCCAACCACGAATTATTTCGAAAAACCTTATAAATTTCTATTGACAAACATGTTAAATAAGGATTAAAATTTTATTAGATTAAGATATATGCTTAATTGTAATGAGGTCTGGATTGGGTGTTTACAGATTTTGAAATTGCTGTCACCATTCCAGTTCCATAAAGCCGGTAATCATCCCGGCTTTTTTTATAAGCATGCAGTTTAAGCTTACAAGGAATTTTTAAGGTGAAACAAATCAGAGGACAGGTAATCGGTTTTTTAAAAGCGCATAATCTCTACTACGCGGACATCTCCCCTCAACAGGTGACAGACCTGCTGCTCAAGGATATGCAAAGCGGCCTGGAAGGTAAAACCAGCTCTTTAAAAATGATTCCGACCTATATTCAGGCGGCTTCCGCCATCTCTCCGGACAAGCCGGTAATTGTACTGGACGCGGGCGGCACGCATCTGCGCATAGCGCAGGTTCATTTTGATAAAAAGCTCACACCGCGTATAGATGGTTTCAAGCAGCACCCCATGCCCGGTACTCAAGGCAAAGTCGATAAAGACCAGTTTTTTCAGCAGTTGGCGGAGCATGTAGCTCCTATCATTGATATCAGCGATCACATCGGTTTCTGTTTTTCATATCCCACGGAAATTCTACCTTCCAAAGACGGAAAACTGCTTTTCTTCAGTAAAGAGATAGAGACACAGGGTATCGAAGGAGAACTTATCGGCGAAAATCTGCTTCAGGCGCTGGATAAAACGGGCAGGCACAACCGCAAGCGGATTGTCATTTTGAACGATACCGTGGCCACCCTGCTGGCCGCGCGGGCGCAGAGTAGTGAGCACAGCTACGGCACATATATCGGATTTATTCTGGGAACAGGACTCAACTGCTGTTACAGTGAAAAAAACAGCAACATTACCAAAGTGGACAAACTGGATCCGCTGCAAACCCAGATAATTAATACGGAAGTAGGCGGATTTGACAAATGCCCGCGCGGAGATATTGACAAAAGAGTCGACAACGCAACCGACAATCCCGGTCTGGGAGTTCTGGAAAAAATGATTTCCGGCGCTTATTTCGGAGAGCTCTGCCGTCAGGCAATCAAAACCGCGGTAAAACAAAAGCTGTTTTCAGCGGCAACGGGCGGCAGCTTAGCAACACTCGCTTCTTTAAGCACAAAACAGGTAAATGACTTTTTACTTGCCCCTCATAGTAAAAACAGTTTAGCCGGCTGTATTGATGCGCAAACCCCCGGCGACCGTGCCGTGCTTTATTATCTGCTGGATTTTCTGGTAGAGCGCTCTGCCAAGCTGGTGGCCGCGATGCTCAGCGGAATGATCATCAAGAATCCACCTCCAAAGCATCCCTGTCATCCTGTCTGCATTTCAGCGGAAGGTTCCACCTTTTTTAAACTCAAAGGCTTAAAAGCCCGTGTTGAGTGTTATCTGCGTCACATATTACAGGAACAGTACAATCTGTATTTCGAATTCGTACAGATTGAAAACGCTCCCTTAATCGGAGCGGCCATTGCAGGTTTGACCAACTAGTTGCGGCAGGCGCCTTCACATGCCGCCGCCTTCGCATGCCGCCGCCAAAGGCGCCGGCCTTTACGGGAGCGAGTAATTATGCAAAAAACCGCCGTACTGAATTTTCCTCCTGATTTTCTATGGGGCACAGCCGCTTCCTCCCATCAGGTAGAGGGTAATAATAACAATAACGATTGGTGGGAATGGGAGCAGCAGGGCAAGATCAACGACGGATCCGTTTCCGGTCCGGCCTGCGATCATTACAACCGCTTCGACGAGGACTTTGCGGCATTACGGCGGCAGCACCACAATACGCACCGTTTATCGATCGAATGGAGCAGGATTGAACCGGAACAGGGACGCTGGAACAAACAGGCCGTCAAGCACTATAAAGCCGTACTCGCTTCTTTAAAATCCAAAGGCCTCAAACCAATGCTTACCCTGCACCATTTTACCAATCCGCTCTGGCTTTCCCGGCAGGGCGGATGGGAACAGCCGCAGGTTGTGCGCTTTTTCAAGCGCTACGCCCGCTTTGTGGCTGAGGAGCTTGGAGAGGGTATTGAGTTATGGATTACCATAAATGAGCCTGTGGTCTATGCCTTTGAAAGTTATATAGCGGGAATCTGGCCTCCCGGCAAGCGGGATTTTAAAGCGGCCATGCGGGTGTTAAAACACATGCTGCTGGCGCACGCGGAGGCCTACCATGCCATCCACTCTGTTT
The DNA here is from genome assembly GCA_016930675.1 of Spirochaetales bacterium. Classification (GTDB taxonomy): domain Bacteria; phylum Spirochaetota; class Spirochaetia; order SZUA-6; family RPPD01; genus JAFGGG01. The sequence goes on from JAFGGG010000034.1 coordinate 24,752, forward strand.
TGACAGACGGCTGCAAGGTCAGCTTTGCCAAGCACTACCGCATTTTCGATCCGTTTTGCGGCTGTTCGATTTTTGATAGAACAATGGCTTATGTAATTGATTTTATCTTCAATCGTCATTTTACCAAGGCCTGTATCGGCGGAACCATCTATCCGCCCGTGGCCCTGTTCAAACAGGTTCCCCGGCTCAAGAACACGCTGGACTACATCGGCATTAATTACTACTCGCGGGAAATGATACGATTCACACCCTTCAAGCCCGGTTCCGACTTTTTCACACTGATAACCAGACCGGGAGCACCTGTTAATTTTTTAGGCTGGGAGATATATCCCTACGGGCTCTTTCGTTTGTTAAGAAAACAAAAAAAATACAAAAAGGCCATATATATCACTGAAAACGGCATAGCCACGGAAAACGATGAAGAACGCGGCCGGTTCATTATCGAACACCTGAAACAGATGCACTGTGCCATTACCGGGGGCATCGATGTGCGGGGCTATTATTACTGGTCATGTCTGGATAACTTTGAATGGGCCGAGGGTTTTACGCCGCGCTTCGGACTCACTCATGTGGATTACAAGACACAGAAACGTACGCTGCGGGGGAGCGGAAAACTGTATGCGGAGATTGCGGGAAGAGGTAAAATTACAGGGGATATGATTCTCAAAACAGGTTACAGCTAACCATCTACATTTTGGATGATACTTCTTTACTGTGAGTTTTGCATCCCAACTAAGTTAATTATCATAAAAATATCTTATTGTGGCAACCAAAAATCAAACTGTCCATCACCATTGCCATAACTTCCGTAAGTACGCCACGAAGAAGCATTAAAGCCTGGATCAATCTGCATGAGCCTGTCAGTAGAACCTGCTATACCAATAGTACTGCGATCATCGATTATTGTAAAAACACTATTGGTTACAGCCAAAAAGCGCAAGGGACCATAAAAATGGCCTGTTATGTTATCAGGATATGGTTCTTCTGCTTTATCTCCATAGCTTCCCACAAATGTCAACCCTTTAGTAAGTTTTATTATTTTATTGCCAGACTCACCATCAAAGTTTAATATATATACATAATTATCTTTCACAATAACATCTCGTGGATTGCTTAAAATAATGTTTGTATAAGTACCCGCAACTCTATCTCCTACTCCAAGCGATGGATTATATTTATATAACACATTTACAGGAGAATTAATAACATATAAAAATCCTTCATCATCTATATCAATACCATAAAAACCGTAGTTACCATCATCTGCTATCAGAGGTTCAGCCTTCAAATTATAAGTAACCGGAGGTTCTACTCCTTTACAATCAATCTTCGAAATGATACCTCCGAATGATGTTATATCATATACATAATCATTATTTCTATCCATAGTAACCGCATATATAGTTTCATCCCCGTCAATTGTATCCGGTGCGTCATCTTTGAAATCATCGATTCGTTGAAGCCCGGATCCATTATCTGTAAAATAGATCCTTCCCTTTGCATCAAAATCCACATCATACGCGCTAATACCAGGATACGTATCCCACCCAATTCCAGTGACATCATTTATTTGAACAAGCCTATTGTTTAGTGTATCCGGTATTACCAGCTTTGTCTCAACCGGAGCGATACTCATCAACGCCTTGGTCTGTTGCCCGACTTTGAGGCTTACGGTTGTCTCTCCCCCAAAAGCCAGTACAGCGCTGTCGCTGACCGGATCAACATTAATTCTTAAACCAATAGTCCGCTCCTTTCCGGGCGGTACATTCACGGACAGATAACGCGGCCAAACATATAATCATACAGACTTTTAATGCTTTAATCTTCATATCCGCCTCCTGGTATCTATAATTTATTTAATACCTATTAATATTATACTACATTACGCACATAGGTCACGCATTATCAATTTTTTACTATATTTATTTTAGAATCCGGCCAAGAGTAGTAATGCCTGGGGAAAAAGGGATATTCTTATGGTAATTTTTTAGTTAGTAAGTGCTTGTACATCGCCGTATTCCTAAGTACAAATAATGAAATCTATTTTTAAGACTGTTTGCCCTAATATAATGTAACTAAAATAAAATGTATCTTTTTTTTACCTTGACAGAAAAAGTTTATAAAATTGACTATTTATCATTAATTTGTTATTCTGAAAAAATGAAAAAATATGTTCATAAAATTATATCTTTAAAAATTACTTTATCCTGTGTTTTAGTAATAATTCTCTCTTTTCTTCTTTTTGAATGCTCAGACATGCTGAATCATTATGCATCTAAAAATCTCGGTCCATGCCTACCTCATACACCATGCGACGGTAATCTTTCTGTGGATTCCCTTGATCCTTTAGATGCCTGTAAAGCTATCGGGTTAAATGAAAAAGAAATCATTAGCGCACGCTGGATACTTCCCGACGGGAGTGAGCCGCCGGTAAACAATTTTCATATCGGGCACGCGCTTTTTTCTGGTTTCGGCCAGAATATAAAAGTACAGGAAGGTGAACGATTTCTTGTACTTTCCACAGGCAACGCGCAGCTGGCAGGACAGGCGGGATTTATTCCAAATCCAGGTTTTAATAAGAATTACACCCATCCCTTACCGCCCGGTTTCCCTGCGCAGTCCGCCACATGCCCTGTGCAGGCATTTGGTGGTGGTTGTGACGGGATCACACTTGAAGCGGTGCTAAAGGTACCGCGCGACGCCACCGGTTTCTTGTTCGACTTTAAGTTTTATACAGCCGAATACCCCGGTTGGATTTGTACAATTTATCCGGATCATTATATTGTACTCGTTTCTCCCTCAGTTCCGGGGAGCGTTGATACCAATATTTGCCACACCCCGGATGGCCCCATCTGCGTGAACAACAGTGCCATCCGTGTCTGCACAAACTGTGCTGACGGAACCGATGAATTGACCGGCACAGGTTTTGAAAGCTACGGGGCAACGGCCTGGCTTGAAACGATTGCCCCTGTGCGCGAAAAATCCCAGATAACAGTACAATTTACAATCTGGGACAACTCCGACGGCGTTTTTGACTCTGTCGTGCTTATCGACAACTGGCGCTGGGTCACCTTCCAGGTGCCGGAGGCTCTCACCTATATCAAAGACGATTCATGTCCTTGTGATTGAATAGTCTTTACGCCTATTAACAAAAACCGCGGCGTCCATTAACGCGGCGGGTTCTGTCTGAAATTATTATAGCTGTTCCAGTTGTTTTGTATAAATTGAGGAATGGAGCAGTTATCTCTTACATTTGTTATAAAGTAGTAATGCTGGTTCCATATTTTTCGCGTGTTCACGCTGGAATTATTGGCGTCTCCGAAAACAAGGATGCCCTCTTCAGCTTCTATGCCTACCCAGCTCTCTACCAAATCATTACTCACTACAATGATTTCAGCACTATTATCATTATCAACGTCAACAACCAGAGGAAACTCTTCCAGAGTTCCCGAACCAACGGGTCTTTCGTACAGAATACTTCCGTCCTGCCCGTTAAAGATGCGAAAATAAGCCTGGTCCGCGTGCAGTACTTCCACAATACCATCGTTATCAAAATCAAAGGCCGAGGAGCTTAAGATTCGCGAGCTTGTATCATCAATTGTCTGACTCCATTTAATGGTACCATCTGCTTCCAGTACCACGAATTTTGTAGCAAACGAAATACAGATTTCCAGATCTCCGTCATTATCAACATCCACGATTGTAGGAGGACCTCCACCTTGGTCTATTAAAATAAAGTCATATTTCACTGTGCCGTCATGTTCCCAAATATATACACCACCATTATATACATATACAAGTTCCGGGAAAGAATCGTCGTCAAGATCGGCCGCAGCGGAATAACCTCTATAACTAAGATCCTTTTCCCAGTAGACACTGCCGTCAGAGTGGTAAACCGTATTGCATGTAATAAGCTCAGGATGGCCGACACAATCCAGATTAATCACATATGAATTATACTTTACGGCCGGATTGGCCCCGATCCACTTGGTTGTACCGTCACTATTCAAAACATAGCTGCCCAAAATGACTTCCGGCGAGCCGTCCTCATCGATGTCCGCCAGGGTAATGCTTCCGTTTGAAATACTATTAACTATTACCTCACTCTGCCATTTAAATGAGCCGTCGTGTTCGAAAGCCAGAATTCTATCGCTATCGCTCACGGTTATTATTTCCGGCCGACCGTCGTTATCTATATCACCCACGGCGGGATTTATGCCAGGCCTTACTGAATACGCGGTGACCGAAAACAACTCGCCGCTACCATCTCCGGAAATAGCTCGCAAGATGCCACCAATTTGATAATTATCTTCATAGCTATGGAAGATTATATCAGGTATACCATCATGATTAAGATCAGCCACCACCGGTGCGCACATCACCTGGATGGAGTTGGGGTTTACGTCACTGGAGTTCCAGTGCCATTCCAGCGTTATGTCAAAGCCGTATACTCTTAAAGCCGGCGAGCCTGTATAACGGCCCAGCATGTCGCTGCAGGAAAGAAATATTATTGCAGCGGTACACACGATGCACACTATTTTAACATTACTCATATGCCCTCTTTTTTGAAATCGATATGATATGATACAACAATTTATTACATGAATCAACAAATATCTTCAGCCCCGGCGTTCCATTAGCAGACGTACCAGCCAGTCAGCACCGTTTTCGGTGAACTCATAATCCTGGCAGTTTTCGATATGCCAGCTTTGACTTTCTCGTCAGGAAGGCTGGGAACAACCACAGGTAGTCGCGCTTTTTAACCTCTACATACACGAGCATATCAAATTCGATCTTTCTAAAGACGATTCACTCTTCATGTCACTCCTTACCGCGACGGTCAAGACGGTATACTTTCTTGGATGGGAAATATATCCGTTCGGTTCACTTCGTTTTTTAAGTCGAATAAAAAAACCACAAACCCGTGTACATCACCGAAAACGGCACAGCCGTTACCGATAACAGTGAGCGCTCCCGCTTCATCGTGGATCACCTTAAACAGGTGCACCGGGCCATAGCCAAAGGCGTGGATTCACGCGGCTACTACTACTAATGGTCGACCTGGGACAACTTCGAATGGGCGGAGGATTTTACCCTGCGCTTCGGGCTTGAGCATGTTGACTACAAAACCAGGAAGCGCGCGCTGCGTGATAGCGGCAGGCTGTATGCGGAGATCCCGCGCAATGGAAAGATCACGGGGAGATGATTGAAGGAATTAAGTGAGATAAAACGCAATATAGTAACAATATAGACAATATTTTTTACACTTTACTTTAACTTTTATAGTTTAATCATTTATGCGATGTGTTCTTTTGTTAGAAACCTTCATAAAAATTGAAGAGTGCTTGGCCGTCAACAGCAGTATTCGGGATTGTTTTCCAGAAAGAAGCCGGTACATCATCAATAGATATAATCTTATCAAAACTCGAGTTATCATCAATAATTGTTATTCTCTCATTTATTTTACTGATAAACCTATGCGGTCCATAGAAAGCCCCATTAGAAATATCCGTACTTCCTGCAACAGTCCCAAAACCGATTTCATCACTTAAAGATTTTGTCAATCTTATTATCTGCCAGCCGTCATTACCATATAAGTTGGTGATATATATATAATTTCCCTTTACCACAACATCCCATGGAGTTGCAAAATGTGCAGAAGGGTATTCATCAATTACCTTCCCCTCAGGTAGACCTACATTAACAAATTCCGGATCAAATACAAATAACCGAGGTTGGCCAAAGGAATTTGATCCGACAATATACAACAGCCCATTTGTATCTGCGTGCATGCCGCGAATAATATTTACAGCATCTTTATTCAAAGCTGTAGTAATATCATTTTCGATATCATATCTGTAAAGCAAGGATGAAGATGCATAATACATAATGTTGTTATACCTATCGATAGTTAAAGCAACCGGATTATCCATAGGATCTCCAACCACAACACCCCCGGTTGCAGTGACTTCATCAATACGCAAAATAGAATCAGCAAGACTGTTTGCAATATATATTTTTCCACTTGAATCGATATCTACATCATACGGTCGAAAGACCCCTACCCTTAAACTGGCAGCGCTTGCTTCCTCTCTTGTTGAATCGTCTATATCATTATATTTATACAATCTCTGAAGCTGATAATCAGGAGCGAGCAACTTCATTTGTTTAGGAACAATCTTCATCACCGCCTTGGTCTGCTGACCAACCTTGAGGCTGACGGTCGTCTCTCCTCCGAACACCAGCACCGCGTTGGGACTGGCCGCATCCACATTGATGCGCAAAGTGATGGTGCGCTCTTTTCCGGGCGGCACGCTTACGGACAAGTATTGCGGCCACTCATAGTATGTTTTGGTAGTAGTGTTTACTCCCGGTCCGCTGATGGTTATTTCAATGGAAGTTATATGATCCTGGATATTGGTAGGCGCGCCCTGCACGGTCGAGGCGCGGATGGCACTTTCCTCACCGTCGGTCGGAGTAAGCCAGCCCAGATCCAATGTTACCTGAGCCTCTCCTTCGAAGGGGGCAAAATTACAGGTAGAAAGAAATAATATTCCATAAGCTGACAGGATAATGATTAATACTCTTGAACAGGCCCTTCTCATAAGCAGACTCCTTAATAAATATATTGTATGTATTAATAATATACCACATATGGCACGTTTATGCACTATTTTATGTGCTTAATTTCCGTTAATCAGCTTCCGAAGCGGCATGCTTTCAGAATCTAATAAAAAATTTCTTCACCCTGTGTACTTATTTCTGCTTAATTGTCGGTATAAAAAAATTATAAATATCACTTATAATTGCACATATACTTGAATATTCATACTAATTATGATATATTTAGAAGGGAGGTTTAAGCTATGGCTCAATTAACAATATATCTTGATGATGACACTATTAATAAAATTGAAAAAGCGGCGGAAGATTGCCATTCATCTGTATCAAAATGGGTGCGGGAAAATTTGAAAAAAGTATTGGAAAACGATTGGCCGGATTCTTATTTTAATATTTTCGGTTCACTTGATGATACTGACCTTAGCGAACCCGAAGAAATAGACCCAGGCAACGATATAAAAAGGGATAACTTTGAAGTACCTTCTTGACACCAATATCTGTATTTATGCTCTTAAAAATATTTTTCCTCAAATTCAGCATCATATAAAAAAGAAATCTCCTTATGAAATAGCCATACCATCTATAGTACAAGCTGAATTGTACTACGGTGCCGAGAAAAGCCTGCACAAAGAAAAGGTGATGCGCATACTTGAAATTTTTCTAAAACCTTTTTTTATTCTCCCTTTTGATGATAAGGCGGCGTTTTTATACGCACAAATAAGGGCTGATCTTGAAAAAAGAGGCGACATTATCGGTCCGAATGATCTTATTATAGCGGCATGTGCTTTAGCTTGCGGCAGTATTCTGATTACCCACAATCAAAAAGAATTTAAAAAAATAGCCGGACTTCAGATTGAGGATTGGACGGTGTAGCGGGTATATTTCTTATTGCCTGCCATTAACCAATTGTTAAAATTTAAAAGCATTTTTAACACTGCCAAGTCCAATATTAGAATATAAAAAGATTTCATTTACTATTTCACAATTCTTGCCCTGCATCTAAAAATATTTTATTATAACCCATAAAGTATTATTCAGATGTTTAAAATGTAAAAACGGGGGCGCATCATGAAACAAAAAGTATCATTTTTAATAGTATGCACATGCTATCTGCTTATTACCTCATGCAGCGACATGCTTACGGAGCTTATAAAAAACCACGGTGGCACGACCCCATATATGGGCGATGTACGGATTACCAATGCCATAGGAGACTCAATGTATGCTTCTCTTGTCTGGACAGGAACGGAATATGGTGTAGCATGGAGTGATAATCGTGACGGAAATTCTGAAATCTACTTTACCCGTATCAATTCTTCAGGTATTAAACAGGGAGCTGATATACGTATTACAAATGCCTTAGATATCTCAATGGATACTTCTCTTGTCTGTACAGGAACAGAATATGGTGTGGCATGGGAATATTTACGTGACGGAAACTTTGAAATCTACTTTGCCCGTATCAATTCTTCAGGTGTTAAACAGGGAGCTGATATACGTATTACCAATGATACAAGCGCTTCAGGCACTCCGAGTCTTGTATATGCCGGATCTGAATACGGTTTGGCATGGAATGATAATCGTGATGGTATTGGCAATTATGAAATCTACTTCGCCCGACTTTATCCAGACGGTACAAAAAAATAACTGAAAGCCAGGCCGCGCTGTTTTATTCCCGGCCCGCCGTTCAACCGCTCTCAATCGGCAAACGACCGCACAAGCACATTCTTTACTACATCGGGATTATCTATCTGCATGATATCCACAACCCGTGCGGTTCTGCCGGCCTGCAGCAGCCTTGCCTGCAGACAGCCGCACAGGCCGTTTGCGATGAGGTCATCCAGTGTCGCCGCTGCTATTGATTTGCAAATAACACTAAAGATACTATGTTTTTTTTCTATTAATTGATATAATATATATTCCAATGAATAAAGAAATAGCCATCAAATGGTATAAACAAGCGAGACATGACCTTGAAATGGCGGAAAAAAATATCAGTATTAAAGGTTATGACATTACCGCTTTTTTATGTCATCAGGCTGTAGAAAAATTATTTAAAGCATTAATCGCTTTACAAGGCGCGAAAATACCCAAAACCCATTATATCGATGAATTAGGAAGATTATTAGATATTAATGAATCAATTCTTTCTCAGGTACTTGATCTAACGGCAGATTATACACTGGCAAGGTATCCTGACGTTCATGATATTGTTCCGTATGAAGAATATGACGAAAGGACAGCGCAAGAAAAAGTAAAAAAAGCAAAAGGTATTTTTTACTATTTTAAGAAGCACATAAAATTGGATGAAATAAAGTGAGTATCGATCCATGGATCGCCCGGTTTAAAGAAAGTATTCTGCCGCGCATAAAAAAAGAATACAAACCTCAATTAGTACTCCTTTTCGGATCGCGGGTAAAAGGTAATGCGAATGAAGATTCCGATATTGATGTAATAATTGTTTCCGACTATTTTCAAAATATCCGTTTTATAAACCGCATGGCATTATGCTTAAAAAAATTCGCTTTTCCGAAACATGTCGACTACCTGTGCTACACCAAAGAGGAATTTGAAAGACTGAAAGATAAATCATCCGTAACCCTGGATGCTCTTGAATACGCAGAGAAATTGTGAGTGGATTACCATTAAACAAGTAAATATAATACTTTCGTTTGATCTAATTTACCCATCGTTACCTCGGTGGCGCAAACAAATAATATAAATCCGTGCGGCATCATAGATTCCAACGTGATCCTTCTGAAATCCGGGAACAGCTTCAAAGTCTGTGCTAAACTCAAGCACCAACTCCGGTCAGCCCTCGTTACCCGCAGCGTTGGTTCCGTACCGTACAACAGCACAGCGTGCGTCTACATCATTATCCTGCATTGCATTCAAAAACACAGTGAGGCCGGACTTTACAGTCATAATTTCGCCGCTCATGGATCCCGTGGCGTCTATGACAAACACGTAGTTGGCTAATATAATATATTCTCGAAATAATAGGTATCTCCAAAATCTTCACCTATAAACGCGTCCAGGTCTCCGTCATCATCTATGTCTACAAATTCCGGTATGGAATAATCTCCAACATCACTCAAGCTGAAGGGATTGGTGACTGGTGCTGCAAAACTCGGAGAATCTACACTGCCGTTATTTTCAAAATAAATGATATTTCCATTCGCTTCACCAACAAATGCGTCCAGGTCGCCGTCATCATCTATGTCCACAAAACATGGAG
>JAFGGG010000006.1 GCA_016930675.1 Spirochaetales bacterium
TATAGCTTCTCTTTAACTCTATGGTTAGATTTTTATATGAGGCATCCAATAATTTGGGTTAGATTTTTATGTGAGGCAACGGGGATAAAGTATTAATGTTTTAGAATTCAATTTATTTCAGAAAAAGCCACCATCTGTGGTGGTGGTTTTTTCTTCCACCCTGCACCCCTAAGGTGTGCTCCCCCGTAAACCATCAGCAAAGCTGGTGGTTTACGGATTTAACTTCTTTGCTCTTGACACTAAGTAATACAAAGTATTATAATAATACAAAGTATTACCACTGGTGTATGCATAATGTCTGAAATAAAAAAACAAGAGGTTATTACCTTTAAGGTAAGCGGTTCCGTAGCCAAAATACTTAAAAGCATTCCCAATCGCAGTGAGTTTATCCGCAGTGCCGTGCTCAACGCGCTTGAAAACAGTTGTCCGCTTTGTAAAGGTATGGGGACTTTTACGCCGGCGCAATTGGAGCACTGGAAGAAATTCAGCCGTAGACATTCGCTTGAGGAATGTCAGGACTGCCATTCGCTGCATCTTGTCTGTGAACATGAAAGTAAACAGCCTTCGTTTCACTCTGAGGATGAAAAACATGAGTAAAAGACCATTGAGCGCGGTTGGGCCGTTACTGCTGGTGCTGTTGATATTAATTTCCTGTATTGAGCAGGAGAAGTCCGCGAATATTTCTGTTATAGTGAGCATTACTCCGCAGAAATACTTTGTAGAACGTGTCGGCGGCGAGTTTGTAGAGGTAACGGTACTGGTGCAGCCCGGAGACGATCCGCATTTGTATAGTCCCACGCCACGTCAAATAGAGAAGCTTATAAACGCCAAGATTTATTTTCTTATCGGTGAATCATTTGAAGAGATAATTCTATCCAAGCTTGCCGCGGAGCTTGAATCATTGCGGATTGTCGACACAATTGAAAACATCAGATTGCGCACTTTTAAGCATACTGATCATGACATACAAGATCCACACACATGGCTTGATCCCCTTTTGGTTGTTGAACAGGCAAAAATTATTCGGGATACACTTATGGATTTGGATCCGGCACACAGCCAGGTGTATGAGAATAATTTTTTGCGCTTTAAAAATGAGTTGATCGAGCTGGACAGGACAATTAGGCAGCTGCTTGAGTCAAAAAAGGGCGGGGTATTCTTTGTGTTTCATCCTGCATACGGATATTTCGCCGATGCTTACGGACTTGTTCAGGTGGCGGTTGAAAGCGGCGGTAAGAACGCCAGCGCGAAAGAACTGGAGCACACTATGCAGCTTATAGAAGAACGGGGGATAAGGACTATTTTTACCCAACCGAATACAGCGGAAAATGATGTACGGGCGGTAGCTGAAGCCATGGGCGGACGTGTAGTCTCTTTGGATCCTCTGGCGTATGATTACCAGCGGAATCTGCTATCAATTGCCCGCGCCATCAAAAGGGCTTTGGAATAATGGTGACCGTATGAAAAAGGATCAGGCAGTTTTTATAAAAGATCTGTCTTTTGCATACAACGGCCCCTATGTTTTAGCGGAAGTAAATCTTGCTTTGGAACAAGGTGCTTTTATTTCCGTGGTAGGGCCAAACGGCGGGGGAAAGACCACACTGTTTAAACTTATCTTGGGTCTAGTAAAACCTCAAAAGGGTGAGTTGTCCGTCCTGGGCAGAGATCCGGGTAAAGCACGTAGACTCATAGGATATGTGGCTCAATATTCCAGTTTTGATGAGTATTTTCCCGTTACGGCTTTGGAAGTGGTACTCATGGGGAGGTTGGATAGTAATTTATTGGGTAGGTACGGAAAACAAGATATGCGAAAGGCAGAAAAATCTTTGGCCGACGTAGGTCTTCACAATATCGCGAATATTCCCTTTTCAGAGCTTTCCGGTGGTCAGAGACAGAGGGTGCTTATCGCGCGGGCGCTTGTCACCGAGCCCAAACTGTTGCTTCTTGATGAGCCTACCTCCAATATTGATGTTTCCGTGGAGCGAAAATTTGCTTCCGTTCTTGAAGAACTCCATAAAAAGATGACAATTATAATGGCTACGCATGATGTTGGTTTTGTATCCCATCTGGTAAAGAGTGTAATATGTGTAAATAAAACGGTTGTTTTGCATCCTACAAGTAAACTTACTACCCGGATTATTGATGACCTCTATGGAAAAAAGATGAGGATTATTCAGCATGATAAACTCTGTGAAACGGAAGGTTGATTAATATGATAGAGTTTCTATACTCTCTGCTGCCGTTTAAAAATCCCCTTATTAATAACGCTTTCATTGCCGGTATCCTGTCAAGTGTGTGTTTCGGTATTATCGGCAGTTTTGTAGTGGTAAAAAGAATCAGCGCGATTGCCGGTTCCATGGCCCATTCTTCTCTGGGCGGTATCGGTTTTGCCCTGTTTTTACATTACAATATCGCGATTCTGTGGTTTACTCCTTTAATAGGGGCGCTCATTTCAGCGGTTGTCTCCGCGTTGATAATCGGACTGGTAAATCTCTATGCTTCACAACGTGAGGATACTGTTATCGGAGCGGTATGGGCCATAGGCATGGCCATAGGTTTGATCTTTATCTTTCATACTAAGAAATATAAAGATGCCATGAGCTATCTGTTCGGCGATATTCTTTTTATTTCCGGTGAAAATCTGCTTATTATTGTCATGCTTGATGTAATTGTTATTGCCGTATGTCTGCTTTTTTATAATAAATTTCTCGCGGTGAGTTTTGACCAGGAATTCGCAAAACTGCGCGGAGTGCGTGTGGAATTCTTTTATATCCTCTTATTATTATTGACGGCTCTTACTATTGTGCTCATGGCCACTATTGTAGGTATTTTGCTTGTTATCGCGCTGCTTACACTGCCGGCGGCAATCGCGGGTCTGTTTTCAAAAAAATTATGGCAGATGATGCTGATTTCCGCGTTTCTTTGTTTAGTGTTCACTGTCACCGGACTGCTTTTAAGTTATGCATACGATCTGCCGCCGGGAGCCGCCATCACTCTCTGCGCGGGCGGTGCTTATGTTTTAGTCTTGCTTTTATCTCAAGCAAAGAATAAATTCTTCAAATCCATTTAATCGAGGAAATTGCAAAACTCAAAATATATTAAGTTGGAAGAAAAATACTAATTCTTATTACCATATTAATTTAGCAATTTCCATTTTAGGAGCTTCTTGCAAAAATGTTATTTTGGAGAGAAGCTCAACCATAATTATTTAAAACCGATACTTGACTTCCGAGAAGGCCTCAGCCTGTAGCGGGAGCATACTGATTTGTAACAAATTATATTGTTCTATTGTTTAAATTACTGTAAGGTGGATACTTAAATTATGCGCATCGGATTATTAAGGCATTTGCCTGTAGCTTATAAATACTCATTTTTTGGCAGTTCGCAAGAATTTCATCAAGCGATCCAGAACTATGACAGGGCGGATATTATCTATAACAAGAAGGCGGATTTGGGTGTATGGGATATATGTTATGCAAGCAGCATGAAGCGAGCCCGTAAGACCGCCCGCTTTTTTCATGACGGCAAGGTTATCGAAACAGATCTCTTAAAAGAAGTGCCCCTGAATGCCGTAGTGAGTACGCGCTTAAGGCTTCCACTTTTATTATGGGCGTTCTTTGCCCGTTTAGCCTGGTCGTTAAACAGTAAGAGCCAGCCGGAAACAAAATATAGAACACTAAAACGGGCAAGACATTTTTTAAAAACGTTTTGTTTTTCATCTTCGTCCGATACTTTGTTGTTAATTGTCTCGCACGGACTTTTTTTGCTTAACTTGCAAAGGGTATTGCGTGAATACGGATTTAAAGGAAAAACTTTTTTTATACCAAGGCACGCCACACTTTATGTGTATGAAAAATAAGATTTTGAAACGAACCATAACTTTTATTATAACCACTGCTCTTCTTCTTGCCGCAGTTATCATATCAGCATTTATTACTCTAACACATGCTGTTAAGGTAGATTCAAACCTCATCCAACCTGCGATAACACTTCCCTTTGCTTCCCGCTATAATCTTTTACAGACCTATAATGACTGCGGACCGTATAGTTGTGCTATTGTAGTCCATGTGCTTACTCAGGCAGATGTAAATATTGAGGAGTTTGTGCAAAATATGGAATGGAGGCTGCCCAATAGAATTACCCTTCCATGGGGGTTGGAAAAATTACTTCTGCATTATGGCATCAAGTCGGAGACTCCACTTTTAATACTCTTTTCTAGAAAGGAACGCATTAAATATTTAAAGGCGCAGCTGTCTTTGGGAAAGCCTGTAATCGTATTGGGATTAAAGCATGGTATGGGTCATTATATTACTTTATTGGGATATAGCGACGACGAATTCTATGTATATGACTCATGGCATACGAGAAATCCTTTGAAATCGGGATCGTATACGTATGATGATAATGGGATGTTACCGGGTAACATTACACTTTCTGAAGAAGAACTTTTAAGCTTTTGGCAAGGCAGTGAAAAATTTCTATTATTTGCCTGGTATGTTCTGGTGGCAACGGTTTCCTCCTAATTTATTACTTTTTTTATTATATGAAATGTGCTATAATAAATTAGGTTATGAAGTTTATTCCGCAGAACCCTTATATTGTTGGTAATCCTATAAAAACCAAAGCCATGTTTTTTGGCCGTGAAGACGATTTTCAGTTTGTAATTCGTAAAATAGGTTCAGGATTAGCAAATCAAATAATTGTGTTTTGCGGCGACCGCCGTTCGGGAAAGACTTCAATTCTCTTCCAGATTCTCAATGGCAGGTTGGGTAAGAATTTTTTACCCGTACTTATCGATATGCAAATTCTGGCGGGAGTGAAGTCGGATCTTGAGTTTTTCAGAACCATTATCGAAGTTGCCTGTACTACTTTAAAACTCCCGGGCCTAAGTTTCGAAAGAGTGGCCAAAAAGGCCGGGGACAATTCCATCGAACATTATTTTGACGCTTTTTTATTTTATGTAAAGAAGGAGTTTCCTGAGAAGATAGTGCTTTTTCTCTTGGATGAGTACGAGTTGATCGAGGCAAAAATAAGGGATCACTCCTTAAGTGAAAGCGTTATTCATTATCTGGCCGGAACTCTCGAAAGCGATTATCGCATCTCATTCATTTTTACAGGTTCGACCAATCTTGAGAATCGCAAGGAAGAGTTTTGGAAGGTATTATTAGGTAAATCGATTTATCGAAAAATATCGTATTTATCACGTAACGATACCTATCGCCTCATTTCAGATCCGTTACACGAGTACATCGAGTATCCCGAGGAGATCCTATCCACCATTTACCGACTTACCGGCGGCCAGCCTTTTTATACTCAGGTAATTTGTCAAAACCTGGTGGACATTTTAATGGAAGAAGAGCGTAATGATCCTGCAGGTGATGATCTGAAAAGAGTGATTAAAGATATTGTTGCTAATCCGCTTCCGCAGATGATTTATTCCTGGAATAACCTATCGGATTGGACTCGCCTTACCCTTTCCGCATTGGGCGGGCTTATTAAAAGGCCCGACGATTGGATAAACGACCAGCAAGTGTATCAGTTTCTCCTGCAAAGCAAGGTTCGTCTGCCGTTTAAGCGGGAACGGATCAATATTCTATTGGAAGAAGCTTATCAGCAGGAGTTTTTAGAAAAAAATGAAGAGGAAAAGTACAGATTTAAAATTGACCTGTTCAGAAGATGGATAAAAAAGGAGCATTCGATCTGGAAGACCGTAAAGGAAGTTAAGCTGGAGCTAAAAAAACCCATTAACGCGGTACTTACCTGGTCTATTATACCCGCTGCCTTGGCTCTTAGCGGATTTTTATTTTTTGTAGCGCTTCCCAATTGGTTCGGTGTTAGTTTTTTCAGGGATATCCTGTCCATAGGCTTTAATCCCGTAAAAGATATCAGAATAAAAGCCAATCTGGCACCTTTTCGTGTAACCATAGATGAATCACAAATACTTACCAGTGAAGGTCTGGAAGATAAATTTGTAATTACCATACCCACCCTGGCTGCAGGAGAGCATGTGTTCAAATTTACGCATCCTGAAACCGGCATAGTCTTTGAAAGAAAGATTGAAATTACGCAAGAAACAAGATATATCCCGGTGTTTTTTAGCGAAGAGAACAGCACCGCCGGGCAGGATGCATCACGGAAGGAAGTAATCGAAGCCGGTGAGGTAGGTTCGCTTTTTATTTCCAGTGTACCGCAGGGAGCAACTATTATGATCGACGGCGTGGTAAACAGTGTTACTCCCCAGCTGATTCGAGATGTTCCTTTGGGCACACGCAGTATTGGCATACTGATGGAAGGTTATAAGCCTGAATATTTTGAAGTTAAAATTTCAAAAAATGAAATTATTGAAAAAAACATAGTACTCAGCGCCAGTTACGGTACATTGGTTTTGGATGTCAGACCTACGGCTCGGATATATTTGGACGGAATATATTTAATCGATACTCCGTATGCCAAACCCCTTACCATTGCGACAGGCAAGCACATTATCACAATAGAAAATGAGAATTTAAAGGTGAAAAAGAACATTCCGATTCAGGTGAATGAAGGTGAAACAATATCAATCAAGGAGGATTTAAGAAAGTGAAAAAGCGCATCTGGTTTCTCTTTATTCTGCTTGTTGTAATTTGTAGTTACGCTCTGGCTCAAGAACCGGGAACAATAAGTCCTGAACGGAGTGAGGCGGAATCAAAACTGGAGGTGGCGAAAAAGCTTTATGCGGAAGGCAATTATTCGGCATGCAGATTATTTATTGACGAAACTCTTACCAAAATGGAAGAGAATCAGCTGGATTATACACCGAGGATATTAGCTTCGTTCTATATTTTAAAGGCCTTTGTGATCTATGCATTCCGTGAGGAAGGATATCAGGATCGGATTGAAAAGTTATTACTTAAAGCGATTGAAACATATATTTACTATGAGTTCGAAGATCCCAGAGAGGTTCCCTTATATGTGCTGGAGGCTTTTAGGAGAATAAAAAGCGAATATTTATCCCGGTTTTCAAAGTCGACCCGAAGGCATACAATTGGTATATACGGTGGTTTGATCTTATTGCCTTCGGTATTGAAAGATCCCGCAGTTATTGAGCCTGGTATTCACTATGCTTTTAACCTGAGTGATGCCTGGGCGTTGTGGTTAAACCTGGCCATTCCCACCCAGTTTCCGCTGGAATCACTCAGCGGAAGCATAGGAGTTACCTGGTTTCCCACCTTTAAAATTGAGACTATATCATTGGGACTTTCCATGGCCTATGCGCTTAAAATCGAACAGGCTGAAAATTATTCGCATTCAATTCTGTTCGAAGGGTACGGAGAGGTTATTTTCCGTTCCGGTTTCGGTTTCGGAGCCAGTGTGGAGCTTTTGCGTTTTGATCTGTTTTTAGGCCCTGAGGGCATGGATCTGCCTGAGTACGGATATATTGATCTTTTCCCCGACTCAAGTTTACGTCTGGCATTCGCCAATTTGCATTTTTATCTTTTTTATACATTCTAAGGGACCAAATATGATTGAACCAAACAAACCTGTCGAAGTTTCGGATAAGTTTTACGGTCAGCGGACTGTTGTACGAAGAGTGTTTTCACGCATCGGCGCGGACAGACCCCAATCGGTTGCGGTAATAGGGGGCAGAAAAATCGGAAAAACATCTCTTTTAAACTATATTCATGACCAGAAAGTTCAGCAGCAGTATCTTGACAGCATGAATGATTTTATCTTCATAAAAATAAATCTCCGCAATGCAAAGTATCAAAATGCCGAGAATTTTTTGAGTTCTGTCTATACCCAGCTGACTCAAACGCACGGTCAAGATACCAACTGGTATAACCAGATGCAGAAGTTTGTCCAAGACAGCCACAATACGGGGAAAAAAGTCATTTTGTTACTGGATGATTTTCATTACATCACTCGCAATCAAAATTTTCCTCTGGAATTTTTTTCTTTTTTACGATCCTTGGCAAATAATTATAATCTTGCTTACGTCACTACTTCGTACCTGGAGTTGCAGAAACTCTGTGTGGCAAAGGATATAGAAGAATCCCCTTTTTTTAATATCTTTACCAATCTGGCATTGGGATTATTATTATTTGAGGATGGCGTATCTCTGTATATGGATCTTACAGGTTGCGATAGCGTGCAAGCGGAAAAACTTGTGACCTGGTGCGGTCCATTGCCGTATGTGTTAAAAATAGCGGCGTTAAAAACGGATATGCTTGAGAGTTTTAGTGATCAAGACTTAGAAAAAATACTGCTTCCGGAGCTTTCAGCTTATTTCGAAGAGATTGTATCCATTCTGCCCAGGGAGGCGTTTAAACCGTTAAAAGAACTAGCAAAAGATAGAAACCCAAGTCCGAAGGATATACATCACCTTGAACCGCTTATGCGGCAGAGTTTTCTTATCGATGATCTTGATGAACTTAGGTTTTATTCTCCTGCTTTTAAAAGCTTTATTTTAAAAAACTTTTCCGCATCGTTACTTAAGGGGAAAGATTCCTGTTTTTAAATGGATAGGGACTAGTTGAGCATGGGAAATATTGAAGAGCTGTTGCGAAAAAGAAAAGAACTCCTTGAAGAAATCGATGAAGAGATCAAAAAGAGTTATACCAGGCCTGTGGCTTTGATGTTTACCGATATTGTGGGATCCACAGAGTATTTTGAAAAAAAAGGCGATATCGCGGGCCGGCAAATGATTCAAACGCATAATGATATATTATTTCCTATTATCAAAGATCACGGTGGTAAGGTGATAAAGACCATCGGTGATTCCATTATGGCCAGTTTTGATAATCCGCTGCAGGGTGTTACGAGTGCTGTTAAAATGCAGAAGGCTTTGGCATTATTTAATAAAGGCAAACCCGCGGATGAGAAGATAAAGGTCAGAATGGGTCTCCACTTCGGACAGGCGGTGGTGGATGAAAAAGACCTGTTCGGAGACGTGGTGAATACATCCGCAAGAGTAGAAGCTAAAGCCAATGCAGATGAAATAGTTATCTCTTCTTCTCTTAAAAAGCAGATAGCAAGTACGGATCTGCCACTGGTGTTTTTAGGCAGCGATTTTGTCAAAGGTAAAAAACAGCGCATAGATTTTTTTCTTATCAATTGGAATAATCGGGAGCAGGAGGAAATAGCGCGCTCATGGAAAGAACGCATTCAGATTAAGGTCAGCGTGGAAAAACAGGGAACCGCGAAAACAAAAATTATCATAAAACGAAACATGGATTTTAAAAAAATGGCAGCATTGGTAAAACCGCTTAAAAAAAAGGGGAATCCTTATTTAAACAGAGTTATGCTGCCCCATCCCGAAATGTTTTACGGGAGGAAGGGATTGGTGAAGCGCGTGGTAACACGGCTCACCGGACAAAGACCGCAGTCTATTTCGCTTGTGGGTGAAAGGCGAATAGGTAAATCCTCTTTACTTAATTTTTTAAATTTTCCCGCTACAAGAATTAATCTGATGGAAGATCCCGAACAGTATATTCAGCTTTTTATAGATTTCCAGCAGTTAAGAACGATAAATGAAAGTGAGTTTATCGCGGTTATTTTTAAAGAGCTTGTCAAGCAACTGGGGGATAATATAACAATCCAGCTTCCACCTAATTTCGACGGCATGCGCATGTTGTGTGAAAAGATCGCCGAAGCCGGTTTCAAGTTCATCATGTTTTTTGATGAATTTGAATCGGTAACTAAAAACGAAAAGATCGGACCCGAGTTCTATTCTTTTTTCCGCTCTCTGGCTAATAATTATCCCGTGGCTTTTGTAACCGCTTCCGGGCGAAATTTAAAAGATATGTGTGTGACGCATGAAATATCGGACTCGCCGTTTTTTAATATCTTTGCCGTGCAGAATGTGGGATTGTTTAAGGAAAATGAGGCCTATGCCCTTATTACGGAGCCTTCAGCAGAGAATGGTCTACCATTGGCACCGCTTAAAAAGGATATAATGGAACACGGAGGATTATACCCTTTCTTTTTGCAGATACTCTGTTCAGCCTGGTTTGAGTATTTGGAAATTGAGGGATTATCTGCCGAAGAGATGGTAGATAAAAAAATGCCCAAGGATGTGGTTGACATGTTTCGCGAAGAAGCCGAGCCGCATTTTGAATATGTACTT
Source organism: Spirochaetales bacterium (assembly GCA_016930675.1). GTDB lineage: Bacteria > Spirochaetota > Spirochaetia > SZUA-6 > RPPD01 > JAFGGG01. The sequence continues at coordinate 10,106 of JAFGGG010000006.1, forward strand.
GAAACATTTCACAAGCAGGAGATACATATCCTCAAAACCATTCTTTCCGGAGGCAAGCCCGATCCTCAATCGGTCTATACGGAGTTGTTGGAAAAGAAGGGTTATATCGTATGTGGAGAACAGGAGGAGTACAAACCTTTCAGCGTTCAGTTCGAATTGTTTTTAAAACGCAGATTATTATAAAACCGCATTTCTCTTGCATTTTATCTGTTTTTTCGTATACATTAATGCTATGAACTGTGAAAATCAAGCTCGTAACAAAACACAATGTAATTGTACATACGGAGGCTGTTCCCGTTTTGGTATATGCTGTGAATGTATTGCCTATCACCGCAGGATGAATGAGCTTCCGGCCTGTTATTTTACCAAAGAAGAGGAACGTACCTATAACCGCAGTATAAGTTATTTTGTACGTAATCGGAGTTAACTGATACTAATAAAAAATAGATTGCAGGAATCAATCTGTATAAGGTCTTAAGAATATATTTTGTTATTCTTGAGTTGAAGGAACTTCAGCGGGTTCTTTTTCCGCCTTTTCTTTGAAAAACCAGGCAGAAGCATCCCTGATTATTTGAGAAAGCATGAGAACCTCTATATTCTTCTTTTTGGAAATTTCAAGCGCTTTCTGCAAGGCTTCTTTCGTATATTTTTCTCTTAAAGCCTTTAAGGTGACAGCTACCTGCTCTTTTACCTCATGGTCGCGCGCGGAGTACGAATCAAGCAGGTAGAGAGTTAAAAGCAGAAGTACAATATCATTAGTCATATGCAGCAGGGATAACAAACAGTTTTTCCCCTGCTCCTCTTTGTTTTGTTGTAATAAGGCAAACGCATAATTCCATCTTATCCAGTCTCTATTATGTGTGCCTGCCATCTCCAATAAAGAGTTAAAAAAATTCTCCGCCTCCTCCGGCTTGTTGGAAAGCAGATAAGGAATACTGAACTGTGTGGAGAATTTTTGTACGGAAGCGGGTCTTTTTTGCATAAGATGTTTTTCAAGTTTTTTAATTGCCTCAATATGAGAAGTTACAAGATACGAGTTAATGAGGATTTTTATATAACTGCTTCTGGTCGAACTCTTGTTAAAGATACAGTTTTCAAGGAAAGTAATAAGTCCATTCCAGTCTTCTTTTTCCAGATATGAATAGAAACGCAGGTTAAGCAGGAAATAGGTATTAAATGCTATCAGAAACACCAAGAAAATAATGATGATTATTAAATTTTGCCTGAGAACAAGCAGGAAACTCTCTTCCCCCATAAAAATAAGCGGTGCAAAAAATATCAAAACAAATGAAATAACGAGAACAAGATTAAATATAAGAAAAAGAGCTTTGAATTTCATTATAAAATCCCCTATACTAAGAGGTCATGTTATAATATAATTAAGCTCAGGTCAACAGGAATCAATATACCGCCAGCAAAGCTGGTGGTATGTTGGATAGGTGGAAGAAAAAGTCACCACCCGGGCCCTAGATATGTAGCCGCCACAATAGGTGGTGGCTTTTCGGAAGTAAAAAATGAAGAGTATAAGCGCAGATCACCTGTCACCTAATTCGTATTTCAGCGAACCTGTTTTTTTAGACGAAAAATATATTTTGCTCTCCCCCGACGTACCTGTGGATGAATCTCTGATAGAACGACTTAAAAAATGGAAAATAGATAATGTTTTAACAGACGGTGTGAATATCGGTAAATCAGAATATGCCACTGCGAGCGATAAAGAAACAATCGAATTTAATTTAGAGCAGGATGTAAAAAATCAGACAGCACAGGAAGAAACAATTAGATTTTATTTTGATTTTTTAACTTTCTGTAAGAATATGTTTATTGAATTCATTCAAAAGAATCAAATAGATTTGGAAAGTATTTCCGAAATAATAAAAAAAACGATTGAACATATTAAGCAGCATCGGGATCTAATTCTAAAATTTAACGAGTTAAAATATCCGACCGATAATTATCTCTACAACCACAGTGTAAACACGGCACTTTTATCTCTGGCGATCGGCAATATTCTGAAGCTTCCCCCCCACAAACTTATTGAATTGGGGATTGCAGCGTTACTGCATGATATTGGAATGATCAAGCTGCCACAGGCGCTGTATTCAAGTAAGAATCCTCTCGGTCCTCAGGAGAAAAAGGCCATAATGGCTCATACGGTGTTGGGATATAAAATATTAAAGGGAATTTCGGTCGCGGAAAACATCGCTTTAGGAGCTTTTGAACATCATGAACGTTTGGATGGGAGCGGTTATCCGCGCGCACTTAAAAATGAGCATATATCATTATACGCCAAGATTATCGCCGTAGCCTGCTCATTTGACGGCAGTACCTCCGACCGACCCTTTAAGGAATCCCTGGATGGACATAAGGGTATAATTGATTTGATAAAAACGAATAGAAACCGTTATGATGAAAATGTACTTAAAGCCCTTATATTTGCCATTTCGCTTTATCCTATCGGAACCCATGTTTTGCTTTCCGATCACGCAGTAGGAGTTGTGGTTAAAACCAATCCCAAGAATCCCAAATGCCCGATCGTCCGTATTTTAATAGATAAAAATGGTAAGCAGTTAACCGATCCGGTCCTGGTGCAGACGTCTGAAGATTCCGGTATTTCGATTTGGCGTGCCTTGGAAGACTATGAAAAACCAAAATTAGAGAGTGGTAAAACCCAATAGCAAGAAATGGAAATAATTGTAGAGTTCCCTTCAGGTAAAAAACAGGCCTTTAATTCAGGCGTAAAAGCGGAACAAATCCTGTCTGATTCTGAATTTAATCCTGTCAGAGATCAAATTATTGCCGCGAGAGTAAACAATGAGATTGTCAGTGTGTCTTATAAGCTGGAAGTAAGCTGTACGCTTTTTCCTATTCTGCTTGATTCCCGGGAAGGAGTAAATATCTACCGCCGTTCGCTTTGTTACCTCCTGGCCAAAGCCTGTAAAAAGGTATTTAAAGAGAGACGGCTTGTGATCGGGCACTCGCTGGGCAAGGGGTATTATTACTATTTCGACGGTATGGAAGCTGTTCCGAAGCCTGATTTAAACAGGCTTACGAAGCAAATGCTTGAAATAGTAAAACAGGATCTGCCTATTCGCAGGCACGGTATGTCGTATGCGGAGGCGATCCGTTACTTTGAAAAGAACAACCAACCCGACACCCTGCTGCTGATAAAAAACAGTAACAGACCTCAAATACCGGTTAATACCTGCGGAGATTTTATCGATATTTCGCATGGTCCCCTGGTTCCAAGTACCGGTATGCTTGGTACATTCAGAATAAAAAGCTATCATCCTGGATTTATTCTGCGGTATCCGCCTTTGGCTACTCCCAAGCACATCACACCATTTGAAGATAACCCGCTGCTTTTTTCAATCTATAAGGAGTATAAACACTGGGGGAAGATTTTAAAAATCAACTGTATCGGGCTGCTCAATGAAAAGATTAAAGCAGGGGAAATAAAAGAATTTATTTCCGTCGCCGAGGCGCTGCATAATCGGAAAATCGTTGAAATCGCTGATATTATCCAACGCAAAAGATCTGTTTTAAGGCTGGTCCTGATAGCGGGTCCATCTTCTTCCGGCAAGACAACTTTTATGAAAAAACTGGCGCTCCAGTTAAAGGTGTTCGGCATTACACCGGTAACAGTATCGATCGACGATTATTTTTTGCCCAGAAAAGACACTCCCAAGGATAAGCACGGAAATTATGATTTTGAAACTTTGGACGCGGTAAATATCAAGTTGTTGAATGAGCATATTACCCGTTTGCTGCGCGGTGAGGAAGTTCTTGTCCCTCATTATGATTTTACCCGCGGCATACCTAAAAAACACGGGAAAAAAGTCAGATTGGAAGAAGATTCCATTTTAATGTTTGAGGGAATTCATGCCTTAAATGATTTACTTACGCCTCGTATACCTGCGGAGAAAAAATTTAGAATCTATGTTTCGGCTCTCACTCAGCTTAATCTGGATGATCATAATCGAATTCCGACTACGGATGTACGTATCTTAAGAAGAATAGTACGCGACCACCGGTTTCGGGGCAATACTGCTTTAACCACTTTTAAAATGTGGCCTGCAGTACGAAACGGTGAAGATAAGTATATTTTCCCTTTCCAAAATAATGCTGATATAGCTTTCAATTCCAGTTTGGATTATGAACTCGCGGTGTTGAAGGTTTACGCGGAACCTCTTTTAAAAACAATAGAGCCCTCTTATATAGAATACAGTGAAGTGCAGCGCTTGCTGGTTTTTTTGGATAATGTTATTCCTATTCCTTCATTATGGGTACCTGCCCAATCCATTCTGCGGGAATTTATCGGTGAGAGTGATTTTTCTTATTAAAACCGCTGTTAAATAATTATGGATTGAGACCGGATAATTGTTTTTTCAATCATTGAAATGAAATCTTTACCCGGCTCAAGAAACATGAGGCCGAAACCGCTTTCTATAGGTGTGGAATCTTCGTTAAAAATACGTGCCGAGCGTACTATTCTCGCTTTGCCTTCATAAAAACGATCGCCGTTATCATCCACAAGAATATCGATCTCTTCTCCCAACTCAAAAAGCGAAAGATCTTCCGTGGAAATAAAAATGCCGCCCATAGAAAGATTAGTGGTGCGGAACTCCATTATGCAAAAAGCATTATCCGGTGTGGCCTTTTTGATAATGGTTTTTAAATAGTATTGTCTTCTATCGTCTTTTCTTTTCTCTACCAAGGGAAATCCACCTCATTAATTATAGTATATGTCATGGTATATGGTATGTAAAGATTAAAATCACCTATGGAAACCGGGAAGCCATGTTATTGTTTTTTCCAAGTTTCCTGGATTGCTTATAAATTTAAAAATTGACAGGTTAATGAATTTTAGGCGATGCGATGAAATTCCATTTGCGGTACTTTTGAACATAACCGCATGTGGCGGGAAGATAGCGAGAAAACAAGGCGTGGAATAAAGTCACTTTTTCGCAGTTTTTACAGATTTGAAATCTTTCTTTATAAATAGTGCACTGCTTTGTTTCTGCGTCCAAATATTCACAAGGCTTGTTCAGATTTATGACTATACGAAAGTGGTGAGTTTCTTTTTCATAGCAGCAGATTCCGCAGCGCAGACATACCTTTTCCCACCTCTGCTGTCTCTTTAGAAAAAAGCTGCGAATTCTGCTATATAATGATCTTTTTTTCATCGGTTGATTTTTTATTGATTATAATAAATAAAATGGGAATAGCAATCCCCAATAGGATCAAGAAAATAGCCCAAAAAAGCTTGTATTCGAAAAACAAGATCAAAAAGTAATAGATAACGGAGCATAAAAAAATAATTGCACCTGTGTAGAGAGCGAAGCGCATCTTTAATTTTTGAACTGAAAGGAAATAGATGCATAAAAATGAAGCCCCGATACACAGAAGTAAAAAAATCGGATGAAAGCCTATCTGAGGTTGAATCGACGACATGAGGATCCAGAGACTGACTCCGTAAAGTGAACCTGATGGAAGTAACGCCCACCACTGGGCTTTCTGAAGCAGAAAAACAATCAGGAATGTTGTGCCGAAACCGATTCCCAATATGGCGGCCGACGTAAAACTGAAAATCTCGGAAATACCCACGGCCAGAGTAAAGGAGCCGAATGAAAAAGCGACTCCGGCTGGAATTGTGAACCAGAACAGTCCCCCCCCTCTGCCTTGAAAAAATGCAAACACCAAACCTGTAATAAAAAATAAAATACCGATTATCCGGTCGGCCGCGTTACCGACCGGAGGTATCACGCTGAAATTGGTAAGCAAAAAAAAGATACCGCTTAAGATAAGAGCCACACCTACAAAACCGGTGCGCCAAAAGAATAATTTGTTGTTTGATTTCACCGCATAATCCTCATCGCGAAATAAAAGTATACTATAACAGGTTTAATAATTTTGTGGTAGGGCTTAAACTATAAATACTTGATCGATCTGTCAAGGTATATTTAAACAAATAAGCTTGACATACGAATATCCTCTATCTACACTAAGATCAAGAAAAAAAGTTTTTAGGAGAGGTAACAATGGAGATATTAAAAGGGATCTTGATCGGTGTTTTAGGATTTTTCCTCTGTATCTTTTTAATTTCCTTAAGTCTGGTAAATGTGGTTCACACCACAGTCTTAAATGTTGATTTCATGGTGGAACAGACTTCTCAAATTGATTTTGCTCTTCTGCTGGAGGATGTGTTAAGCATATATTTCCAGAATATGGAATTACCCGCTCATTCCTTACAATCCGCGTCCGTAGAAATAAATACAATTATCGCAAAACAGGTCAAGGAGATCCTTACGTCAATATACGCATATCTTTATGGGCAAAATGATATTTCGCGGATCGAGATTCACCTCCATGAATTATTTTTAACCCTTAAGCCCTCATTAGTAAACTCACTTTATGATTCACTTACAAAGCAAGGAGAAAAATTTCCTAAGCAGGAATTAGAGAAACGGTTTGATATTATATGGGAACAGCTGTTAAAGGAAATTCCCGCCACATTAAAGGTAGATGAAGAACTGCTTTCGGAGCAGGATGTCAGTACGATCTCCGATATCCGCACGGCTTTCCAATCTTTTCAATATACGTACATCGGATTAATCTTCTTTATTCTTCTCCTGGCAGGCCTTGTTGTTTTTGTGAATAAAAGCGTTGTACTTTCACTGCGTCATATGGGCATTATTGTATTAGTGCCGGGAGTATTACAGATGGTTTTAATTTTTTTATTCAACCGGATGGGAACCTGGCCTGCTATAATTGAAAGAGTTCCAAAATATATGACAATATATGTAAACAACGTGCTTAAGGGCTTTGCCTCTTCCCTGCAGCTTTTTACAATCATTTATATCATCGTAGGTTCGCTTTTAATCGGAGCTTCGGTAATGATAAGCATGGGTGTGTTTAAAGGCTTGAAAAAAGCGGATTAACTGCTTTAAAAAAACAGAAGCTGTCTAAAAAGTAAAATATATCTCACGGAGACTTATGAGACAACATATATTAATATTGAGCTGTCAGGGTAAAAGGAATGACAGGTTTTCTAAGCATAAGTTCACACCAATTACCTTGTATGTTCCACGAGTTTGGAGGTAGCTTGGTTTTCCCCAAGAGGATTGTTTTAATAGGCCCAGCGCTAGCAGGCAGGCATATTTTAATAACAAGTTCGGAATACGGATGCAGTGCGGGTGAGAGATTGCCTGCGGTCCTCTTCACGGAGAGGGTAAGCTTGTTTTCCCCCGACCTGCCTTCGATAGAAAATAACGAGTAGCGGCCTTGTTTGTATGTTAAACTGAGGCCGTCATCGATATACCAGCTGCCTTTAATCGTACTGTCAGGAAATACAAGCAGGATTGGAGTATGTCTGTCGATTTCATCCGATACTTCTACAGGCGGAGAGGTCGCGATCACCGAACCGCGGCGGATAAAAAGCGGTATTTTTTCCAGGGGTGCTCGGGTTTTGATGTATGTGCCGCCCCGGTAAACTGCATTGGTATACCAGTCGATCCAGTCATTACCGTGGGGAAGATACACACCGCGTTCTGCTTTTTTTGCTGTTAAAACCGGAGCCACTAAAAGATCGGGTCCCATTAAAAACTCCGTGGCGGATACTTTTTCCGGATAGCAGTTCTTATCGTTCGGAAACTCCAAAAAAAGCGGGCGCATGGGGGGGATGCCGCTCACGCACGCTTCCTGCACATATGTGTAAAAGTAAGGTAAAAGCATATAGCGGATTTTCAAGACATCTCTGCAGATCTTCTCAATGTTTTCTCCGAAATGCCAGATTTCCTGAGGAGGTGTGCCGTCCGAAGTATGATTTCTGGAAAACGGATAGAAAGCGCCAAGCTGCATCCAGCGCAAAAAAAGTTCTTTAGTCGGTTTTCCAAAGAAACCTCCGATATCCGGCCCGATCATAACCTGGCCGCACAGTCCCATGTTAAGCAGCATGGGTATGGAGACGCGCAGATGCGACCATTTGCTTTTGTTATCTCCTGTCCAGCTGGATGCATAGCGCTGAACTCCCGCATAAGCGGCCCGGGTAAAAAGAAAAGTGCGCAGTCCGGGCCTTAATGCGCAGAGGCCTTCATAAGTGGCTTCCGCCATCAACAGACCGTAACAGTTATGTACGGTTTTATGCTGCAAAGCAGGAGTTTTGCTGTCGCTATTATGCAGAATGTGATCAGGCAAAGTGAGGCGGAGTGTAAAAACTGCCGGCTCGTTCATATCGATCCAGTAGCCGTCTATGCCAAGTTCAGTGTGTACACGGTAAAGCGATCCCCACCAGTTTCGTACCTGTGGCGCTGTAAAGTCGGGGAAGGCGGCCGCTCCCGGCCAGACCGGGTCATGATAGACAGTCCCGTCCTCATGCGTGCAGAAATAACCGTTTTTAACACCCTGGTTATAAATATCCCACTCAGCATCTTTTTTTAATCCCGGATCGGACATGATGACAGCCTTAAACTGTTTTGCTTGTAATGCTTTAATGGTTTTTGCAGGTTGGGGAAAACGCTTCTTGTTCCAGGTAAAAGAACGATAGTCCTGCATATGACCGATATCGATATGCAGAACATCGCAGGGGATCTTGCGTTTTCTGAATTCTTCGGCGATATGCAGCAGCCGTTCGGCGGACTCTTTTGATTCCCAGCGCGAGTGATGATGTCCCAACACCCATCTCGGTGGCAGCGGATATCTGCCGCACAGTTGAGTGAAATTGGAAAGCACTTGTTTCAGCCCGGGTCCGGCAATCGCATAATAACAAAGGGGCCCACCCTCAGCCGCATATGAAGTGACGGGAATGCTTTGAGATTCGGTAAGCTTAAACCGGCAGTAATGAGGATTGTCAAAAAACAGGGCGTGGGCGAATCCGTCTTCACGTACGGCAATCTGTAAAGGGCAGGATTGATAGAGAGGATCGGTTTTTATATACATATCCGCGGCATTTGTATTCCACATTTTAAGGAGTTGTTTGTTTTTAAACAGGCCGCCTGTTTTTTCACCAAAACCGCAGTAGTGTTCCCGTTCCGGAGCCTGCTTGAGACACGCTACCCAGTCCTGATTAAAGGCCGGGGCCTTGAGATCTCTGTGAAGAACGCGAGTGCCGAATTTTATCTCAAAGCTTAAACTCTTGGTACTAAATACCGCTTCAAGGTGTTCTTTGTTTTTGTCGCTTTCCGCGCTTTTTATATAGATGTGGTCGTGCGCCTGGCGTATAGTAAGACGAGATCTTTGTCCGAACAGTACACTCCAGCTAAGATAATTGTTTTTGGGGAATACGGCGCTGTCTGCCGAATCAAGGCCACTGCCTGTAACAATAATTCTCCACATGGAAGGGGTGAGGCAATCGAGAATTATTTTACCGTTATCACAGCCTATGGTGAGAGTTGTGTGCTTTTCATTTAGGCGGCAGCCTTTAAAACCTGTTAAACAGGTCCATTTACGAGGTACTCGTCGCTTGTTCAGTACCGGATCCAGCACATTAAAGACTATTTTACTTTTTAAAAAATCTATTAATTTTGAAACGGGATTCATGTATCTCCGGCTTTATTTCTTTTTAGGGCTGCTGTTTTTAACCAGTTTATCAGGATATTTTAAAAATACGATTATGCCGAGTATTCCCACAACACTTACAATGATACAGGCCAGACGCACGCCAAGGGGATTAGCGATGTCTTTTCCGAATACGGAATAGAAAAAAGACATAAGGGCAAAGGACACGCCGAGATTGAGTTTCATGAAGAAGCCGTGCACTCCGAAGTACATGCCTTCTCTGCGTTCTCCTGTCTTTCTTGTGTCATAATCGCAGAGATCCGAGATAAACACATTGGGTATGATTAGAAGCGCTGCCACGGAAAAACCGAAAAGGGCGAATATTATCAATGCCCAGATAAAAGGTCCTGTATTGGAATAGTCCTGTACATTACCGGCTTGGATATATGACAGCCCGCTCATGGTTCCTGCCCAGAGTTTATCGTTTTCAGGAATCGAAATCCAGGTTATGTGGCTGGACTGCAGTGCGGGGGCGACTGTAAGGGGATAAAAACGCGTATTGTCAAAGAAAGTAACGCCGCTTTTGGTACCGATCCATATCGTACCCTCCTTATCAATACTCAGGCAGGTGATATAATTATTGGTAAGGCCGTCCTGCTTGGTATAGGTCTTCCAGGAGCCGCCGTCATACATCATGAGTCCGTTTTTAGTGCCGCACCAGACCGATCCGTCGGCCGCGATCGCCAGAGCCGTAATGTGATTATCACTGAGGCCGTCCTGTTCCGTAAATGAGTGCCAGATACTGCCGTCGAAACGGGATAATCCCTGTTCCGTTCCGATCCAGAGTGTGCCATCCGCCTGGCAGGCCAGTGAGGTAACAGCATTGGATACAAGGCCGTTACTCTCGGTAATTGAACTCCATACTCCGTTATGGTAACGGCTTATGCCGTTTTTAGTGCCGCACCAGAGTGTACCCTCATTATCAACGGTCAAAGCGGTAACATGGTTGTCGACAAGTCCGTCTTCCTCGCTTCGGGCGCTCCAGGAGCCGGACTTATAAATCGAAATACCATTCTTGGTTCCCACCCAGAGCGAGCCGTCGGACATGCTTGCGATCGACGTTACGCTGTTATCCGTTAATCCCGCATCTTTATCGTAATAGTTCCAGACCTTTCCGTCGAAAGAGGATATGCCGTGTGCCGTTCCAACCCAGGTGGTTTGACGATCCGGGCTGGCAATGGAGGTAACATAATTGCAGGTGAGCCCGTCTGGATTGGTGCCTATACCGGTAAAAGAAATAAGTACCGATAAAAAGGCGAAAACACCCAGCCCGATTATCATAACTGTTTTTTTGCCGATTCTACCTGACAGAAAAAGCACGAGCGGAAAAAAAACAGCAGCGCCCACAAAAATAATGATAGAAGCATAACCGATACTAGCTTCATTTACCACCATTAATGTCTGGCCTATGTGATTAACCGAAGCGCGAATGGTATTGAACATAAACCAGAAACACATGTTGGTGATAAGAAATATAATAAAAGGCCTGTTCTTTAATGTCTTTTTAAGCGATTCCCAAAAAGGTACGGCGCACGGCTTGGCATCGGAGTATTTTTTTTCGTTTACGGAGATTACCGCCAGATATAAGAGTACGGCTCCGATAGCGGATAAAATAACGATCATCAGTTGAAAAGCGCCGACCGGGCTGGAATCTTTTAAAAACATACTGTACAGCACGGGACCGCCGATCATGACAAGTCCGGCACCGACAAGCGCGAAATAGCCCTGAGCCGTAGTCATGTTAAGGCGTTCTTTTTCGGAGTGTCCCAATTCGGGGATGAGTGCTATGTAAGGTGCCACGTACATGGTATAGAAAATAAAATATAAACCGAAAATAAGCGCTACATAGATGACATTGAGCATTGTGGTAAAAGCGAAAGGCGGGAAAAAAACCAGTGCCGTACTGATGGCCAAGGGCGCTCCCCCGAAAATGAGAAAAAATCTGCGCCGTCCGAATTTTGAAGTAGATCTATCCGACCATGAGGCGATTAATGGATCGGCAAGCGCGTCGACTATTCTGCCGAATACCATCAGCAAACCCAGGATGGGGATAACTCCCAGGATAAGTTCGGGTACGAATTGAATCATTCCCTGTTCGATGTTTTCCGCAGTCGGCAAAAAAAACTTGGCCGCGTAAAATAATAACATAGTATCGAATAAGGCATGACCTGCTGTTGAAAAGTTGTATAAAAATAGACGGGATCCTTTAAAACGCTCCATGGCTCTAACCTCCGCTGTAAATATTTTTAATGACTACCACAATAGAGTTAATTTTTGAAAGAATCAAGCAGATTTTTAGCAGTGATTCTCATTTGTCAAAATGCGAATTGGTTATTTCTTAGGGGCTTGCTTTTGTCTGATTTCCATACTAAAATAGACTCATCAAAAAATAACGGAAAAGCGCCAGAATAGCTCAGGGGTAGAGCAACGCTCTCGTAAAGCGTAGGTCGTGGGTTCAAATCCCACTTCTGGCTAAAAATACTGTTTCGCAAAGAGCTCACGGGGTTCGCAAAGGAAGGGAAACTCTGTGGCCTTTGTGTGCTCCGTGTGAAATTCTTGAAAAACATACTTATTCAATTTTAATGATGCATGCATAATCTATTAAACTGGTTAAAAAACTGCAGAGTCTGCCCCAATTTTTGCGGGGTGGACAGAACCAAAGGCAAAAAGGGCACCTGCCGGGTCGCGGATGATCTGATTGTATCTTCAGCCAGCCTGCACTTCGGAGAAGAACCGGTTCTGGTGGGCCGCGGCGGATCGGGGACCATTTTTTTTACTTCATGCAATCTCCATTGCATTTACTGCCAGAATTATGATATCAGCCAGCTGGACTACGGCAGCAAAATAGCAAAAGAGGATCTTGTCTCGCTTATGCTCATGCTGCAAAAAAGAAGAGCGGAGAATATAAATCTGGTAACTCCCACCCACCAGGCGCCGCAGATTTTTGCTTGCCTTGTCGAGGCTAAAAAACAGGGATTAAAGCTGCCCATTGTATACAACTGCGGCGGATATGAGAACCCTGAGTTTTTAAAAGAACTCGAAGGTTCTGTTGATATTTACATGCCCGATGTTAAATATGCTTCCGATGAGTCGGGAGAGTTATATTCCGGTATTAAGGCTTACGCTTCCTGGAACAGGAAAGCCTTGCAGGAGATGCAGCGGCAGGTGGGGAGTCTGGTTATAAACAGCAGAGGAGTGGCGGAAAAGGGGCTTTTGGTAAGACATCTGGTTCTGCCCCATGGAAAAGCGGGATCGAGGGAAGTTATGGATTTTATCGCGGAACATATTTCGCGGAAGACTTATATCAATATAATGGATCAGTACCATCCAAGTTATCGGGCTCAGGAATACCGGGAGCTTTCAAGGAGGGTATTCAGACAGGAGGTTGATGAGGTAGTGAAATACGCGAAATCAAAGGGATTAAACAGGATATTATATTAATAAGTGCAGACTTATTCTTTGGTTTTTCTGCGGCTTTTTACAAAACGGTCGAAATCATTTATGTTTTTAACCACTATACGATCGCTATAAAGCTCTACCCGCCTTTGTTGGGAGAAGTGGTTTATAACATTCCGGCACTCGGCCGGAGGGATACCGGCCCAGTGGGCAATGTCGTCAATCGAGGTTTTGAACTCGATGGTATCACTTTCTCTGGCCACTTGGGATTCCTTTTCCGCGAGCATAAGAAACACATCCGCCACCTTGGCTTCGATATCATCCAGGGTAAGAATCATAAAGCGGCGTTTTTGATCGTATATACGTTTAATAAAAAGCTTCATGAGCTTAAGGGCGATTTGGGGATTACCCCTCATGATTATTTCAAAATTGGCGCGGTTAAATTCAAGCGCCTGCACTTTGTCCATCGCGATTGTAGTGGCGGAACGCGGGGCTTCTTCCAGGATGGCCATTTCACCGAAAATTTCTCCGGGATTGAGAATGTCAAGAGTTTTTTCAATTTCACCGATTATTTTTACAATCTTTACCCTGCCGGATTGGATGAGATAAAAGTTGTCTCCGGGTTCGTATTCACAGAAGATGATACTGCCTTTGGGGAAGGACTTGCTGAATCGCTGAAACATCTGATTAAAAGAACTCATGCCTTTTCTCCTTCCAGTTTACGCAGGGCTTTGCGGGCTTTTGGATAAAGGCTTTCGCTCTCCGGCGTCAAGGCGAGGACTTTCTTATAAATACTTATTGCCTTATCCTTATTGGCCATGGCTTCATGTGAGTTGGCAATAAAATAAAGGGCGTCCTTTAGATCGGGATGTTTGGGATATTTTTGAATCCAGGTAGTAAAGAGCCGGATGCAGTTATCGTATTTTTTCACATAGAACAGACATCTTCCCATTTCATATTGAGATTTGGAGATATACTCCTGGTCATCCGATGAATTGACAATTGCTTTAAACTCATTATACGCATCGTCGTATTTTTCCTGGCTGATAAGACTTACGGCTTTATAGTAACTCTGGGCAATATCAGAAAGCTCCTTGGTTTTTTGGGGTTTATCGGCTTCTATAGGCTGCGCAGCCGGCGGACTAAGATCGGGACCCTGACCGCTGCCGTATTTCTGCAGATAACTTTCCGCTGTCTCAATATTTTTTATGGCCTCGGAAGAGCTGGCGCCCGAAGGATAATACACCAAATAGCGCTTGAAAGCATATATGGCCTGGTCGTACGCTTTATTGTTCAAGTAGTATTCGCCGATGCTGAAAAGGCCTTTTTCGGGATTGATATGCTCTTCGGCGTATATCAGATTTTGTACCTGCTTTTGAATTCGGCGCAGCTGATTGGAAAAAACCTTCAGCATTTTTAACACAACACGACTGTTTTTAATTACCAGTTGTTCAAATTCGGGTACTGAAAAAGCCACTACCGTTGAGTCGGCCAGTACAACCGCGGTTTCTTCGCGAACGAAACGACCCAACGCGGATTTCACACCAAAGAACTCACCTGTTTTAACCAGATCGTGAATCTCCTGACCGGTTTCAATATCTTCATAATTAAGACTTACTTTTCCGGAATTGAGAATGAATACCTTGTCACCCATATCGCCCTGAAAGTAAATGATTGAGTTGGCTTTATAAAAAACAGATTTTGGTGACACCCTTTTTAAAACCCCTTAATTAACACTATATTTCATCAATATACTAGAGGTCAAGAGGCATAAAATCAAGTATTTTTTTATACCCAACGGCTTTTTGTATATTTTTCAAGAGCTTTACGGGATCACCCTTAACAAGCATGTCTTGACCCTTGACTGAAACTGTTGTGTATGATGTTTCCTGCAGAGTAAAAAGTTCTTCCAAGTCGGGAAGTCCGTAAATGGGCTTTCCTTCCAGAGTGAGGAGGATAATGTCATTAATATCGGCTTTTATTAATGCTTCGTATGGATCGTCATGTAAAGCCTTAATAACCAGTATATCTGCGTACTTTTGTGTTTCAAGTGTTCCGATGTTGTTCTGTATTTTCAGAGCGCGGGAAGGATTTACCGTAACCATTTCAAATATTTTTTTCGCGGCAAGATTTTCACCGTACATTTTTCGATAAATTTTACGGGCGAATCTCATTTCTTCAAGCAGATTAAAAGATCCCGTAGCGGTCGAATCTGTTCCCAGCGAAATATTGATTCCGGCGCTCAGCATTTTTTTTATTTTACAGGTAAGATTATACATAAAAATATTGGAGGCAGGGCACCAAACCAGCGAACAATCGGCTTTTTTTGCCTTTTTTACGTCCTGATCCGAAAAACCTATGCAATGTATATTGACATTGTAGGTATCAAAAGCCTGATGTTTTTCTAAAAGCTCAACACCCGCTTGATAGTCGGCATCGAAACCTTCTTCCAGGTGCACGATAAACGGATAGTTCAGTTTTTTGGCCTTGGCATGTTCGACTTTTATGCCATCGCCCCATGCCAGGGAATGGGAGCTTGCTTCGTGGTGGATGGTGTAGTTCGCTATTACCCTGATCGGAAGCTCAGGTATATAGAGATTATTGATCTTATGGGGATAGTGATCCTGAACAGTGGCTACCCCGGAAAACAGGTTTTTATAAGCGCCTAAAAAATAACAGTCCTTTTCCGATATTTTTGAGCGCTCTTTTACTACACCGGAAACTCTAAGATCTTTTTCCCAGTCATGACATTTTATATAGCAGGTTCCCGGCTGCGGACCGATTTTAGGCAGATAATCACCCCGTAAATGATCGTGAACATTTATTAATGCGGGAAAGATATAAGTATCTTTCGGTAAATCTATGTGGTAATCGGCTTTGCTTCCGATATCTTCAATGTTCTTGTTGTTAATTTTTATCATGCCTTTATTAATTATTTTTTGAGGTGTGATTACCGCGTTTCCTTTTAGTGAATAAGTTTCAAGCATGCATTTACCTTTCGGAACATAGAAATTATCCAATGCAATTCATGTCATTATTATCGGAATATGTAGAATATCCTACATACAATAAAATCAATATATAATCAGATTTAGCTTTATCCTAAATATACAATAAATTTAACAGAATTCTAAGAAAATTTAACTAAGTTTGCATGATCTGGAATAAAAAGTTATACTTTTGTATACGTTTTTTTTAATCCATATTTTCAGTTCAGTTATATAAATTTCCATAACTTGTTTTGCTACATGAACTTATAAGAAACAGTAAGTAATGGCACGGTTTTTGCTAAATATTATATGAAGTATTATTACTGAAGAGGTGGATCACATGAATGTATTGGAAAAGGATAAAAAAGGGACTGTTTTTCATATAAATGTCCGGGATCTTAAAGCCGGTATGATATTTGATGCTCCGGTTTATTTTGCCAGGGGATGCATGTTCTTATCTTCCGGGCTGCCTGTAAAAGCCAAAGATATTCAAAAACTAAAAGAATTGGGAATCACTGATGTGTACACCGAAGGGAATCTGGTTGCCAACGACAGTTTGTTTCTGAACAGGAAAAAGAGTCTGGAAGTATCGTATATACAACCGGGAGAAAAAAAATGTCTGAAAATATATAACTCCATATTTAAAAAGATGTGTAATGTTTTTCACAGTATAAAACAGAAGCAGAGTGTTGATCCGAGAGCCATAGATAATGTAATTAATGATCTCTACCTGGCTGTTAAGGAAGATGCCAACAACATGGTGCAGCTTATCCTCAATATCGATAACAGCAGCGATGATCTTGTATTGAGTTCCATAAACTGCGCGATTATCTCAATCGTCATAGGCTTCAATATGAAGCTTACCGGTCATAAAATAATCCAGCTGGCTACCGGTGCCCTGCTGCATGATGTGGGAATGCTGCGTATACCGGAACAGATAACAGGCAAGAAGAACAAACTTTCCGCTAAGGAAAGCGAGCTCATGAGAACACATGCATTACATTCCTTTAAGATAATTTTTAAAGAACTGCATTACAGTCAGGAAGTAGCCCATATGGGACTGCACCATCATGAGCGCTGGGACGGTAAGGGGTATCCGGAAAGGCTGCACGGTCATAAGATCTCTATTTATACGATGATAGTTGCCGTGGTCGATTCTTTTGTGGCCATGATTAATAAACGACCTTATAGAAAACATCTTTTGGGGTATGACGCTGTTAAAACCATTATGCGGGATACTTTTACCCGATTTAACTCCGAAATAGTAAAAATATTCTTAAAGAGTATCGGCATCTATCCTGTGGGGAGCATGGTTCTGCTTAATGACTACCGGATCGGCAAGGTGATAGAGGTTCAAATCGGTTCTCCGTTACGGCCTAAAATAGAGCTGGTGGTGGATGAAATAGGCAGGAAGGTAACCCAGCCCCAGATTATCGATTTACTGCGAAATGAGAGTGTGTATATTCTAAAACCGCTTGACGCGCGAAAGGTAGTCGGTTCCCTGTAAGGTCTACCTGCTAAACGGCGATCTCAATTTTATTTTGGTGGATTTAAAAAGCAATACAGCAATTCGAAATTTGCACCATAATCAACATTAAGGCAGCGGTTTTATTATAAAGCGTCATTATAATCGGGCAAATTTCGAATTGCCATTGCCAAATTCAGGGAACAACCAATTCTAAATGTAAACATTTAGAATTGGTGAAAGCAATAATTGACACCTCGTCCAGCTTTTAGTACTATTTTAGTAACGAATTATGGAAACAAAAACCGACCTGAAAATTATCACTCTGGGGAATTCACTGCTGAATGAGGAATCTCAAGCTGTAAACGATATCGATAAGGAATTAAATGAGTTTATAAAACAGATGTTCCACAAAATGTATGAGGGAAAAGGGATCGGTTTGGCGGCGGTTCAGGTGGGAAGACTTGTCCGCGTATTTATCACGCATCTTCCCAAGGATAAACCCCGCGTGTTTATCAATCCGGAGATTGTTTCCACTTCGATTGAAGAAAATAAGTTTGAAGAGGGATGCTTGAGCCTCCCCAATCTCTATTCTGAAATTAAACGGCCTGAGTTTGTAAAAATACAGGCCATGAATGAAAAGGCGAGGCATTTCGTGTTCGAAGCGGATGATCTGTTGGCCCGTGTAATCCAACATGAATACGATCATCTTAACGGAGTGCTTTTTATTGATAAAGTGACAAAAAATAAAAAAAAGCAGCTTTTAAAGGTCTATCAAAGGAAAAATAAAAACTAATGCGCCTACTTTTCGCGGGAACTCCTCGCTTTGCTGTTCCCAGCCTCGAGACCCTGGCAAAGGAACATGATATTTGCGCGGTGCTGACCGCTCCGGACAGGCAGGCGGGCCGCGGGAACAAGGTGATACCGTCCGCGGTAAAACAAAGTGCGGAGGCTCTGGGCCTGCCCTTGTATCAGCCTGAAAAACTGGATGATGAATTTATTGCTGAAATAAAAGCTTTAAAAGCTGAGCTTTTGGCGGTTGCCGCTTATGGTGTTATTTTTAAAGAGAAATTTCTCAATATTTTTCCCAGGGGGGGGATAAATCTCCATCCTTCACTGCTGCCCAAATACAGGGGTCCGTCGCCCATCCCCGCGGTTATTCTGGCCGGGGAACGGGAGACCGGCGTGACCATTCAAACACTGGCCTTAAAAATGGACGCGGGAGATATCCTGGCTCAAGAACGGTATCCTCTTGCGGGCGGAGAGACAACCGTCGACTTAAGTCAAACACTCTCGGAACAGGGTGCGCAGCTTTTATTGTCCGCGGTCAACGCCATTCAAAACGGGACGGCAGAGGCTAGGCCGCAGCGGGCTGAAGAGGTTTCGTTCTGCAAACTGGTTCGTAAAGAGCACGGAAGAATAGACTGGCGAAAAGAGGCGGACTACATTTCCAGAATGATTCGGGCATATTATCCCTGGCCCGGAGTGTATACTACTTTTAAAGATAAAAAATTATTCTTTTTACAGGGTTTTACGTATAAAGAACGGGTTTTTAAGTCCGGCCATACGCCGGGTGAGGTTTTGGGAGTAGACAAACAGTGTGGAATTTTGATAAATACTAATAATGGAATATTGTGTATTAAAGAATTACAGGTTGAGTTTAAGAAGCCGTCGGCGTGGAAGGATTTTTTAAACGGCCATAAGGATTTCATTGGTGCAAAACTTGGAGGTTGATAATGTTTTCATTATTCGAAAAAATAAAACAAATATTTCCGGGCGCGTCCGATGCGCCCGAGACAAGAGATTTTAAAATTGCGATTTTTCTTTTGTCCAGTCTTTTGGTGGTGATAGTTATTATAGCTCTGTTTACCTTTTTTATCGTGCTGCAGGGCGGTCATGTTACCACCGTACCTGATCTGATCGGAAAGGATATTGTTGAGGGATTGAAACTGCTGCAGGCAAAAAATCTTATCGCTGAGGTGGATGAAAGATTTACGGATTCGCCTGCCGAAAAAGGAAAGATCGTTGATCAGGATCCCCCATATACAACCGAGGTGAGAGAGGGCCAGACCATAAAGCTCATGATCAGTAAAGGGGCCCCCGTGGACCGGGTGGGCAACTATGTGGGTAAATCCCTTAATGAGGTGAAGGCCTTGCTCAAAGCTCATTTTGCTACTGCCGAAACACAACTCATTCAAATTAGCGATACGTACATCATGTATAAACATGATGAATTACCCGCAGGAACCATAATCGCGCAAAAACCGGAACCTGATACTCCCTTAAGCGATGATGTAATTACTCTTCAGCTTGTGGTGAGTAAAGGCGGCGGTAAAAAAATGATCCAGGTGAGTAAATATACAGGGAAGAATTTCGCTCAGGCGGTGAATGAATTGAATCAGGCGGGGATACCTTATATTTTTGTCGTAAAATCAGCTGAGGGCGGTGAACAGAACGGTGTGGTGGTAGCACAAAGTCCGGAGTCCGGTAATTCTATTCCGGAAGGCATGCTTGTATCTTTGG
This sequence comes from Spirochaetales bacterium, assembly GCA_016930675.1. GTDB lineage: Bacteria > Spirochaetota > Spirochaetia > SZUA-6 > RPPD01 > JAFGGG01. The sequence continues at coordinate 30,035 of JAFGGG010000006.1, forward strand.
AAATGACAAAACCGGCTAATGTTCCTTCGGGTAATGTGTTCGGTGTTTTCAGAGCCAAAGTGCCGAACTTTGATGTGTTGACAAATGTTGAGGTTGTCGCGGTATCCGGACAGGCCCGTACTGTATTAATGTCCATGATGCATCCGGGAGGCACCTTATCCATTCCCTATATATTAGATAAAGACGCTGAAATCGTGCTCAATATAAACGGGAGTCAGTATTTAAAAAAGCAGGTTGAGGCTTTTTAATATTCTTCGCGGTAATACGCAATGAGAGGGTATTGCGAGCGTCGTATAATGGTTATTACCCGAGCTTCCCAAGCTCGTGACGGGGGTTCGATTCCCCTCGCTCGCTTGAAAGAAGCTTCTCAGTTTACTGGGGAGCTTCTTTTTATTGAGATAATAGAGGTTGATCGATGTGGCTTGCATGAAAACTAAAATAATACGGGGGGCGGTAGTGGACACCCCCCGTATCCATTTTTAAATGTGCGGGCACACAACGTATGCTCGCATTACTATAACACGACGTAATCACGCTTTTTGCTTCAATTTTTAAAAATATTTTTAATTGAAATGAAAAAAAATGTTGTATAGAATGGCTGAGACATAACTCCTTCAGGAGGGTATTATGGAATGTCCTTTTTGTAAGCAGCAAACTCCTTCGGTTTTAAATATCTGTAAAAACTGCGGCAAGGATTTAACACAATATCATGAAATCAGAGAAAAAGAAGTGCAGGCAAAAGGCAGAAAAGAGGCGCTGCTCACGACGGTAAAATTTGCCCTGATCGCCGGCTGCGCGGATGCTGTTTTTATTATAGGCGCAATAGCGGCAGGAAAATTCGTCAGCAAGGTTTTTTTGGCGGTTCCGCTGGTACTTCTGCTCGCGGTTTGGATTACTACTAACATTATTATATCAAAGAAACTGCTTTGGATTGATTTGCGGATACTGTTTAATGCAGTGCAATTTTTAACCATGACTATCCTGGGTGGAATTTTATTGTTTATAATGGTGATGGTATTCAGATCCATGCAGATTCCTTTATTTTGAATGAAAAATGATCTGAGGAGTTTTAAGTGGAGATGCAAAAACGGCGGTTAACGGTCTATAACACCTTAACCAAAAAAAGAGAACGATTCAAACCCAAGAATGACGACATCGTAAAGATATTCACCTGCGGCCCTTCGGTCTACAGAACCCAACACATCGGCAATTACAGGACTTTTTTATTCGAGGATATTTTGCTGCGCTATCTTGAGCTGTCGGGATACCGTGTTAAACGTGTGATTAATTTTACCGACGTGGAAGACAAGGCATTGGTCGAAGCAGGCCGAAAGGGGATTTCCCTGGAGAAGCTCACGCGGCCGGTAATAGAAGAGTTCAACAGGGATTGCGCGAGGCTTCATATCAAGCTTCCGCGGTCTATGCCACGCTCCTCCACGAGTGTGAAGCAGGCGGCTGAGCTAATCGGCATATTGCTGAACAAGGGAACAGCCTACCGCTACCGGGGCAATATCTATTTCGATCCGCTGAAATATGCGCATTTCGGGGAGCTGTTCGGTTTGGACATGAGCAAGTGGCCCAAAAAAAAGATCCGCTTCAGCAAAGATACCTATAACGGACTGCGCTGGAATCTGGGGGATTTTATCCTCTGGCACGGTTATCGTGAAGGAGATCTACTTTGCTGGGACACTGAAATCGGACGGGGAAGGCCGGCGTGGAACATTCAGGATGCGGCCATGATCTACAAAGAGCTGGGCACGGAGGCCGATTTCTGCTGCGGAGGGATCGATAACCTGTACCGTCATCACGATTATAACCGGGCCGTTATGGAGTCGGTTTCCGGCAAGGAGTTTGCCCATTACTGGCTGCACGGTGAACATGTGCTCTACAATGCAAAGAAAATGGCAAAGAGTAAAGGGAACGTGATCTATGCTCAGGATCTGGTTGAAAAGGGATATTCGGGTGAGCAGATTCGTTTTTTTCTCATGTACGGCCATTATCGCAAAAAGCTGAACTACACGGAAAAGAACTTCAAGCGGGCGGCTGCTGTGCTGGATCGGTTAAAGCGTAAAATCGCAGACCTCTTTGCAATACTGCAAAAAGGGGAAAACAAGAAAAGCGGGCAAAATGCTGCGGGCACGGTTGACGGGACCCGCGGCCCGGAATTCCTGGGGCTTTTTTATCAGTGCATGAATGATGATTTTCAGATTAAAATATTTATCAATAATGTGGATAAAAAACTGAACCGGCTCCTGAAGGACAGGGCGCAGTTGAAAAAGCTGAACGCGGCCGCTTTGCGGGAAGAGCTTACAGTAATTGATTCCGTGTTAAAAGCAGGATTAACGCGGTAAATCTTTTATCCCGGCCGCTGCTTCTTGGCAGCCAATTGAGATTTTCTGTTTTATATTTGATTCCCATACATTTATGTCAGGAGAGGGAATCTTTTTCATACTAAAGTATTATTGAAAAAGTTAATAGTGATACATATACTCTTAGAATAGAGAGAAGAAGCAGAATGAAATATAAAAGTATAGTGCTACTAATTATCTTTTTAGTTTTGACAATTCCTTTACACTCCCAGCAAAACATAAAGGTAAAATTTGAAGACCCGGGTTTAGAACAGGCAATTAGAAAAACTATCGATAAGCCTTCCGGTGATATTTATGCCAGTGAGCTGAAGGGATTAAAGGAATTAGATGGAGAGGATTTTAACATAATATCCCTTAAAGGAATTGAGTACTGTACTTCTCTGGAGGAACTATATTTAAGTAATAACCAGATCGGCGACCTGAGTCCGCTTATTGGGCTTAGTTCTCTGAAGGCGATTTGGATATACAGGAATCCGCTTAGTGGAGTAACAAAGAATGATATTATTCCAAAACTTAAAAAGAACGGTGTTAAAGTGGAGTACTAGATCTCATTGAGTTTAGGTCTTGCAGAGTTCGCTGCATCCCCCGCTTCTTTCATTCCTTCCTGAAGATAATCAGTTTTTCCATAAGCATTTCAATTGTATCCTTTTTCATGGAAATAGGGCATTCCTTTATATGATCATAGATTGCTTCCCATACAGTATATTCCTGTTTCGTGTACTGAGGTTTGCTTTTATGTTCTTTTAACTTTTGCATCTTTATGTATCCTCCTCTTCATTTTTTATTCACCGGCCTCACGCCCGGCTCATAATCAAAAAAAATTGGAAAATCACTATTTTGTAATGGTTAGATGGCCGAAAGTAAACCAGTCTAGGTTTCCCGATGTGCCAATGGCGACATTGCCATTGGGCAGAACAGTTATTAATGCAAATTGATTGGAGAATCCATTCATTGTGATTCCAAAATACTGGGCAGCTGCCGGTCTATACCCTGCGGGTAAGGTAAAAATCGTTTGTGCAGGTGCGATCGGACCGCTTGCCGCAGTATAATTAACTGTTCCTGTGATATGAATATTGCCGTCATTATCAATACCAAAAGCCGCATTCTGTGAGCCTGCTCCAAAATCCGCGTAATTTACGGCAAACCCGGGTCCATCCAATCCGGACACCTCAATATAAGTCATCTCGTCGATGTCTAAAGGCGGTGTGCATGAAAAAAATACAAAAAACAGCATTGGGAGGATAAAAATAAATCCATGTAGTTTTTTCATTAAATTACCTCCATCAGTATTGGTGTATGAATAATTAATGCAGCGTTTGCCGTAAAAATTCTGTATACCGTTTGGTATGTTTTATTTTTCAGGGAAAAGGATGTTTTTTGCCCAATCCGGACGTATATTGACAGAAAAAAGCAGAAATCATAACATAAGATATCCTGCTATTAATAATAGGCGGATTTATGTTAAATCAGAAAAAGGCCGTAAAAAGATTCTGGTTCTTAAAAGGAAGCTTAAGCGACGGCAACACCATATTCATAAAAATCGACACATTTCCGTTTGTTTTAGGCCGTGATAAAAAATGTCACCTGTTTCTCTCCTCCAAGAACGTATCCAGAAGACATGCTGAAATCAGTCTGCAGGGTGATTGTCTCAGGGTGCGCGATCTTAACAGCATGAACGGAACTTTTATCAATGGGAAGCAGATTTCAGGCAGCGAATTTCTGCGTGATGACGATACACTGGCTTTGGCTGATCAGGAGTTCAGAATATTTTTTACGGATAACAGGACCGCTGTGGGTTTGAAAAAGACCAATTTTTTTCAAGGTCCGAAAAAACGGCAGACATTCGCCCAGTTTTATAAACTCAGCAAACGTGAAGAGGAAGTATTGTTCTGTCTGCTTCAGGGTAGGTCGTCCAAAGCTGTGGCAAAAAAACTTTTTATTTCCGAAGGAACCGCGAAAAATCATATCCTAAAGATATTTAAAAAAACAAACGCCCACTCCCGCTTCGCCCTGCTCGCGCTTTACAACAGGTTCCCCTCAACAAAAGATAAAAAATAAGCGTATATATTGCCTGGTTTTGGGGCAAAAAATGTCACACTTTGCTTTTGTGCACTGTATAATTAATTAAAAGCGGAAAAACCGGCAGATGAAAGCGCGTCTGTACTTTTATCTGCCGACGGTAAGGAGGCAATGTGCCAACGCCGAAGAGGCTGAAACTAAAACATGAGGAAAATTTAATGCGAGACAAAGAACTGATCGGCCGGGTACTGGACGGTAATAAACATGCTTTGGAAACACTCATTTCTCGTTATAAGGACTGGATTTACAATCTGGCCATGAGGATGGTGATAATCCCTGAGGATGCGGAAGATGTTACTCAGGAGATTCTGATAAAGATTATCACCCGCTTAAAAAGTTATGATGAGAGCAAAGCGGCATTCAAGACCTGGTTATACCGGATAGTGGTAAACCATGTTATCAATATGAAAAAAAGAAGCTTGGAAAAGGCTGCTTTTAATTTCGAAAACTACTATGAGCGGATGGACTATATTGAGGACAGGCAGCCTGCGGACACTCCTGAAATAAAAGCCCTGGTGTACGATACTATGATAAACTGCGTTATGGCCACACTGATCTGTTTGAACAGAATCCAGCGGCTGGTAATCATCCTCGGTGTTATTTTCAACATCAACTCAAAAGTCGGCGCGGAAATTTTGGAAATGAGCAGGGCCAATTTCAGAAAAATTCTATCGCGGTCGCGGAAAAAGCTTAAAAATTTTATGAGTCAGACCTGCAGTCTTGTTAATAAACACGCAAAATGTAAATGTAATTTAAAGATCACGGAACTTATTAACTATGGTCACCGTGATCCGGACAATCTAATCTACGACAAACTCATCCACACGCACCGGGTAAAGGACATGATTTCAGGACGTGTGAATAAGTTCATGAACAGTTACTTTTATAAATTCAATGATCTTTTTCAATCGCAGCCCTTTTGGCAGGGGCCCGATATGAAACTCTGGCTTGATAGAGCCATTAAAAGCGAGGAGTTTAAGGATATTTTTAACCTGGGCACCTTAAACAATATCAATTAATTTCTTATAACCGGTTAGATTTATCAGTGCTCATCTGAAACAGCAACTGCCTTCCAAGCGGCCGTTTTTCTTACCATAAAAACTCAATTTCCGCCAGACATGTATCGTCGTATTTGCTTCCTTCATATACTTCAAGGATCTGGATCACACAAAGCTCGCATGCTCTGGGCTTGGACAGCACAATCTGCTGTGCATCCATACGATCCGTTAAAACAACATCAATATAGTATACATTGGATGACGCATTTCCCTCTTTAATTCGTTTTAACTCTTGGCTAATGCCGGCGGTTACTTGATTATAATACTCTTTATATTCATTATATGTATTGAATTTATTATAGCTTGATAAGTTTCGAGGCATTTCTGTAAAAAAGCACAGACGTACTTTTTTAACTCTTGAATTTTTATAGTACAGGGCTTGGGATGCCTGATATCCGTTATGTATTTTTATGCCCTTTATAACATGGTATCCGGTTTTTTTGGAGTTATTTTCCACAGAGGGCGGTGTTAATGCTAGCCATTCGCCGATACCATAACCTGCCGCGCCCTCAACCCAGGCTGTTTCCGGCCGGTCATCGCGCGCGCAGAATGGATTATATACGCCGTACGCGTCTGCTTTTAAGCTTGAGGAGGCAAATATGTGAGGGCTGTAATACTCCTTACTGGAAAAATATTTTATAATATCGTCGGAGGATTTCGGTTCAATATTTTTATATGAATAATATGTAACACCTTCTAATCTGTATATGATGATATCGCACTGCTGTATGACATCGGCCCAGGTTGATCCTGTTTCCAGAATATAGCCCACACACAAATCGCCGAACATATCAAATACCCTATTCATTCTATGGTTATATGTATTTATAACGGTACGTTCCTGGTATGGTGCAAAGTCAACCGTAAACGTATAATAGCCGTAATAATCGCTTCCTTTTATCCATTCGACCTCTAGCTGTCGATCATCGGCCTGCGCCTGAAAATCACTGATATAGTCTGTTTCCGACCCGTAATCGTCGTGGCTTCCGTCCCTGCTCAGGAATTCCCATTTAAACTCTTCTACGGGAAATCCCATCAATACGCTCACAGAGCTGCCGCTTGTGTTTTTAAAGGTAAAACTGCATGAAACTTCAAAAACCATCCCTTGTTTGTAACGATAGGGTTTATCTTTACCGTCATAGGAGATATAGTTTAAGGGCTTGAGCACCACTTTTTCTTTAATCATTGCAATCTCTGTGCTCTTTGATTTACAGACAAGCGTGCCGCCGCCCGGATCCTGAATAATATTCAGGATCGCGGCGTCGCTGAACAAGGAGGCAAGTGAAACACTTATAAAGAATGAAATAAAACCTAAAAAAGGCAGGGATTTTTTCATGATATAATTTCCTTCACTGGATATTTAAAAGCTGAGTGTATTATAATATTCTTACAAAGAAAACACAAGGTTTAAACCTGGCAGACAAAATAGCACATAAAAAAGGTACGTTTAGATGAAATCAGCCGATGTGACGTATGTTGGAATCCCTTCCGAAGTCCAGGTGATATTATTCATACCACCGGATTTTTCATAAAGCTTGATTAATCGATGTACTATTTCATCTTTCAATTCGAGGGGAACGGTACGTTAAATATATGTAAATATAGGCGTATCATCACCAGTATTTGTTTCATATTCTTCTTCGCAGTATTCTGCAGTAAAGCCGCTTCCGGCAATTCCCGAAGCATATATTGCTCGATTACGTAATATTTTTCTCCGGCGCTTAAATTTAAGGCTATAAAAAAAATAAAAACAGAAAAAATATTTCTTCATAATCAATCCTTTTTGATGAATCACAATATAACACAATTATTTACATTTTTTTCATATTTGCGCTACAATTAAGTTGTAAAGGTTGTATCTATGAAAAAAGCAAAGAGTATTGTTTGGTTGTTTATAATTTTAGGGGCGCTGCTCGACGCTGAACAAAAACCTGAGTTGTTTGTTCAGCTGGGACACTTTGATTTTATTGAGACAGTGGCGTATTCTCCGGACGGTAAATATATCCTTTCGGGAAGCAAGGACAAGACACTAAAGCTATGGGATGTGGTTTCCGGCAGAGAGATAAGAACATTTTACGGACATGCCGACAAGGTGAGTTCGGTGGCATTCTCTCCGGACGGTAAATACGCGCTTTCCGGAAGCTGGGACGACACCGTGAAACTTTGGGACCTGGCTACGGGTGAAACCTTGAGAACCTTCAGAGGACATGCAGACTTTGTAGAGGCGGTTGCTTTTTCACCCGATGGCAGGTACGTGCTTTCCGGAAGCGGGGACGATACGTTAAAGTTATGGCAGGTAGAAACAGGGAAGGAGTTAAAAACCTTAAAAGGCCATAAGGCGGATATAACAGCCGTAGCCTATTCCCCCGACGGCAGGTATATCCTTTCCGGTGGCTGGGACGCGGTTATAAAATTATGGAATGCAGACAGCGGTAAAGAGTTAAAAACCTTTTCCGGTCACACATATACGATTACTACTGTGGCTTTTTCTCCCGACAGTAAGTACGCGCTTTCCGGAAGCTGGGATGAAACCTGCAAGCTTTGGGATATTGCCAGCGGTAAACTGGTAAAAAGTTTTCAGGGGCATTCCAATGTTGTAAGCAGCGTGGTCTTTTCTCCGGACGGGAGCATGATTCTTTCAGGAAGCTGGGATCATACCGTAAAACTCTGGGATATAAAAAGCGGCAAGGAACTTAAAACCTTTACCGGGCATCGGGATAAAATAACCGCTGTTGCTTTTTCCGGGCAGGGGAAATTCGCGGTTTCCGGCAGTCAGGACAATACTATTATACTCTGGGATATTGTTTCAGGAGAAGAGGTTATGATATATCAGGGCTACTCTCAGGAGCTGAAGACCGTAGCCGTTACTCCTGACGGCCACTACATGCTTTCGGCCGGTGTGGGCAACACAATCAGCATGTGGGATCTGGTCGAAGGCGGTATTGTGCGCATAATAAAGGGTGATTGGGATTTTATTCAGTCAATCGCCGTTTCACCGGACGGCAGATACCTGCTGGCCGGAGGCAGTGCCGGTTTGTTAAAGTTAATAGAATTGGAAAGCGGCGCTGAGATTATTACCTTTAAAGGGCATGGAAATATTGTTTCCGGTGTAGCCTTTCTGCCTGACGGAGGATATATAGTTTCCGCCAGTTATGACAAGACTGTTAAATTATGGAATCTGCGAACCGGTGAAGAGGTGAAGACATTTTCAGGCCATTCCAGTTTTATTACATCGCTGGCCGTTTCTTCCAATGGGAAGTATCTTCTTACCGGCAGCTTGGATAAGACCGCAAAACTCTGGGACATTGCCTCGGGAAAGGAGTTGGGTACCTTAAGAGGTCACTATGATTGGATTACAGCGGTTGCTTTTTCTCCCGATGGCATGTCCGCGCTTTCCGGAAGTTGGGACAATACAATAAAACTGTGGAGCTTAACGGACGGTCAGCTGATGAAAACGTTCCACGGGCATACCTACTACATTACGTCGGTTGTTTTTTCACAGGACGGCAGGCGCTTTGCTTCGGGAAGCGGAGATTATACCGTAAAGGTATGGGACGTACATTCCGGCAGGGAGCTTAAAACCCTGTGCGGACACACTCACGTAGTTTCAAGCGTGATTTTTTTACCCAAGCAGGAACGAATGCTTTCAGCAGGTCTGGATACCAAGATAAAGCTGTGGGATTTAAGCGCGGGAAAAGAGCTTTTCACATTAGAGGGCCACAGCAATACGGTTTCAAGCTTGGCTTTATCCGCAGACGGCCTGCAAGCCCTGTCGGGAAGCTGGGATGCCACATTGAAACTGTGGAATCTACGTGAGCATAAAGTGATAAAAACATTTAACGGCCACAAAGGGTATGTTACCTCAGCGGTTTTTTCGGATGACGGCAGGTATATCCTGTCAGGAAGCTATGATATGACACTGAAGCTGTGGGACCCGACTGCGGACACAGAGCTTAAAACATTTCACGGGCATGCTAATGTCGTTTCGTGTGTGGCTTTGACAGCTGATGGCAAATACGCCTTGTCCGGAAGCTGGGACAAGAGTGTTAGAGTGTGGGATATCAGAAGCGGGAAAGAACTGAAAGTCTTAACAGGACATACTGATCTCGTCATCGCTCTTGATGTTTCACCGGACGGTAAATACGCTGCTTCCGGCAGCTGGGACAAAACCGTTAAACTGTGGGATATTTCCGCAGGAAAAGAAAAATACACACTAAAAGGTCATATGGACCTGGTTTCCAGTGTTGTTTTTTCCCCCGACGGAAAGTATTTGCTTTCCGCGAGTTATGATAACACATTGAAACTGTGGGATGTGGCTACCGGCCGGGAGCTTAAGACTTTAACCGGACATAACGGTGCGGTAAATACTGCGGCTTTTTCCGCGGATGGAAAGCAGGCAGTTTCCTGCGATGCGGACACGCTTAAAATTTGGGACATAACAACAGGCAGCGAGATAGAAAGTATAAACGGTCATAATTCTTACATCACCTCGGCGGTATTTACTCCTGCCGGAGATTCCGTGCTTACGGCAAGTGCGGATCAAACCCTGAAACTATGGGATATCGAGACTGTCGACAACCTTACCACATGGGTAAGCTTTATGGACGGTGCGTGGGTGGTAATAACTCCAGGAGGTTATTATTATACATCAGCGAACGGCTCAAAGTATATTAATGTACGTGAAGGTAATCAGGTATTCTCCGTGACCGGTTATGAAAAGAACTATAACAAACCTGAAAGGATTAAAGAAAAGCTTTCCGGCATAAACGAACATCGATAACAACAGTGTGGTTTTGCATTCCGCGTGTCCTTATTCGCCGGTGCTGTTCATCTCAGGATCTCCAAGCAGACTTTCGTATGGTATAAGATCAGGTTCGTAGTCCGGGTGTGCTGTCGCCGGAATGGCTCCGTGTTTTATCAGTAACGTACGCATAGGCTCGGATTGGGCGAAATCCAGCGCGGTAAGACATGAAACATGTCCGTCATAGAATGATTTAGTCAAATGGTTTACATCCGCCCCTTTGTTAAGAAGCAGTTCCACAATGTCGTAATATTCCTGCTGCACGGCATTTTTTAGCGGAGTATCGGCATAGTCCACTTCACTCACGTTTACTTCCACACCGCTTTCAATCAATAGGATGGAGATGTCATGCTGTCTCTCCCGGAGGGCTTTATTCAGGTGATCTGTGGTAAAAGCATATTTTCTGTCAATGAATATTTTCACCAAGTCCGTGTGTCCTTTTTGAATCGTCAGCTCTACACTGGCTTCATCGGGTTCCACCCCTCCGCTTAATAAGATTACGGCTATATCTTTATACTCCTCCTTCAATGCCAGATATAAAAGCGATTCGTCGCGGCCGGGATTAAGACCGTGCAGCTTGAGTCCCTTTTTCAACATCAGCTGCAGCAGTACTTTGTCGCCATTGAATACTATTCTTTTTATAGTTAAGGCCGTATTTCGTGTGTTAACGGCTACTCCTTTTTCCAGTAAAAGGACGATCAGTGTTCTGTTCCCGTTCAGCACTGCCAAGTGCAGGAAATCATTTTCATCGCTGTTCTGTGTTTTGATCGAGGCCCTGTGTTTTAACAGGAGTGATATGAGTTCGCCGTTGTTTTTGCGAATCGCGTAATACAGGGGAACACGCGCGTCTTTGTCAGGACTATTTATGTCGACATCGTTTTCGATCAGGTATTTAGCGATTTCTGTATATCCGTATTCGATTGCTATATGAAGTGCGTTGTTTTCAACTTTATGTATACCTTTTTCAATCAGGAAACATATAATGTCTACATTATTGTAAATAGTTGCTTCTTCTAAAATAAACTTCGCATCGAAATCAAGCTTTTCTACATCCTTTTTATTGTAGTAATCCTTGAAAAGCGTGTTTTGGTTATAAAGAAGGCAATAAACTAACAGATATTGATAGAAATAATCCTTGCGCAAACCCTTCTGCAGTAAAAATTCCAGTATCTCCCGGTTTCCGTGTTTGATCACAGGAAACAGCACCGACAAAATTCGACACTCGGATGGGTGATAAACTTCGGCATTGTACTCTACGAGCATGCGCGCAATTTCAAAGTTGTTCTTGTCCGCGGCCAGGTAAAGGGGAGTCATAATATATATTTGTCCGAGACCTCCGGAAAAACCGCCGATTGCTTTTCCTTTTCCCTTATTCACATCAGCACCGCTTTTAAGCAGGAGAGACACGATTTCAGACTTCTCATGTTCCACAGCCAGCATGAGCGGCGTCCATTCATCTTTTAACGGGCTGTCAATATTTATTCCTTTATCAACAATTGTTTGAACCTGACGGGTATCGCCTTCGATGACTGCTTTATACAGCTGATCGTTTAGATTATTTTTTTCTTGTGAAGATACGGCTCCCGTTACAAACAGAAGTATACTTGCCAAAACAGCGAAAGTTTTCAGATTCAGTATATTTCCGGCGTGCATGATATTATTTATTATAGCACAATCCGTTTAAAAAAAAAGAGAGTTGTATTTTTCTAATGAATAAAACAACCTGCTATTAAACGTCCTCAATAATTGCCTTGGGGGCATTCTCTCTGACAGATCTGATGCCATTATGACAGCCATCCAGAGAGGTATACCCTTCGCTTACGGCGATCACCTCTCCGTTTGGGGCCTTTAAACGGAATCTATACTCCCCCTTTGCATCTTTATACACCTCGAACTTTGCGGCCATAATTTACTCCTTTTATAAAATAGGTAATATAAAGTATTATGTATCACCGGACAGCTGTCAATGGTAAAAACACAAACAGACAATTGCCCAAGACATAAAAAAATGATAACTATGTATGGAGAGGACGCTGTGATATGTTTATGAAATCAAATTTCATTATTTATCCCGAAGGCGATGTGCAGGAAATAGATCACAGCCTGTCTATTAATCAGCTTGTCGATCTGAACGGCAATCCGCTGCAGGTGCCGTTACCCACAACCAAGCTGATTGCTTACAGAGTATATAAAATAAATATTCAAACTCCCACCGGCCAGGAAATCCGGCAGCATTATCTTGAACTGGTGAATGTGAATGAGTTGAGACAGTATACGCGGTGATTATTCATGCACGTTTTAATTATAAGATGAGTTTTCCCGCTCAATAATCCACCTGCATAAAACCCTGAATGCGGAAAGACTTTCATTGCCCGCGCTCAAAATATATCCGGCCGCGGGGCATACGCCGCCCAGCTTCTTTGTTTTCGGAGGCAGTTCAATAGTAAAGGCCAATGTGTGGTATGTTGCATAGAGATAATCCATAAGTGTTCCCGACGGAAGTGCTTTCGGGTAGATCCTGCACATCTGCAAGGGTGTATATACAGAGCCGCCGTCATTTATTATCTCCTGTGCCATCCGGGCAGCCATCTGTCTGAAAAGCTCGTCATCCGGGCATTGTGTACGTGAATATCCGTTGGGGTAGAGAATATACTGTCCGAAACTGTGGAAGTCCACGGCAGCCTGAAAATGAACGCGTGCGGCCAGCTCCTGCAGGGCCTTTGTTTCGGGTTCTGAAGCCGGAGACGGGCCTCTGTAAAAGCGTGAAGCCGGATCTTTACTGAACCCGCCCTTAATATCCCACATCACGTCGAAATTACGGTTAATATCCACACCGCTGAAAGAGTTCCCGTAACGTGCTCTGTTTTTACGCCAGTTACGGTCGCCGGAGCGGCTGTACACGTATCCGTCGGGATTGACAACAGGAATAAACCAGAGGGATGCACGGTCCATAATATGCTGAATGTCTTGATCATATTCGTATGTGCTTGTGAATTTATGAACAAGGTATAATATAACGGGGAGGGAGATCCACTCGTCACTGTGAACAAGCCCCGTAAATAGAAGCGCGGGTTTGTGTGATTGCGGGTATTTATCACTGCCTATATGCAGCGCCCAAATGGTTCTGCCTTCTGCAGTAAGACCTAGTGCATGCAGTTTAACAAGATGAGGGTACTTTCGGGATAAGTATGTTGTAAACTGCTCGGTCTGTTCCAGATCGGGGTAATTGTTAAAAAATCCGGTATCATAATGGTAGGTGGCACAGGAAATCGATACAAAACAAATAACTGAGATTATAATTATAAAAAAAAGACGGAATGATATTTTTAATAACCAAATCAATATCTCTGTGTCCTCCGTGAACTCTGTGAGAGATATTCAATTGTATTAATCAATAGCGTCTTTTTTGCAGACTATCTTGTTCAGCGGATATTCGATAATGCCGTCCGCACCGATAGAAATCAGCTGAGGTATAATCTCTCTTACGATGGATTCATTGATTACGGTTTCAGCGGAAACCCAGTCCGGATCGTGCAGGGCGGAGATGGTAGGCGCGGTAATACTGGGAAGAATCTTTATGACTGCCTCCAGCTTGATTTTCGGGATGTTCATTTTCAAGCCGACCATGTTCTCGGCATTCAGGGCGCCTTGTAAAAGCAGCGCGATCTGACGGATTTTGGTACGTTTCCAGGCGTCTTTCATACTTTTTTTATTAGCGATAAGCTTGGTGTTTGTTTCCAGCAGCGTGTGAATTATCTTTAATCCGTGCGCCCGGATGGTACTGCCGGTTTCCGTGACCTCCACAATACCGTCCACCAAACCTTCGACGACCTTGGCTTCCGTGGCGCCCCAGGAAAACTCGATGTCAACCGGAATATTTCTCTCTTTGAAGTAGGTGCGGGTGAAATTAACCAGTTCCGTGGAAATTCGCTTGCCTTTGCAGTCCTCAATAGTGGAAATACCCGAATCGTTGGGCACGGCCAGCACCCATCTGGCCTTTTTTGTGCTTACTTTTGAATACACCAGATCGGCCACAAATTCGACTTTGGATTCGTTTTCCAGCACCCAATCAATCCCGGTAAGGCCCACATCCAGAGTGCCCATCTCCACGTAGCGGGACATTTCCTGGGCGCGCACCAGGGCGCAGGATAGTTCAGGATCGTCAATCGAGGGGAAGTAGTTTCTGGATGAAACAGATATCCTCCAGCCTGCCTTTTGAAAGAGCTCTATGGTAGCGCTTTCCAGGCTGCCTTTGGGGATTCCGATTTTTAGAACCTTGTCCGACATATGCCTACTCCAATTAATTTTTATCTATTTAACTTTGTCTACTTTTTCTCATCGACAATTAACTGTCCGTCTTTTACAATTCTGTAGAAACAACTCCGCTTGCCTGTATGACAGGCGGCTTCACCTTTTTGGATTACTTTTAAGAGTACGCAGTCTTCATCGCAGTCTACTCGTATTTCTTTTACCAACTGAATATTTCCGGATGTCTCACCTTTTTTCCAAAGTGTGCTGCGAGAGCGGCTGTAATAATGGGCAATCCCTGTTTTCAGAGTGAGTTCCCAGGCCTCTTTGTTCATAAAAGCCTGCATAAGAATCTCATTCGTTGTGTTGTCCTGAGCTATTGCCGGTACCAAACCGCCTAATTTTTTAAAATCGAGATTGATCATTGTTATTTCCTTTCTTTAATGCTTCGTGTTCTTCGCGCACTTGGTGGTTATTTTTTTTATAAAGCCTAATTAAAAAATAGTCAAGTTAAATGCTTCTGCAATTCTAAATGGAAATATTTGGAATTGCAGTAAATGTTTTTTCTCTATTTGCTTTTTTCCAAACTGTCCGTTAATATGTATAGAGAGTGAAATGACCAGAGAAGAAATGTTAACAACCATAGAAATTCTATGTACTGAGCATGGAAAGCTGAATGCGATTGTGGATGCCAGTTTTGACGGAATTTTCGAAATAAATAAAAAATTACAATTTACCTTTGTAAACCCCATTTTGTGCAAGATGTTTCAAATCGAATATGAGACGTATAAAAAGTATAATTTTTTGAAGGTTGTAAAATCCGCAGACATTAAAAAAGCCTTAAAACAGATGTTTGACGGAGAAAAAAAGCTGAGTGTACTCTATTTTGAATATTTATCGGAGTCAAAGAAAAAAAAGCATTTTGAGTTAAAAATGATGCGCTTCGATTTAAGGGATGCTCCATTGGTAGTAGGTATTGTTCGTGACAGAACGGAAATCATCCGCGCCGTAAAAAACCGGGAGTACTATATCGCCACCCTGTTTACGATTATTAAAGAGATGAAGATAGAGACAAAAGACACCATTTACAGTCTGGCCAAGCTGGTTGAGATACATGATCATTCTACCGGTAAACATCTGGAGCGTATCGAGCATTACGCCCGGGCATTAGCCCAACAGTATTATTCCATTTTTAAGGAACGTGATGTGCATCTTACCAAGAAGTATATCGAAGATATTGCCATAGCAGCCGTGCTGCACGACATAGGTAAAGTGAGAGTTCCCGATTCTATTCTTTTAAAACCATCCCAACTCACGGACGAAGAGTACGAAAAAGTAAAAAAGCATACACTCGTGGTAGGAGAGGCATTAAACTCTTTTAAGGGTAAAAAGGATATTTTAAGCCTGGGCAGGGAAATTGCCATGTCGCATCATGAAAAATGGGACGGTACAGGGTATCCCGCCGGGTTGTATGGAGAAAAGATACCGCTTTCCGCGCGTCTGATCGCGCTTTGCGATGTGTACGACGCTCTTGTCTCGAATCGGCCATATAAAAAGGCGGTGTCACATGAAGAGGCGGTTAAAATAATAACGGGTGAAAAGGGCAAAACCTTTGATCCCGCGATTGTGGATGTGTTTATGAAAATCCACGCCCGGTTTAATGAGATCAAAGCCAGGTTTAATGATCATTCAGAATAGTGTCAAATCTTATTTGTGGCTTTAATATTCAGTACGGTTTCTTTAAGGTGAACGATAAATTTTTGAATATGCTCATGTTTAAGATGCGGCATCAATACTATCCTGATATGTTTATCGAATAGAGAAAGAGCCCATCCCTTTTTTCTTAAGTTCTTGGCAAGCTCTTGAATTGAGATGATGTTGGATGTGATACCGACAATATTTAAAACCGGTTCTGCTAAAAGGGAGAGTTCGGTGATTTCTTTTACAGCCGCTGCCAGGTAATCAGTAAGTTCCATACAGCGTTTGACAACTTCCGTGTAACCCTGCCTGCCGAAATGTTTTAACATTGCCCACGTCGCGAGCACGGACGCGCCTGAACGCGTACCGACGATGGTGGCCAGAGCTGTTTCACCTCCGGAGAGATAGGGTACAAAGACTTTTACGGCTGAGGCAATGCGTGCGGAACGGTAGAGAATTCCGCCGCTGGGAATTACGGACATACCCATCTTATGAGGATCGATCGTAATCGAACAGACCCCGGGCAGACTGAAATCGAACGGTACACCGGATCTGCCGATCCGGTGTAAAAACGGAAGCACAA
The DNA here is from genome assembly GCA_016930675.1 of Spirochaetales bacterium. Taxonomy (GTDB): domain Bacteria; phylum Spirochaetota; class Spirochaetia; order SZUA-6; family RPPD01; genus JAFGGG01. Next base: position 46,871 of record JAFGGG010000006.1, read on the forward strand.
AACCGCCGAAGGCGGCATCCACATGTAAGTAGAGATCATGTTCCTGTGCAACGCGGGAGAGTTCGGGAATCGGATCTACCACACCCAGGGCCGTGGTGCCGGCGATACCCACAAGGGCTATGGTATTCGGGGAGATCTGATTTTTCAGTTCCTCGATGTTCACAGCGTAGTTTTTATCCAGGGTGATCTTTTTAATGCGCAGGTCCAATAACGAAGCAGCTTTATCAAAGGAGAAATGGGCTGATTCAGGTATCAACACCTCATTTCCTTTGTTTTTGTACAGGGTTTTGGCTGTCCAAAGCGCCAGGATGTTGGCTTCACTGCCGCCGGTCAGGATGAAACCAGCGGCTGATCTGTTGGAAAGCAGATCTCCCAACATTGAGATTGTTTGATCCTCCAGTTCGGCGGTAGCGGGAAAGAGCCCGGGATCACCTACATTTTTATCAATATACGCGGTAAAAATTTCCTTGGCAAAATTATGAGGCATCGTACACATGGAACCTAGTATTCTACCATGAGAAAAAGAGAGGTCCTGCTGCAGCAGTTTTTCCAGTTTCTGTTTGATCTCTTGTTGTGAAAGCCCTGAATCCTGCATCCGGTTTCCTTTAATGATAGGTGTGAGATGAATCCGGGAATTTCCCCATTCTCACATCCTCGATAAATTGTCTGGCGGCACTGCTGATTGTCTGCGTGAGTTCCGCATAATGCTTTACAAATTTGGGCATGTACTCCTCATCCATGCCCAACATATCATTGATAACCAGCACTTGTCCATCGCAGTACGGTCCCGCTCCGATCCCGATTGTGGGAATAGTCACGGACTCGGTGATTTTTTTTGCCAGGCTTTCAGGTATGCACTCCAATACCAAAGCGAAAATATCGCTTTTCGCGAGTTCCAATGCGTCGTATAGAATCCTTTTGGCGTCATCGTCCGTTTTTCCCTGTACCCGGTAACGTTGGGCGGTCTGCGGTAATAATCCTACATGCCCCATAACTTCGATTCCCTCATGGTTAAGGGCTTTGATGATATGCGGCTTGTTGCCTTCAATTTTTACGGCTTTTGCGCCGGCTTCCAGGAAGAGGCCCGCATTACGAACAGCCTCTCGCTCTGTTGTATAGGAGTTGATGGGCATATCACCTATCACCGGTTTTAAGCCCGCGCCCCGCACCACCGCCTTTGTGTGATAGAGCATGTCCGCCATGGTAACGCCATGTGTGGTTTTATAACCTTGAAATACGACACCCAAGGTATCTCCCACAAGTATCAGATCAAGATCCGTCCCGCTCAAAATACGGGCGATCTGTGCGTCGTACGCCGTGAGCATAACCAGCTTTTTTTTACCTTTTAAAGCTGTACAGAGTTTTTTAAGCGACATTATAAAAACACTCCTTTTCGCGCCAGGTCTGTTAATCTCTGATTTATCAATGCAATCGATTTACCCAATGTTTTTTTATTATTATATGCTTTTACTTTTTTTTCCAAGTCTTGTTGACTAAATTTTTTAACTAAAAACTCTTGTGCTTTTTTAATAAGGGCGGGCATTGCTCTGACCAGGTTGTCCACGATACTAATCTGAGCATACTGGGCGGTTCTGGAAAAGGGATTTAGATCAATGGCAATTACTTTTTTACCCAGCTTAACAAGATGTTCGGTCCTGTCACCATCCTCTAATGCCACCAGAACCACATCCGCCTTTTCAATTCCCCGCGGATCAACTTTGCCGCGCTCACTTTCAAGGTTGGGTATGGAAGCGCTGGCAGCCTTGCCCACACCCAGTACCTGCTCCGCGCCCGCCGCCATGAGGACCTCCCGGATGGCATGTTCGCGCTTTAACGACCGATAGAACAGATTGACTTCTACAGCGGCGGATGTCAATCCGGCCAGCGTGACCACTTGTTTAGGAGTGAGAGCGGCTACATTCCCGTTTACCGAAACGACAGCGTTCTCCGCGCTTAAGAGCAGGGCCGCGGCTGCCTCAATCGATTCTTGAGCGGGTTTTGTGGTCACTTCACCCAAAAGATAATCAAAGGCCTCGCCGCGTCCGTGGGCGATCAGGCCCGCGGTCGCCACCAGCTTGTTGTCAAAGCCCGAAATAAGTTTATCGCGGGTAAGCAGTGAAATACGGCGCGGATGAGATTCAGGGATATCATGTGGCATGGATTACTTTTCCTCCTTGAGCGCTTATCTTGCTTTTTATTATTACAGCTCCCGTTGTAAAGTTGCCAAAAATGGCTAAAATCGCCGCAGTATGCTTTTTAGGGGCCAGGGTGAATACTCCTTCTCCGAACATGGGCATACTGCATCGAAAATCCCGGGCATCACATAGAGACATTATCTTGCGTACGCGTCCGGTTATCAACCCTGTATATTCGGCGAACTCACGGGAGCAGTCAAGAAAAGCTTTGAGGGTGGGATCGCGCGAAAAGCGTGCTACCAAAACTTTTCCGAGAGTGTTTACTTTTTTTCTGGTAACCGGATGGTTAAGCGCCTTTTTTGTGGACAAAGGACCGAATACCAGGCTTAGGACTTCAATATCTTCAGGCACAGGTATGGTCTCTATCTTTCCGCTGCCGGGCCCGCCGGCTTCTGTGCGGATTTCCAATCCGCCTACGGTTTCCGCGATCACCGTTCCCAGCCCGGTTTTACACTGCACTTCGGCCAGATGCGCTATCCTGGCCGCCTCTTCTTGAGTAAGCGGATTGGAGAAATGTTCGTTCAGGGCGTAGGCCAGACTTAAGGCTCCGGCGCCGCTGGAACCGAATCCCGCGCCCATGGGTATGGTAAACCGATGATCAACTGTTAACGGCTGGGGTCTGCTATTTATGTGAGCAAAGAACAGATCGATAACGGTTTGGGAAACCACAGCCTGTGTTGTTCTTTGACCGTTGAGAGTGATTACGGATAAGTCTTTACTCCCGCCGCTTCGGACAAGAGTGGTTGCTCCATGGGTGAGTGAAAATCCCGCTCCCAGCGATCCCTTCAAAAGCGGATCCGGACTTTGGTCGCAGATGTGAAAAAATCCTGTGATATGCCCAGGACAAAAAGCCCGGCTGATTTTGTTTTGTGTCATAGATATGTTTATATGATATTTTATGACTTTTTACCAATCTGTTTCAACAGATTGGCCATTTCCAAAGCGCTTTGAGCGGCATTAAAACCTTTATTCCCTGACTTTGTTCCCGCCCTGTTTACAGCCTGCTCGATATTATCAGTAGTGAGTACGCCGAAAATAACCGGCAGATTATTGTCCAGCATGACTTTGGCCACGCCTTTTGTGGTTTCCGAAGCCACATACTGAAAATGCGGAGTTTCTCCGCGAATAATGGTGCCCAGGCAGATGACCGCATTATACTGCTTTGATTTGGCCAGGCAGTCGGCGGCCAGGGGTATTTCAAATGATCCCGGTACCCAGACAAGCGTAACGTCCGCTTCCGAAACATTATGACGCAGCAGGCAGTCCATGGCACCCTGTAAAAGTTTTTGGGTGATAAACTCATTGAACCGTGAGGCCACAATCGCAATCTTTAGTCCCTTGCCTTCAAAACTGCCTTCAATAATAGTAGTTTTATTTGTATTCATTAACTGCTCCTTCCTGTTTGTCTAATCTTGACAGCATGTGCCCCAATTTATCTCTTTTTGTCTGTAGGTAAAAAATATTTTGGGCACTGGGTTTAACCTCTAAAGGGATACGTTTTGTAATTTTTAATCCGTAACCGGAAAGGCCCGCTACCTTACGCGGATTGTTTGTTAACAGATGAATCTGTGAAAGCCCGATATCCACCAGAATCTGGGCTCCGATGCCGTAATCGCGCAGATCGGGAGCAAATCCCAGTTGTCTATTGGCTTCCACCGTATCATGACCTTTTTCCTGCAGCTCATATGCTTTCATTTTGTTCACAAGTCCTATTCCGCGTCCTTCCTGGCGCATGTAAAGCAGAACTCCGCAGCCCCGTTTTTGAATTATGCGCGCGGCTTCGGCGAACTGTTCTCCGCAATCACAGCGCAGGGAGCCGAATACGTCACCGGTAAGGCATTCCGAGTGTACACGTACCAATACTTCTTTTTTGGTCTTTATGTTTCCCTTAACCAATGCAATGTGATGTTGATTGTCCAGTTCGGTTTCATACACCAAAGCCTTGAACTCTCCGTATTTTGTGGGAAGATTTACTTCAGCTGTTTTGCGTACCAGATGCTCCTTCTGCATCCGGTATTTGATAAGCTCGGCGATGCTGGTGATTTCCAGATTGTGATTTTGTGCGAACTCACGCAGCTGGGGCAGGCGGGCCATACTCCCGTCTGCAGCCATGATTTCACAGATCACGCCGGCCGGATACATGCCCGCCCGTTCGGCCAGATCCAATGCGGCTTCGGTGTGCCCTGCTCTTTTTAGCACACCGCCTTCAAAAGCGCGCAAAGGAAAGATATGCCCGGGCCGTACCAGATCTTCCGCCCTGGTGTCCGGATTAATCAGCGCTTTTATGGTCTCGCAGCGCTCATAAGCGGAAATGCCTGTCTTGCAGGTCTTGACGTCAACCGATATCGAAAAGGCTGTTTTATGGGGGCCGGTGTTCGCCGCCACCATAGGCGGCAGGTCCAGCTTGTCCAGCCGTTCGCTTTTCATGGGAACGCAGATCAGGCCTTTGCCGTACGTGGCCATAAAATTTATTATTTCGGGAGTTACCTTTTCCGCCGCGCAGATCAGATCCCCTTCATTTTCCCGCTGTTCGTCATCCACAATAATGATCAGCTTGCCCTGTTTGAAATACTCGATTGTCTTTTCAATGGTTAAAAAATCTTTATGCATTAAAAACCCCTGTTCTTAAGATATGTTAAACTTAATTCGCTTTTCTCTGCCTTGGATTCTCCAAAACAGGAAAGACTTTCCACATACTTGGCGATAATATCAAATTCCAGGTTCACCTGATCGGAAACCTTATTAAATTGAAGCGTTGTTTCTCGGACAGTATGGGGAATGACGGAGATGGTGAGACTGTTCTGCGTGCACCCGGCGATGGTCAGACTTATGCCGTCTATGCAGATCGAGCCTTTTACCGCCACATATTTTCTGAAAGCAGCGGGAAACTGTATTTCAAAAACAGCAGCGTTCCCCTGTTTACGAATAGCGTTAATCTTGCCCACGCTGTCCACATGACCCTGCACAAGATGACCGCCCAATGGTTTGGTCAGAGTAAGCGCTTTTTCCAAATTTACCTTTTTATTTATGTTAAATCTTCCCAATGTGGACACCCGCCTGGTTTCCGGCGTCACATCCACATGGAAGGAGTCGGGATTTAATTTAGTCACAGTATGGCATGCGCCGTTTATACTGATACTATCGCCCACGGCAAGATCTTGCAGCGAACGCTGCGCGGTGATTTCCAGCTTCCAGCTGGAACCGCTTTGATTGAGGGCGTGAACGGTTCCGATTTCTTCAATAATGCCCGTAAACATCAGCTTGTACCTCTTGCTGCTTTTAACGGATATGTTTCAAGTAAAACATCTTGGCCGAAGCGTTTTAACTTTGGCTGTTCGCACAGATAACAGTCGGAAAGCTTGGCCGAGCCTTTTCCCTGTACGAAGGATACCGCCCGCGCTCCGCCGATTATTTTGGGAGCTATAAAAATCAAGAGTTTATCCACCAGATCGTTATTAATGAATGAAGCGTTAAGCTCTCCGCCGCCTTCCACAAGCACGGAGGTAATGCCCATGCTGCCCAATTTATTGAGCAGATCGTCAAGATTCACCCGGTCATTATGGCTTTCGGTTAACAATACTTCCGCGCCCGCGTTAGTGAGTTTTTTTAATTTGGAGGCCACGGCATATTTCGTTACCGCTATAATAGTACGTATTTTTTTTGTGGTTTTTAAAAGTGAGCATTCTATAGGAATTTTGGCCGAGCTGTCCACAATTACACGGACGGGCTGAGTTATGTTTTTTATCCGGCCCCGGTAGTTCAGCAAAGGATCGTCTTTAAGTACCGTGCCGATTCCCACCAACACCGCGTCATAGTATGACCGCAATGTATGGGCGTAGTTGCGGGCTTTTTCACCGGTTATCCACTTACTGTCTCCCGTAAAGGTGGCTATCCTGCCATCCAGACTGATGGCGGTTTTCAGCACCACAAACGGTCTTTTCTTGGTGATATATTTAATAAACACCTCATTGAGTTTTCTGGCCTGTGCTTTTAATAATCCCTGCTCTACGCTAATCCCCGCCTCCTGCAATTGTTTTATCCCATTACCTGACACAAGCGGATTCGGATCCTGCATGGCTATGACAACCTTGCCGATTCCCGCCCGGATTATCATCTCCGTGCAGGGAGGGGTTTTACCGTAATGGCAGCAGGGCTCAATATTGACATAGAGTACGGCTCCGCGCGCGCTTTTGCCCGCCTGGGTTAGCGCTTCGATTTCAGCATGCGGAGCACCGGCTTTCGTGTGATACCCTTGTCCGATTATGGTATTGTTTTTTACAATTACCGCCCCCACCAAGGGATTAGGAGAGGTGCGGCCGCAGGCTTTTTTAGCCAGAGCAAAACACAGGTTCATGTATTTTTTAGCGGGCACAAATTTTTTCATAATAATCTCATTCTCTGTTCACTGCGGGGATTATATTACATGCGGGAGAAATGTCGGAAAAAACTTTTATAAAAAAAGCTACTCAGAGACCTTCTCCCATCCAGACTGTACTGTCGGCTTCGGATTTACACCGAATCGGCTTTTGTTTCCGAAAAAGCGGCCAGCAAAGCTGACGCTTTTTCGTTTTAAAGCTCGCGGGCTTATAGCCTCTGCTATTTACCGCCGGTCAGGAATTTCACCTTGCCCCGAAAGTCATTAATTCAAATATACTATGAAAAGCATAACTTTGACAAGACGGGAATTTTTGATTTACTGATTTTTATGAGTGGCTATAAAATTGTCAATTCTGCATGATCTCTTCGACCATGGAATCGATATCGCTTTGTTTAATATCGGCTTTGCGCTCGAAGGCAATCTCCAGATTGGCTTCTTTAAGTTTTCTTAAGAGACTGTAGATAATAAGCATCAGGATCTTTATTCCCACTTCGGGATTCGATTTGATGAAATCGATTATCTGTTCACGATGGACCATAAATGTTATCACGTGATCCGAACTCACTACATCGGCGGTGCGCTTTACTTTGAGAAATATACCGGCTTCCCCGAACACATCGCCTTTGCCGATGGAGCAGATAAAAACGTCTTTGTTGCCTTTTTCCGGCACGGTAACATGCACAGTGCCCTGCAATACCGCGTAAAGGTGCGGGCTGATTTCTCCTTTGGAGATTATTTTTTCTCCCGGCTGGAAGCTGACGACCTCACCCAAACTCATTATTTTTTTAAGATCGTTCTCCTTGATATATTTAAAAATAATGAGTTGTTTTAATTCATTAAAATATTCTTGATTCTCTATTTTCTGCATTTTTACCCGCTTTTCTTACTAGTTTAAAGTAAGTATTGAAATTTGCAATTAAATTTTAATACAGGAGATATTTTTTGCGAATAAGCTTAAACTCATTAATTCCCCCTTCTGCCTGGGCTGCGATATCCTTGAATTCGGAAAGATTTTCTTTGTCGAGAAGGGTTTGCAGGAACCAGGAATTCCCATGGGAAATAGTGAACATATACTCGGCTTGGGTAGAGGTAAGAAAGGGGATTTCAGGATACAGTACGGCTTGCATGTACATAAGTGCCAGAACAGTCAAAGTAGGATTAAACTGTGAGCGATCCGTTACGTCAAGAAACAGCACATTGGGGATCCCGGTATTTTTATCTGTAATAATCTTCAGTTCTACTCCCGGGAAACTGTAGTGCGCTTTTGCCTGATTTAAAAAGTCTGCCATGTTGTCGTACTCTTTAATGAAGGGAAAGGAGATGTGATCAAATTGATTATAGCCCTTCACCATTTCTCTGATCGTATTTCCGTTCAGGAGTCCTGTGCCTACGTAACAAAGCGCTGCCTGCATATTGGGAATGTTAGGCGACGGACAGATCCATTCTTCGCTTTTATATATTTCATCATAGTAGAGGGAACGGTTGTAGTTTTCCATGGGTATGATAATCAGCTCCAGGTCCTTTATATTATAGTAAGCGTCCTGTTCTGTTTTTCTGGGATAACGCGGACCATCCATAAACTGCGATTCATGTTTAAAAAAAAGCGCCAGTTCCCCGATGGTCATGCCGTAGCGGTTGGGAAGCCGGCCTACTCCGATAAAGGTTTGATATTCGGCATCCAAAAGCGGTCCCTCGATCTGAACACCGTTTACTCCTACAGGCCGGTCAAGAACAATAAAAGGAATACCGGCATCGGCTGCCGAATCCATGGCCAAATACATGGAAGAAATATAAGTATAGTGTCTGGTTCCGATATCCTGGATTTCAAAGAGCAGCACGTCGATGCCCTCCAGCAGTTCCAAGGGGATTCTTCTGGTGTCATCCCCTCCTCCGTATCTACCGTAGACCGGGATGCCATTGTATTGGGAATTGAGTACATCTTTGCCCGCCTTTGTAACTCCATCGAAACCGTGCTCCGGCGCAAAGATTGCCATTAAATTGGTACGGGAGTCGGAGATAAGTCTGTCCACGGTACGCTTTGTGGTTTGATTGGCCATTATTGCAATGTTCTTGCCTGCTATGAGCTTAAAATATTCCGGTTCAAACAGCCGCTCACTGCCTAAAACCAAAACATTTTTCCGCTGCGGTAAAGGTTTAAAATGCGGAAAAGACTTCAAAGCGGTACGTGAAGAAGGTGCCGCACTAACGGTGCGGGCAGAGGAGACCATAGTCCTATAATACGATACCAGATAATACTCCTGAAGCAGAGCCGGCCGGACCAGGTTTGCCAGATGGGCCTGCTGAGCGCAGTGAAAAAGCGAAATACCTAAAGTCATTGTTATTATTAAGGAAATTAAAGCTTTCATACTGTCTTTATTAACGACAGAATTATTAAAAGCTTGGAGTATTTTCTCTTTATAAGATTAATCACCGATCATATTTTTCGCCCAGAGCGCGGCGTCACGCAGGACCATGTTTTCATGCCTGGTGTACGGCAGCAGGTACGGCAGGAGTGCTTTATTCTTTCTGTTTCCGGCCGCTAAAAGAGTGTTTCTCATCAGGACATAAGGATGTATCCATGATAATCCCATTGGAGTATGTTTAAAATAGCTTTTCCATTCCGGGAGTGAAAGCTGAAGCAGTGTGGCAATTGAAACGCTGGGTCCGATAGCGCCGCTGTCAACGGCAGTAGTCTCTGAAAGTCCGCTGTTATAAGGACATACGCTTTGACAGGATTCACAGCCGTAAAGTCGGTAGGCCCATTTAGTTTTGAATCTTTCAGGCAGTATTATGAGTTCCGTGCTCAGGCTTTGCAAACAGAGTTTGGTATCAAGCTTCCCCGGCGCACGCAGCGCCCGGGTGGGACAGGCGTCACTGCAGGCTGTGCAGTCACCGCACTGTAAACCCGGAACTTCAGGAGGTTTATACTCCTTTTCGGAATCAATGCTAAAGGGAAGCAGCAGGATGGCGATGACATGACGTGATCCCAGGCCGGGACAGATAAGCAGGCTGTTTTTTCCGTAAAAGCCCAGACCGGAAAGAGCACCGAGCAGTTTTTCCGGCACATGTGAATTACAGAAGATGCGTAATGATTGTTTGGGCAGCCCGGTTTGTTCCCTTATGGAACGCGCAATCTTTTGCATTTTTTTTACCGCCTCCCGGTAGTAGTTGCGGCGGGCAAAGGGAGCGACGAGGGTATGAGGATCATCCGCTGTTGAAAGATCGTCCGCTTCCTGCCGGTGACAGGAGAGCGCGGAGACCAGCAGAGAACAGTCTGTAAATGGTCGGGAAAGATCTCCAAAGCTTGAGGTTACAGTTTGAACAAGGTTGTGTTTAAAAACAGCATTATGTTGACAAGCAAGGATTTCATATACTTTCTTTCCGGAAATAACCTCACTTTTATGAAATCCTGCCTTTTTGGCCAAAGCACATATTTCAGCGGCGCCTAATGATTTCACTTCAGAAAAAGCCGCCCTGCACCCCTTTGGGGTGCTCTCCCTCAGATCCCCTGTTTGGCCGGTGGTCTGAGGACTTGAGTTTCGACTCAATCCAGTCTGTAATATACTTAAAAACCGCCTCCTTTTCCGGTTCATTAAACAGCTCATGGTAGAGGCCGGCGAAAATCTTCAGGGTTTTGTCCTGTGAAGACACCATGCGATATACTTTACCCGAACTCTCTGGAGGTAGTATTTTGTCCTCACTGCCCTGCATGATCAGGACTGGTGTGGTAACGCTGTCGAGGTGCGCATTAACATACTCCATGGACTTCATCATCTCCGCTCCCGTGCGGGCTCGGATTTTACCGTGATAGCAGAGAGGATCTTTATCGGCAGCCGCGATAATTTCAGGATCGCGAGTGGTTTTAGCCGTATCAAAATCTTGAATAGGGAGGATGGGAAATAATGCGGAAATTAAACCGGTAAGTGTTTTTAAAAGCGGTGAAATATAATCGGGAATGATTATCATCGGCGCGATAAGCGCCGCGCCCCGGATCTCATTAGGATGCACGATAAGATAGTTCAAGGCGAGCAAGGCTCCCATGCTGTGGCCAAAGAGAAAAATAGTACGGGCGCTGTTGTCTCTTTTAATAAACTCTTTTAGCTCATATATATCTTGGATTATTCTATCAATGCTTTTTATATAACCCAGACGTTTTGCACTATTACCGTGTCCGCGCAGATCCGGTGCGAAGCAGGCGAATCCTTTGTCCGCGAGGTGTTGCATTACATGCTGATACCGGCCCGTGTGTTCTCCGTACCCGTGGATCATAATAATATGTGCTTGAGTGTGTTTGGGAATAGAACGGCGGTAAAATAGACTGTAACCGTCTGAAGCTGTTAGATAGTTCTGCTCAAGAGCCGCCATGATTTTCTCCGGAAACAAGAATTATTTACTAAGAAGCCACTATCAATGGTTGTGTTTAAATTAGTTGGAAATAAGTGGTGGCTTTTTCTTTTTATAGTTTCTTATCATACATTCTGAAGGTTTTGTAGGCTTTTGTTCCTATATTCTCCAGAATATTGCGCATATTGTAATTGTCTTCAACAACAAGAGAAAACTCGCCTTCTGTATACCCCTTTTTTGTTCCTCGTTCATAGGTTTCATGATAGAAAATAGCATCGATTCCCATGTTTCGATATTTAGGCCTTATCCCCATAGCCAGGGTTCTTACTCTGTTAATTTTTTTCGCATGGGCAAGCAATTTAAAAATACCAAAGGGGAGGAGACGGCCGTTTATTTTTTTAAGGGCAAGATTAAAATCAGGTATCGTGAGTGAAAACCCGGCCAACTCTCCATCCACAAAGGCAAAGAGAATAAGCTCTTCATCGGCGATGGGAAGAAGCTCCTTGGCTAAAAAATCAATTTCATGCTCTGTAAGAGGTACATATTCCCAGTTTGCCTCCCATGCTTCATTGAAAACCAGTTTAAACAGACCCATCTCTTCTTTTACCTTCTGCTTTAGTTCCTTTTTTACCTTTTTTAAGTCAGCATTACGGATGGTAATTTTTTTTCGTTTTTTAAGCGCATTGGCGACACGCTCCACTTTCGGATTGAATTTTTGCTTGTTTGTCATCCAGTAGGCATACCAGTCTCTGACTTTCTTTAATCCATAGGCTTTAAAGAGTTCAATATAATAGTGCGGATTGTACGGGGTGAGAATAACAGGATCTAGATCAAAGGCATCAATTAAAAGGCCGTTTGTATCCCAGACCGAAGGATTGGCAGGGCCCCGCATAATTTTTTTACCTTTGGCTTTAAGCCATTCGGCGGCAGCATCAAACAAGGCTGCCGCGACCTTTTTATCATTGACTGCTTCAAAAAAGCCAAAATGCCCCACGCCTTCATGATAGATTTCTTCATGAATGTGATTGATAATTGCGCCTATTCTACCAACGACCTCATTGTCTTTGTAGGCTAAAAACAGTGCCAGGTCGCTGTGTTCGTAAAAGGGCTTTTTCTTGGTGTTGATAAGCATTTTTTGATCGATGATGAGCTGCGGCACCCAGTGCGGTTCATCTTTATAAATCTTCCAGGGCAGCATTATAAATTGCTTGTGTTGCTTTTTTGTGGTTACCGGAACAACAGAAATATTACTGGTCATGATTCCCACCTTTTCCTAGATCTTGGCTCCCATCCTACTTTTTTTTTCACAGTTTTGCAACTGCGGTCTTGATTTTTCCGGGAATTATAAATAATGGCTTGCCATACAATATCGGCATGCGTTATTATCAGGGGCATGTTAGATTTTAAATTTATTAAGGACAATGCGGACCAGGTAAAAGACAATAGTAAGCGGCGTAATGTAAAAGTTGACGTGGATCTGGTGGTAGAGTTATACGGCAAACGAAATGCGCTGCAGCAGCGGATTGATAATCTGAGGCAGTCACGCAATGAGAATGCGCAGAAGATGAAGGGTAAACTCGATCAGAAGCAGAAAGCAGAGTTCATACAGGAGGGTAAAGAGTTAAAAGAGACGATCGCCCAAGCGGAGGTTGAGTATCGAAATATGCAAAACCGGCTTTTTGAGGAAGCGGCCAAGGTTCCCAACATGACTCATCCGGAAGTTCCTCTTGGCAATGATGAAAGTGCCAATCGTGAAATAAAGCGTTGGGGAACGGTTCCAAAATTTGATTTTAAGTATAAGGATCATCTTGAACTGGGCAAAGATCTTGATTTGATAGATTTTGAAAGCGCCCAGGATGTAGCCGGACAAAAATTCTATTATCTTAAAAATCAGGCTGTTATTTTGGAACTGGCGCTTGTACGCTACGCACTGGACATACTGCAAAAACAGGGATTTGTTCCCTTTATCACTCCCGATATCGCGCGCGAGGATATCGCCGCGGGGCTGGGTTTCAATCCCAGAGGAGAAGAATCGAATATATACACGCTTGAGGATACGGGAATGTGTCTGATAGGTACGGCGGAAATCACACTGGGGGGCTATTATGCCAAGCGCATCATGGATGCTGTGAAACTCCCCGTTAAGCTGGCCGGTTTTTCTCATTGTTTCCGCAGAGAAGCCGGGGCGGCCGGACAGTATTCCAAAGGGCTTTATCGTGTCCATCAGTTCAGCAAGCTGGAGATGTTTATCATCTGCCTGCCGGAACAGTCGGAAGTACTGCACAACCATATGCTTGAGTTGGAAGAGATGATCTACCAGGGTTTGGGGATACCTTACCGGGTTGTGGATGTGTGTACCGGTGATCTGGGAAATCAGGCGTTCAGAAAGTTTGATATTGAAGCATGGATGCCCGGCAGGGGTGAAAACGGGGAATGGGGAGAGATTACCAGTACTTCCAACTGTACCGATTTTCAGGCTCGGCGGCTGCAGATAAGAACAAAACAGGGCGGGGAGAATATATTCGTACACATGCTCAACGGGACGGCGATTGCGGTGTCACGAACGCTTATTGCGCTTTTGGAAAATTTTCAAACCAAGGAAGGAGAAATAACAATCCCGCAGAATCTTATCACTTATACGGGATTCTCTAAGATCACAAAGAGTTAAAAAAGGGGTCGCCCTTTTTTATCTAAGACAACCCCTCATTATTTATTATTATTTGCACATCTTTTTCAGTGTGTCTTGAAATGTTTTTTGATAGTCTGATAATGAATATTTTCTTTTAGATAACATGCTTGAAGAGACTTTGTCTTCAAAGCTTTTTTTGCAGGGCATGCAGATAGCTTTATCCAATATAGCTACATAATTAACATCTTTCGAAGCATTTTTTACTTGCTTTCTGCAAGAATCACAGGATACTATAAACATATTTTACTCCTCTTCATTAAAATTTCACTTTAGAAAAAGCCACTGTCTATGCTGGTGGTTAGAATTATGCTAAACAGGCGGTGGCTTTTTCGCCTCCTCTGCACCCTTTTGGGGTGCCCCATCTACATATCGCCACCAAGGGTGGTGGTATGTAGATTAATTTGGATTATATATCTATTGTATAAAATTATTTTTTACTTGTCGAGTAAGTAATTTTAAATTTGTTCCTTTTTTAACTAAAATAAGTGAAATTTCGTTATTAAACCTAAAAAAATATAATCGAACAAATTTAAAATTACATGAATTTGTATACTTTGTCAGTATTCGAGCATTCTTTTCTGTATTTACTTCAGAAAAAGCCACCACATATTGTGGCGGTTAAATTTATATGGAATAGTTGGTGATTTTTTCTTCCCCCTTGCACAGAGCACTCAACATGATTGCGTGCTCTGTGCTCCCACACATACCACCAGCAAAGCTTGCGGTATGTTGCAATATTTTTTTAAAGTTTGTAGGGTGTGAGTAAGGTGATTTAATATGGAACAGTTTATAAATTTGCATGAGCGGCTGGAAAGCGGGGATTGCCCGTGTTTCATAATCGCGGAGCTGGGTACGGGATATGCTCAGGATTTTCGGTATGCTCGAAAGCTTATCGACGCGGCAAAAAAAGCAGGAGCCGATTGTATAAAAGTACAGATTGTGTTTGCGGATGAGATCGTACACCCGCTTTCGGGCGTTATTCCGCTTCCGTCAGGAAAAATCGCGCTTTATGAACATTTCAAAACATGTGAAAAAAAATTGGATTACTATGCCCGCGTCAAGGAACACGCAGAGCAGCGCGGACTGCTGTTTTTATGCAGTGTTTTCGGCCGGAAAAGTCTGGAAATCGCCAAGGAATTGGATGTGTGCATGATAAAGGTCGCCTCACCCGAGCTGAACCATTATCCTCTTCTGAAAGAAATAGCACATTTAAACAAACCTGTCATCCTTTCGTCAGGTGTTTCTACTTTAGATGATATTAAAAAGGCTTTGGCTGTCATAACGCAGAACGTAGCGCTCCTGCACTGTGTTACCAGTTACCCGACGCCTGAAGACGAGTATAACTTAAAGGTTCTGCCCTCACTAAAAGCTCTGTTGAGAGTTCCCGTGGGAGTATCGGATCACACCCTGGATCCGGAGCTGATACCGACCGCGGCTATAATGTGCGGCGCAAAGATTGTGGAAAAACATTTTACTCTGTGTAAGCAAGGCGCTGCTTTGGATGATCCGATTGCTTTAACCGGGGTTGAATTCGAGCGGATGGTTAAGGCAATAAGAAGGGCGGAGGCCCTGCCTTTGGAAGATCTGTCGCTGTATCTAAACCAAACCTACGGCCGGGATCGTATAAACGCGGTCCTGGGTGACGGGATAAAAAGATTAGCGGCTTCGGAGAAGGATAATTATAATACAACCAGGCGGTCTGTGCTCGCTCTCACAACCATCCAAAAAGGTGAAGTATTATCCGCGCAAAACATCGCACCGCTGCGCAGCGAAAAGAATCTTCCGTCCGGATTAAGCCCCGAGTTTTTAAGCGTAATCTGCGGTAAAAAAGCAAGCAGACGGATCCCGGCAGGCAAAGGGATTGTCTGGGATGATATAGACTGACAGCGATTCTGAATTTGCAGCATTCATATTGAATCGTATCATTCAATACTTTGTGCTTTGCCCTATAAGAGGTCAAATTTAGAATCGCCGCCGCCATTTTTCATGATAACCCGATACGCATCTGGTAAAATGAGAATTGCTGATGCACTGATTGACCAAATGAACGATTTCGCTTAAAATTCATAAAAATGGAAAAAGTAAAACCCAGTCTCTCCAAAGAGAGTATCATTACCATTCTTTCCCTGTTAAAAAATTTTTACGACCAAGAAATATTTTCAGTGCTTATAAAAGAGTTCTATAATTCGGATTTGGACGTGAGTCTGTCTGCCATCACAGCCTCGGCTTCATTAGGTAATGAACTGGCAATTCCGCATTTGTACAGAATCTTAGAAAAAGGCGATCAGGCACAAAAAATCGCGGCCATTAAAACCCTTGCTGAAATCAAGGCGCCTTCCTCGGTGAATATGCTTGTTAAATATTTTAACTTTTTTCAAGAACAGAGCATGCGTTTGGAAATCGTTAAAGCGCTGAATAAAATAGCTCCTCAGAACAATAAGGTCCTGCACCTGAACCGGCAGATTGTCAATAATAACGGACTTGCCATGGAATTAAGAGTACTTGCCGCCCAAGGCCTTATGGAAGCTCAGGATATAGGTTTTTTAAAAGGAGTAATTACCGGCACTTCCGGAGAAATAAGCGAACAGATTGTAAAGGGAATTATTCATTTACATAATGATACAGCTGCTTCCTTTGTTGAATATCTTATTGAAAAGGCGGATACCTTTTCTCCGCACATGTTAGGTCCTTTTTTAGGCGCATATCTTATTCATAAAAAGAGACCGGAAAGTAAATTCATTTTAGAAAGATTAAAAAAAGGAGACAAGACTGTTCTTAATTCTCTGCTGAAATCAATATTGGAGTATAAAGCCGGTATCCAATATCCGCTTAATGTTTTCAAATCGCTGCTTATTCTGCCTTACTTTGATAAAGAGTTGGAAGCACTTACCGGGGATAGTTTGGAACAGGTAATCGCGGAAATAAAAAATGAGCAGCCGTATCTGCTCAATGAACTCTCTGTAATTACCCTGGCCCATTTGGAAGCATTGTTCAATAACGTGAGAAAGAATTTTATCTCCATTAGCGATGTTACGCAAAAGGATATGCTTCTGATAGTTATTTTTGCTAATTTAATCGAGCGCTACGGAGACGAAATATTACTGCTTGATATTAAGGAATACTTGAGAGGGAGTCTTAGATTCAGCAAGCTTGAGCTTATCGAGAGTGTTAGAATAGTGTTGAAAAACGCAACAGACGAAGAAAAAAACCGTTTTAGTGCCTGTATCCCCCTCTTGAACATGCAGAAAAAATCTATCAGCCTCCAGATTATAAATATACTTAATAAAATAGATTTCAAACGTCCCTTCAAATTAAGACGCTTAAATAGATTTGTGCGGCTGGCGGGAGATTTAAATGTTAAAACCACAATAAAGCTGTTACAAAACATACTGGATTTCGCCCGTAAAGAGCATATTGTCTTCTTGGAAGAAACAAGCATTGTCAGTCTTTGTCAACTCTACGATAAAACCACAGTAGACGGAGCGTTACAATATTTTTCCGGTGCGGGGAAAAACCTGCCCGGTTTAAGAGGATATATACGGGGGGTGCGTTACTTAAGCCCCGGACTTTTTATCCGCAGTCTGGTTGACCTGCTTGTGAAAAGCAATATACCTACGACGATAAAAGAACTGGTTATAGAATCTCTGCAAGCAATGGAGTTGTGCAGGGTTAAGGGAATTTACCTGTTCATGTTAAGATTGATAATTAAAGGTGAACTGCCGGACGAATTAAAAGAAAAACTTAAAAATATTATTGTTCAATGCTCGGACGCGAGTATTTTTCAGCCTTTACTTGATTTAACGTTACAGAAGGATGCTTTTTTGAAGGGTCTGGCCATCAACACGTTAAAGAATATAGCTTTAACGGATAAAACCGTTCCGCCCGAGTTGCTTATAAACAGATTTTACTTGCTGCTTGATGATAAAGACAGTGATATTAAACAGCAGGCGCTTGTGGCCCTGCTTTCCCTTAAGGATGATTATGCCATAGAAATATTGAGTGATTATTTTAAAGGGTCCAAATTTAAAGAAGCTCCAAAGCTTTTAAAAAGGCTTGAAAAACCGTTTTCATATGAAGTAATCTCTCTGTTACTTAAAGCAATATTTATAAATGATAAAGAATTGCAGATCACCTTGCGCGACATTTTAAATGATGTGGTTAACGGGAGCTTCGCGGAACAGATCAGAAAGATCCTGTTGGAAATATTAAAACAACAACAGGAAAAGGTAATTAAAACCTCTGAAAGGCCGGTCGCCAAAACAGATAAAGTAAGTACGCTTATCGAACAGCCCAAACGCGAGTTTATTTTTAAAAGGGAAAATACTCAGATTCTTACTGTGTTTTTTATCGACATAGCGAGTTATACTGAAAAATCATCACTGGTCGATTCAAGTACTCTAATCGGTCTTATCCAGTCATTTGAAGGTATCGTGATACCCATTCTCCGCAATTTTAAGGGAACACTCTTAAAAAAAATGGGTGATGGGATGCTCTCTGTATTTAAGCATCCTCTGAACGCGGTGCTTTCGGCCTTGGAAATACAGACAAAGATCATTGAGCATAACCAGTATAAAGTGGAGCAGGAGAAATTTCAGGTACGCATTGGGATAAATACCGGTGTTGTTATTCGTAAACATGATGATATTTTCGGCGATGTCGTGAATATAGCTTCGCGTATGGAAACAGCGGCCAATCCCGGAGATGTTTTGATTACCTATTCAACTTATAATGAAATAAAAAATTATATTCAATGCACGGAACTGGGAAAGATTAATATTAAAGGAAAACAGGAGCCGATTACCGCTTATCTGGTTGAAAAATTAAAAGGGGATTATGAGTACCTGCTTAAGACAAAAGGTGATGAAAAACAGGTTGCTTGGGAAGCGGGTACCCAGGATGTACTTGTGGGATTAAAGCAGTCGCTTTTTAGTCCCGGGTTTGGGATACCCGAGCAGCTTGTTTTTAGCAGGGAGCTGCTGCAAAACGTCAGTAAACGTTTTACTGATATCAGCATCGCGGTTGAGGAAATAGCCTGGGATTATCAAGAGGAGTATGAGTTTAAAAAATACCTCCAGTCAAAATGGGAAGAACTGCTTTTGGTTTGGCAAAAACACCAAACAGGTACGAATCGGGATATGCATAACGCGGTCTCGTAGATTCCTATTCCAATCTTTCCTGTAAAGTATGAACGCTTGAATCTTTATTTTCAATCAGTTGGTTTTAAAAAAAGACATTTGTTTATTACATCATCTTAATCTAAAGTATGCGGCATTTTTTTTAAAGATATATGAATAAGTTGTTATTTTCCATTGACAAATCTATGTTGCAGGTATATGTAATATATTAGCTACTGTTTTGGGAGAGCGGAATGCGGTGTGAATCCGCAGCGGTCCCGCCACTGTATCCGGGGATGAAAAGGGCAGTTATGCCATTGTCGGGCATTTAACATTTTGAGTGCTTGATGAGAAGGCGCCTTTACTAAGAAGATCCGGAAGCCAGGAAACCCTCCTAAAAGCAAAAACCTCGAGGAAGGAGAAATTTTATGAAATTTTTCACAACTTTTTCAAAAACACAGAGCATGTGCGTGCTTATCTTATGCATCAGCACAATGTGGACTGTAAGCCCGGCCTGGTCGCAAGAACAAGGGCAAACACAAACAGAGCCCGATATTGAGGTCGTGGTAACCGCGGATAGGGTGGAAACAGAAACCACTAAAATACCCGCTCACGTAACGGTTATTACGGCGGAAGAGCTTAAGGCCAAAGGTAACGACACGGTGGTAGACGCTTTGGAGGTACTGTCCGGTGTAAGCTTCCGCAGTACAAACGGCAATGCGGCGCGAGCGGAAATATCCATGCGCGGTTTTGGAGAGAATTCACACGGGCGGGTATTGGTGTTGCTTGACGGCAGAAGACTCAACCAACCGGATATGGCAGGTATCAACTGGCTGCAGGTGCCGATTGAAAATATCGAGCGGATTGAAATTGTACACGGCGGAAACAGCGTGCTTTACGGTGATCACGCGGTGGGAGGTGTAGTGAACATCATCACTAAAAAGGGGAGTGAGCAGGTAAAACTAGATGCTTTTGCTTCCGCGGGCAGTTTTTTTGACAATCAGGAGCGATTGGGTGTAACGGGAAACATAGGTCCTTTTGATCTTGTTATAAATGCCGAGCACACAGGCACCCTTGGTTACCGGGAGCATTCGGCTTTGGAGTCAATAGGCGCAGGTCTTGAACTGGGTTTGGATATGGGTAGTACCCTCTACAGTACTCTTACCCTGTCTTACGAGTGGTTATCGAGCGAGCTGCCCGGGAGTTTAACACAGGCTGAAATGGAGGATGATCCGACTCAGAGTTTGCCTATATATAGTAATGATAAAACGGAAAATCATACTCTCAATAGTATGCTGAGTGTCCAGGCTTTGCTTGGTGAATGGGGACAGCTGCAAACGGATGTGTTTTATAATCTGAAAATAATGCAGGATGATATGCCCAGTTACTTTCCTCCGACGTTTACAGATAAAATCTTACATGCTTTGGGAGCCGCGCCTCGTTTGAATACTGATTTTTTAGTGGCCGGCTGCAGCAACAGCCTGACTGCCGGCGCGGATCTGTCATGGGATATATTTGATTTTAACCGCTATGATGATGTGGACAGGGATACGAAAAATCTTGCTGTACTTATTATTAAAAGTAGTTACAGCGGATATTTAAATAATAAGCTTTCCCTGTCCGAAACGTTACATCTTAACGCCGGTATACGCTATGAATTTACTCAGATCGCTGCCGACGCCTCTCTCGGAACTGATCTTGATGATGAAAAAGTACATCATGCCTTTGTCTGGGACGCGGGAGTTGTGTGGGAATTCCTTCCCCAATCGAAGCTTTACAGCCGCTTTGAAAGAGTATATCGCTACCCCTTTATCGATGAACAAGTAAGCTACTATGGATTCGGTTCGGATCAGGTGTATGATGATATTGAAGCGGAATATGGCTACAACATTGAAACTGGTTCCGAGCTTAAGTTATTTGATGATATGCTGACCATGTATATCAATCTGTTTTATCTGGAAATGGAAAATGAGATAGCTTTCAATAATATGACAATGCGAAACGAGAATATGGACCGGACTCGACGGATCGGCGGTGAAGCGGGAGTTAGCATTGAAATAGAAAACTTTCTGATAATTTCCGGAAATTATACCTATACGTACGCTACGTTTATCGCCGGTGATAATGAAGGAAAATTCATTCCATTAGTGCCGGAGAATGACATATATACGGAGATAACCTTCACTTTACCTTTGGGCTTTTCACTGGGATCTTCACTGCACTATAGGGGTATCTGTTTTCAGGGAGGAGATTTCAGTAATACAAGTGATGTAATAGAGGACTACTTCTTACTTAATGGTTTTGTTAAATACACGGTTGACTTCATGCCTGGCAAACTGCAGATAATGTGTAATTTTAAAAACATATTGGATAATAGTTACGCCACATTGGTATCCTGGGGCGGTTACTACCCGGAGCCTGGATTTAACTGGAAAATTTCTGTATCATACGGTCTGGAATTATGAATTTTATTATAGATGTGTTTCATAAGGGCGGCCCGCTCATGTGGCCGCTCCTTATCTGTTCATTATGCTCGCTTACTGTAACCATTGAAAGAATAATATTCTGGCTGCGGGAATATAAAAAGAAAGATCACCGGTTTATAAACAACGTGCTGCAATTGACGGAAAAGAAAAAAAAAGCAGCGGCACTCAAGCTTTTTAATGAAAAGTCGGATATGTTATCCCGTGTCCTCTTCTGTGGTCTTACTTCGCCTTCTCGGCAGATAAAGCAAAGTATGGAACTAAAAGCCTCTGAGTTTATTATAACCATGAAGCGCGGTCTGCGTGTAATGGAAACCATCATAGCGGTTGCCCCATTACTTGGAATTTTAGGTACGGTAATCGGCATTATTGACTCTTTCAATATTCTGGGTCTTAAAGGAATTGCCGAGCCTCAGGGAGTGGTAAACGGTATCGCCGAAGCTCTGCTCACCACGGCCTTCGGTTTGTTAATCGCTATAGTTACACTGGTACCGTATAATTTTTTTATCCACCTTGTACAAAAAAACGCGGATCTCATCCAGCACGGTGGAAGCCGTCTGGAAGCAGCACTTAAAAAAGGAAACGAAAAGTGAAAGTCAACACAGGCTATGAAGACAAGCGGATTAATATCGAATTAATCGCGTTGATTGATGTAGTGTTTTTATTACTTGTCTTTTTTATCTACGCCATGCTCTCCATGGCCGTACAAAAATCCCTGGGCGTGAATCTGCCCAGAGCCCAAGGAATATCTCGGCAGCAAGGTATAATCATTACACTTACACATCAGGGGCAGTTTTTTCTGGATGGCGAATCGTTTGAATTGGAGCAGCTGGTACCTGCCGTGAGCAGGCGTCATAAGCAGAGTAATCTGCCTGTACACATTCAGGGAGACCGCAATGCCGGCCTGGGGCCGGCCGTGGAACTGCTGGCAGAGCTGCGGGCGCAGGGAGTGGAACAGGTTTTTTTTCAGGTGCAGGACCGGAAAGACGGTGAATGAAAATTTGTAAAAGATATGTGTATGCGTTTTTCATCGCAATACTCATACACACAACCATTATATGCGCCGGAGAACTGTTGGTACGCGCATGCGGCGTCGGTAGTCCGGAAAAGCCTATGGCCGGAATCCGGCCGCATGCTTTGCATATGGAAATTCTTTCGCCCGCCCAGCGCACCGTAGAGAATGATCCTGCCGGCAGTTTCAAGCAGGTGGATTACAGGAAAGACAAGACAGCAGATAAGAGTAGCGAGAAAGCACGGAATGCCGTAAGCACGAAATATACCGATGTGCCCGGTGAATACGGCTCCGCAAAAAAGGAGGGGGATCCTTTTTATCGGAGTCCCCGGCCGGTTACGAAAATAAGTCCGGTATACCCGCTGGGCGCACAACTGCGAAAAGAACGAGGAGTGGTTCTGTATAAAGTGCGGGTGAACGCGCTGGGAATCGTGGAAACCGTGGAATTGATACAGTCCAGCGGGTTTTCCGCTTTGGACAAGGCCGCGTTTGACGCGGTAAAAGCGGTTGAATTTGAGCCCGCCCTTTACAAGGCGGAACCTGTTGCAGGAGAGGTGATAATTAGTATAAGATTCGAATAAAATAAAATAAGGAGCAGCATATGCGGAGTGAATTAACCCCGGGTCAGGAGCTTCACGGTTTTCGGGTGGACAGGGTTACCGAACTGGATGAACTGGCATCGATAGGTATCACCCTTACCCACAAAGCCACAGGTTGTGAGCTGTTTCACTTATATAATGAAGATAAGGAAAATGTTTTTTCTTTTAACTTTCGCACTCCGCCGTTTAACTCGAGCGGTGTTGCTCATATTCTTGAACACTCGGTTCTATGCGGTTCAAAACGCTTTCCCTTGAAGGATCCTTTTGTGGCACTGCTTAAGGGAAGCATGAAAACATTCCTCAATGCCATTACCTTTCCCGATAAGACCATGTATCCCGCCAGCAGTATACATGAAAAGGATTTCTATAATATTTTGACGGTTTATGGCGATGCCGTGTTTTTCCCGCTGCTTAAAAAGGAGGTCTTTGCCCAAGAGGGGCATCATCTGGAGTTTAGCACGTTTAATGATGCTAAGAGTGAATTGAAGGTGGTCGGCGTGGTATATAACGAGATGAAGGGCAACTATTCAAGTCAGGAATCTATCGCAGCGGAATGGTCTCTGCGTTCCTTGTTTCCGGACACTCCGTATGGATTTGATTCCGGAGGGGAACCTTTCAGCATTCTTAAACTTGACTATAATGATTTTTTGGACTTTCATCGCTTTTACTATCATCCCTCGAATTGTAAGATCTATTTTTACGGCAACCTCCCCACCGAAAAGCATTTGGAATTTGTGGAATCCAAGTTCCTAAAGCATTTTAAAAAAATAGCGGTGGACTCCGCCATTCCCCTGCAAAAACCGTTTACGGCTCCCATACGCATTCAGCAAAGCTATCCGTGTAAAAAAGGGCAGAAGCTTGATGCGCTCACGACGATTACGGTCAACTGGACCCTGTCGCAGGCGACCGAAGGGTTTAATATTCTGCTTTGGGACCTTATATCTGAGATACTGGTCGGTAATGCGGGATCACCTTTGCACAAGGCATTGGTTGAGTCCGGATTGGGTCAGGATGTTTATCCTTACAGCGGATTGGAAACAGAACTGAGGCAGATGGTATTTACCGTCGGTTTGAGGGGCACGAATCGGAATCGCTGCCAAGCACTGGAAAATCTCATAGTTGAAACCCTCCATGAACTCTATACAAAAAAAATTGACTCGGAACTTATCCAAGCCGCGCTAAACCGGGTTACCTTTCAAATTCGTGAAATCAGAGGAGGAAGTGTTCCGTACGGTCTAAGGCTGCTGCGGAGAATTCTCAGAGGTTGGCTGCACGGTATACCGCCGGAAGAAACGCTGGCGTTTAAAACTCATTTAAAGCGGATAGAGAAGAGCTTGGACAATAATCAAGGTTTTCTCGAGAGATTTGTGCATAGATATCTTTTAACCAATCCTCACCGCAGCACGGTGCTTGTGGTTCCCGACCCGGAACTTACTGATCGGGATAAGCTAAGGTTAAAAGAGTATATAAAAAGTGTGGAACGCACATTGACAGAGGAAAAAAAGCAAGAGCTTATTTCATTCGTAGCGGCCTTGAAATCATTTCAGGAAAAAAAGGAGCCGCAGGAAGAGATCAAAAAGATCCCGTATTTGCACTTACAAGATCTACCCGCGCAGGTGGAGCATATTGAGGGAACGGAGGCTGAACTCGGGCAGGGAATCAAGCTTTATTTGCATCCTATGGCCACGAATGATATCACGTATCTGGATTTTGCTTTTTGCACAGAAGGAATAGATAACGGTTTGAGTCTGTTTCTCCCTCTGTTCGGAAAAATGCTCACAAAGGCCGGACTGCCTGATGTGAAGTACTACGATGTCCAGCGTAAACTGGCGCGCCTGACAGGCGGTTTCCATGGCGAGCTGTTGGCCCATAATGTGTCGGCAGAAAAGCAAAAAACCGAACAGATTATCTTCCGGCTTAAGCTGCATAACGGCAGGCTGAAGCCCGGTATCGGGATTGCTTGTGAATTACTTCGCCAGGCGGATTTTAAAGACCTGGCGCATCTTAAGGATGTTATTCAGGAGATGTATAATGATTACAAAGCCTCGCTGATACCGCAAGGTCATCACTATGCCATGGTGAGGGCGGGCAGTAAACTGTCTCCTGTTGTGGCAGTTCAAGAGAGATGGGATGGACTTGAGCAGTTCCTGTTTCTACACGAGTTATGCATTGATCTTGACGGTAAATTAGAGGAAACCGCGCGCTGTTTGGATAAGATTCGTGAATTTCTGCTTTCCGCATTCAGATTGAAAATAAATATTACCGCTCAAGAGAATAATGTGCAGGAAATAATAACGTGTCTGGATAAGGAATTAGCCGCGGTACCGGAAATTGAGCTTGAGTTTGAGCAAAAGTCCGAAGTAGTACGAAGCGGGGAACCCAGTCTTTTTGAAACATTCGTGTTTTCAGCGAGCATCAATTTTGTGGCGCATGCTCTGCCCGGGGCTGTATTCGGTACCAGAGAGTATGCTGCTGAATCCGTAATGGGGCATATTTTGAAAACAAGCTATCTGTGGGAAAGAGTGCGTATGCGCGGCGGTGCTTATGGAGTATTTTCACTGCCGTTGGGATTTGAAAAACTGTTTTGTTTTTCTTCTTATAGGGACCCCAATGTTTCTACTACCTTGAATGCATTTAAGGATGTTCTGCAGGACCTGGCAAGGGCTAAAATCGAACGCAGTGACCTGGAAAAAGCAATTATCGGAACCGTGTCCGGATATGAAATACCGCACAGACCACATGAGAGGGGCTTTATCGCTTTTAAAAGAAAGCTTCTTAAAATGAGTGATGAAATCCGTCAGAAAAACCGTGAGTATATCCTGAAAGTTCATAAAAAAGAGATAACAGCGCGTGCTGAAAGACTGTTGGCACAATTTACTTACGGCAGCACGGTGATATTAACCAATGCGGAAAAAATGAAACAGGAAAGAAAAGATAATCTTATCAATTTTCAAAATATAACTCAATTGCCGGTATAGCTGCGGCAATTCTCATTTTAGTATATTGGTGATAGCGATTCATTATTTTTCCTTGACTGTAAGCGCACATTACTCTAGTATTTTACATTAGAGGAGCTATGGCAGAACTTTCAAGCTTTGACAGATTGGTACAGGAACTCAGCCTTACTCAGCGCAAGGAGCTGCTTGAGCGAATTGAGCGTTCCGCTAAAATCTCTCAGGAGCCGTTAATAACAATCCTACCGGAAAAAACTCAAGACGACATCCAGGCTGTGTATGAGCATTTGAGTTTGTTTAAAAAAATACTGCTTTTTTTAAAGGCTCTGTTTGCAGGTAAGAAGAAACAGGAAATACTTGAGGAAGTCTTATTAAACCGGCTTAAGAAACAGATAGCGCATCAAACGCACGGACTTGTTGATTTTAAGTATTCACTCTTTTTGGAAGAGATGAAAAATGAGCTGGATGAACTTTCAAAAGCGGCGTTTTTTTTTAAAAATGCCATGTTAAAATGTTTTGGTAAGGAAAAATCCAATTTTATCGCGTTTTTAGGAAGTTTTGAACTGCCGTCCACACATGAACGGTTGGTGAACGAAGTGAATCCGCGCAGGATTATCGCTGAAACAAGCGGCAAGGAAGATCCCAATATCAAACTTGAAATGGAGAGACGCCTGCGGGATATTCTGGACAATATTCCCGAAGAAGAAAGAAAAAAAACATATCTGGACTCCCAAGCACTCTATTACCTCTATTCGTTCTGTATGTTTCCCTTTGAAGAACTCCTGGAACGTTTTAACTACAATCATTTTAAAGGAAAACTAAGCTGTGAATTCTCGGACATCTCCAAGAAACTGGTTGATTTGGCTGAAATAATGCAAAGTGTTGTGGTACCTCCTTCGGTTAGCGCACTGAAGGCGGTTTTTCTTTATTTCAATGAGGATAATCTTGAAGAGAGTGATTTTAATTTGGAGGATCAGTTAACGGAGGAGTTTAAACGCACAGAAGAAGCATTGGTTAAAATAAGACTATTCAATAAAAAGATTCCTTTAGTTATTCTGCTCAAAATAGTAAAGAAAAACTATTGTTTTTCCATCGAAGCTCTTAAGGGAGGTGAGGACTGGCTGGTATTGTATAAAAATTACTGGCTGACCAGACTGGGTGGGCTTTATAAAGAGTATATGAATAAAATGCGGATTAATAAAATTGAAGAGCAAGTCTTGGAGTTTTTGAAAGTAAAGGATTTTCCTCAGGTAAAGTATTACCACCCCCATTACTACGGACGTGAGCTTGTTATAGGGCATTGGCGTTCGCTGGCGCTTATCAAAGGGTTCGCGCTCAACATGTTTCCCGGTATTATGCTCAGACCCCTAAAAATCCTCTTGGTAAACGGGGAGTTTTACAAAGATTCAAACAGAGTTGAATTCACAGATTGTTTTAATTATGTCAGCAATCTGGGTAATACCATAACGGCTTTTGAGAAAAAACTCACGCCTCCTGAAGGAGAATATGCTTTGAAATTGGAAAAAATTACCGAAAACAAATCACCTCCCAAAATTGAATTAAAAAATACCCAAATGCTTTTTAAAAAAATAGACAGCCAAGCCCGTGAAATCCTGGACCAAACCACATCCTATCTGCAAACACTTAAATTACTTGTAAACGGGGTTCTGTATAGTGAAATGGGCGGGAAATATGATACAATTTCAAATATCGGTTTTATCGGAGGCAGGGAGAACCCGCTGCTTGTAAAGGATTGGGAGAAGATATTACATTTAATTAGGCAGCTGCTTGAGATACTGAATAATATTCGCACTATTGAACTGTCAATGTAAGAAATATCTGGATATTAAAATCTTATAAAAATTTTTCTGCTTGATTTTTTTTAAGCAGAGTTGTACTATAAAAATTCGCCGTTAGACCATATTCAGTTACTAAAAAATTAAGAGAAGGAGGATTTTAAAGGCAATGAAAAAATGGTTTGTTATCTATATGTTTATTATGTTAGCTTGTTTAACCGTTGGAACAAGCTGTAATTCATTAAATGTATCTGTTGAGCATAAAATATCTTTAAAAAATGCCGGTACGATTAATGAACTATCTATGGGACATTTGTATATTAATAATAATGAGCTTCCCCCTTTTTTTGAATTAGTGATTATAGAAAATCAGATTTATCAATTTGTTTTGCGTGAAAATGCCGGGAGGGCTTACGGTTACTGGCCTGAAGACGAATTCCAGCTGCCGCCCATTAATATTGTCGAAGAAATAGATGAGCAGGAAATTGAACGGGGCTGGTATTTTTCCGATCTTGACAGGAAAAAGGCTCTTACACCCGGAGATTGGATCTGGATAAAATCAGGAGACATCAGGGCTTATGTTGACGCCGGAAAGTTACCTAATTTTGTACAGACCCAAAAAGCAAACCTGATTAATTTAGAGAAATCATAGATTAAAGCAATTCTTTGAAACCCTTTGCTTCAATATGATCCACTGTCTTTTTTACAAGCTGGGAACTTCCCTGTTTGGAAATAAGAACAATATTATTTTTTACTATTACATTGAGATTCTCCACTCCCACTAAAGCGACCGGAAGATCAGAAAAAACGTAATTATTTTTAGACTCCGTCGAGAACTGTTTCCCCCGGGTCACTTTAAACTTGAGCGCCACTTCATCCCAGCTGCCTACATCACTCCAGTTGAAACTTGCTTTTACCATAGCTCGTTTCTTGCTTTTTTCCAGCAGCGCGTGATCTACTGATATTTTTTGTATTTTTGCATACGCTTTTTCTATTGTTGTTTGCAGGGGCAGGATTGTCAGATTCCTATCTTTACGAGGAGGAAATGTAAAGTCGATCGCCGACAGCGGTTTTATAATGCCGCCGTTATAGCGCATAAGTTCCTGCATAAATAATTCTTGTTTGAAGGTGAACATTCCGGAATTCCAATAGTAATTTCCTTGTTCTAAGAATGAGCGGGCGCGTATTTTGTCCGGTTTTTCCGTAAACTCCAGGGCATAATATCCGCCTTGTATAGGTTTCCCCGCTTTTATATAGCCGTAACCGGTATCAGGTTTTTTGGGAGGTACGCCAAACGTCACCAGAAAGTCTGAGGCTGCCAGGGCAAGGGCTTTTTTTACATCCGATTGAAAGGCTGTCAACGGTTCTATTAGATGATCCGCGGGCAGTACTACAAGCTCCGACTGTGTCTGGTCCACGCTGTTCAAATAGGCGCAGGCATAGGCAATAGCGGGTGCAGTATTTTTTCCAACAGGCTCCGGAAGAATATGTACTTCTCTCTGCGGAGTCGCCCTGTCTAGTATTTCTTTGCTTTGCGATCCAATCCCGGCAACATGATCTTTATGGGTGACAACTATTATTGCCTCAAAGTCCTTCAGCCTTAAAGCCCGTTTCAATGTTCGCTGATATAATGAAATCCCGGTATCGAATTCTAAAAACTGTTTGGGATAAGCTGCCCGTGAAGCGGGCCACAGCCTCGTCCCCGCTCCGCCTGCCAGAATAATAATATATTTTTTCATAAAGCTACCTCATCTTTACGTACTACTATTTTAGCACTTTATTACAATTTTTTATATATTAACGATTATTTATTGTACACAATGAGAATCAGCTGGGGTAAACTTTTATTTTTTTAAAAAAAACTTGACCATTAAACAAGAGTAAACTAAAATCAATTGATATTGTCGTAGGAGTAGTAAGATGCCGAAGGGTTTTACACTTGAAATAAATCCCAGTGTATATTTAGCAAAATATCAGGCTGATAACAAATGGCTGGAAGAATTCAAAGATATGCCTCACCTGTCCAGAGAAGAAGAGGAATCACTGTCCAAAGATGAGCGTTTGGAGCTCATTCTTAAAAGGAACTCTTTCCCGGAGCTTCCCCTGGTTAATTATACGACTCAATACGGGGTGGGATGTTTTGAAGGTTTAAAAGCCTTTCCTCAAAAGGACGGCAGCCTTAAATTATTTCGTCCCATAGAAAACGCGATGCGCATGGAGAAATCCATGCGAGGCTTGATGATGCCGGTGTTTCCCAAGGAACTTTTTGTTAATGCGGTAATAAAAATCGTTTCCAAAAATAAAAAAATGGGCTTTACTCCTCAATTTGATCCTGCGTGGGAAAAAGAAGATTTTATATTCGGCCATTCCGTATATATAAGACCCTTTACTTATGCCGAATCTTCTATCGGACTTGGAATAAGTAAATATCCCTGGGTTGTCATTGTCACCACGACAGTAGGCGCTTATTTTATGGCCGATACTCCGTCCGCAGTCACAACCGATATGATTAGAGCCACACCGCATGGTACGGGTTCCATAAAGTGTAATGCAAACTATGTTATTGCAATCTTAGCAAAAAAGAACGCAGAAGCTAATGGTTATATGGAAGCCATTTTTCTTGATGCTTATGAGCGTAACTATGTTGAGGAAGGTTCATCGTGTAATATCTTTTTTCTCCTAAAAGACGATACATTGGTAACGCCAAATCTGGAGGATACTATTCTTCCGGGGATTACCAGGAAATCCGTTTTAACAATTGCGGAGGACCTGGGATTAAAAACCCAAGAGAGGCGAATCTCGATTGATGAGGCAATGTCCGAGTCAAAAGAAGTATTTGTAACCGGAACCGCCGCGGGTGTGTCCTACATTGAATCCATAACCCATCAGGGAAAGACCGCTGTATTTAATAATAAAAAAATCGGTGAGATTTCTCATACGCTGCTTATTACGTTGAAGGGTATTCAGTATGGTGCAAAAGAAGATAAATACGGCTGGATGATTGATGTAGATAAGTAATTTTAAATGCAGATGTTTAGAGTTGATCCTTTTTCCGAAAGCGCTTCTGTTCGATGTCCATAGGCAGATCTTCATAAATAATCAATTCAATATTCTTGGAATGCATAATAATATCCATATTTGCGTAAGGTTCGGGCGCGGGTTTTTTTACTCTTGTTGATTCGGTAGCTGTTTTTGTACTTTCCAGCCGTGCCATACTGTCAGGATTGCGTGACAATACGTCAAAGATTTCCGCCGAGTTCTCCAATTCCACAAGGGCCTGAGTAAGTTTTTCCGGATCGCTGAGAGTTTGGGAAAGCTGAAAATAAGTAACTCCCAAATTATTATGGGTGATGTAGTATTTTTCCATCAATGCGTTATGAAGGGGATTATCCTCAGGGCGTAATATGGCAATGGCGTTTTTCTCATCCTCAAGCAAACCAAGCAAATAAATATAGTTACCCAAAGCGGATGAGTAGGCTTTTCTTTTATACAAAGTGTTAGCTAAAGCGAAGAGAATGGCATGATTGTTCCTTAAATCCGCTGATGCTCCATAAAATTCAAGCAGGGCGTTTTCATAATCTCTTCTCTTATAATAGATATAGCCCTTTTTGTATTTCATGGCAGGGGCGTTATACAGGCTGTTTTCCGCTTGAGTATACATCTCCAAGGCCAGGGTGTCATGTTCATCCACATAATAATAGATATCACCGAGATTGGCGTAAATTTTGCCGAACTCTTTATCAACACCTACCTCCTTATTCCGTCTCGCGGCTTCGTAAAGAGTTATGGCCTGACTAAAATATTTTTCCGCTTCCGTGGGATCGGGGAACTCCTGCTTGTTGTAGTAGTACTCCCCCAACATATTATATGTGAGAATGTATTTTTTAACTCTTTCCGCTGCTGTTCTTTTGTGCGGATTATCCTCAAAATATTTTTTAAATATTTCAGGAAGATCGTCCTCTTTTGTTTCCGGATTACCTTCAAGCACCATTTTTTCTAATTCTGTTTGATGAAGCCGGTCGTAATAACGCGCAAGTTCATAGTAACTTTCAGGCAGTTTGCTGTCAGCCTCTATGGTTTTGGAGAGTATATCTTTCACATCTTCCATATCACCCCGATCAATCAGATAACCCGCCAAGCGCGCGTAGATTTCAGGGTCTACCGGTGTATACTGTTTGTCCCTAAAGTAGTTTTTATACCAATCTACCTGCACGGGATTGTTTACGTGAATAAAATAATTAAGCAGCCGCAGCATTACCTCATCTTCACCCGGATATCTTTCATGGAGTTGCTGGTATGTACGGAGTGCGTCTTCATAGTGCGTGTTATCCGCGTCTCCCCACCGTAAATAATTGTCTCCAAGGGCCATAAGACCTTTGTAGTGAAATAGTTCTCTGTCCAGAATATGCTGGTTTATAATATCCTGCGCCTTCCTGAAATCAGCTTTTGAAATATCTCCCCTTGATGATAAGAAATGGGCATAATCCAGAGCACCCTTTTCATCATAAGGATATTTCTTTAGGAGAGTTTCGTACTTTTGTACGGCAAGATTGTATTTTTCCTTTTTGATATAGGCTTGGGCAAACCGATAGTATTGATCTTTATAATCCCATATCGCGGATGCTTCATTGAATTTTTGCACTGAATAATCGAATTTGTTCTCGGCAATGGCATCATATCCTTCCTGATATACGGACAATGCGGCAAGCGGCTGGTAGATAAACTGATACCCGAATAAGGCTAAGGCTATGAGGGCAAATATGGCGACTGCTGCGATTATGAAAGCAGGCCCTAACTTGCGTTTGAAAATATACGCAAGACTTTCTTTTTCACGTTCAAAGGCGATACCTGTCTTTTTTTCGTATCGTTTGGGAAGGGTTATTTTTTTACCGATTATTGTGCTAACAAAAGCGGCTATTTCTCTGGGAGGCTGACCCTCTATCAGCAGATCCAAGAGCTTGCGTAAGTTGTTGCCTTTGAGCTCTTTTTCTCCTATTAATTCTTCAATTATTATTTTAAGATTTCGCGGTAAACTGATGAGAGTTTGTTGTAGGTTTTTAAACTCCCTTTCAGTTAGTTTGAGATCTTCTACTGCTTCCGGCAGTTCTCCGGCTACCGGCAATGAGATTTCTTGTTCCTGGACCGGTGGTTCTAGAGCAGGTTCCATGGAAGGTTCCTCAGGAGGAGGGATCTCTTGGCTTATACCGTATTCCTCTCCGAAATCAGGTAGAGCAAATTCATCGAGTGCGAAATCTTCGGAAGGCTCTGTTTCCATGGAAGGCATTTCACCTTCAGGAGGTTCCAAAGCCTGATCTTCGGAAGGCTGTGTTTCAAGAGGCGGTATCTCAAACGACTCTTCAGTCGGAGTTTCTGCAACCGCCGGAGGTTCGGCTTGCGGTACCTCAGGAGGAGGAGCAACTCCGCTATCCAGATCGGCTAATCCGGCAAATGCATCTTCTTCAAGATCAGGGGCTGCTGTCTCTTTGTCTTGGGCAGGCGGTTCCGTAATATCGGATATATCCGGTAGTTCGAATTCCGCTAGATCCGCGCCCTCCACCGGAGGGATTTCTTCGGTTGGGAATTCTTTATCCAAATCAATTGAGAATCCTTGGCTTAAAGGTGGAATAGGGCCTTGCTCGGTGGCCGCAGATTCTTCTATGGGAGGAGGTTCGGCCGGAGCCGTCGTGATTTCTGCTTCCGGTTCTGCTGTTGGGAGCGGCGGAGCCGTTTCGGCCGGTTCTTCGGTTGTTATGTCCGCTGTAGCGGGCTGTTCCGGCTGATCGGTCTTTAACAGACTGTCCAAATCGGCGATATCAAAAGGTTCTCCCTCGGAAATCGGGGGTGTAGGCTCGGGTTCAGCGGGCAGGGGAGGAGGTTCCGGTTCGGTTGACTGGGGAGTTTCGGCTTCCTGGTCGGCAATACCTAAGAGATCGGTTAAGTCGGATGACAGACCCTGCTCGGGGGGTTGGATGTCTTCCAGTTCTTCGCCCATGCTTGAAAGAATTTCCTTTTCCGAACCAAGGGAGTCCAGTACCTCTTTAAACTGTTCTATATCATCTAAGCGTGGCATTTACTTCTCTATATCAAAGTTCGGTAAATTACAGCATAATTCTTAGCTATCTTATACCAATACTCGATTGCGGTTTACCGCAATATACTTAAGCAATTGCATTTTTTTCCCGAGAAGTCTAGTATAGCAAAATAATGAAAAAACTTAAAAGCATTTTGGTATTTTTTCTATTATTTTCTCTACCCCTGGCCGTATTCGCCCGTAATGCCACGTCACTTTATGTTTATGTGCAGGATATTAATGCGGCAGGACCACCTGAGATCTATGACGATTCCATTATTTTTACCTATCAGACCAAGGAACAAGTGTATTTTGTGGGTGCGCGTTTTGCACATGAGAATTACCGGATTTTGCATTATTATACAAAAAACGCCAGAGGCCTTTTTGTGCTTGTTCTTCCTATGCCGGAAGATGTGAGTGTCTTAAAATATCGTATAGTCATAGACGGATTATGGATAGCTGATCCGTTTAATCCGGAGTCGGAGGAAGACGAGCTGGGAATTAAACATTCTCTGCTTTTTTTACAGAAGAGATTGCCAAGATTTATCATCAGTCCCGAAATACTGCCGAACGGCATGGTTAAGTTCAATTTAAAAGCAGAAAGCGAAAGTATGGTGTTTATTGCCGGGGATTTCAATAATTGGGATCCTTTTACATACAAGCTTTCCGAGGTTACCCCCGGATTTTATTCTATTACCTTAAAATTATATCCGGGCCGTCATCACTATTATTTTCTTGTTAACGGAAGAAGGGTTATTGATCCATATAATACCGAAGTAAATAAAGATATGGATGGGCTTAAGGTTTCAAGCTTTATGCTACCGGACTTCTAAGATTCTTCCTCCGGCTGTTCTTCCTCTTTTTG
This sequence comes from Spirochaetales bacterium, assembly GCA_016930675.1. Taxonomy (GTDB): domain Bacteria; phylum Spirochaetota; class Spirochaetia; order SZUA-6; family RPPD01; genus JAFGGG01. Next base: position 81,370 of record JAFGGG010000006.1, read on the forward strand.
TACTATTTTTTCCAATACGGATGCTAATTCGGAAGCCAAGGAAAGACTAAGCTTAAGTGCATAGTCTTCAGGTTTTGTTACGTGCAATGATTGACAGATTTTTTTAAAGGCTGAAAATTCCTGATCTATCAGGTCTAAAAAAGCATCCTTTTGTTTTGCGATATTTACCAGAATTTCTCTTGTTTTATATTTATCGTCCAAAGCAAAAGCCAAAGTCGAACGAATCCGTGAGAATTCTCTTGCCTGTTTTGTATACAGCGGTACTAACTGTTTTAAGGGTATGTTGGCTAATATATTTTTATCAATATCTTTCAAGCTTTCTCTTTTTTCCTTGTTGATTAACTCCGCATAATTCTTTTGGATGTTTTCAAAGATCTTATTAAAGGTCATTCTAAAATTACTATAAAAGGCTTGAGCCTTCTTTTTATCTTTGATGTTCGGTGAAAGCTTGTTCATGGTTTCCCGTTCTCGTTTATAAATATAAATCTGAGTGAGAATCTTTTTCACTTCCTGTTTGTTTTTATACTGCGGATCTTCCTTAATCTTGGAGAGAACATCGGCGATTATTTCATTAATGTCATTATGTCCGTCTGAAGCCGCATGTGAATCCTTGGAAAAGGAAAAGCTTAATGAACCCGAAGAAAATAAACGCTGAATGAGAATGAGGAATACCAATGCGCCTAAATCTCTGCTTTTGGTTTTAAGCTCATCAAAACTGAAAGATTTAAATTTCATCTCCGCCAAAATAGTAAACAGGGGATTAAGCAGAGAGGTTTTATACTCGGTTATCCCCGATTCGACTGCAAATTTCAATCCAGTAATATATTGATTGAGATCATCATTGTTCAAATTGAAATACTCAATCAGATCACGAACGAGTAACGCTGATTTTGTGATATCTGCCCAATCACCACTGATTCGCTTTGTAAGTTCCTGCATAGCCCATATATTAGTATGGTTTTAATGCTCTTTGCAAGAGTGAACTTTTCAAAAATAATCCAATTTGATTAATATTATATTGAATCTCGTAAAAGCCTTGACAACAAGAGTGATTCATTCTTATAAAGAATATACAAGGAGGGAACAATTAAAAAGTTTTTCTGCGTCATAGTTATATCCCTGTTACTTTCATTATCTGCCTTTTCTCAATTCAGTATATCGGGAAAATTTCTGTACAAGTGGGTGCTGGGTGAGGATGAAAATGATGTAATCCAAAATCACAGTATTGACGATTCCTTCCTCACCTTAAAAATAAATCCATATACGTTTACTCAGGTAGAAATAGGAGTTATTGCCAGACATGATGTTAATCTTATGGATATGAGTAACCAAGAAATCGTGGATGTTATCCGGTTGCATAAAGCCCAGGTAAGCGTTGATGTGCTGAACACGCTGGGAATTGAAGCGTTTCCTCTTTCTACCACGTTAACAGTGGGCCTGGTTGACAAGGAAGATTTAGATCCTGCCAGGATAACGCATCATGAATTGGAAGACGTGTCCCGGATGGAGGTTGAGGACTGGGGTGTCTGTATTGATTATGAGATGGCACTTATCGGTTTAAGAGCGGTTGTCGCGACTTCCCAACTGGACAAAGCATGGCCCCACACACTCGTAAGTCTGTATGGAAAGATAGATCCTGTGCTTTTTGAGTTGGCTGTGGAAGCGGCGGATGACGGAAGCAGTGCGATCGGACATTTCGGAGCCACTGTTGGATATGAATTTTACATCAATCAGAATCTGAATATTATTGCCGGTTTAGATGTGGATTTTGGATTCGCCCAGGGTTTTAATGAATTGATCAGCTGGGGAGCGGGAGTTGCATGTGCGTATACCGAGGAAGAGCTTGCTGTAAAAGCCTCTCTGGCAGCGGAAGGACGATTCGGAAGGGACGCACAGGTAGAAGTTACTGGCCAAGCCTTTAGGGGTGTGTCCGCTGCGTTTGAAGTATGGCCGATATCAGTATTGGGATTTGGAGTTGCCTCTGTACTATCTGTGTATGAAGAAGCACCCTCACTGCTGGCAAACTGTGAAATCGCTGTATTGTTAAAATTAGGAATGGTGGAATTTGCCCTGGGTTATGTAATAATACCGGAAGGCGCGGGAAACGAACCATTGGCGGAAAAACTTGTCTGGGCTACGGACCTTAAAGGCACTCAAGGCGAAAATATAAGCGGCTTGTTTTTTATGACAAAAATTGAATTTTAGAAATGAGAATCATAAAATATGGAGTATCTTCCACTTATAAACAGCCAAGGAGAAATTATCGGCAAAGCTACACGAAGTCAATGCCACGGCAATCCTGATCTGATTCATCCTGTTGTGCATCTGCTTATTTTAAATAGTGAGCACAACCTGTTTTTACAGAAACGATCCCCTGCCAAAGATTTGTTTCCTAATTTTAAAGAGGAATTTAGCAGGCTTATGCGGGTTGAAGGAGTATTGTGATGGAAAAATCCCGTTCTTCTGCAAGGTTTAATACTGATCTTACAGAAGATCCGGTCGTGACCGCCGCTAAAAATAGTTATGGTATTGATTATCTCTATCCGTATCAACGATTGGTTATTGCCAATACCCTGGATCAAGTAGACCAAATTGTTATTTTGCCGACCGGAGCGGGAAAATCACTCTGTTTTCAACTTGCAGCACAATTCTTTAAAGGAGCCACACTGGTTGTTGTGCCTTTGCTTTCGCTGTTACACGATCATGTACGAAGGCTAGAACAGATTAAGAACACGATCGGAGTATTAAAGGGAGGGCAAAAGCAAGCGGAACGAATCTGCCTTTATAAAAGAATCAGGCAGGACAAGGTAAAGATTGTATTTGCCACTCCTGAAGTTATTTTGCTTAAAAGTGTGCTGGGAAGCCTAAAGCGCTTAACAATAACTCATCTGGTATTCGATGAAGCTCACTGCGTGAGTGAGTGGGGAGAGAGGTTCCGGCCGGCTTATCTCGCCATGAGTGATATTGTGGCGGCATTTAGTTCAAGCCTGGTCACCGCTTTTACTGCGACGGCTTCAGCTACGGTGATTGAGCGGATTCAAGACATCCTGTTTAAGGCACGTTGTCCTCAGGTTGTGGCTGATCTTCCTGATAGACCCAATATTTATTATAAAACAGTACCTGTAATTTCCAAAACAAAAGTACTTGTTAAAGCTTGTTCGCTGGAAAAGAAACCACTGGTCGTATTTTCTAGGAGTAGAACCGGGGCGGAGCAGTACGCTCGACTGTTGCGCCGACGTCTTCCGGGCAGGGAAATTTATTTTTATCATGCGGGTTTGAACGGAGCGGAAAGAAAAAATATTGAACAATGGTTTTTTGATTCCGCCTCGGGAATTCTTGTATCTACTTCAGCTTACGGAATGGGTGTGGATAAGTCCGATATCCGCACAATAATTCATGTTGACGTACCGCCGTCGGTTGAAGCCTATCTGCAGGAATCGGGCAGGGCGGGACGTGACGGGAAACCGGCTCGCGCTCTTATGCTTTATTCAATCCAGGATATTAACTTTGCCGACAGGATAGATGATGATTTTCTTAGGCAGCGTTTTGTATGGTTGTTACATAATGTCTGTTTAAAGGGGATCTGCCGCAGAAAGGCGCTGTTGAAACTCCTCGGACATGATGCTGACTACTGCGCAGGGTGTGATATATGCAATAAAGAGGCGGTAAAGGAGCCCGAAGGAGAGAGGAGTATTCTGGCCTTTTTTAAGCGCTGGAATCGACGGTTTAACTTAAGGCAGGGCATAAAGGTGCTTAAAGGTGAGTATAGCTATGAACTTCAGCAAGGATTCCGTTCGCGTTTTTATGGGTTCGGTATGTTGGCTGATTGGGAAAAAGAAGATATACATGAAGCATTGCACAATTTATGTGAAGCGGATAAAATAGCGATACCTGGGTGGGGATTCTTCAAGCATAGAATTAGGATACGCAATTCGCATTTTGACAAATGAGAATTGCGTTATTCTTCGAACTGGTACTGGCGATTCTAAATTTGCCCGATTATAAGGCAGTTTCAAATACATCTATTAATTGTATTGGATACAAATGGTGCAAATTTAGAATCGCTGTATTAAGATTTTGTAGAATTTTGAAACCCGGTGTGATATTGTATAATTGTATAAACAATAGAAGGAAAAACTATGAAAACAAGTGAAAAAATAATTCTTCTTCTTGGAATATTCACTCTTTTGGGAGCAGCCATTCTCCTCACTGTGTTGTTTGTCTTTGCTCCGGGATCTGAGCGGGAAGTTGTGGCTTTGGCCGCCTTAAAAGCCCCGTCTTCAGATCAGGCATTGGTGACCTTTCTCTCCGGCGAAGTGTTTATTTACAGAAACAATGAATGGAAAGCCGTTGAAATCGGTGATTATCTTGAAGCGGATGATTTTGTGAGAGTATTTGCCGATTCTTACTGTGAAGTACAGTTCGGTGATAATTCTATCATATCCATTCAGGAGAATACGCTTTTGCACTTAAATGAGGTATATCATTCCGATTCCGAGAGAGATATTGAAATAGATATCAAATTGGGTACGTTGTTATGTCGAGTTGAAAAGATTACCGGAAATACGAAATTCCGCGTGAAATCCTCTCTTATAGCTTTTGGTGTACGGGGAACCGAATTCCTCCTAAGAAAGGCGGAAGGTAGAACCCTGCTGGCTGTCCGAGAAGGAAAAGTCGCGCTCATTACTTTGGACAGCGGAGAGGAACGGATATTGGTGGGAGAGAAGCAGGAAATTGAAATAGATGATGAAAGCGGAAGGTTGGGAGAATTGAGTGCTTTATCCGAACTTAATAAGAGTCAGCTGGAATTGATAGAAAAACTTAAATTACTGCCTCTCAAAGAAAAATATATAATCGAACTTGTAAAAATAGCAGTAGTAGTAGATCCGCTTGATGCGGAGATTTACCTGGCAGGGGAGCGTGTGGGATATGGGGTTTATGCCGGTCTGTTTACAGTCGGAGAAGAGCTTTCATTTATAATCAGACGTAACGGGTATCAGGAAAAACGGTTGATCATTCCGGTAGAAAAGGGTGGTGACAGCGAATACCGAATTAAACTGGAATTGGCTGAACCGCTTACCGGCCTTTCCGATGTAAAGATCACTATCGACATGAAAGCAATGGCAGATGAACTTGAAGATAATATTGAGCTGCTTGAGCAGAAATTAAAGGTAACTGAGCTTGAAAAAGACAGATTTAAATCTAAAATTGATACGTTAAACGATAGAATAGAACAAATCGCTCATAATGAAACGGAACTGAAAGTACAGATAACAAAATTGAAGGATGAAAAAACCAAGCTTGAGGCAGAGTTGAATAAAATGAAAGATGATATGCTTGTAATAAAAAAAGAGCTTGATGAGAAAACGGAACTCCTGCGTAGTATTCATGAAGATACCGGAGATCAATAGTTTTACCAATTCTACATGTAACCCTTTAGAATTGGAATTTATGTTAATTTGGCGGTAGCAATTCGAAATTTGCCCGATTATAAGGGCATTTTATTATATAACTGTTACTTTATATGCTTTGTATGGTTCAAATTTCGAATTGCTGTAATAGCCTAAAAAGCATTGACATTCAAAGCCCGACAGCATATATTTCATAAACTATGACAGGTAAAGAACTCAAAGCCAAATATATTAATTTTTTCCTCAGTAAAAATCATATGCAAATTTCGGGGAAATCACTTATTCCTGAAAACGATCCTACGGTACTTTTTACAACCGCGGGAATGCATCCCCTGGTACCGTTTATAATCGGAGAACCGCATCCGGCCGGAAGGCGCTTGGTGAATTATCAGAAATGTATTCGAACAGGAGACATCGATGCGGTAGGAGATTTAAGCCATCTTACTTTCTTTGAAATGCTCGGCAACTGGTCGTTGGGCGACTATTTTAAACGAGAAGCAATAGAATACAGTTTTGAATTTCTTACCGGAGAAAAGTGGCTGGGATTTTCAGCGGACAACCTTTATGTCACTGTTTTTAAAGGCGATGAGCTGGTTCCGCCGGACGAGGAGTCCGCTAAAATATGGATGTCGTTGGGAATCCCCGCGGAGCGTATTTTCTTTTTGCCGCGCGCGGATAATTGGTGGGGACCGGCGGGAATGACGGGGCCTTGCGGACCGGATACGGAAATGTTCATCGATACCGGTAAAGCCGCCTGCTCGCAGGAATGCAAACCGGGATGCGGCTGCGGAAAATACTTTGAAATCTGGAATGATGTGTTTATGCAGTATAACAAGAAAGCGGACGGCAGCTATGAACCGTTGGGGCGTAAAACCGTTGATACGGGAATGGGCGTGGAGCGCACAATCGCTATGCTGCAGCATAAAAAAAGTGTGTATGAAACAGAACTGTTTCTTCCTCTTATCAGGATTCTCGAGCAAATTTCAGGCAAGCTGTACGGGCAGGATGAGGATGCGGATCATTCCCTGCGCATTATCGCCGACCATGTTCGGGCAGCCGCGTTTATTTTGGGGGATGAGAACGGGGTAACTCCCTCGAATTTAGGACAAGGGTATATTCTGCGGCGTCTTTTACGCAGGTCGATCCGCCATGGTCGTAAACTGGCTCTACATGACAAATTCCTGCATGCCGCCTGCGAGCAGGTGATAGCTATATTCCAGGATCAGTATCCTGAGTTGGCAAAAAATAAGAAAAGTATTTTGTCCGAGGTTGATCTTGAAGAAGAGAGGTTTTCCCAAACCCTGCAGAAGGGTGAACATGAGTTTGAAAAGTTGTTGCCCAATCTCTTGAAAAATCCACAAAAAATAATTCCCGGGCGAGTTGCCTTCAGGCTTTACGATACCTACGGCTTTCCTTTGGAAATAACAGAAGAATTGGCTTCCGAACACGGCATGTCCGTGGATCGAGAGTCTTTTCAGGCTGCTTTTGAAAAACATCAGGAGTTATCGAAGCAGGGAGCCGATAAAACGTTCAAAGGCGGTCTTGCCGATCATACGGAGATGACAAAGAGGTTGCATACCGCCACACATCTCCTGCACAAAGCGTTGATTCTTGTTTTGGGTGACCATGTGAAACAGAAGGGCAGCAACATAACCAATGAGCGGCTTCGGTTTGACTTTTCACATCCTGAGAAAATGACCGCGGAACAGATTAAAAGGGTTGAAGAGATTGTGAATGAGCAGATAAAAAAAGATCTGCCGGTGAAGATGGAGATGATGCCCCTTGAAGATGCCCTGAAAGACGGCGCCATTGCTTTGTTCGGCGAGAAATATGAAAAAAATGTGAAAGTATATGCGGCCGGTGATTTTTCCAAAGAAGTATGCGGAGGGCCTCATGTGGAACATACCGGACTGTTGGGAAAGTTTAAAATTTCAAAGGAACAGTCATCATCTGCCGGGGTAAGGCGTATCAGGGCTGTTCTGTTAGATACATAAAGAAAGTAAAAAACTACTCTTCTTTGAGTTTTTCAAGCAGTTCGGAGATGCGGGTATTACGTTGACCGGTTCTGACAAAGCGGGTAAGAATTTCAACAGCTTTGTCCTTGTTTCCCAGTTCCATATAACACTCGGCTATTTCCGTATACAGTCTGGGATTTTTCGACTCATTAACTAAAAGACCGGTCAGAGATTCAAGCGCCTCCAGATAATTTCCCTTGTTTTTATTTATTAAAGCAAGCCCTAATACCGCATAGGTGTCAAATTCAATATTCAAGGCCCGTTTATAGTATTCTTCGGCCTTATCCAGTTGTTCGAGATTTCTGAGGGCATCTCCCGCTCGAGTTAAGATAACCTTATTGTCCGGATCGGTTTCAAGAATATTAAGCCAGTACTCAAGTGATTTTTCATGGTTATTTAAACCGCGGTAACAATCGGCCATACCGAAAAGAGCATAGAAATTATTCGGTTCTGATTTCAAAGCCTGCTCAAAATAATGGATTCCTTTTTCAAATGTTTTAAGTTTTCTATGGCAGTTGCCTATTGAAGTCAGTACGCGGATATCAATATTCTCTCCGTGGATAAGCATCATTTTTTCCCAGTATTTTAAAGCTGCTTCGTATTCCTTAAAATCGTAATGCAGATGACCAAGACCGATTAATGCATAGGCATTATCCGCTTCTTTTTCCAGGACCTTGAGGTATACCTCTTTGGATCTTTTAAAGTTTTTTACTTTACGATAGGCGTCTGCTACTCGGGTAAGCACAGTGATGTTGTTTTCATCGTGAATAAGATACTGCTCCCATATCTCTATGGCTTTAGCGTATTCCTGCAGTGCTTTATAACAGTCGGCAAGCCCGAACAGGGCATAATTATTCCCTTCATGAAACTGTAAGCATTTTTTATAGTACTCTATGGCCTTTTTATGATGTCCTCGTTTTCTCTCGACATCGCCGATCCCGACCAGGGCGTAATTGTTTTCCGGTTCGTACTCTAATATCTTGTAAAAATTTTCTTCCGCCTCATCCAGTAGTTCTTCTTTAAGGTAGTTATAACCTTTTTTTGATAGTTCCGATATCAGGTTTGCGGTTTCATTCTGTGACGTTTCGTCAATATTGTCAGGCACTTCATTATTATCCATTTTTCACCTCTCTTCTTTAATCCATTTTTTTATTATCGCAGCCATTTTTTCCACCATTCTGTCAACCTGCCTTGGGTACTTAGCCAGCCAAAACATTCTAAATGCCTCTAAGGGCTTTTTTTCTGTTAAATAATAATCCCCCAGCCGTACCAGTCCGTCGGGATAATGGGCCGTGAGGAAAATCTTTTTCGCTATATCATATTTCCCCTGATTAAAATAACCATTTCCCTTTCTGATCAAGGCAATCCTGTCTTCTTCGGACAGCTCTACTTTTTCTGTCGTAAGTTTTAAAAAGCCTGTTTTAGGTATTTTTTTTAATAATTCCTTATTTTTCATTATTAAAAACATTAAACCCTTATTAAATAATAAATAATTCTCTCTCCTAAATCAATTGCTTTTTAGATATGAGAATTTGTTTACTGTTTTATCACTTTTAGGATATCGTACCTTTTGTAGATATGTTTTTTATTTTTTCATTGTATGTATATGCCTGGCTTAATGCTTTGCCTAAAGCTTTAAAAAGAGATTCCGCCATATGATGACTGTTTTTGCCAGCGCGGGTGCGTACATGGATACTTATTTTTGCTCTATTTGCTAATGCAAAGAAAAATTCTCGTAAGAGAAGTAAATCGAAAGCACCCACGGTAGTTTGCGGAAATTCTGCATCATATACACATGTGGGACGGCCGCATACATCAATCGCGATTTCGGATAACGCTTCATCCATGGGTATTACCGCGTGCCCAAAGCGCATTACGGATCCGGAATTCGTCACCAGACCGCAAAGGATTTCGCCTAGTACCAAGCCTAAATCCTCAACAATATGGTGCGCATCAACATCGATATCTCCTTCTGCTTTTACTTTAAGACCAAAGTTCCCGTGAAAGGCCATAGCATGAAGCAGATGATTAAAAAAGGGTACACCGGTTGCAATATCTATAGTATCTGATTTATCAAGGTTGATTTCAATAGTGACATGAGTCTCTTTGGTTTTACGCGTAAGCTGTGATTTTCTTTGTTTCACATATCAATCCTGTTCGAATTTCAGCATAAACCTTATGTAATAACAGTTTAATGTGGTTTGCATTATATAGAAAACAATTGACATAGGCAATATACTATTGGATGTCAAATTCTTATTTTAAACATTCCATGCTGAACGCCTCCTGCATCAGTAATTGTCATTGTACCAAATGAGAATTGATCTATTGTGGAGATTGGCACAGGCGATTCTGAATTTGCCCGATTATCGATCAATTTTATAAAGATGCTTTTATTAAATTTGATAAAAATGGTGTAAATTTAGAATCGCTGCTCTTGCATGCTTGGTCTATTTTAGGTATTTTTTTAACTATGCGAAAAGCCACCGCCATGGGCGGTGGCTTTTCGCCCACCCGGCGCCCTATGGGCGCTTCCCACAAACCATCAGCAAAGGTGGAGGTATGTGGTTTACATGATAGAGAGAAAGGTTGCGTTAATTGAAAAATATAATAATTAAGGGAGCCCGAGAACATAATCTGAAAAATATTGATCTTGTGCTGCCCCGTGATAAATTGATCGTTGTTTCCGGAATCAGCGGTTCGGGGAAATCATCCTTGGCGTTTGATACTATTTTTGCTGAGGGCCAAAGGCGTTATGTTGAATCTCTCTCGGCATATGCCCGCCAGTTTTTGGGACGGTTGAATAAACCCGATCTGGATTATATTGAAGGACTGTCACCGGCCATTTCAATAGAACAAAAAACTACTCATAAAAATCCTCGTTCTACTGTGGGTACGGTCACGGAGATTTATGATTATTTACGGTTGTTTTTTGCACGGATCGGGATACCCCATTGTCCGCAATGCGGCAAGGTTATAAAAGAGCAATCATTGGATCAGATACTGGATACAATTCTTTCATATCCCGAAGGTGCAAAAATTATTGTTTTAGCTCCTCTGATTAAAGGCAGAAAAGGGGAACATCAGAAACTCATTAAAGACGCGCGGCGCTCAGGTTTTGCCCGTGTGCGAATAAACGGTGTGACACACGCGTTAGAGGAAGATATAAAATTAGATAAAAACAAAAAAAATACTCTGGAGATTGTCGTCGACCGGCTTGTGGTGCACGCGGAGAACAGACAGCGTTTGGCAGAATCTGTGGAAGCCGCTTTGGAACTGGCTTCCGGTAAACTCATTATAGTAAAAAATATTGAAGATAAAGAGGATGAAGAGTTTTTTTCACAGACACACGCCTGTGCTCAATGCGGTGTCAGCATTCCCGAACTGCAGCCGCGGCTTTTTTCTTTTAATAATCCCTACGGAGCCTGTCCCGATTGTTCTGGTTTGGGAATTACTCTGGAGTTTGATCCGGATCTGGTAATCCCGGATCCGAGTTTATCCTTCAATGAAGGCGCGATCGCTCCTTACAATCCGGACGCGAACTGGTATCAAAGCATATTCAAGTCAATCGCCGCGCATTATAATTTTAGTCTTGATACGGCGTTTAATATCTTGCCCAAACCCGTGTTTCATGCCATCCTCTATGGCACGGACGAGATAATAGATTTTACCTATACCAATAAAGATCGCAGAGGGAAATGGGAGTATTCTACAAATTTTCGCGGTGTACTGCCCGATTTAAAGCGCCGCTATTTAGAAACAAAATCCGATTATATTAAAGAATGGCTGGAAGGCTACATGCGGCAGAAAGAGTGTACCGCGTGCAGGGGAAAAAGACTCAGACCGGAAAGCTTAGCCGTTACGGTAGGTAAAAAAAATATCTTCGAGATTAGTATTCTTTCGGTCAAAGAAGCTTATGATTTTTTTGAAAACCTCAGTCTTTCGGATACTCAGATGAAAATTGCGGCTCAGGTTTTAAAAGAAATCCGCTCCCGTCTTAAGTTTATGCAGAATGTGGGATTGGAATATCTGACTCTGGAAAGACGCGCGGCTACACTTTCGGGAGGTGAAGCCCAGCGTATTAGATTGGCCACCCAGATCGGGTCTTCATTGGTAGGTGTGCTTTACATCCTGGATGAGCCTACCATCGGCCTGCACCAACGTGATAATACAAGATTAATAACTACTCTCAAGCATCTCAGAGATATCGGCAACACACTTATTGTGGTGGAACATGATGAGCAGACCTTGCGTACTGCGGATTATATTGTTGATCTAGGACCGGGCGCCGGTGTGCATGGCGGTCAGGTGGTAGCAGAAGGGGATCTTAAGGATATTCTCGCAAATAGACGTTCGCTGACGGGTAAATATCTATCAGGAAGTTTACGTATTGAAAAACGAAAAGAACGCAGAAAGCAGAGGGAAAGTTCTATTATCATTAAAGGCGCGGCCGAGCATAATCTAAAAAATGTAGATGTAGAATTTCCTATGGGAGTACTTACCGTGATCACCGGAGTCTCGGGATCAGGAAAATCCACATTACTCTCCGACCTGCTTTACCCGATACTTGCCAATCAAGTCAGAAAAACACATTATGCGGAAGGTGCTTATAAAACAATTCACGGTGTGGAGAACATTGATAAAGTAATCAATATTGATCAAAGTCCGATCGGAAGAACTCCTCGCTCGAATCCCGCCACCTATGTCGGTCTTTTTACTCCTATTCGGGACTTAATGTCCAAACTGCCGGAATCACGTGCCAGGGGTTATAAATCAGGCAGGTTTTCTTTCAATGTAAAAGGAGGACGGTGTGAAAACTGCAGCGGAGACGGCACAATTCGGATTGAAATGCATTTTTTACCGGATGTGTTTATTACCTGTGATGTGTGTAAGGGAAAGCGCTATAATCGGGAGACTCTGGAGATACGCTATAAAGGTAAAAATATTTATGAAATACTTGAACTTACGGTAGATGAGGCCTATGATTTTTTTAAGAAGATACCCGCTGTCGAGCGTAAATTGAAAACCCTTAAAGCGGTAGGACTTGGATATATCAGGCTCGGACAGTCGGCGTTAACGCTTTCGGGTGGTGAAGCACAGCGGGTTAAGCTGTCATTAGAGCTTTCCAAAAGGAGTACAGGTAATACGTTTTATCTTTTGGATGAGCCCACAACCGGTCTTCATTTTGCTGATGTAAAAAAATTAATGGAGGTGCTGCATCTGCTTGTTGATCAGGGGAATACGGTTGTTTTAATCGAGCATAATATGGATGTAATAAAGCAAGCGGATTATATTATTGATTTAGGCCCTGAGGGTGGTGATAAAGGCGGTGAGGTAATTTGTACCGGGACACCGGAAGAGGTTGCTCTCTGTAAGCATTCTTATACGGGGAGATATTTGAAAGAGTACCTTTAGACTCATTGCGGTGTGCCGCAGGTGCTGTAAATATCAGATATTTTATGAAAAAATATTATGTAGCATTCCTATTGATGTTAATTTCCCAATCATTTGTTTTTGCCCAGGAAAGTGATACCTCCGGCACTTCGATTACTAGCGAAGAGGAGGTAAAAGAAAAAAAGAACAGAGAGACCTTGATCAAAGAAACCATGGGGTTGGATATTGATACTGCGAATTACTTTGAGCTGGTAGCGTGGTGCAAGACTCTGGGACTTTTGGATTCCGGCGGCAGACAAGATCTTCAGAACAGATTACGCAGTTATTTTGATATTTCACCGGCCGCGGAAGGAATAAAAGCTGCCGGACGCAGAATAGAAATCAAGTCGGCCAAATCTTCGGAATATTTTTCGATAGAAGAAGTTGAAGAGAACTATATTTTGCTTCAGGGTCAGGTTGTGCTGGTCTTTACCGAAGAAGATAATACTACCACGCACACCATTAAAGCAGAGAGGATCCTGTTCAATCAATCGCTTAATATAATATCTGCCGAAGGAAATATAGAGTATATACGCAAGCGGGGGGAAGAGGAGGAGATATTCAGAGGGCAGAGTTTTATTTTTGATGTGAAAAAGTGGGGCGGAGTGTTTTATAGAGCCAAAGGGGAAAAAGAGAAGGAGGTGGAAGAGAATAAGATCATTTTCTTTTATACCGGCGAAACCATTTCCCGGTTAGATAATGAGACCATTATCTTGGAAGACGGTATGATTACATCGAGTAAGGATGTTGAAAATCCCAATTATAAAATAACGGCAAGTAAAATCTGGGTGTTCGCGCCGGGAGAATGGGCGGTACAGGATGCCGTGCTTTATCTGGGGAGAATACCCATGCTGTATGTACCCTTCTTTTTTCACGCGGGGGATGAACTTTTTTTTCATCCTGTAGCAGGATACCGCGACCGGGAAGGCTATTTTATGCAGACCACAACATATTTTATAGGTCGTAAAGAGACCAAGCCCAGTGTGTTTTCTTTTTTACAGTTTGAAGAAAAAGATGTCTCAGGACAGCCCCGGCAGTATGAACAGGTGTGGCGCGGTTTATTTCTGCATAATAAGCGTTTGATTACAAAAAAAAACGGAGAACAAGCAGGCGGGGAAACTACCGTAACGAGCGCCATTAAAACACTAAAGCTGTATGTAGACTTTTACAGCCGTTTGGGGGGATTTATAGGGGTGTTTTTAGATGTGGATCCGGTCATCAAGCTAAGAGGTGGAGTAGGAATAAGCAGAAGCATTTTTCTTGATACAACAGGATATACGCCATTTTATAATGATGAAGAGTATTGGAACAGCGGCTATTTTTTTGGGATCGAGCTTCCGTTTCGCTTTGGATTGGATACTCAATTCGAATTATCCTACGGGATTATTAAGAAATTCTCCGGCAACTTCGAATTATACTCCGATCCCTTTTTCCCTACGGATTTTTACGACCGTTCTGAAGATATCGATTGGGAAGAAGTCTTCGGAGTTGAAATTAAAGAAAGATCGGGTGTGACGGTTCAATCGGACGATTTGAGCGCTCTGGAAAGAAAAAATATTTCATGGACTTTGGACAGTAATATCCGCTTTAATGATCTTTTTTCCACTCCGTATCTTACTACTCTGGAACTAAAAACCTTCAATTTCCTGTTTGAGTGGGAAAGCAAATATGTTCCGAATTATGGTATAAATCCGACTGCCTCGAATCCCAATAGGATGTTCTATTATCCGAAAAGGGTGGTTTTCCCCAATTCAACACTCAGCCTGGGCGGAACGATTTTTACTATAAAAGATATTGAAGGCGTGAGCACGGAGCAGCAGCCCAAGACTGCTCCCGATCCCGGGTTAGGTATGAGAACGCCATTCGCAGACCTGTTTGAAATCGAATCAGAAGATTCGGCAGAGAGTATCGGGATTATGTTAAGAGTTCCGGAGCAGCAACCTGATTTCACGCTGAAACATACGTATGAACGGCTCAATTCCACGCTTACCTATTCCTTTAACCAGAATATCACTATGGAATATCCCTTTGTAGGCAGCCAGACTGTTAACTCTGATCCGGTATCGATTAATGACATAGATTATGAGACCAAGTACAACAGCATAAAACTGGACGGAGACTATTGGGTTACCTATAATATGGGATTATGGAACAACTTAATAGGTTTGAATGTCAGGTTGAAATTAACCGAACGTTATAAAAATTTTTATGACGAATCGGACACCCTGACTTCGAGCGAATGGGACAGCCTGCTGCAATCAGCATATCAGTACACAAGCTTTACCACTACCAAAGAGACCACGTTTACCTACAAACCTTTTATCAACAATGACCTTTTTAATCAAACGAACATAACCTACAAGCTGTTTTGGGATATTTATAAATACGAATTTGATGAGATGGACAACAGTACACCGGTTTATGAAAATAATATTTTTCTCTGGAATAAACAAAAGGTATCGCAACATGAGGTCTCAGCCACTTTAGTGTACAAGCCTTTTGACGAATCCAATTTTCTAAGATTGACTTACGACATGCCGCCGACATTAGGCAGTATTGAATCCGAACTCAATTTTTACATTTGGATTTTTCATACGATTATAATCAGTGAGTATGAACAGAATGCTCTCGACGATCTTTGGTATTTTCAGCCGCTGAGTATTACCGAAGAGATAATTTTAAAAGACTATTTTATGTTTAAAAGCATTCTGCGTTATGATATAGAAGGTGAACAATTTAAAGATCTTAAAACTACGGTAAGCCTGCTGCCCTATGAATATGATAAAAAATCCATGTATTTGTTTACCCAGATTCTTGATTTCAATTTCGAAGAAGATACTATTGAAAGGAGCCAGTCCACACTAAAACTATGGTTTTTTACCGCCGAATATATTGCCAGATATATGAACCCAGTTAATCCCCTGGGCAGGCAACTTTCCACGGATAAGGAGTTTTTACCGTACAAGCTTACCTTTAACATAGATTATGGTACGGGATCGCTTTATTTCTGGAAAAACAGAGTTAACCTCGAGACTAATATAACATCAGCTTTAAATATCGATCTGCAACAGTATGTGGCCAGTGATCTTACGTTTACTTTTCAGTTTGTCTTTTATATTCACGAATTTTTAAATATTTCTCTGAAAACAACGACTATAAATGATAATGTATATCGCTATATTCCCGGTTTCCCCGAGGCTGTGAGTCAGGCGATTTCTGACGATTACCCTGCTACTAACGTAGATATTGACTGGGTAAATCCATTGGAAGATTTATGGTATTCCTTCTGTTTTTGGGATGAAGAAGCACGTAAGCGGTCGTTTTTTAAATTAAAGGATGTGGGTATTACCATAACACATCACCTCGGTGATTGGGATCTTTCCTTTAGTTTCGAGGGTAGTTTCAAACAGGAACTGCAGACAGATGGTTCTACAAAGTATGAGTGGCTGCCGGTGATTTCATTCAAACTCAAATGGTATCCTATTCCCGAAATCAATACTGAAATTCAATATAATGAAGATGAAGGTCTGACATTCTAGGCTTAACAATTCTCAATTTAATAAATACGGTTCAAACCACGAATCGCTGTTCTAGGCTTGACTTTGGGTGGATGATCTTTGTAGAATAGTGATATAAGAGCAGCACTAGAAGTGATTTTTTAATGAGTGGCGCAAGTGATTCTCAATTTGCCCGATTAGAGGGCACATTCATGAGGATTTGTTACTTAAATTTTATACAAATGGTGCAAATTGCGAATCACTGTATAAGGAGAATGTCCTGAGTAGAAATCCCGCGTTAGTACTCGAAAACATTGATAAACTGCATGAGTTATTAGGGGAAAATGATAAAAATCTTACACTTATCGAAGAACTCTTGGGAGTGAAAGTTTTTATTAAGGGAAATGAACTTTTTTTAGAGACTGATGATGAGAATAAGAAACTGATATTAAAGGGTATCATAGATCAATTGGAAGATTATGTGAAACTGGGGCAGGTACCGGGTACGGATTTGATCAAGGCCATTCATTATTCTCTTGATAAAGGCAAGCACGAGAAAGTCACTTTTTTAAGAGATACATATATTGTGATCCCGCATTCAAGCCAGAAGGTGTTTCCCAAAACATTCAATCAAGCACTCTATGTCGATGCCATTGAAAAAAATGAAATGATATTCGCCATAGGTCCTGCAGGGACGGGTAAAACATATCTGGCAGTGGCTATGGCTTTGAAATATGTATTAACCCGCAGCCTAAAAAAGCTTATAATTACGCGGCCGGTGGTTGAGGCCGGAGAAAGTCTTGGGTTTTTACCGGGAGATCTGGCCCAGAAAATAAATCCTTACTTAAGACCGATCTATGATGCAATGGAAAGCATACTGTCACTGGAACATATTAAAAAATTGGAGGAGAATGGGATTATAGAGATCGCACCATTGGCGTATATGCGGGGGAGAACACTTTCCAAGTCTATGGTTATTTTGGATGAAGCGCAGAACACAACTCAGGAACAGATGAAAATGCTGCTCACTCGTATCGGAGAAGGAACAAAGACAATAATTACCGGGGATATTACGCAAATTGATTTACCTGCTAAAAAAGGATCGGGTTTGCTGCATGCAATTTCGATAATGAAACATATAAAAGAAATACATTTTCAATTTTTTAAAGAATTGGATGTAGTCCGGCATCCTTTGGTGCGGAAAATTGTGAAAGCATATGAAAAAGACGATGCGAAACCATAGAACTTCTGAAAGCTTTATCAAAAGGATCCTGCCGGCTAAAAAAAAATTGAGGTATAGCTATTTAATAGTAGGAATT
The DNA here is from genome assembly GCA_016930675.1 of Spirochaetales bacterium. Lineage (GTDB taxonomy): Bacteria > Spirochaetota > Spirochaetia > SZUA-6 > RPPD01 > JAFGGG01. The sequence continues at coordinate 99,045 of JAFGGG010000006.1, forward strand.
TCTTTTATTATTGCCAATCTCATTATTATCTTTGCAACTCAATCCAGCAATCTGTTTCTTCGGTATAATATCGGAGATTTTAAACTCTATGAAACCGCCCCTTCTAATTTTGTCTTGGATCGGGATATTTTGTGGATAGATGAAGCAGCAACAGAAAAAGAGAGAGAGAAAGCGGCGGCCAGCGAACCATTAGTTTTTCGCATTAATGATGAGGTCGCAGCAACAAGTATAAATAAATTTATAAATTTTGAGCAGCTGGTTTTAGGAAAAAATATAACCGATACCGAAGGAAAACAGTTCTCACTCCAAGCTTTGGAGCTGGAACAGTTAGACGGTCAAGTAATGAACTATTTGAAGATATCTCCTTACAGTAAGTTAATATTAGAAAATACAAAAGAGATATTACGAGAAGCGTTTCAAACCGGAATTATCGATTTAACGGGGATTGAGGTAAATTTAGCGGAAATAAAAAATATCAAATTTCTAAAGCAGGTAGCCGGCGGACAGGGAGTAGAGTTAGTGGAAATTAATAATGTAATCAGGATACAAGATCTCCCTGAATGGGTGAAGGAGAAATTGCAGACAGTATCATATGATGATCCCATAGCTAAGCAGGTAATAGTTGCACTCGTTTCCCATTTTGCTAAAGTAAACGGCTTTTACGATAAAAACCAGACAGAACTCGATCGCAAAACCGCAGGTGAGGAAGTAAAACCTGTAGAAAAATGGCTTAAAGCGGATTCAATAGATGCCATAATCGTAGAAAAAGGAAAATCCATTACAAAGGATGTATTTTCAAAAATAAAGGCTTATTGGCAGCATGCGGTTAAAGTGAATGTGAATTCCATCGTAGGGACGGTTTTCTTTTTTATAATAATTTTTGCCTTCACCATTTTTCTGTTGAATAAATCTATTACCAGAAGAGTATTGAAGTCACAGGAGATCCTGCTGCTTGTAGTTTTAGGTATGATCTATCTGGTAATAAGTGTGAGCCTTTTAAATGTGTTCCCAGATGATAAGTGGTATCCTTTTTCATTAATCTTGCCTACGGCTGTTATTGCTATTTTAATTACCGTTGTAATCTCTGCGGAAGTAAGTGTTATTTATTCACTTTTTCTCGCTCTCACCCTTTTTCTTATCAAGTTTGAAATTGCGACCTTCAGTTTTGCTTTTTTCTCCGCCATAGGCGGAGTGGCGGTAGCTACAAGAACAAAAGAGAGGATTGATTTAGTAAAGGCGGGGATTTATCTTTCAGTCATTAACAGCATTATAATCGGTGCTTTTGGTTTTTTAAACAACTTGGCGATTGTTGATATTTTTATAAGAATGGCCTGGGCTTCCGGCAATGGGTTTTTATGCGGGATATTAAGCTTGGGCTTTTTACCGATTCTAGAGCATAGACTCAATACTCCGACCAGATTTCGTTTGATGGAACTGTCCGATATTAATCTTCCGATTTTCAAGCGGATGCTGGTATTAGCACCGGGTACGTACAACCATTCGATTAATATGGCAAATCTAGCTGAATCAGCATGTGAGGAAATTGGTGCCAACGCGCTGCTGGCTCGAGTGGCGTCCTATTATCATGATATCGGCAAGCTCGATCAACCGGAATACTTTATTGAAAATCAGAATTCTTATAATATACATGATGAACTGAAGCCCACTTTGTCCGTTGCCGTTATTAAATCACACGTGAAATTAGGAGTGGAAAAAGCAAAAGAGCTCAATTTACCTCAGGCGGTGATTGATATTATTACCCAACATCACGGTAAAGCCATAATTACTTATTTTTACAATCGTGCCTTGAAAGAAAACGATACTGTTAAAAAAATATCTCCCGCTGAATTTTCATATCCCGGCATCAGACCGCAAAGCAAGGAGGCGGCCGTAGTGATGCTGGCGGATTCGGTTGAAGCGGCATCAAGAACCTTAAAAAAACCCACAGGAACAAAAATAGAAAAACTGGTATGGGGTATTATTGTTGATAAATTCAATGCGGGTGAACTTTCCGAATGTAATCTGACTTTTAATGATTTGGAAATAATTAAAAAAACGTTTGTGCAGATTGTGGCAGGGTATTTTCATCAGCGGATTGAGTATCCGAAGTTGCGCGAGGTAAACAGGTGAATCAGATCGCAATTACCGTAACTTATCCCCATCCGCCGCCGGACCTAAAAAAACTTGAGAGCGTGTGTCAGCGCATACTCGCTCTTCAGGGTAAAGATAACTGGGAACTCTCGGTACTCTGCACTGATGATGCCACTATCAGAAAGCTTAATAGCAAATATCGCGGTATTGACAAAGCAACTGATGTACTCTCTTTCTCTCAATTTGAAGGACAGGAACTACCGGTCCATGAACCTGAACGATATATCGCGGCAGGTGATATTGTTATTTCTGTCGATACATTGCTGAATAATTCCCGTCATGGCGGGAATACATTTCAGGATGAATTAATGCGAGTGCTTGTACACGGTATTTTACATTTAGCAGGATTGGAGCATAATGAAAATGATGCTCAAGATATCATGATCACCCTTCAAGAGAGTATATTGGCGCAGCTGCGCAAGGAGAAGATGTTTTGAAGAAAGAAGGATTTTTGGAAAAGCTGTTTAAAAAGAGCTCTGATGTGAAGGATGCCGATTGGAAGAATTTGGATAGTGAAGCAAAGGAGATGATTAAGGGTATAGTTGACCTGTCGGATTCAATCGTAAGAGAGGTGATGGTCCCCAGAACCGACGTGGTTTTCATTTCTTTTGCGAGCAGTTTAAAAGAGCTTATTCCTCTGGTAGTGGAATCCGGACATTCCCGTTTTCCGGTGTATCAGGAAACATTGGATAATATCGTGGGGATTCTCTATGCCAAAGATTTATTGCGCTCATTAACCAAGGATAAAAAAGATTTTAATGTGGAAAAAATCATCCGTAAGCCGTACTTTGTTCCTGAAAGTAAAAAACTTAATTCTCTGCTTAAGGAATTTAGACGGCGCAAAGTGCACATAGCAGTGGTAGTTGATGAATACGGAGGTACTTCCGGGATCGTGTGCCTTGAGGATATTATCGAGGAGATTGTGGGTGAAATTCAGGATGAATTTGATAATGAAACCGAAGATATTATCGAGATCGGACAGGGAGTATTCCTCTGTGACGCGCGGATTAATCTGGAAGATTTAAATGAAAAACTGCATCTGCTTCTGCCTACGGAGGCTTCGGACACACTGGGCGGATTTGTTTTTGACCTTTTCGGTAAAATTCCTATAATAAATGAAAAAGTCACATATAATAATATTGATTTTATGGTACAGCGCATGGAAGGAAGAAAAATCGTATCGATAAAGCTGTTAATCCTTAAACAACAAAATGATAATGAAACAAAGTGATTAATGCGATAAACTAATATAGAAAGGAGTATTCATAGTATGGGAGGGAACTATAGTATTCTGAAATTAAAAAAAATAAAAATAATCTTTTTAGCAGTCGTTTTATCAATCCCCGTTATTTTTTTAAATGCTGAATCACGTACTAATGCAGTTGAGTTGTATAAAGCAGGTAAAATCGCTCAGGAGCAGGAAAATTACTATCTTGCCGTAGAAAAATACAAAGCGTCTCTGGATATAAATCCTTATTACATCAATGCCATGAAGGGTTTGGCCGAGTGTTTTTTCTATCTGAATGAATATCAAGAATCACTCAGATTTATTGCATTGGGGAAAAAATATAATAAAAACGATCTTGAGTTGTTGGCTTTGGAAGGACGGGTGTGGATTGTCCTGGGGGATTTAAACAAAGCAATGGGTTTGTTTAACAGAGTGTTGACATTACAGCCTAATAATATCGAAGCAATAGCCGGGCTGGCTTTATTGGATATAGCGAGCGGCAGAACCAACTTCGCGGTGAAGCAGTTTGAGGAAGCATTGCGGGTTTCGCCTTCGCACAGACAAGCCTTGCTGGCTTTAGCCATTATCAACCAGCAGTTACATAACTATACGGCTTCGGAACGCTATCTTGAGCTCGCGCTTAAATATCATGGGAATGATGCACTTGTTCATTTCATAGCAGGTAAGTACTATTATAATCGCGCTTATTACGCCAAAGCCGAACGTCATCTCAAGACCGCCTTAGGTCTTAATCCTCATTACATAGCTGTGCGCCAGCTGTTGGGCAATATTTATATTGCCCAAAAAAATTACAGCCGCGCGGTTGAGATTTTAACAGCAGTACCGGATAGTCATCCCCTCTATTATTTGGCAAGATATACTTTGGCCAAGGCATATGGGGGTCTTGGTGACATGGATAACGCAATTAGAAATTTTAAAAAAGTTCTCGCAATAAGACCGGATGATGAGGTTTCACGTATTGCTTTGGAAAATCTTATTATCGAATCCTCTTTACCCGAGCGAGATCCACGCCGGGCGGAACTGGCTGCAGAAAGAGTGCAGAGAGGAAAACTTTTTAAAGCTAGATATATGTTGAATATGGCGCTTCTGGAATATCGGATCAGTGTCAAGCTTGATAATGCTTCGGTATACGGGAAAATGGGTATGTATGGTATGGCGGAAATATATAAGCTGAGAGGTTTTCCCATGAAGTATTTGGATAAGTTACTGGCAATTAGAAAAAATTTCACTAATGTTGGTTCTGCCCAGGATGAGATTGATAGAACTATTACTAATGATATAGAACGCTATGAATATAAGAAGAAAGAGCTTGTTTCCAGTAAGTGGCAGATAGACCAATATCTGATAAAGAGCACACCACTTAAATTCGCATTATTCAACATGCAGTCGGTTAATAATGAAATACACCCGCAGGCAGGATATGAACTTACAAAATTTTTCGATTATATCTTATTTCTTTACGAAAAGAAAATAGAGGTAACAAAGAGAGCGGACATCTCTTCGTTTGAAGAAGGTTTTCGCGTTGCCCGCAACAGTTATACCGATTTTTTTCTCATCATTTCTTTTAATGAAACAGAGAGAAGCATCTCTACCGAATGCGGCCTCTATCTGTCGAGAACAGGTGCGTTGTTGCATAAATTTAAAATATCCCGAACGGGCAATGATCGGGTCCAGTCGGTATTACTCAGTTTGGGTGAAAAACTCAATGCCATGCTGCCCTTAAGAGGAAAAATAATAAACAGAAAGTTCGATCAGGCCATTATAGACCTGGGCGGTCTTCATGGATTACAGATAAATGATAAACTGCTCATTCTAAAAAAGGGAGCGGTCAGCCTGCATAACGGACGTGTGGGATTCAACTATGCTGAATCAGATATTGTCGGGGATTTTACAGTGACTGCGCTGGATGAAGTTTTAGCTGAAGGGAAACTTACACAAAAAGGGTATCATGACCTGATGAATGTCGGGGATGAGGTTATTTTCGAGCCCAAAGTGGAAGAGAGTGAAGAAAAGACCGCACCCGTAGAGGCTAATGATCTGTTACGGGAATTGATGGAGTTAAGATAGTAAATTTAAAATTGCTCTGCCGGATTGACACTGCCTCATGTTTTTCTTATATTCAAGACAATCTATTATAATTAATTACACAGGGGGAAATTATGAAAATAGCTATTAATGGATTTGGGAGAATTGGTCGCCATGTGTTTAAAATTGCTTTTGAAAGGGATGATATTGAAATCATTGCGGTTAATGATCTTACGGACAATAAAACCCTTGCTCATTTGTTAACATACGACTCCACGTACGGCGTTTATGAAAAAAAGGTGGAATATGATGATGAGTATATTATTGTTGACGGCAAAAAAATTAAAGCGTCTGCGGAAAAAGATCCGAAACAGCTTCCATGGAAAGAATTGGGAGTGGATGTAGTGGTTGAGTCAACAGGCGTTTTCCGCAAAAGAGAGCAATGCGCCTGGCATATCGAATCAGGAGCCAAGAAGGTCGTGCTTACCGTGCCTTCCAAAAACCCGATTGACAGAACCATAGTATTGGGTGTTAACGATTCAATGTTAAAGGATGAGGATCAAATCGTATCCAATGCTTCGTGCACCACAAACTGTCTGGCACCTATCTCAAAGGTATTAAACGATAATTTCGGCATAATCGAAGGTCTTATGACAACAATTCATGCTTACACGAATGATCAGAGGATTCTTGATTTTCCGCATAGTGATCTGAGACGCGCCAGAGCGGCAGCATTATCTATTATACCCACAAGTACGGGTGCGGCCAAAGCGATCGGTCTTGTTATTCCGGAATTGGACGGCAAGCTAAACGGTATGGCCATGCGTGTTCCTACACCTACAGGTTCCCTTGTGGATCTTACCGTGCGTCTTGAAAAAGATCCTTCGGTAGAAGAGATAAACACAGCCATGAGAGAGGCATCTATCGGTAATATGGAAGGTATCCTGCAATATTGTGAAGATCCGATTGTATCATCGGATGTTAGGGGAAATACGCATTCTTCGATTTTTGATGCGTTGTCTACCATGAAAATGGGCAAGGGCTTTGTAAAGGTTCTTTCCTGGTATGATAATGAATGGGGTTATTCCAACAGAGTGGTTGACCTTGTTGAAAGATTGGTCTAGGAGAATTGATGATGACAGTCAAAACCGTAAAGGATATCCAACTGGCAAACAAAAAGGTTCTAATGAGAGCTGATTTCAATGTGCCAATAAAAGAAGGTAGGATTACGGATGATACCAGAATTGTGGCAGCACTTCCCACTATAAAATATATTTTAAAGCAAGCCGGAACCTCGCTTATCCTTATGAGTCATTTGGGCAGACCCAAAGGAGTGGCTGTTCCGGCTTTAAGTCTTAAACCGGTGGCTCAGAGGTTAAGTGAATTGCTGCAGATAAAGGTATTAATGGCTCCCGATTGTATTGGGGATGAAGTAGAAGAGATGACGGAAAATCTTAAGCCCGGCCAAGTGCTTCTTTTAGAAAACGTACGTTTTCACGCAGAAGAGACTAAGAACGAGCCCGAGTTTGCTAAAAAATTGGCTGCCTTGGGCGAAATATATGTAAACGATGCCTTCGGAACAGCTCATAGAGCACATGCCTCAACTGAGGGAGTTACCCGTTTTATAGACGGTGTGGCCGGATTTCTTATTGAAAAGGAAGTAAAATTCTTTGGGAATCTTTTGGCGAATCCTGAAAAACCCTTTGTAGCCATCATCGGCGGGGCAAAAGTATCGACAAAAATAGCAGTATTGGAATCGCTTTTAAGTAAAGCCTCAACTTTCATTATCGCGGGAGGGATGGCCTATACCTTTTTGAAGGCACTGGGACATACTATTGGGAAATCTCTTTTTGAAGAAGAATTTTTAGAGACGGCCAAAGACTTTTTAAATAAAGCAAAATCACAGGGAGTTGAAGTTATTTTACCAATAGATCATATGGTAGGGGATGAGTTTTCTGAGAGCGCAAAAGCCGAGTACATAGAGGCCATTGATATTCCGGGAGATAAAATCGGCATGGATGTGGGCCCTAAGACACTTGAATTATATAAAGAAAAAATTACCCGGGCCAAAAATGTCATCTGGAACGGGCCTATGGGTGTATTTGAATTCGATGCTTTTGCCACGGGTACATTGGAAGTTGCTAAATTTGTAAGCCAGTGTCAGGGTACGACTGTGGTAGGTGGTGGTGATTCCGTAGCCGCAGTAAACAAATTCGGGTTGGCAGACAAAATCGATCATGTGTCCACCGGTGGTGGTGCTTCATTGGAGTTTTTAGAAGGGAAATCGCTGCCCGGTATTGTCGCCCTTGCCTAATATCGGTTCAAATTAAAAAACGCCTGCTTGCATAAAATGAGGATTTCTACTATAGTAGGCAGACAAAATTTCTTAAGGAGTAATTATGAGAGTGCCTTTTATCGCGGGCAATTGGAAGATGCATAAGACGATTGAAGAGGCCGTTGCACTTGCTAAAGAGCTGGTTGCAAAAGTGAGAGATAATGTACAGAAAAAAGTAATGATCGCACCCCCCTTTACAGCCTTATATGCTGTTTCTTCAGTGCTTAAAGGAAGCGCGGTTTTTTTGGGTGCTCAAAATATGGCTGCCGCAGAAAAAGGCGCGCATACGGGCGAGATCTCCGTCCATATGCTGAAAGACGTAGGTGTTTCTTATGTTATTATAGGACATTCGGAACGGCGTCATGTTTATGGAGAGAATGATCAGCTGATAAACAAAAAGGTTAAGCTTGCGTTGAGTAAAGATTTGAATGTGATTCTTTGTGTGGGCGAGACACTCGAAGAGAGAGAAAGAGGAATTGCGGAAAAAGTTGTGGAGGAACAGCTCGTGAATGGATTGCAGGGTGTGGAAAGCAAGGAACTGACATTCGTGACGATCGCTTATGAACCTGTATGGGCCATCGGAACAGGAAAGACCGCGACACCCGAAGACGCTGACGCCATGCATGTATATATCAGAAAGGTTATAACAAATCTTTATGATAAAGCAGCCGCAGCCGTTCTTACTATTCAATACGGCGGATCGGTTAAGCCTAATAATATTAAAGAGCTTATGGCCAAGGATAATATTGACGGTGCTCTCGTAGGAGGAGCTTCTCTGGAAAGTGATACATTCTTGCCGATTATTCAATTCAATAATGGAGATGCGGAGTAAATTATGGAAGTACTGACTACAATACTTTATGTTATTTTTTCCATTACCTCGGTTGTTTTGGTATTAATTGTCCTTATACAAGATGAAGGTGGGGAAGGATTCGGAGGAATATTCGGAGGGGGGAGTACTACACCTTTTGGCTCGCGTTCCGGTAATGTACTCACGAAATTCACTTCAATTTTGGCAGCTTTGTTTATTCTGATATGTGTAGTGCTGGGTCTGCTTAATAAATCAGCGGAACTTGAGGCCACACCCGATTTCGAAGCGGAAACAGAAACCGCGGATCCTCTTATCCAGACGGATGATTATACGGTAGAAGATACCGGAGCTTATGCACCTGAAGGGGCGGAGGTTGGAGGATCTGATGGTGAAGAAGCATCTTCCGGAGGATCTCTGGGACCGCTTTCACCGGATCTGCTTATAGATAAAATAGTCAGTGATGAGAAAGAAGAATCGGAATAAGCAACTAACAATCAATTCTATAAAATAATTAATTCCTCTATATACTCCGTGGGTTTCGTGAGAAACATTAATTATTAGATTCAATAAAACTGATAAATCCTCCTGCCTTGACGAGGCTTTGGCAATAGTATATAAAAAAGCTTCTGATACTTATTGCAATTAATAAATAACCAGAAGGAAAACGGGAATGCAAAATGTCGTAGATGAGGTATTAAAAGCCGAAGCCGAGGCGGAAAAGATTGTAGCGCAGGCCAAAGATAAAGCTCAAACCATTAAACAGCAGGCAGAAAGTGAAATAAATAAACATATCACACAGGCTCGCGAGCAGGCAAAAGAATTGTTTCAAGAAAGAATCGCAGAAGCAAAAAAAAAGGCGCTGCAGGAATATAAGAGAGCGTTGGCTGCAGCGGAAGCGCAAAGCGCGAAGTTTTGGGAGCAGAATCAGGACAAAGTGAATCTGGTTGTTGAAAAAATAGTTGATTTTGTTGTAACACCTGAATTTGAAAGGGAATAGTTTCGTATGGCGGGCCCTTTGGAAAAATACGCTTTTATTGCCGCAAAACTGCGAACAAAACTGAGTAAGATTTTAAGTGCGGATTTTTTGGCAAGACTTATCAGCTCACACAGCCTTGTTGAAGCCATACAACTGTTGCGGGATACGGATTTTTCCCAGGTAGATGTTATTTATGAAAAAACAGGTGATTTAAAAATGGGAGAGCTCGAGCTCTTCAAGCAGGAGATAAAATTGTTTGAAGAGGTTATTCGCTATGTTTCCGGGGATGTGGCGGATTTCTGCCGGGCACTGCTTATGCGTTATGAAATAGATAATCTTAAGAATATCTTAAGATTATGGTTCGACAGGGTGGTAAGAAAACGGGAAATAGAAGAAGCAAGCAGTTATATTTACAGAGAAAAAATTATTCGTGATTTACATGTGGAACAGCTATTGAACGCGGAGAACATTGAGAATATCCCGGAGATTTTAAGTGATTCACCATACGGATTATTAATCCTTGAAAATAGCGAACAGATAAAATTAAAAAACTCACTGTTTTCGCTTGAGATAGCACTGGATAAATATTATTATAAGCAGCTGTTATTGCAGGTTAGCATGTTGTCGACCAGGGACGCTGAAATTGCTAACCGCCTTATTGGTGTGGAAATCGATATGCATAATATTAACTGGATTGTCCGTTTTAAAACCCTCTACGATCTGTCGCTGGAAGATACGCTTTCCTATATCATTCCCTTCGGCCATTCTCTTAATCAACAGATGCTCGGTGCTGCTTTTCAGTCGGAAGGTACTGCTGATATTATTTCCGATTTTATAAAAAAGAAATATGCGAATCTGTCTCCTTTAATAAAAATCCAGGGATCGGAGACGCATTCTCGTCTTGTTTTGGTAGAGCGTCTGCTGGAAGAGATTATGAGATATGAAGTGAAGAGAGTGCTTATGGGCAATCCGTTTACCATCGGGATAATTTTGGCCTACTTTGTATTAAAAAAATGGGAAATAAAAAAAGTAATGACCATACTGAATGCTAAATTGTACGGCATAGAAGCGGAGCGGATTAGAGACAGCTTATGATGTTTACAACCAAGATGAAGTATCTGACAGCCGTAGTACTCGACAAAGATGTAGAAGCGGTTACCAAAGAACTGCTTGCAGATGGAGTACTGCATTTTGTTAATATTGCTGAAGTAAGTTCCGGACTTAAGAACAAAGTGCAGAGTGTAACCCCGCAGATCTCATTAACCCGTATAGCTGAACTTAAAAAACGAATAGAATCTTTTCTGAATATGATCGGAATACTACCGGAGAAAGAAAAGGCACTGGATATCACCCAGCTAACTCCTGTGGATCTGGAACAAAGTGAAAAAGAGCTTGATAAGCTTTCAGAATCGGTCCAGGGTATCAGAGACCGGCAAAAAAATATTCAGCAGGAAATATTAAAACTCGAGGATATTAAACGCCAGATTGAGCTTTTCGGTGATATCAGGTCAAGTCTGAAAGAGCGTTCCCATTTTTCTTTTCTTAATGTTCAAACGGGAATTATACCTGAGAACAGGTTCGAGGATTTTAATACGGAGTTTAAAACGCTTCCTTCGGTTGTGCTTAATTTTCATACGGAAAGCGAACAGAGCAGTATTCTCCTGATTACCATGAAGCGTGATGATAACAGAGTAAATGCCCTGCTATTAAAATACGGATGGGTGGACGCGGAAATCGATCAGGAGATGGACGGTATTAAAGAGAATGTAGTGAGCGATCTGGACAATAAATTAAAAATCTATAACAAAGAGCAGCAGGATTTGCATGACGAATCCTTTTCGGTTATAAAAGAAAAAGGTGATACATTACAGAGGTTATGGGCTAATTTACGGATGAATGAGCTTTATTATAAGATTCAATCGTATTTTAGCAAGACCAGCCGCACGGTTATTTTTTCGGGTTGGGTGCCTGCAGGGAAAGCCGATTCTCTGGAAAAGGGCATCGATAAGGCCACCAAGGGGCTCTGCTACATGGAATGGAGTAATCCGGAAAAACTTGAGAGGGAAGAAAAAACCAAGGTAAAGGTGCCGGTACAGCTTAAGAATCCCAAGTTTTTAGCTCCCTTCCAGATGCTTGTGAAGAATTACGCCATCCCGGAGTACGGAACCATCGATCCCACTCCCTTTGTAGCGGTCGCATATCTGATCATGTTCGGACTCATGTTCGGTGATGCGGGGCATGGGCTGGTGCTGTTGTGCATCGGATTTTTAGGTATGTTTTTTGATAAAAAGGCAAGCGGGAACATTTTTAATCTGTTTAAACTCATCAGTTACTGCGGTGTTTCCGCCATATGCGCCGGAGTGCTTTTTGGGTCCTATTTCGGAATGGAGTGGTTCCCCCCGCTTTGGTTTGATTATCATGCCGTAGTATTGGGTCATGTGCCGGGCGACAGTATAATTCACGATATTTACGGGATTCTGCAAATTACCCTCTATTTCGGTATAGGCGTTATCTTTGCGGGTTTAATCCTCAACTGGATTAATCTTGTGCGGCAAAAAAGATGGCTCAGGCTTTTTCTTGATAAAACCGGGCTGCTGGGCGCATGGGTGTACGGAGGAGGAATATATATCGGATACTATTTTATGACTCAAAACGGAAAATTACCCGATGATACCACCTTGCTGTTGCTTGCCTTTATTCCCATGCTTCTGTTTCTTTTAAAACCCGTGCTTTCATTTTTTACCAAGAAAACGGATAATCATCATGCGCGGTTCACCATCTTTACCCTTATCGATTTTTTTATGGAGTGGATTGTGGAGCTGCTGGAAGTATTCGGCGGCTACCTGGCCAATACCCTCTCATTTATGCGGGTGGCGGGGTTGGGGATCGCTCATACCAGTCTGATGGTAGCATTTTTTAAAATCGCGGATATGACCAATTCCCCGATTTTTGCACCTATGGTTCTCATTTTCGGCAATATACTGGTCATTGCCCTGGAAGGCCTGTCCGCGGGCATACAATCGCTGAGGTTGAATTATTATGAATTCTTTTCAAAATATTTTAGTGGTACGGGAGAAGCATACACACCTGTTTCTCTTTCTACCAGTCAAGATTAAAGGAGGAAATATATGGATCAGGGTAAACAAACCTTGAGAAAAAGGATTGCCTTAAGCCTGCTTATGTTGGGTATAATTTTTGTAGCGGTCTTTTTACTCAGTGCGGGCAATCTGTTTGCGGCAGAGGAAGAAGTGCAGAGTACTAAGGACCAAAACGCCGAGTACGGAAAAACGGATGTCATGAAATTCAAGGTTATTGCCGCAGCTGTTGCCTTCGGTTTTGGTGCAATCGGCGCGGGCATTGCGATTGCCCATGTGGGAGCGGCAGCAATGGGCGCGATAGGTGAAAAACCGGAGATTGCAGGTCAGGCATTAATCTTCATTGCACTTGCCGAAGGTTTGGTCGTGTTCGGTTTTATTACCGCGCTCATGATCTTGGGACAGCAATGATAACAAGAAACTATGAAATACTTTATTATCGGTGATGAAGACGCTGTACTGGGTTTCGGTATGGTGGGGGTAAAAGGCAGGGTGGCTGTCAATCAAAAACAGGCGGAGGAAGCGTTTAAAGAAGCACTGGCCGACGGCAGCGTGGGAATTGTTATTATCACGGAGCGGATCGCGGAATTAATCCGGCCGCAGGTGGATAGATTCATTTTTAGCGAGAAATTTCCGCTGATAGTGGAAATAACGGACAGAAAAGGACCTATTGAAGGAAAACCATCCTTACGCAAAATGGTTAATGATGCCATTGGCATTACGTTATAAAGGAAAAATTTCCATGAAGGAACAGGCATCGAGCAAAATAGAGCTTATAAATGGGATTGAAAAGGACGCAAAGCAAGAGGCTCTGCATATTGTCGCTGAAGCCGAGAAGGAAGCCGAAGCCAGGCTTAAGGCTTCCCAGGTCCAGGTAGCATCGATATTGAATGAAGCAAAGGAGAAAGCGCAGACCCAGGTTGAGGCAATTATCCACTCAAATAAATCCAGTATCAGTGTGGAAACCCGTCGTATTTTGTTGAAAAAGCAGGGGGATATAATTAAAAATATCATCAGCAGAGTGGAAGACAGGTTAACAGAGAAAATTAAGGCAAGCGGTTATAAAGAAATATTGATTAATTGGATTGTTGAGGCTGCCATAGGATTGAATACGGATAAAGCGGTGATAAACGCTTCCAAAGCAGAACTGGAATTTATTGATGACAGTGTATTGCAAAAAGCGGGTAAAAAGATTGAATCGTTTATTCACAAAAAGGTCGAACTCAGTCTTGGAACGGAGGACGCCCTCGTTACTCAGGGGGTGGTGTTGTATACAAAAGATAAAAAGATGGCGTTTAATAACCAGATGCACACCAGGCTGCTGCGCTATCAATCCGAAATTCGAAAACTCATTTTTAACGAACTATTTAAGGATTTAAGAGAGGAACTGAAAGATTCATGAAGGGTGAGAGAATAATCGGACAAGTACGACGGGTAAACGGGCCGGTCATTATTGCCCACGGTATTACGGACGCACTTATGCTGGAACTGGTGCGTGTGGGCGAAGTTCGTCTGGTAGGCGAAGTAATCAAACTTGAAGGCCAAAACGCCGTAATCCAGGTGTATGAGGATACTACCGGTTTAACCCCGGGGGAAAATATTTACGGTTCCGGCATGCCTCTTTCGGTTGAACTGGGACCGGGATTAATCGGAACCATCTATGACGGCATACAGCGTCCCCTGGAAGAGATTAGAGAGATATCGAACCAGTTTATCGAAAGGGGTGTAGTGCTGCCCGCCTTAAATCGGGAGAGAAAGTGGCACTTTGTCCCGCTTGCTTTGGAGTCCGGATCTTATCTGGATGGAGGGGCGGTTCTGGGAACCGTACAGGAAACCGAGGGCATTATCCATAAAATTCTCGTGCCGCCTTTTGTAACTGGCAAACTCATTTCAATTGAACCCGAAGGCGATTACACTGTGACGGAAGCTGTTGCAGTTGTGGAAAGTGAAGCAGGCAGGCAGGATCTCTTTCTCATGCATAAATGGCCCATCCGAAAACCCAGACCGGCCGTCAGACGTCTTTTACCGACCACTCCTCTCATTACCGGCCAAAGGGTAATAGATACACTTTTTCCCATAGCAAAAGGCGGTACGGTGGCCATTCCCGGCGGTTTTGGTACGGGAAAAACCATGACCCAACATGCCATCGCCAAATGGTGCGACGCGGAGATTATTGTCTACATAGGCTGCGGGGAGCGCGGTAATGAGATGACGGATGTACTCACCGAGTTTCCCAAACTCATTGATCCCCGTACGGGACGCAGTCTGATGGAGCGCACGCTTTTGATTGCCAACACTTCAAATATGCCGGTATCCGCCCGTGAAGCGAGTATTTATACGGGCGTCAGCCTGGCCGAATACTATCGCGACCAGGGCTACCATGTGGCTGTTATGGCCGATTCCACTTCACGCTGGGCCGAGGCCCTGCGTGAGCTGTCGGGGCGCATGGAAGAAATGCCCGCCGAAGAAGGATTTCCCGCCTATTTACCCACGCGTATTGCCGAGTTTTATGAAAGAGCGGGTTTTATGGAAGGTGTGGCGGGCAGTAAAGGTTCCGTGACCATTATAGGCGCGGTATCTCCTCCGGGCGGTGATTTTTCCGAACCCGTAACTCAGCACACCAAGCGTTTTGTGCGCTGTTTCTGGGGACTGGACAGACAGCTGGCCAATGCACGGCATTATCCGGCCATTTCCTGGTTGGAGAGTTACAGCGAATACCTTGACAGTATTACACCCTGGTGGGAAGAGATGGGAGGGGCGAACTGGGCCACAAACCGGGCGCAGATTATGGAACTGCTGCAGAAAGAGGTGCGGCTGCAGCAGGTCGTTAAACTGGTCGGACCGGACGCCCTGCCCGACAGTCAACGCTTTATTCTGGAGGTTTGTAACATGTTTAAAAACGCGTTTCTGCAGCAGAACGCGTTTGACAAGATAGACCGCTATTCCACGGTAGAGAAACAGGTTAAAATGCTTGAAGTTATTCTTACCTACTGGCAGCGCGGCGCGGATGCCATCAGGCGCGGGATAACCCTGGTAAAGCTGAAAAGGATGAAAGTGCTGCAGGATATCGTAAAAATGAAATTTACCGTGGATAACGATGATCTGGGGGCTTTGGATAAACTCATACTCAGGTTGGAGCGTTCCATAGATCAGATGGAGTCGATTTATGTCTGATGCCAAAAAGATAAACAATGCACAAAAAATGCTGCTAAGCGGTCGTGAGTACGTAGGTATACACCGAATCGACGGGCCGCTTATTTTTATTCGTGATACACATCCCATAGGATACCGTGAACTGGTGGAATGTGTAGGACCGGACGGTGATACCAGGATGGGTATGGTTCTGGATACCTCGCATGACATTGTGGTCGCCCAGATTTTTGAGGGCACCTCCGGCTTAACCATGCCAGACACAAAGGTGAGATTCAGAGGCAAACCTCTTACCCTTGGTGTGTCCAAAAAAATGCTGGGCAGGGTGTTTAACGGCATGGGACAGCCCATAGACGGCGGTCCGGCCCCTGTGGGAGAGCTGGAGCTGGACATAAACGGAAAACCCATCAATCCCACATCGCGGGAATATCCCCGTGATTTTATTCAGACCGGCATCTCGGTTATCGACGGTATGAACACCCTGATCCGCGGTCAGAAACTTCCGATATTCTCCGGTAACGGTCTGCCCCATAATGAGCTGGCTTCTCAAATTGCCCGTCAGGCAAAAATACGGGGAACAAGCTCCGAATTCGCGGTAGTGTTTGTTGCCATGGGGGTAAAGCATGATGTGGCCCAATTTTTTATTCATGCTTTTGAGGAAACGGGAGTGCTTGAGAATGTGGCCCTGTTTTTATCACTTGCCGACGATCCCTCAATTGAAAGGCTGATAACGCCGCGAACGGCTCTCACTCTGGCAGAGCATCTGGCCTTCTCTCACGACATGCATGTCTTGGTTATTATGACGGATATCGCCAATTACTGTGAATCATTACGAGAGATTTCCACCATCAGAGGTGAAATACCATCGAGAAAAGGATATCCGGGGTATCTTTACTCGGATCTGGCCGAACTCTATGAGCGTTCAGGCATGCTGAAAGGTTTTAAGGGCACTATTACCCAGCTTCCTATTTTAACCATGCCCAATGATGATATTTCACATCCCATACCGGATCTTACGGGATATATTACCGAAGGACAGATTGTGTTTGAACGGGAAATGTACGGCCGTAATATCTATCCGCCGATTGCGGGGCTTCCTTCTCTTTCCAGGCTGATGAAAGACGGTATCGGAGACGGCATGACCCGCGAAGATCATCCGCATCTGGCCAGTCAGCTTTTTGCCGCATACAGTTATGTCAAAGATGTACGGAATCTGGCATCGGTTATCGGCGAAGAAGAGTTGACGCCTCTGGATCATCAATATTTGGAATTCGGTGAGTATTTTGAGCGTAAGTTTGTTTCACAGAAACAAAACGAGGAACGCACAATAGAGCAGACTCTTGATCTGGGTTGGGAAGCTGTAAAAAAGCTGCCGCCCGAAGAGCTGCACAGAATAACCGAAGAAGAACTGCAGAAGTATTACGGGCAATAACTGAAGGGTTAAAAGATTATGGCGTTACATAATGTTGCACCTACCAAAACAAATCTCATCAAACTGAAACAGGAACTGCAATTTGCCCAACTGGGATACGAGCTTCTCGATCAAAAACGGAATATTCTAATAATCGAACTGCTTAACCTAATTGACCAGGCGGCCGAGTTTCAGGAGCGGGTGGAAAAAGCGCTTGCAGAAGCCTACCGTACGCTGGAATCCGCGGTACTGGATATGGGAAAACTGAAAGTGGTAAGTTTAGCCAGTGCCGTCAATATAGAATCCACAATAACATTACGCGAGCGCAGGGTTATGGGAGTACCTCTGCCGGTGGTTGAAACGAGTTTTCAGGAGTTTCCTCCCTATTTCAGCCCTCAGGGTACCAGTTTCTGGATTGACAGTTCGTTGAATGATTTTAAACAGGCCCTTGATGTAATGGGGAGGTTGGCCGAGTTGAAGATATCAATTATCAGACTTGCCAATGAAGTAAAAAAGACGATCCGGAAGGTAAATGCCTTGGAGAAGATTGCCATCCCTGATTTAAGAAATACTGTAACATATATTCAAAGCAGGCTTGAAGAGAACGAGAGGGATATGTTTGTGCTCATGAAAATGGTGAAATCAAGGTTGGAACAGAAAAACGCAATTAGTTAGGAGTGTATTATGGACGGTCCTGTTAGAAAAATATTAGTTTATATTGACGGTACAGAGCAGTCTATCACCGCGGCGCAATACGCGATCTGTTTAAGTAAAGCCACGGGCGCGGAACTTACGGCTCTTTATGTGGTTAATGTAAGAGCGCTCAACGATTTGGTTAAAGCCAAGATTTTTATTGAAACAGAGCAGGCCGAATATCAAAGAGATCTGCATGCCGACGCGGAACGTTATCTTAATCATGTAAAAAATCTTGCCCGCGGCAAAGGCGTTGTGATCGAGACTGAGAGTAAGAGCGGTACTCCTTATATGGAAATTAAAAATACGATTATCGAACGAAAGATAGATCTGCTTATTATCGGTGAGCTGTCTCGGATTCGCAGCCGCCGTGATGAATTTTTTAACGAAGCGGAAAGAGCGATGAGAAATGCTCCCTGCTCGGTTTTAATAGTAAAAGATGAAGACAGAGTATGGGATATATTTGAGGGGCTTGTATAAAAAGGAACTTTATTGTATATCATGTTAAACCTAGAGAAAGGATAATACATATGGCGTTACTTGATTTAATCTCAGAGGACATAATAAAAGTGCCCTTGGTTTCGACATCGAAGTCTGAGGTGATTAAAGAATTAATTCAGGTATTGAAAGACGCAGGTAAAATTGAAGACACAGCGAAAGCCTATGAAGCGGTAATGAAACGGGAAGACATGGGAAGTACCGGTTTGGAAAAGGGTATCGCCGTTCCTCACGCTAAGACAGATCAGGTGAAAACTCTAACAATAGCAATCGGCGTGGCTCCTTCCGGTGTGGAGTTCAATGCCATAGACGGGGAAAAGTCTAAAATCTTTTTTCTGATTTTGGCGCCGCCGGATCAGTCCGGTCCTCATATTGAAGCCCTGGCTGATATCGCGCGTATTACACGCTCCGAAGCTTTTTGCAGACTTTTAAACGCTTCCAAATCAGCAAAGGAAGTTGTTGATATGTTTTGTGAAGAATAGCTGTAATTGCTTTTTAATATATTATGAAATCCTTTATTCTCGCTTTATGTCAAAACAGACCCTCCTATGATATTCAACAAAATTTAAAGAGAGTGTTTGAGATGTTGAACAAGGCCGCCCGAAAAGGCGCCGAGTTAATAGTTCTTCCTGAAATTTTTTACTATCCCTATGAAATCGAAAAATTAAGAGATCAGACGGATAAAGATAACCAGATCCTCAACCTGCTTTGTGAATGGGCCGGAACCAATAAAAAATATTTATGCACGGGTTCGTTTGTGGAAAAAAGGAGTGATGCATTATACAACACAGCTTATCTGATCGATCCGGAGGGCACTATCATACTCAAGTACTCCAAGTCTCATCTTTTTGACGTGGAACTGCCCAATCTAAAAGTACAGGAATCGGCGGTGTTTACAAAAGGAGATACGATTGATGTGGCAGACTGCGAACTGGGTAAAATCGGCATATTGATCTGTTACGATATTCGTTTTCCGGAAATGGCCCGGCTGTTAGGTCGCCGGGGCGCGGAGATCATCCTCGTGCCGGCCGCGTTCAATACCGTTACCGGCCCCGCGCACTGGAAAATCACATTCCGTTCCCGGGCTGTGGAGAATCAGTGTTTTGTAGCCGCGGTCTCTCCGGCCAGGAACAGGAGATCATCTTATCGGGCCTACGGTCATTCGCTGATTATCGACCCCTGGGGCAGGGCACTGGCAGAAGCAGGCACCGGAGAAGAAATCGTTTTCGCCCGTCTGGATCCGAAAGTGCTGATTGATACCAGGGTAAAATTGCCTTTGCTGAGACACAGAAGAGATGATCTGTATAAACTCACGGATAAACCGTGACACGTTTTTAACATTTTTACTAGTCCGAGGCTGGGGCAGGAATTACCTTGATGATGCTATTTTTTCCGCTTAACACCTCATACTCTTCAGTGACGGTATAGTATTTCCGTTCCCTGTTCCCGCCCCTGTAGTGTTTTGCACCGTATGCTTCCGCACCCAGTTCGGTATCATCCGTTCCTCCCATGCGGGATATGATGATTCTGTTCTGAGGTTTTCCAAAGAGGTATTCGAAATCCCAACTCGACGGATCGGACGAATCGATTGCAGTGACATCAACCGGAACCCAGCCGGTTCCCGGATAATATACTTCCGTCCAGCGGTGAAAACCGTTTTCTTTATCCCCAATTATTATGCCCCCGACAAGCCGTGTCGGGATATTGTTTAAACGGGCCAGCGCGGAAAAAAGAAACGAGTATTCGGAACAGGAGCCACGTCCGTTTTGGAGGGCGGTCTCGGCGTTTTCCCAGGTGTCATCCATATGATAATCCATAGTGGTAATAATATAACGCACAATATTTTCTATCAGTTGTTTCATCCCGGCCGCTTCTTTGCCCTCGCTGTCCTTGCGCGCGGCCAGGGCGGCCTGTTTTATCAGCGGCGAGTCCATCCTGAACCTCGAATCGTTTGCAAGGTAATTTTTTTTAATCTGATCCGGAATACGAGCAAGCGCTGACAGGGGGGTCTCGCTTATTTTATATCGTATCGCCCACATAATGGTATCCGCCTTGTAGGAAAGAGAAAATGAACCTTCAACCGGAATAAGCTGCTCAAAACAGGCCACGGGCTGATCGTAGCGGTCGTTTTTTATCCGGTCCGGTTTGCTTGTCCAGGCAAGCGCGTCGATTGTCTGCTCGCTTGAATTGCCCGGTATGGGAATGACGAACCGCGCATGACACGGTTCGGTGGTGCTTACGTTCCGGCTTTCCAGAATATACCGATACGTTATCCGGCAGGGAAGGGAGAGCACGGCCTTATCCGTTTCTATGAAATCAACCATGTCCAGGGAGGATGTTCCCCTGTTGTGGATATAGAGCCTTTCCCTGTAAAAAACAAATCCCTTAGCGTATGAATTATCAGCCCCGGTGTAAACGGAAAAGAGCGCCTTTTCCGTATCAGGATCGAACTTTATGACACTTCGTGTTTTTATATCGTATATCCAGAGTGCTCCGTTATAGTAAAGGATATCAGACGGTTCGAGTCCCGGGCAGGGTATGGTTTTTTTAACATTAAAGTTGTTGTCCAGCCGGTGGATAACATAGTTGCTTTCCTTCATATCCAGGAGATAAAGAAGGTCGTCAGCGGCGGTAATTGAAAGCAGATCGGCAGTATTTTCGATTGCATATACCAGCACTTTGCCGTTTTCTTTAGAAAGAATCCGCCGGCGCGAACAGTAATAGATTTTCTCCTTGTAGATACAGGCGTCCGTGATATACCAGCCTTTCATATCATCGACTTTTTCAAGGGTAAAGTCCTCTTTTACACGGTACAGTGTTCTTGAAGCCTGATCGCCGAAATAGAATGTACGGCCGTCACTGAAAAAATAACGGGCTTGTTTGTCTTTAAAGGGGAGGTCGAACCGTCGTATTATCGCTTCTTCAGACCAAAGGGGAAACAGGTTGAGCAGTACATATACGCTTATTATTATTATTGTTGATAATTTCATGGTATCGATAACTCCCGGACAGTTTCCTTAAATTCTTATAAAAAAAAGCATTGTGGGTTTTGGCAATACAGCCAAGATTAATTATAAATGATTTCATATCAAATACAAGAATGTCTTTATCTTACAAAATGGATTTTTCGCACGATAGGAAAGATATTTTCACAGTCCAACACCTTGACAAATCTATGGTTTTTATGTAGGTTCACCTGGTACGGGCGGTTAGCTCAGCTGGGAGAGCGTCTGGTTTACACCCAGAAGGTCGTGGGTTCGATCCCCCCACCGCCCAAATCCCAAAATACTTTACGGACTGCACTCATACGCTTCCAGATCATAAGCCGAACCTTCGGGCCGGGTTTTACTGTCCAAGTCTGTCTGCGCCCCGCCGGGACTATAATCCACGGCCGGCGACTGAATCGAATTCCGCTTCGGAGGGGCGGTCGTAGAAGTGAGAGGTGATATACTCATCCGTGATGAGCTTTGGCGGCTGTTAGGACAACAAAGCCGGTGTTATTGTCTGGGCGTTTAAGCTTGCAGAGACGGGCGTAATAGCGAGGGTAAAAATTAACAGGGTTATAAGTTTATTGACTGAGCTTATTGGTATTTCCTTTTTTTCATTTTTAAAAACTCAAAATTGCAGATTCTTATATCGGGCAGCCCTCTTTGATCCAGTACCAGTCGTCCTTTACTGTTAAGCGATAATAATAGATGCCTGCCGCCCAGATTAAGATCCTCGACACCGACCTTGGCGAGTCTTTCCTTTTTGTTTTTTATTAATAGGATGTATTCATTCAATGATATTTCTTTATTTCTATACGCGTCTAATGCATTTATACCCTTATAATAATCCCCGTCCAAAACCGCCAGTTTTTCATCGGGACCGTTCCAGTAACCCCAGATCAGCAGATAGCTTTTATCCCTTTGCAGCAGAGGATCTCCATGGGGTGTGAGAAGCTTGCTGTGGGTTTTATATCTTCTGCCGTCGAAAAAGCTACGAGCGATAGCGGTTTTGGTTCCGGTCTTATAAATCGCTCTGGGAAAAATTGTTCTTATGCCATGTCTGCTTAAATATATGGCGATACTGATCTCTTCAAACGGACTATTATAACCGTATCTGATAATCTTTCTTTCATCCTTTTTAAAGGGGTCCATTTCAGGTGTGTAACCGACTTTTGAGACTTTCCATACCACATTTATATTGTCCTTTGTGACCGTATGATATATTTCATGATTAACGGATAATTTAGTTCGCGGGGTCTTTTCCCAGCGCTCGGGTAAAAAATAATCGAATAAGTAAGGATCCCTGCCTACAACCCATAAAGCGCCGTTAGTGCTCTCACAGTGACCGTAAATATAATCAACTCCGAAAATAGTTACATGCTTTAAATGGGGGGGGATTATTTCTTCTGACCGGTTGCTGAATCTGCTTGTCTGTCGCTTTAAATAATTAATCCGTTTTACTTTTTTGACGATCTTATCACGTTCCGGCGTGCGTTCCAATAGTTCGTAATCCACTACGGCATAAAGTATATTCCCTCTCTGATCCGCTAATGGATTTCCGTTTTTTTGAGGACGGATAATAATGTGATGCGGTTTTCGGTCTCTTACAATAAATCCCTTTTTTCTCATCGTTCGCTCGGCGTTTACGGTAAGCTGCTCCATTTGTTTTTGCGAAAGTCTGTGCTGTGTGTATGCTTGAACAGCATCTATTCCTTTAATCCATTCGTAGATGACTATATAAGGCCTGAACATATCCAATATGACTTCATTATGTTTTTCTATTTTTGATTGCATTTTGTATTTTCTTCTGCCTACCTGCCACAATTCAAGCCGCTCTTGAGGAACATAAATGGCAAGAGGTTTTTGTGTTATGATAACCCCTTTTGATTCGTATTTGGAATTTCGCAACTCCATTACTAATGAAAACTCTTCAAACGGGCTGTTGAACTCCGCCGAACCCAAATAATCTATGTGTTCGGCGCCGGGGATATCCTGTCCCATTCTGTTATATTTGATGACGATGTCTATGCTTTTTTGGGCAATTGATTTTGTTTTAACCTTATATGTACAGCTTGTTCCCGATAAGCGCACGGAATTATTGTCAAACCACTCCTTATCCAAGATGAAATTCTCAGGTTTCAGATTTTCCACAAACGGTAAACCGTATTTTGTAAGATAGAGATCACTTTTGTTCTTAAATTTTATATGGGCATACTCGACATCTAAAATCTTTTCGGGTTCCGTGTCAATTTTTATTGTTTGTGAGTCCGCCATTTTATCAGCTCTTAATTCGTTAAGCATTTCAGTTATAATATATCATTTTTAAGCTAAAAAGTATCAATCTATATACACATACTTGGCCTTTCCATAAGGCACTTTTACTACAGAATGATATATCTCCACGTGTTTTTTGGCCGTATTTGTCCAGTTTACTTTTTGTTTCACATACTTCTTGCTGTTTTCTTTTAGTGTCGCATACAGATTCCGGTCTTTTAAAATTTTTAAAATATTGCGTGTAAATTCTATATCTGTGTCGGCTATCAGACCGCCCGCGCTCCGTTTAATGGATTCGGTTAAGGGTATTATATTGGAAGCCACAAAGGGTTTATGAAATGCATAGCAGTGAGCTAAAATACCGCTTTGGCCGCTGCGCTCGTAAGGAAAGACCACAACATCGCTTGAACAGAGGATGGTGTCGAAAGTATTTTGAGGAAACTGTCCCCTTAGCACCATGATATTATCCAGAGCGGGAGACCTGTTTATGGATTCAAAAAAATCTGTTTGATAATCCAGAAACTCCAATCCCCTTAATTTACCCGCGATTAATAAAACAGCGTTCGGTTCCTTTTTCACAATGCCGGGAAAAATCTTGATAATTCTATGAAAGCCTTTAGTAGGCCTGAAATAACCGCACAACAGAATAACCTTTTTATTTTCCAGATTAAGCTTTTTCTTTGCGTCGGGAATTTCCTCAACCTCCCGTACGCCATGAGGGATGACGTGGATCTTGTTCCGCCATTGAGTTCCGAAGAAATCCAGCAGAATCTGCTTCTGGTACTGTTCATGAACAATGACGGCGCTGCTTTCGGATATGATAAGTCGAATGATTGTTTTGGACTGTTCCCCGAAATCATCATACACTGTGTGCAGCGTGGTTACAACAGGTATGCCCACAAGTTTGTTTCTTAATATCAACTCAATCACCTGCACGCCCCTTTGCGAACCGAAGAGTCCGAATTCATGCTGGATGTGGATAATATCCGGTGTAAGCTTGGTGCTGATATTGAAAATGAGTTTTGCCAGTGAAATGCTTTCGGGCCAATATACGGGAAACACATTCTCACCCTGAGCGCCATACTGGCTTACGATAAAGGTTTCATTGTGGAGTTTTCGCAAAACCTGATTTAGATAGCTGGTATAGCTCGCAATACCGCACTCAATCGGAGGATATGTGGAAACAAAGCATATTCTCATGTGTCACGCCTCCTGTTTAAGGATTGATAGAAGTTCCGGTATATTTGTTTGGACGAGAGCAATGCCGTCGTCACAGCACCCGTAATAGAGCATTATGCCGCCGTCCGGTTTTACAACAAGACCGTTTGAAAATACCACATTCGGTACAAATCCCCGCTGCTCGTACGGCAGTTTGGGGTAAAGAACCGGTGTCTTGCTTCTTTTTAAAACATGCGTGGGATTGTTTAAATCAAGCAATGCCAGAAACAAGGAATACGCCTGATCCTGACCCTTGGCATGATAGATGACAAGCCAGCCCCGATCTGTTTTTATGGGTGGCGGCCCCGGACCGATTTTTTCTTTTTCAAAGGATATGTTTCTCGGACGCAGCAGGCATTTGTGATTGCCCCAGTGCAGGAGATCCGGTGATTCACTTATCCAGATTGAGGGTCTGCCGAAACCTATGTTATGGGGCCGTGCCAGGGCGTAATATTTTTTATGTATCTTTTCGGGGAACAGGACGACATTTTTTGTAAGGGGAGGGAAGATAATGCCTTTTCTGTGTACGGTTTTGAAATCCTCGGTAAGAGCTAAAGCCGCAGCCCAACCGTCTCCTGATACTGCTGTGTAGGTGATGTAATATTTTCCATCTATCATGCTTACCCGCGCGTCTTCAATTCCATAACATTCACTCGCATCACAGGGAAATAAAAAAGGCTTGTCCGGCATTTTAAAGTGAATGCCGTCCCTGCTTTGGGCAAGCCTTACATGGCTTATCGTGGACAGATAATCTGTTGATTTGTATACCACTCCTCTGCTATCCTTCAATTGAAGATCCGGATCGTTTTGCGGTTTCTCCAGGATTTCCGCTGTTCCCTGTCCCGCGTTGAATTTGTAATACGGGACGGATATATAGCCCGCTTTTGGTTCACATCCTTCCGCCACACGGGCCAGAAGTATAATCGTATCGTTAAACAGTGCCGCGCCCGGATTAAACACGCCTCTGACAACATATCCGCCTCTGGAGGGTTTGACGTCTCGGGGTGTAAGCAGTGGATTGGCGGGGTGTCTTTTTAACATTCAACAGTCCGCTTAATAATGTCATTGAACTGCGCGGTAGCCATGCAGATACAGGTATCGGCAGCGCCGTAATAGATTTTAATTTCTCCGTCCGGTTCAATGATTGCGCCGCAGGCAAAGACCACATTGTTTACATCGCCTATGCGCTCATACAGCTCTCTGGGCGCAAGAAGCGGTTCCGAGCACCTGGCAATAAGCTTTGCCGGATCGGTCAGATCTAAAAGAGCGCTGCCTATTTTATATATAGGACCGGTGCTTGTCATTTTTACTCCATGATATATTTCAAGCCAGCCTTTAGCGGTTTTGATGGGCGGCACGGATGCTCCGACACGATAAGAATCCCACATTCCCGGACGCGGTGAGATCAACACCCTGTGACTGCCCCAGTGAATAAGATCATCGGAAAAGGAAATCCAGATTGAACCTATGCCTTTGCCAATGGGACGATCCAGGCGTACAAATCTGTTGTTAACCTTTTCCGGGAAAAGCACACCGTCCTTATTGCCCGGTTCGGAAATAAATGCAATTCTTTCATAGCTGTTAAAATCTTCGGTTTTGGCTATTTCGATTCGAGGACCCCAGGGGGAGACCGCGGTAAATAAAATGTAGTATGTGCCGTTATATTCCGTAATCCGAGGATCCTCAATGCCCTTTGTTTCATATCTGGCAAATGGACCCTGTTTGGCGGGCAGCATTACCGGCTTCTCCTCAACCGAAAAATGAAAACCATCCCGGCTTCTGGCCAGAGCAAAAAATGAATATCCCTGTTGGCCTTCAATTCGAAGCAGCAGCAGGTAATTGCCTTTATGTTTAACCGGTGAGCAGTTAAACACGGTATTGCAGCGGAAGGGAATGTTCTCTAACGTTATGATGGGATTTTTTTCATACCGGTGTAAAAAATCTCTTCCTTTTTTGGTGCTCATGCTTAAAAATCCTTTGTGCTTTGCAAACAGGTATCTATAATTTCAGCGAGTGTGGTGGTCCCCACATACAAACAGTTGTTCGATGTGCCGTAATATAGTTTTATACTGGAATCATCTTCCAGAATTGCACCGCAGGAAAACACAATATTACTGATATCGCCCACCCGCTCATAGAGCTCGCGTGGGGAAAGTACGGGAATATTGGACCGGCCTACAAGCGGACCGGCAGGATTATCCTTATTAAGAATTACGGTTCCGATTCTGGTAAGGGTACCGCCGGATGTCATTTTTACGCCGTAATAGAACACAAGCCAACCTTGGGGTATCTCAATAGGGGGTGCCGCGCATCCGATGTGATTGGAGTCCCAGTATCCGTCGCGCGGTGAGAGTACCACTTCACTTTCTCCCCAAGAAAGCAGATCATCAGAGTAAGATAACCAGATGCTGCCTCCGGTATTAGGACGATCAAGACGGGCATATCTACCGTTTATTTTTCTGGGAAAGAGGGCTCCGGCCTTGGTATCAGGCTGAGAGATGATGCCCAGTTTTTCTACCGAAATAAAGTCCGCCGTTCTGGCCAGATTGAGGAGGATACCGTGTTTGCTTTCGGAGAGATATACGATATAGCACGTGTTCTCTAAACAGGTTATACGCGCGTCCAGCACTCCCATAGTCTTATATTTATAAAGCGGATCATCCTTGGCAGGTATAATAAACGGTTCTTTTGCCACTTTAAAACTATACCCGTTGCTGCCTTCTGCTAAAAAAAGCTCGGTAGTGCCGTCAAGGTGTTCGATAGTGAGCAGGAGTATATACTTTCCATTTTTTTTAATACAACCAGCATTATACAGATTAATACAGCCGAAGGGTATATCTTTAAAGTCAATAACAGGATTGTGTTCGGAGCGGTGGATAATATCGGTTTTGATCCCATTTTTCATATAAAGACTTTTCCTATGTATTGTTTCTAATGATAGTGGAACAGGGAAGATACATCAATACAATAAATTAAAAAACGAATCAATTATTTTAAGTCTGATCATTTTAATTTTCTTGACGACTCGTATTTAAAATAATTAGATTAATTGAAATAATCCTGGTAACGAAAATGGAATTATTTTATTCTTATAAGTAGGGGTCTATGGATACATTTACATTAGTAAGACCGGAACATCTTAATCATCACGGCTATCTATTCGGCGGTCAGCTGTTAAAGTGGGTGGACGAATTCGCCTGGCTGGTAGCGGCTCGTGACTATCCCTATGAGATGCTGGTAACGCGTGCTATGGACAGTATCGAGTTTAAAACCAAGGTGGAGAACGGTTCTATTCTGCGGTTTCATACTCTTCCCGGGCGCAAAGGCTCCACTTCCATTACATACAGTATAAATGTATTTGCCGTCGCACCGCGTAAAAGCCGGGAGGAGCATGTGTTTTCAACAGATATTACGCTAGTATGCATAGACGACAAAGGGCGTAAAAAACTCTTGCCATCAAAAAAAGAGTTAAAATCGGAGATTGCAGACAGTAACAGTTAAAATAGCAAAAAAGTAAACATAAATCGTATGTATAAATATGTTGACAGATTTATAAGGATGATATATTTTCACACTGCACGAGAGAGAAAGATGTGTAACTATGGAAGCTAGTATTTTGATTCTCGACAATACAACCGGTATTCGCAGCCCCTGGAAAAGGATGATTACATCTCGGTACAGCATTGCAGAGGCTATGGGAGGGTTTGAGGCGGTAAGAAAACTAAAGACCGATTATTTTGATGTTGTGATAGTAAATATATCGCTAAAACAGATAAAAGGGGTTGAAGCCATAAGAAAGATAAGGGAGAGTTTTACTAAAATACCCATTGTTGTTCTTTATAATCCCAAAGATGTGTTGGACCTTAAACAGGCCAAAGTTTATGGTGTGGAATACGCTCTTGCCTTTCCTTTAGAGATTAATAATCTGCTGGCAGCACTCACTCATCTCATTCCCTCGACAAAAGAGAAGGTGCAGCACACGACAAAGCCTGCAGTTCAAACTCCGCAGCAGAAACCAAATGATGAGTCTGTAGAAGAAAGTGATGAGTATATCGATGTTGAAGAAAAGTTTTATGACGGATTGAGCGCCATTTCGGCGGGCAAGATAAAAAACGCCATTATAATCTTTCACTCATTATTGAAGATCACCCGGATAAAAAAAGAATCGTGGCGGCGCTATTTAGAAGATTCGTTATTCCAGCTGGGGCAGTGTTACGCCACATTGAAGGAATATAAAAAATCGAACACATGCTATTTGCAGTTTATTACTAAAGCACCTCATAACTTAAGTCATAAATCCGCCTTGCTCTATTTAGGTAAAAATTATGTGGCAATGAAAGAATTTGACAAAGCAAAAGGTTATCTTGCTAAGGTACTTAATATGAGACCGTACGATTCTTTTTCCACTCAAGCCCGTAAACTTCTAAAAAAGCTTGAATCGTTTAAAAAGTGATTTATTCCTTTTTTGCGCCAAACTGCCGGTTAGAAAATCGGATTTCAGAGTGTTAAAACAGTTTAAAATCACCGTATAAATAGTATGCAGCGGGAAATCCATACCTTCTATTTTATCCTTATGTACGGCAAACATTTTTTCCTCACTTAGAATGCTGTCATAGTTATGCTGTACATAGTGTATGAGATCTCGTAATTGCTTCATTCTCTGGTCATCGTTTAAACTCATATTATTTTTAAAACCCAGAGATCTGGTCAGTTCCGAAGGCAGCCGGTTTAGGAATTCCGAGTGTAAAAATCTTCTGATTTTTTTATCCCTGTTGAGGTCGCCTATCATTTCTTCTATTGTATGTGTGGAACGCAGTCTTTTATCGTCTTTATAATACAGTGTCGTTTGCCGGGACGGTTTTACCCTTTTAAGCGGAGGTTGTAATTTTCGCGGTTTTGTTTTGACTGTTTTTTCTGCTTCCGGCCGTATCTCCTGTGGTTGAGGTTGTGGCGGCGGTTGATATGTGCTTTTTGGTGGCGTGTAGATAAGCGGACCTGTCGCGTATTTCTTAGGTTCCGGCTGCAGCTTTATGGGTCTGCCAATTGTTTTTAATTTTTTATCGATCTGTTTTTCATTTGTAATATTAAAAACATAGCGTCCCTGACAAATTATTTTAAATATATCGTCAAACACCCTGTTTTTTTGATAATTATACGTCATACCCTTACGGATTGCTTCAAAAATCTTATAATGCGGTGTGTTATGTTTTTTTGAGAATACATAAATCTTTGTCGCAAACTCGGGATCATTAATCAATTCAAAATACTTTTCAAAATAGGAAAGACTAAGTTCATATTCATTAAGCCTTTTGTCATCGACAAGAATTTGAGAGATATCCTCTTTGGTAATAAATATTTTGAGTTTTATCTCTTCACTTTTTGGTTTAGGCTGGATTCGCCTGTGCTTTTTATATTCTTCTTTGATATCAAAATGGTATTCGATTTTTGCTTCGGCTTCTTCGAAAAGTGTGCCGTCGAAATAGCTTTTAACAATATGCTGAATTTTAGCCAGTGGTTTGTGCTTATAATTCAGGTTTTGCGCGAGATCCAATAAGAAATGTATTCCGTCCAAAGCTTCGCTTTTATTACGTGAGCATAGCTGAATTATTGCTTCGACTCTGGCAAGCATGTTGTGGTCTTTATTGATTTTTGACTTTGATATCTTTTCAATTTTTTTGAGTTCTTTAACCAGCTGATCAATGCGACCTTTTAATATATTAATTACTCTTTTATATAAACTGCCGATTATTTTGTTAAAGATGAGGTTGAAGTTATAAAGGTTTTTCCGGATACTGCGGATCAACTGCTTTCTTTCCTGGTCCGTATACTTGATTGAGAGATTATCGTAGAACACCTGCCAGTCGGTAGAACTCTTTCCCCCCTCACGGAGGGTTATATAGCGTTCCAGATCGGAATCTCTGCCGTAGCGAATAGTTGGAAATATTTTCCCTAATACAAACTCCTGTAAATCCGCTTCATTCATTTCTCTGCGCTGGATTTTGAATAGATTTTCGAATTTATTCTTAAGATTAAGCATGTGTGTTTAACAACCTCCCTTGTATTTAAGAGACTGCAATCAGTATAACACTGCTTTAATTAGTGTCAACTATCTTGGCTTCCTTGGATATCAATTCACCTGCCTAAAATTAAGCTAAACTTTAGACTTTACTCTTTTTTATTAATGACCTATAAAAGAAAAAGTCTTACTCATAATTTATAAGGATTTCAGTGTGGATTTTAATTATGTATTGCTGTGGGTTGTTTTTGCCTTTACTCTTTTCTCACTTGTCCAACTCTTTCGATTTAGACGGAAGGGAAATCGTCTGTGGATACTGAAAAACGGTTTTGTGTTCGCGGTCACTCTGATTCTGCTTAAGATCTTCCCTGAACAGGCCGGTTTTGTGGGCGCCGGATTCTGGTTTGTTTTCATTTTTACTCCGCTTACCGGAATGAGGCTTGTCAACAATCTGCAGCTCAAAGCTTTTTATGGCTGGGCCCGCGTTCTGTGTCAATTCTTGTGGATACTGCATCCCGATCAAAATTTTAAGTTGAATATAATCTTATTACAGGCCAGGCTATGGGTGAAACAAGGCAAAAGTAAGCAGGCCTTGGCGTATCTGGAAAAGTACAGGCAAAAACATAAGCTTCTCTATTCGCTCGGCACAATATATTCCTGTATTTTGACTCAAAGGTGGCGGGAATTATTGGTCTGGTTTAAAGGCATGCATATAAATGTCACACTCCTGCCGTTCTATTCAAGGGCTTTGGGGGAAGTCGGAGAGGTCGCGGAACTGATAAAGATTCCTGTTGTTTACCGGTCATTGTTCGAAAGGGAGAATTATTTCATTAAAAACACGATCCGGCTGCATGTATTCGCCTTTTCAGGTGCCGTTCGGGAAGTCGAGGTATTATTAGACGGAGCTCTCAGTGGATTAAGCAAGGAACAGAAAATATACTGGCGGGCCGTGGCCCTGCAGGCGGGTGGTGAAATAAAACAAGCTAAAAAATTATTTAACCTGCTGATGGAGTCTAAAAATATTTTAATGAGAGACGCCGCCTGCCATAGACTTCACTGTCTGCAAATTGAATTAAAAAAAGAATTTGACCTGGAAATTAAGGAGCTGTTGGAAAAAGCAAAAGCTGATTTTATTAAAGAAGAGCGTTTTAGTCTGTATAAAAAGGTAAAACGCCGCGGTGCTTTGATTACGTTGATTATTATCGGGATTAATCTCGTAGTATTTACCTGTGAAGAGTTGCTAGGCGGTTCGACAAACGAAATGACACTTTATAAAATGGGCGCTCTCTATACACTTGGCTTTACAATCTCAGATGTTTGGCGAATCATAACAGCCCAATTTTTGCACTATGGATTTTTACATTTAGCCATGAACATGTTGGGACTTTTTATTCTGGGCCCCCATGTGGAGCTGTTTCTCGGCCGTATAAAATATGCTCTGGTTTATTTTCTATCCGGGATCGGCGCGCTCGCCTGTTATCTGCTGATTGCAGGATTTCAAGGAACATATGATTTCCTTGTGGGTGCCTCTGCCGGGATTATGGGTGTGGTGGGAGCGCTTTTTGCGATGTTGCTCAAGGGTTTCTTTATTTACCGCATCAGCGCAGTGAAAAACCAATTATTTATGCTGAGTTTTTTTATAGGTTTACAGATTATCTTTGATGTAAGCACTCCGGAGGTGAGCTTTTGGGGGCATTTCTTCGGGCTTATCTTCGGATTTTTAAGCACCTGGATTTTGATGCTTTTTATGAAAGAAAAAAATGAGTAGTATATATTCGCTGTGAAGGAGGCTTTGTGAATAAAATTTATAAGACATTTGAGATGCTTGGATTGATAATAACCGGTATTTTTTTTGTACTTCAAATAATGAGTATGATGTATTGTAAACCCGGCAGTTATTCTGCTTCACATCGATCCTCCGTTTCCTGATTTCATTTCTATAATCAAATTCGAAGAAGCCCTGGCCAAACATCCTGATACGACATTTATTTACGCTCATGCCAATGCCTTTAATACACCGGAGAATCTAAAGCGGCTGCTGGAAAAATATCCCAATCTTTACATTGATTTTTTTGCGGGATTCAATGTTCATAATGAGCAGGCAAATCTGCCTTTGGATGCGTATATCCCCCTCATTGAAAAGTATTCTACGAAATTCTTAGTGAGTACGGATTCGGGATACGATATGAAATATTATCAGGCCTATGAAGCCATCTATGAACTGTTGGACAAAGTGAGTGAACAGACACGTGAGGCCATTGCGTATAAAAACTTTGAATGCTTAATGGAACAACGGAAGTCCAAAATGTGATGGGTAAGGAAAAGTGTCCACAGAATATATTGAAATCTCATAATTACTTCATATACTTATATTATCTGAATTTTCTTTTTCAGAAATATTATTTTATCAGGAGAGAAAATATGAAGAGACTGGGCATTTTACTATTAATGCTAATAGTAATGTCGGTAGTTGCTTTTGGTCAGGATTTCGGTAAGATTGAACGCGATGGGGACAGTTTAGTGTATCGTGGTGGAAAAGCGGAAAGGATAATTGTTTTTTCCGGAAGTTCATCCTGGACCTTCTCTGCCAGGGATGTGAAGGAATTGACATATACTCCGACTAACCAAGGTTTGATTCTTACGGTGATCATGAAAGATGACTCGTTTTTTCAAGTGTGCCTCTGGAATGTCATGGGCATCGTTTTTAAAAATAAATCAATAATTCTTGTTGGCGGTTGAAATCGTATCTGCAACAGGAGAGCAGGGGGAATACCATTTTTAAAGTGTTTCCATGGAGCAATGCCTATAACTTTTCCTATCATTCAGCGAATCGAACGGACTACACGAAAGCCGGAATTGCCATCCAGGTTATAGCCGCCGCCTGTGCGCATGGTAACACGACAAAGATAGGGGCTGGCGCCGTAGTCACCGCCGCGCAGAGCACGATAATCACTAGTCTCGGGGCCGGTAGTATCTTTGGCCGGTGAAACGGAGTAATACTCTCTGTCATAATAGTCCCAGCACCATTCACTTAAATCGCCGGTCATATCATAGAGGCCCATGCTGTTGGGCTGTTTGGTGCCCACGGGATGGGTAGTGCCTTCGGAATTATAGAGGTTCCAACTGACTACATCCGCATCATTACTTCCTGCATATTGATAATTTTCTTTATTAATGCCGCCCCTGGCCGCATATTCCCATTCAGCCTCAGTTGGCAGGCGGTAGCCGCTTGCACTAAAGTTACAGACTATTTTATCCCCTTCCAGTTTATAACAGGGGGCAAAGCCTTCCTGTTCACTAAGCCAGTTACAATAATGTATAGCATCGTACCAGTTGACATGATGAACCGGGTTGGAACCTCGGCTGCGGCCAAAATCCATGGCTTTGGCTCGGCCTGTAACTTCACAGTATTTGTCAAACTCATCAAAGGTTACTTCATACGTGCTCATATAGAAACTGCTGACTGTTACTGGTGTACAGGCATTTCTTGATCACGGGCAGTGTAGTGATCACTGGCCATTTGAAAGGTACCGCCTTCTACCAGAACCATATTGGAATTATCAGCCCAGGTTAGCAGGCACATAGCCGAGAATGCAAATAATATCAGCTTTGTTTTATGCATCTCATTTAGTCCTTTTTCATGCTACAACGCATCAAGACCCAAATTTTTTAATTCCTTAAGAGATTCCTCCAGCAATCCCTCGCCTTTCATGCCCAGCAGCTTAAAGGCGATCTCTTTATAACCTTGAACTCCCGGCTGGTTTACCGGATTGATGCCCAGCATGAGTCCGAACAAAGCGGCCCCGTAGTGCTCGACGCCCATCTGCATGGCTATTGAAAAGGGATTGAGACTGGGAAGGGTAACGGCAATAACCGGGACTCCGGATTTCCAGTGATCAAGCAGCAGGGCTGCCATAAATCTGTTGTTGATAGTATGGAGAGTTAAGGGATTTTTAGCTCCTTCGGCAATAACATTTAGTTTATCATTATTGTAATCAGAAGCAGGAATAGTGAAATCCACTCCAAGGTTCTGGATGAAATGAAAGATTTCTATTGAGTTTTTTATACCGCTTTTTATAAGCTGACCATTGGAATGAGCATCGGATGTGTAAAACTCTTCCATTACATTAAGTCCTTTACCGTCCTTGCCGTTACACTCAGGCCAGAGCTGGCGAAAACCCAAGATTTTTTCCCTAAAGCAGGCGACATTATAAGAGAGAATGGCATTTACCGCACCTTTTTTGTATGCCGCATATTTACAGGCCGCAACATCCGCGGCCAGATTTTTAAGGGAATCCATAGCGTAATGGTAACCGGAAAGCAATGCGTTGAGGTCGATGCCCGCCACGGTAAAAGGCAGCAGCCCGACCGGGGTAATGACCGAAAATCTGCCTCCGATATTTGCCCTTATGTAGAAGTGCCGTTTTATTTCATCTGTAAAGTACTCCTCCGGATTAAATCCGCGTGCGGCGGCGCTTTCGCGCAATGCGCCTTTTTCAGGATCGGTCGTGGCGAATACGGCTCCCAGTTTGTTCATACTGTTGAGCTTGTCAAGGACCAAGCGCAGGGCTAAAGCAGGTTCCGTGGTAGTGCCGGATTTGGATATGACATTTACCGCTATTTTTTTGTTCATTTGTGAAAGCTCTGAGAAAATCTTTTTGTAACGCTCTGCGGACAGGTGCTGGCCCAGAAAATAAAAAGGAATGCGGGTGCCGCTTGGATAAGAGGCATTAATGATGCCTTCGATATTTGTATAAGAACCGCCGATGCCGATGACCACGAACGCGGAAAAATCCCGGGCGATTCGGTCTCCGGCTTGTTTGAGGTCTTGCAGGAATTTTTCATGAGTCAAGGTTTCCCCGGCATAGCTTAACCAGCCTGTCATCACCGGCTTGCCGGGCTCGCCTTCAGTATCGGTTCCTCCGTCGCGCAGATCCAAAAATGAATCCGGCTTCCCGTTTTCAGAACTGTCGGCGGAAGATAAGAGATACTCTGATTTTTGCCGCGCAAGCTCCCTGGCTTCGGCAAAATCCCGTTCTGTAATAAAAAGTGATTGCCCTGACTTAAATCCTTGCGGAGCATACATTCCTTTCATATTATAAGTGACCGTGCCATATTTTTTAACACAATCATCAATATAGACTTGAATCCCGGTATTTTTTTGCATCATAGTAATAAGGCTGTCCTTTCTAAAAGGAATCTTTAAAATATTTTTGAAGTGGAGTTAAATCCGCTTTAGTATGCTCTCTTAATGTATCAAAAAAATCCTGTTTTGTGGCCAGTTTATCTTTGAATTTCTTTTGGTAGTCGAGTAGAAATGCTTTAAACGCCTTATCGCCGACTACCGAGTGCAGGTCGCGCATAAATTTCCCGGCCGTACCGTAGACGTTTTTAATATAAAGTTTGGTTGAGGGATAGGTATAAATAGTCGCGTCAAGATAAGCATGGGGATCCGGATTGCGTTTAACAACCTTAACCTCCCACCACCAATCAAGGTCTGCGGGATGATACTCCTGATAGTACAGGTATTCACTGTAGATAGCCATGGCCTCATCCAGCCATGGGGCATGCACTTGATCATTGCCGACCGCGCTGTACCACCATTGGTGGGCTATTTCATGGGCAATAACATATACAAAAAACGATCTCGACTCACCCTTATAATATTGATATGCAATATTCGATTCAGTACATAATGCGCTGTACTCCATAGCCCCCAAATAGGCATTTTGAGCGATTATCAATTCATGGTAAGGATAAGGTCCGTAAATTCTTGAATACAGGGCAAGTGCTTTTTTAGCCACAACGCAGGCATCTTTGCCCGCCCGTTCCAAGCCTTTGAGATAATAGGATTTTATGGGAATACCGAGTATTTCAGCTTCGTGGATCGCATATTCCTTGCTTGCCAGGAAGGCGAACGAACGTATGCCTTTATGAGAATAGGTCCAGATTCCGCGGTCCGACCCGGTACAACCGGCAGCGGCAATTACCAGATCTTCCGGAGCTTTGATAGTAATTTCATAATCCGCGGGCGTATAAACGACCGGATCACCGACCGTTACATATTCCCACTGCAGGAAACCCCGGTCCTGAAGATAGGGAGTGAGAGTGGCATAGAAATCACCGACTTGGATTACCTTTTCACCCCTGCCGAAATTTCCGACCGGAGGCAGTCCTCCCGGATCGATTTCCGGCAGCGTAATGTTGAAGTCGATGAGGATCGTGAACTCCTGTCCCGGCTCAATCTTTTGCGGAAGCGTACAAATAAGCATGGATTTATTTATCCGGGGCTGAATTGTTTCGGTTTGGTTTCCGTATTGCACAGCACATTTTTGCAATGAGAAATATTGTGCATAAAAGGCAGGAGGGCAGGAGAGGATTATTTCCTGCCAGACGCTGTCGCTGTTATTACAACTTTGAATCTTTTCTTTAATCAAGAGTGTATAGTCCCGTTTGAGTTCAATGTCCAGGGAATATTGGGGGAGTGAGTGTGTGGTTGGAGTTTCTGTTTTTTCTTGCCCGTAGCAATTAATAAGGAGGATGATAAAAATTACTGTTATGAGGAGTTTGGTTTTTAGATACATATCCTGTTGTGTTTTGATACTATGATTATAAGCATACTTTTTTTACTGTCAAGAATACCCTGAAGAGTTTTGAGATTAGAGGCTTAATTTTTCTTATAAGCTAGTTCTTTAAGATGCTCACCCACAAGGTTGTGCGCGAAATAACGGTGGATCCGCTCATCGTTTGTAAGCTCGGGATGAAAACTGGAAGCCAAGATATTTCCCTGACGGATTAAAACAGGATTTCCCTCAAAACCGGCCAGAACCTCCGTGTGAGCGGCAATCTCCGTGATAATCGGCGCCCGGATAAACACGGCGCGAAACGCTTTTTCTCCCAAGTGAGGAATGCTGATATCTGCCTCAAAACTCTCGATTTGCGGGCCGTAAGCATTGCGTGCCACTGTAATATCAAGCAGTTTGAAACTCGGCTGATCAAAACCGGTAATCTTTTTAGCCAGGAGAATAAGCCCGGCACAGGTACCGAATACCGGCAGGCCGTGGGCAATGAGATTTGACAGAGGATCGAAAAGTGAGAAGCGGATAAGCAGTTTCCCAATTGTTGTGCTTTCTCCTCCGGGAATAATTATGGCGTCTATTCGACCCAGCTCTTCTCTGTGTTTCACTGCAAGGCAAGGGATGTTTAGTTTTGAAAGCATCTGGATATGTTTATCTACAGCTCCCTGAAGGGCCAACACCCCGACCAGCGGTATTTTGGGAATACCTTTAAGATCCAGTTTACCAACCTCTTAATGCCAGCAGCTGTTTCTCATCCAGCTGTCGAATATCTATTCCGGGCATGGGTTCGCCCAAACCTTTGGAAATATCAGCCAATACCTTGGGATCATTATAGTGAGTAGCCGCATCGACAATAGCCTTAGCCCGTACCGCCGGATCACTGGATTTAAAAATACCGGAACCCACAAACACAGCCTCGGCTCCCAGCTGCATCATAAGCGCGGCATCCGCAGGTGTGGCTATGCCTCCTGCGGAAAAATTGGGCACAGGCAGTTTACCCGTTGATGCCACTTCACAGACAAGCTCATAGGGCGCGCCGAGATTTTTTGCTTCGGTCATCAGCTCTTCTTTGGGAAGGTTTTTAAGCTTGCGCATACCGTCCATAACTGCGCGCATATGGCGCACGGCTTCCACTACATTACCTGAACCCGCTTCGCCTTTTGTGCGGATCATTGCCGCGCCTTCACCTATCCTGCGCAGGGCTTCTCCCAAGTCCCTGCAGCCGCAGACAAAGGGAACTTTGAAATCATGTTTGTTCACATGAAAATTTTCATCCGCAGGGGTCAGCACTTCACTCTCATCAATAAAATCAACACCCAAAGCTTCCAAAATCTGAGCTTCGGCAAAGTGTCCGATCCTGCACTTGGCCATTACGGGAATTGAAACAGCATCCTGAATTTCTTTGATCTTCTGGGGGTCAGCCATACGCGCTACTCCTCCCTGGACCCTGATATCCGCGGGTACCCGTTCCAAAGCCATCACCGCCACGGCACCGGCTTGTTCGGCGATTTTTGCCTGTTCAGCCGTTGTTACATCCATAATGACTCCACCCTTAAGCATCTCAGCCAAGCCGACTTTATTCCTCCAGGTAGATTTCTGCCTTTCCGACCACAGGAGTTCACTCATATATGCTCACCACCTTTCTGCTATTAATGTATGCCAATAATAAATTGCGGTTTACCGCAATGTTTTTAAAAACATAAAACAGAAGCCATAGTTAGTCAATACATATAGTACACTTAAAAAATACTAGATTTTAGGCAGAGAGTAAAATATATTATAATAAGCAATGTAAGAATAGTAGTATTTTATTCCTTCTCAGGGAGTAATTCCTCACTTGACTACACAGGTCGCGCAGTTTACAATACTACAAATGGTAAATCTCTCTAAAGAGGTTATAGAAAAGAATTATTTATCGATAAAGCATCATGTTGAGGAAGCTGCGGTTAAAAGCGGAAGGAGTATAGAAGATATACAAATTATGGCCGTGACCAAAGGTTTCCCTTTGAGCTTTGTGGAACTGTCCGTGCAAGCGGGAATAAGTTTGTTCGGTGAAAACCGGGTTTTAGAAGCCGATCAGAAGTACAGTCATTTGCTCGGACAGGTGGAGCTGCATCTTATCGGACATTTACAGCGCAATAAGGCAAAGAAGGCTGTAAGTTTATTTCGCTGTATTCAATCCATCGACAAACTGGAGACAGCAGAGGTTTTAAATAAGTACGCGCAAAGTCAGGGAAAGAAGATAAATATTCTTATCCAAGTGAATACCTCCTTAGAGGAAACAAAATACGGATATACAGATACGGATAAATTATATAGAGAAATGGAGATACTGCAAAACTTTAGTCAACTTCACGTGACGGGGTTTATGACAATCGCCGCATTGACAAAAGATGAAAAGAAACTGCGCACATGTTTTATCCAGTTGCGTAAATTATTTAATAATATAAAAGAGCGGTTTTCTTTACCTCAATGTAATGTTCTTTCGATGGGAATGTCCAATGACTATATAATTGCGGTAGAGGAGGGTTCGAATTTAGTACGTATCGGAACCGCATTATACGGCACAAGAAGAGGGTATTATGGTTAATGGCAAAATACTGATTATATTCGGTATTCTATGCTTGCTGGCTGTTTGCCTGGTACATGGTCAGGAGATCAATGTGCCTGAACCATATGAAGAGGATGAATTTCCCCAGTGGTTGCAGGATTTAAGACGGGCCGAGATTATCTTTTTCGGTTCTCTTCCTTTTACCCTTCTCATCTCTCTGCAGGGTTATGAAATTACCCGTTATTTTATAAATGATATGGATCCGCTTTATACACCCTGGCCTTTTCGCAGTACTCAAGCTCCTGCCTATAGTTTCGAAGAACAAATGGCTGTTATAGGAAGCGCTGTCGTGATTTCCGGACTTATAGCTCTTACCGATTATATTATTGGAAAAATAACCCGTCGAGAAGAGGAAGAGCTACGTCAGCCATAAACAAGCGCAACGGCTATTTAAGGTATCAGGTTTATGAACCTCGGTTTTCCGGCTGGCGCATCGACCGGTATCTGGCAGAGGAATTAAAAATATTTTCGCGCAGCCAGTTGAAACTGCGGATTCAAAAAATCCTGCTTAACGGAATACAAAGTAAGCCTGCCAAAAGAATAAAGGCCGGAGACCGGCTCGAAATATTTTACAGCGATCCCCCCGCGCTTGATATTATCCCTGAAAAGATAAACTTGGCTGTTATTTATGAGGACAACGCTGTCTGTGTAATCAATAAGCCGGCGGGTATGGTTGTGCATCCCGGGTGCGGTAATCACAGGCATACTTTGGTAAACGCGCTGCTCTATCATTTTGAAGGATTAAAGAATAATTTTCCGGACCAAGAGCTTAGACCCGGTATTGTGCATCGTCTTGATAAGGACACTTCGGGAGTAATTATTACTGCCAAGAATATTCGAACCTTGGAATATTTAAGCGCGCAATTCAAAAAGAGAAGTGTGAAAAAAAGTTATCTCGCTCTGATAAAGGGCGGGTTGAAGCAAACTCAGGGTAAGATTGACACCTGGATTTTCCGAGATCCCAGGCATAGAAAGCGTTTTTCATGTGCTGCTTGTACTGATGTTCCTCCTTCCGGAGCAAGACGGGCTCTTACCTTTTTTAAAGTGTTGAAAATCTGGGGTGATATAAGTCTTGTCAGATTACGACCGTATACCGGAAGAACTCATCAACTGAGGGTGCATATGAAATATATGGATTCTCCTATTATCGGGGACACCCTTTATGGTTCAAAGAAAGCGGTTCGGAACCATGAGTCATT
The DNA here is from genome assembly GCA_016930675.1 of Spirochaetales bacterium. GTDB lineage: Bacteria > Spirochaetota > Spirochaetia > SZUA-6 > RPPD01 > JAFGGG01. Next base: position 140,322 of record JAFGGG010000006.1, read on the forward strand.
AATGCTTCACGCTTATTCGCTTAGCATAACAATCCCCGGTAAGAGTGAAATCCAGCATTATAAAGCGGCTTTGCCGCAGCGGTTTAAAGAATATATAAGAGAGTTAAATAAGGAATCAAATTTATAATTCCTGTTTGAGGGCGTTATTATACAGTCTTTCCACGCCTATGGTTGTGGGAGGACCGTGTCCCGGGAAAATATACACATGATCCGCGTAAGAAAACAACTTCTGTTTGATCGATGAGATGAGGATCCCGCGGGCGTAGCCGTGGACAACGGTTCCGATGAGACCCGCTGTAAGGGTGTCACCCGTAAAAAGATAATTACCGATTTTAAATGCCAAAGAGTCTCTGGAATGACCCGGAAGCTCTATTACCTCGAATGTAAGATCGCCGCATTTTATTTTTTGATCTTGCCTTACCACCTTGGTTTCAAAGTCCAATACTCTATCTCGAAAGGCATAGACATCGATCTTATAAATTCTGGATAGTGTTTTAATTCCTTCGATATGCGATTCATGGGTATGGGTGATAAGAATTTTGCTGATATAGAGTTTGTTGTTTTCGATCAGTTTCAACAGTTCGCCGTCAAAAATACCCGGATCGATTAATGCGGCTTCACCGGGACCATCAGGTGCTACAAGATAGCAGTTGGAGAAGCCGGTAAAAACAAAATGAGGATAGACTCTCATATTTCGCCTATCTCCTTATCAAAGTATGCCTCGGCCACATTGGAGTATTTGAAATCCACTTTATCAATCTGCGCGTACTCAAAGTGAGTGCGTAGAATATTGCAGTCGATAAATTCCGTGTCGGAGAGCTTGGCACTTACAAAACGTGAAGAGTAAAGGTCCGAGTTGTTGAATTTACAGTTTTTGGAATCAATCCCAACCAAAGCGCAGCGTACAATGTCCGATTCGCGGAAGGTGCAGTCCTCCATAACAGAACCCGACAACACCGACCATTTCATGGTAGTATGAGAAAAGTCACAGGCACGGAAGGTGGCAAAATCGCAAAATACCATATACAATGTGCTTTTAGAAAAGTTACAGTTAGTGAATTCCGAATGGGCAAAATTGCAGAAACGAAATGTCTTTTCGGAGAAGTTCAATCCTGTTAATGGTATTCCGGATAAATTCATTCCTGTGAACATGGTATTTTCAATAAGGAATGAGGTGAGGTCTTTTATATAATTGTCTTTATTATCAAGATGGGAGTAGCAATAATCACTTTGATGCAGAGTTAAATTCTTGCAGGATTTGTACCGACATTTTTTGTTTCCAAACATCACTTAATCCTACAAGAAAATAACCAGAGGCACAAGTGGCGCAGGGATGTTAAAAGATATTTTTCTTGACATCTATTAAAAGATCGTGATAACTTTTTCTTCTATATAAAGAAGGTATTTAGTTAATAATTAATTATTATTTTCTTTTTTATTTGAAATTTATGAAGAAGTAATAAAATAACGTATGAGAGGAGATTATATGAAGAAAATTGGACGGATTACTATTCTATTGTTGGGACTGCTCATTATAAGCAATGCTTTTGCCTATTCACTTACCATTAAGATTGCCAGTATTGCGCCTGAGAATTCTCCGTGGGGCATAGAATTAAATAAACTGGCGGCGGAATGGAAAAAAATATCAAATGGTCAGGTTATTCTTAAAATTTATCATAACGGCATAGCGGGAGATGAAGGCACTGTCTTAAGAAAAATGAATATGGGGCAGCTGCATGGCGGTATTTTTACTGCCCGCGGTTTAACTTCAATTGCTCCCGATATTACCGTAATCAGTTACCCCTTCTTAATAAAAACCGAAGCGGAACTGGATTATGTTTTATTGAAAATAAAACCGATGATGAATCGGGAAATTGAAGCAAAGGGGTATAAAATCTTAGCATGGTCAAAAGCCGGATGGGTGCGTTTTTTCGGGAAATCAAAAATTGAGGTGCCGGAAGATTTAAAAGCGCATAAATTAGTTTCAAATCCTTTGGATCAGGCTTTTCTTCAAACATGGAAAGAACTCGGATATCATCTGGTACCACTGGGCATCCCTGACGTATTACAGGGCTTAAACAGCGGTCTGGTAACCGCTCTGTGGGCCAGCCCTATTGCCGCCGGTACGTTTCAGTGGTTTGGAATTGCCAAACATATGACCAATTTGAAGGTTGCACCATTAATCGGTGCGATTCTATTATCCGATAATGTATGGGAAAGAATCCCGGATCATCTAAAGCCGCAGCTACAGCAGGCGGTCGATGAAGTAGCTGACAGGCTGGACAACCAAATAACAAGGCTTGAGAATGAAGCAATCGGCACAATGGTAAGATATGGTCTGCAAATTCATAATTTGACACCCGCCATGATAGATCAATGGAGTATAGCGTTTAAAACAGGCGCTGAAAGGCTTTTAGGAAGATCGATGTCAGTAGCCATGTATAATCTTATAAAAAAATATGTGGACGAATACCGAAATCAATAAGGTGAGGCGCGAAACAAAATGGAAAAAAGCAAGATTTCAAAAGCTTTTAAGTTAATAGAAAATAATGCTGTTTTAATCATAATTCTCCTGCTTTCCCTTATACCGGTAACAGAAAGCATTCTCCGTATCTTTAAACTGAGCATTGAAGGTGCGGAAAGATACATATCGCATCTTGTCCTGTTATTGACGTTTGTCGGGGGAATGTTGACAACAAGAGAAAAACAGCATCTTTCGATCGCCGCTTTTTTACATATGACCAAAGGCACATTAAACAGGGGCATCAAATTGGGAAACGCCGTATTAGCTTCGGTTATCTGCACGGCTTTAGGATGGGCTTCACTGTTATTTACCACAGGAGCGTTTATTCCGGATGATCCGGGGAGCATTATCGGTTTTATTCCCGTACAGTTCTTTACCATATTTTTGCCAATCGGATTTTTTGTTATGGCAGTCCGCTTTTTAATTTGTTCTGATTTTAAACATAAAGGGCTTTTTTTGGGATTGGGCCTTTTTATAGGCACTCTTATTTCAATTCCAACTCTTATTGAATTAATATACGGACGGGAAGCAATTTTTGCAGGGGAACTGCCCGCCTTCGCAACGCAGCTGCATTCTATCTGGTATTCAGTGATCAACACCATTACCATACCCTGCATTATACTCCTTATCGCGGCCGCTCTTTTCGGCGCGCCGTTATTCGCCGTTCTCGGAGCTATTACCTATTTACTTTTTTCGGGGGGATTGGAATTCCTGGATTTTGGGGCGGCTTTAAGTTCCATATCAAACAGGATCTATGATTTATTTGACCAGCAGCCGAATCTGCCGGCCATTCCGCTTTTCACTTTTGTAGGGTTTATTCTGGCGGAGAGTCAATCCGGAAAAAGATTAATCAGACTTTTCAGAGCGTGGTTCGGCTGGATTCCCGGCGGAGTGGTTATCGTTGCAGTGTTGGTATCGGCTTTTTTTACCACATTTACTGGAGCTTCAGGCATAACAATCCTTGCTCTGGGCGCAATCCTCTTTACGGCACTGTCGAAAGAGGGGAGATACAGCGAGGATTATAGTGTAGGGCTGCTTACCGCTTCCGGGAGTATCGGTCTTTTATTTCCGCCCAGTCTTCCGATTATTCTCTATGGATCTATAGCTCTGGTAAATATCGCACACATATTTTTGGGGGGAATATTACCAGGGATTCTCATGGTTATAGCTATGTCAATTACAGGTGTTGTGATCTCAATTAGAAAAAAAATACCTGTTATCCCTTTTAAACTCAAAGAAGCCATTTCGAGTTTAAAAGACGCTGTTTTTGAAATTTTATTACCTTTTATTATTATTATTCCGTTATTTTTAGGTTTGGGAACATTAGTTGAGATCAGTGCATTTACGGTTTTTTATGTATTGGTTATAACGCTTTTTGTGAGAAAAGAAAAAAAAATACGTGATTTAAATAAAATAGCACTTAAAGGAGCGGTTATCATAGGAGGAGTTCTTATCATCCTTGGTGTAGCCAGCGCGTTTTCGGAATATTTGGTGGTAGAAAAAGATATTACGGCGTTATTGAAGGATTTCTTGAATACTCACGTACAGTCGCCGATTCTGTTTTTATTGATTGTAAATGTCGTACTGCTCCTCACCGGGTGTATCATGGATATATATTCCGCGTTGATAGTCGTGGCACCGATTATTGCGACATTGGGAGCTCAATACGGGATAAATCCCGTGCATTTGGGAATTATCTTCATAGTTAATCTGGAGATCGGCTTCTTGACTCCGCCGATCGGGCTTAATCTCTTCCTTGCTTCATATTGCTTTGACAAACCAATCGGCAAAATATACAGGAATGTTCTTCCCTTTTTTTGTATTCAGATTATAATTCTATTGCTTGTAACATATGTCCCCCAACTTTCGACCATGCTTGTTGATCTTTTTGGACCTCTTATCGGAGGAGGATGATGAAAAAGAATATATTCATGTTTTTATCGGGCATATTATTAATAAGCGCTTGTTCAATTGAGCAAATGATTGTAGAAAGGTTGGCGGATTCTTTGTCATCCGGAATGGGCACCTCTTTTAGTGGTGAAGATGATCCTGAGCTCGTTGGTGATGCTCTGCCGTTTGCCTTAAAATTGTTTGACTCTCTTTTGGAGCAGACACCTCGCCATGCCGATCTTTTACTTGCCACGGGCAGTGCTTATATAATGTATGCGAACGCCTATGTTCAGACCGAAGCGGAAATGCTCGATGCTTCCGAGCATGAGAAAAAACAGCGATTACTCCAAAGAGCGGGTCGCCTCTACCTGCGGGGAAGAGACATGGTTTTAAAATCTTTGGAAGTCAAATATCCGGGATTTGGAGCATGCTTGGAGAACCGGGAATATGAAAAAGCTTTTTATCCCATTGAGAAACAAGACACAGGCAGATTGTATTGGGCGGCGGTAGGCTGGTTTGCAGCTTTTAGCTTAGACGGTTTTAATCTCGATCTTTCGATATCAGTGCTAAAAGCTGAAAAGATGATGGAAAAAGCCTTGGAATTAAATGAGAGCTACAATTTTGGCGCTATCCATGATTTTTATATCCTCTTTAACGGTTCCATGCCTGAAGGCCGCGGATATGACGAAGCCAAGGCCAGAGAGCATTTTACACGGAGCATAGAGATTACAAAAGGTCAAAACGCTTCTCCCTATTTTAATTTGGCCGTATCAGTAAGCATAAAAAATCAGAACAAGGAGGAGTATATTTCGCTTTTAAATGAAGCTCTAGCCGTAAATCCTGACGCCATACCTGATATACGGCTTTTGAATATTATTATCCAACGTAAAGCTAAATGGTATTTGGAACATATCGATGATTATTTTATTTGATGAGAAAAGGGAAATGCTGGTTACTACCGAAAAAGATGCCATCTATGGTGGGGGTTAAATAAATTGGAAAGAGGTTGCGGATTTTTCTTCCACCCGCATCACTTACCACCGGCATGGATGGTGGTAGGTTGATTTAATCCTTAAGTTATTATATTATTTTTTTACGTTTTATATTGACTAAAACAATTTTTTTTATATTATTCGAAAAACAAGAATATTATGTGGGCAAAATTATTATATAGATCAATTTGGACAGTTTTTAAGAAGACTCCCCGGGTAGCGCAGTTTGCACTTACAAATTGGTGCAATGGGCGCTGTAAGGTTTGCAGCATCTGGAAACAGAAAAAAAAGGTTACCGTTTCGCTTAAAGACGGACTCTACGTTATTGACAGATTGGCAAAAATGGGAATTCTGCAATTGACCTTTACGGGAGGGGAGCCGCTTATGAATCCTCATGTATACAGGTTTATTAAGCATGCGAATAAGCTTGGAATGATGACAAGTGTTTGCGTCGGAGATCCCAGGCTTATTAATAAAAGCTCATTGATAAAAATGAAAAAGAGCGGGTTGAATATTATAAGCATCTCGATGGATACGGATGACTCGGCATTAAATGATAAACTCCGCGGCATCAAGAATTCATTTGAGCATTTTAAGAGAATTGTTTCTTTGGTTAAAAAAAGCCGGATAGCACTTGTCGCAGCGCCCACCATAACGGAATATACGTGGAATCGTGTTCCACAAATATTGGCTACCGCCAGAAAAATCGGTTTTCATTTTATCAATATCAGTTATCCGACAAAGTCTCTGTCCAAGACCTTTCAGATCGGAGGAGAGGGAACAAGTCATATTAATCTTTCCCGTAAGCAGAAAATCCACGCGATCGATTCATTGTTGAAGCATATTAATAATGGAAATAATCCATATGTCACAAATCCTGAAATATCATTACAAAATATAAGAAAATTTCTTATAGATCCTAAAACGGTTGATCACAAATGTTTGGGCGGCTGGCAGGTTTTTTCTATCGACTGGTTCTGTGATGTGTACTCGTGTTGGAGATCCAATATCAATCTCGGCAGTATTCTGGATCAGAATTTTAGACTGGTAAAAACTACACATAATTCGTGCACCATGAGTTGGTTTCGTGATTTCAGCAGTTTGTTTCAGTTGGATAAAAAGGATTTTTTCATGTATATGATTCCTTACCTATATAATCATTTGATGGTGAAGATAAGAAAATAAGAAACAGCAATTCTAAATTTGGATCTGCGGATTACTAAGATTAAATAACAGGATCGAAATATTTTTTGTTATTTTAACCCGGGCACCCAGAGAGTCGAGCGCCCGGAAAATTGCGGTTTACCGCAATGAATTAAAAATAGATTTTTATCCCTACCTGGGTGAAGAAGCCGTTTAGATAGAGAGGATGTGCTGTCATCTTATCAGCTATTGCACCTGTACCTATACCGCCGAGTTCGATATAATACGAAACCCAACTGTTGGTAATACCACTCATGAAAAACTCAAATCCCCAGAGACCGTAACCGCCAAACTGGAATTCCGTACTTGAAAATTCTTGGTTGGGAAAAACAAAAAGCAAGCCGCCTTCACCATACGCACGGATGAATTCGTTTATCAGGTTGGCTCCGACTAATCCGACCTTACCTAATGCGTAAGTATACCACTCCTCGGAAGACTGCCCGTCCGGCACACCCGGCCTGAATACAAGCCCTCCTCCCGCTCTTACCGCTACTGCATTGTATATGAAGTAGGGTGAGGTAACTGTTCCTCCAATATAGAAATCATTGTCCAAGCGGCCGATTTCATAAGAAAAAGAGAGGTTATTGCCCTTTTGAGCCGAAGCAAACTGATAGAATAAACAAAGAAAAACAAGGACTAATGTAAGTTTTTTCATATAATACTCCTTTAAAATAAAGATAACTCTTAAAAAAAGAGTTTAAAGCACACATTATGAAATCATATTTTCAATCTGTTTTATATAATTTTTAAAAGCGTTTCTGCCCTTTTCCGATAAGCTGTAAAAGGTAGTCGGCTTTCGCTTGATAAATGTTTTTCTTACCTTGATGTAACCCGCCTCTTCCAGTTTTTTCGTGTGTGTGCTCATATTGCCGTCTGTTGCGCCAACTTTCTCTTTTAATGTTACAAATTCAATTTCAGCCACACTGGCAAGCACGGCAATCATGGCAAGCCGTATTCGCGAATGGAGTATCTCATCGATTTTCTTATAATCAAAATTTTTCATTTTTAGTCAGTATATAGTTTGTCTTTATTTTTTTGCATCCAGATGCCGGGAATTAATGCAAAGAGGATTATTAAAATGCTTATAATACCCGGCCCCCATAGTTCCGGTAAAAACAGGATAGTAATTCCACTTATCATCCAGCCCGCGGACATTGGATATAACCATTTTAAACGATTAAAAATAGCGGAAATATAATATGCGAAAGCGAGTAACAGGCATAACAAGAACATAAATATTATAAATGAGATCATTTGCATGACAATATACAATATAGTGATAATGACAAACAGAATACCCAATCCCAGGTATAATAATCCATACAGGCGAGCAAGTCTTGATTTTATTTTTTCTCTTTTTTCTTTTTTTAAAGCCATTATAAATTGTATGATCCACCCTGTAATACTTAAACCCAACCAAAAATAACCGATATATTGTGCTTGGTTACAATAACCTAAAATATAGGAAACAGCTGTCCCTACGGGCAACAATACTCCCCATAGGATATAAGACATGCCATGATCCAATATGACTCTTCTGCTTTCCGCCATTATCTGTTTGATAAATTTGATATCATCCATATTTTACTCCAACTCTTAAATTAAGAGTAATATAATAGAAAGAGAACTCTGTGTCAAGAGTTTTGTGTTAAATTTTTAAAATATTCAGGTTATCGGTTTCAGATATTTATCCTCTGCGCCCTGTTGCATGATTATTTTTTAATTTGTATTATGGTTTGCATGAGAGTATGCCATGCCTGTAAACAACAGATCGACGCGCAGATGCCTATTGTAAGAAGTGCGGTCTGTCCCGCTTGCGATAAGGATCTGAAAGTGTGTCTTAACTGTGTATTCTACAGTCCGGGAGCGCATTGGGACTGCAGGGAGTCTATTAGTGACCGGGTAGCGGAAAAAGACAAGGCGAATTTCTGTGATTTTTTCCGTTTTAAAGAAAGCACTGAATCGATTGCAGGACAGAATACGGAAAACAAAGCGAAAGAGGATTTTTTCAAGCTGTTTGGAAATGAGTGATAACAAGCCTATTGTATTCTTCGATTCGGGTGTGGGGGGACTGCCTTATTTAAAGCTGGCCTTGGACAAGCTCCCGAAAGAACTGTTTATCTATGTTGCCGACCGGAAGAACTATCCGTACGGTGACAAAACTGCTGCGCATATAAGGCAGTTGGTTATAGACAGTATAGGATGCATTATAAACTGTTTTGATCCAAAACTCATTGTTGTGGCCTGTAATACCGCTTCTGTGGTAGCCCTGGCTGCACTGCGAAAAACGTATAGTATACCATTTATCGGGGTTGTACCGGCCATAAAACCCGCCGCGAGCTTAAGCGAAAACGGAAAGGTTGGTGTGCTGGCCACTGAGGCAACCCTTAAAAATGAATATATCGCGCAATTAATTCGCGATTATGCCCAGGACTGCCAGGTTGTTCTGATTCCGGCTAACGACCTTCGTGATCTGGTTGAAGAACGTTTTTTTTCCGTGTCTGAGGATGAAAAACGGGCCATTGTACGCAGAGCGGTTGCCCATGTGAGAGCAGCTGACGTGGATGCGGTCGTGCTCGCCTGCACGCATTTTTTGCATGTGGAAAACGAATTCAGGCAGATGTTAAACAGCAGTGTTCATCTTATCGATTCAAGAGCCGGTGTTATTAATCAGCTGAAGCGCGTGCTTGGCATGCATAATATTCAGGCCGTAAAAAAACAGGGAACCGATACATTTTATCTCACGGCAGCCAGCACCTTGGAGGCACATTATAAAAAATACTGCCGACAGTTTAAGCTTGAATATTCCGGTGTGCTAAAATGACGGGCCAGGTTCTTTACGGCATTAATAATATTTATACGGTGGAAGTCGAGGACAGAGAGCTGGAATGCCGTATTAAGGGCAAAGTTCTCAATCAAAGAAAGAACAGCTATAATCCTCTGGCTGTGGGTGATTTTGTCAGTGTTCAAGAGGATGAATATTCTCAGAACCAAGGCTGGATTACCGGCAGAAACCGGAGAAGCAACTGCTTTGAAAGATGGAATAAGAAAAAAAAATCCCCCCAGATTATCGCTGCCAATGTTGACCTGTTTATAATTATAAGTTCCGCAGGCTCTCCTCCTTTTCGACCGCGTTTTGTCGACCGCATGCTGGTGTGCGCGGAAATCGGCGGCATACAGCCCTTAATTATACTGAACAAATATGATTTGGGGTTGGATGAACAAGCAGAAAAAAGATTAGAATATTTCAAACAGATCGGTTATGAAGTATTATATTGCTCCGCCTTATCGGGGCTTGGGATTGAAAAGCTGTCTGGAGGCATGGATGGTAAAACAGTGCTGTTCGCAGGACAGTCCGGAGTGGGAAAATCCTCCCTGCTTAACCGGTTGGACCCTTCGCTGAATTTAAAGGTAGGAGAGATTTCCGCGAAATACGACAGAGGCGTGCATACTACAAATTACGCAATAATGGTCAGTGTTAAAAACAGCTACCGTGTCATAGATACTCCCGGCATCCGTGAACTTTACATTCCTTCAATTGAACCCGGTGACCTGCGTTTTTTTTTCAAGGAGTTCATAACTTTGCAAAAAGAATGCGCGTATCAGTCTTGTGTTCACATTAGTGAACCTGATTGTGCGGTCAAAAAGGCTTTGGAACAGGCGAAGATTAATGGCGATCGCTACAAAGCATACGTTGACATGTATGATGATCTTACGCAACGCCAGAAGAATGCCTATGAATGAACATACTCTTAAACTCCTTTCGTTTTCACACATACTCGAGGAACTGAAAAATTATTGTCACTCCAGCGAAGCTCAGCGTATTTTAGACAAAAGGGAAATCCACACAACGAGAGAAGCAATAGAATATAATCTTGATTTAGCGGTAGATTTACGCAAACTGTTGGAAACCGGGAAGCACCTGCCCGCTCTCAACCTGCCTGATCTAAGAAGTTTTGTGTTCAGACTCAAGAAACAGGGCAGTGTTCTGGACCCGTATGAGCTTGCCGCTTTGGCACAATTTATTCATTCAAGTAACGCCTTAAAGCGTTTTTTATTAAAGGAAGCTCATGAATCGTTGCGGGAGATTGCCGAGGCTATTCCCGATTTGGAAGATGTAAGACGGGAAATATCGCGTATTATTGATCCCCTAGGTAATTTAATTGATAAAAAAGTACCTGCACTGGCGGCTATTAAAACACGCATGCAGCGGCTGCGCACGGAAATAGACAAGCTGGCAAAATCATATTTTCATAATCAGGCCTACGACCAGTTCTGGCAGACTGATGTGGCCACCATAAAAGACGGCCGCACAGTTTTACCTTTAAAAGCACAGTATAAGGGCAGAGTAAAGGGTATTGTCCATGAACTATCGGCCAGCGGCGCTACTATTTTTATTGAACCCAAGGATATTGTGGAAAAAAACAATCAATTGGTAATAGAAGACAATAAGTATAAACAAGAGGTTTTAAAAATTATCAGGGTCTTATCCGATAAAGCCAGATCCGGGCTGTCCGAGATAAGCGTTATGTTGGAAAAGACGGCGCTTCTGGATGTGTTGCTGGCTAAAGTACAGTACGCCAGGGTTCATAACTGCACACCCGCTGAGTTTTCAAATAAACAGCTTATGTTATATGAAGCGCGCCATCCGCTTTTAGGCAAAGCGGCAGTACCCATTACCGTCTCTCTGTCTGAGCAATGTCAGGTGCTGCTTGTTACCGGGCCCAATACGGGCGGAAAAACCGTTTCGCTTAAAACCGTAGGCCTGCTTGTGCTTATGCATCAGTTCGGCATGGAGATCCCGGTAAAAGAGGGCAGTGCTTTACCGGTATTTGATAGAATTTTAGCGGACATCGGAGATGAGCAGTCGATAGAACAGTCGCTTTCCACTTTTTCCGCGCATATGACCAACATCGCCGCGATTACAGGGGAGGTTACACACAATTCACTGGTGCTTTTGGATGAACTGGGAGCGGGTACGGATCCTGAAGAAGGTACGGCCATTGCCATGGCAATCCTCGATTTTTTAATCAGCAAAGGATCGCGGGTAATTGCTACGACACATCACGGTATTCTAAAGAATTACGGGTATATCAAACGATCCGTAACCAATGCCAGCGTGGATTTTGATACAGAAAGCCTTATTCCTACCTATCGGCTCATTATAGGAGTACCGGGGGAGAGTCACGCGCTTATTATTGCGGAACGTAACGGAATCCCGCAGGCGGTTATTAAACAGGCTGAAAACTACCTCAATGATGAACGCACCGATATTTCACGTCTTATCCGTGAGCTTTCCAAACAGCAGAAAGATCTTCTCTTATTACAGGAAAAGCAGAAGCAGAAGGAGCGTCTGGTTGAGGAAAAGCTTAAGCAAACAGAACTCAAGGAGGTGGAGCTTCGTGAACGGGAATACCGCTTAAGAGAACAGGGATTGAAGGAGTTGAACGAGCTTTTAAACTTCAGCAGGAAGCAGTTGGAAGCAGTGATAAAGGAACTGCGTGAGCATCATGATCAGGAAGCCAACATCCAAAAGGGCAGGGACCTCATCAGCAAGGTAGAATCAAAGATCGCGCAGGAATCGCGGAAGCTTGACACTAAACCCAAATCCGGGCGAAAAACCAAAAATCTGGAAATTAAAATCGGATCCCGCGTGTTATTTAAGGATTCCTATAAAAAAGGTACGGTCGTCCGCAAAGCCCGCAGCAGCAAGTGGGTGGTTGAAACGGATAATGTGCGTGTTACCGTACCTGCGGACGAGCTTGAGCCTGATGATTCTTCTGCCAAAGAAGAGGTGGTGGTTTCGTTAAGCGGTGCCGGTTCGCACATCCCGGCGGTATTTGAATTGAACGTAAGGGGTTTTCGTCTGCTGGATGCTTTGCGCAGTGTGGAAAAGCAGCTGGACGCGGCTTTGGTGCAGGGGTTGACCTCATTTACGATTTTACACGGTAAGGGACATGGAATATTGCAGCAGGGCATTCATGACTATTTAAAGATGAGTCCTCATGTGGAGAATTATTATTTTTCCCGGCCTGAAGAGGGAGGTTCGGGTAAGACCGTTGTTATTTTAAAGCTATAGGTTTGTAAAAGCAGGCACGCAGTAATATTTACTTTTTAAAAATCATCAGTATAATTAATATAGATGCGCATAGTAACGGAAAATACTCTATTGATAGAGTTCTGTTATGTTGAGGTACAATTGTGAAACCAAAAAAACGGCGAAGCTCTAAAAATCCGCTTACCATAGGATTTGTGATTTCCGCGTTATTTGATATCTATACCTACCGGATTTGGGCCGGTGTGGTACGGAGAGCACGTGAACAAAATGTCAATCTTTTAATTTATAACGGCGGTATTTTTGATTTTGACTGGCGGGTGTCTGAAATCAGAAATTGTGTGTATGATGTCATTAACACTCGCCAATTGGATGGATTAATCTTAGCTTCAAGCATAGTCTGGGGATATACCGATAGAGCATTGTTCAGTGAATATGTAAAGCGCTGGCAGAGTTTACCTCTGGTATCTATTGGTATACATGACAAGCATTGTACAAATATATTAATTGATAATGAGAAAGAGTTTAAAAAGTTAATTAAACACCTGATTTGTGATCACAACTACCGAAATATTGCTTTTATAAAGGGACCTGATGAAAACATTGACACGATCATTCGGCTGAGAACATATAAAAAAGTTCTGGCAGAAGAAAGCATTGAGTTTCGGGAAGAGTATGTGGCTTCCGGTCAGTTTATTCATGATTCCGGCGTGGCGGCTGCAAAATTATTTTTAGATGAAAGGAAATTGAAGCTTGATGCGGTAGTTGCTGCCAATGATACCATGGCAATCGGATTTATTCAGGAACTTCAGCGCAGGGGGATAAAGGTGCCGGAAGAGATCGCCGTTGTTGGATTTGACGACAGTGAATACAGTGCCTGCATCTATCCGCCGCTTTCCACAGTCAGACAAAATCCGGAGCAGATCGGGGAAACCGCAGTAGATGCTATCCTGGATGTCATTATGAACCAAGTAGAAGTAAAGGATATAACGCTTTCATCAGAAATGGTTATCAGACAATCATGCGGTTGTAGTATTTCTTTACCCCTGAACATCGATTCCAAGCTGATTCCAGCTGATTATATTTCCTCGACAGTTACCCCGTCCAACTGGCACGGTGTAAAAAAACGTATTGAAAAACTCATTACCCAATGTGTTGGATCGAGTAAAGCACATCCGAATCATAGGACCATTTATAATTTTTTATTAGACAAAGCGGAATATCTGTTTTTAACAAAAAATCATGATGGTTTTCTCACCGGACTGCAGAAGGAACTGTTTTTGACGATTGAAAGCAATGGCGATCTGCGCTCCTGGAGTGATTGTGCAGCCTGCTTTTTCTCTATCTGTAATCATCTTGCCAAGGATAAAGACGATAAGGCGTCTATTCAAAAAATTTGGAATAGCTGCATGCAGATCATAGCAAGAACCGCCGAGAATTCCCATGCCCTCTTAAGGAGAATCCAGCGCAGAACAGGCTATGATTATTATTCGCTTACGGAAAGATTATACATGACATCTAAAATGCATGGCCTGAAGGATGTTCTCGGAGAGTATCTGTCAAGGTACAGCATACCGGGGTGCTCCGTGTTTCAGCGTCTGCAAAGAAAAGGAAGTAGCACAAGGGTAAGATTAATATCAGCCTTTGATAAAGACAGCCCGGTAATTATCCAAGATACACCTGTAGAAGTGGATGTAATGGATATGCTGTCCCCGGATTTTTTCAGAGGTGCTGTTCCTAAGATCCTGCTTATAATGAATCTCTATTCAGGAAACCAGGATCTGGGTTTTATTGTGTTTAAAATGGGACCTCTGGATGGAATTCTATATGAAACTATTACGATGAACATAAGTGGTGCAATCAGACTGATACAGATAGTGGAAAAGGAAAGAACCTATTCTCAGAAATTAGCATTACAGGTTTATGAACGCACGGAAGAACTGGAAAAAGCGAATCGGGAGATTAAACTGGCCAACGAACAACTGAAAATGCTGGATAAGCTGAAAAATGAATTTATAGCCAATATATCCCATGATTTCCGTTCGCCTTTGATGGTTGTCTTGAATATGGCGGAATTAGGCATGCTTTCTCGCGACCCAGAGCTCAGCGAGCATCTGCACAATTATGAAACAATCACTAAAGCAGGATTACGTTTGAAAACATCCATCGACAGGCTTTTGGATTTGGTTAAAATGGATTCCGGTATTATCGATCTCAATATTCAAAAGATTAACGCTTTAGATTATATCAACTCCATAATTGATTTTTATTCCGCGTCAATAGCCACACACAAGATTCGGATCGACACCGAACTTGATGTCAAGGCGGATGCTGCAATTTTTACGGATCCTGAGAAATTAGAAAGTATTTTAGGCAATGTGATCTCGAACGCCGTCAAGTTCGTACCTGAAATAAACGGGACCATAACCATTGGTTTAAAAGAAAAGCTGAATGCATTCTTATTCTTTATTCGTGATAACGGAATCGGTATTGATCCGGAGAAACTGGATGTGATTTTTAATAGGTTTGAACAGATCCATAATGTGCAGGCAATACCATACCGCGGGACCGGTATAGGGCTGGCATTTTGCAAACAGCTGGTCACCGCGCTCAAGGGAAGAATATGGGCCGAATCCAAAGGTCAAAATCAGGGCGCGGTTTTTTATATCGAACTTCCCAAAGGTAAAGCTGCCTTTCATACTTATCTACAGTCTGCCAAAGGAAAAAACCATAACAAAACCGCAAGCTCAATGGATGAACAGCAGATAGTGATTGATTCAATTATGGAAAAAAAATTTCAAAACAAGGAAAACCAGATTTTTATTGATGCGCTTAATAAGGCGGGTGAGTTTGATCCTTATAGGGCCCTTATTCTGATTATCGATGATGAACTGGAAATCAGAACCATTGTTCATAGATATTTGCGTGACGCCGGTTATAAAAACTTTATCCTCGCCGCTAATGGTATTTTAGGGCTTGACGCAATTAAGGAGTATCAACCTGATCTGATTGTTTGTGATAATAATATGCCGGGTCTTCGAGGACATGAGCTTTATGATCGTATACAATCAGACCAAGAAAGCAGAGATATTCCCATTATTTTCCTCTCTGCCGTTACCCGCAAAAACACACAGTTAAAAAAGCACGAAAAAAAAACGGTAGTACAACTTGAAAAACCGATTGAAAAGGAAATCTTTTATAAAGTAGTAAAACAAAGTCTGCAAAAATATTTCGAATTTAAAAAACAATCCTTAGCCTAAAGGTCTAAAACCTGAGTATGCATACTTATACGTTGAAAATTATTGTAAAGCTTGTTCCGTTTTTTACGTGTAAGCTTACTTTTCCGTTCAATTGACCTTCTGTCAATAAGCTGACCAGCTCAAGCCCCAGGGTCCTGGTTTTGTGAATATTGAAATCCTCGGGCATTCCCTTTCCATTATCGCTGATTATCAGTTCGCATTTTCGTTTTTCGATTCTAATTGAAATATATATCTTATCATCAACATGGGTAGAGCCTTTAGTATGATAGTTAAAGGCATGCTTAATGGAATTGGTAACCAATTCGTTTATTATTAATCCGCAGGGAATCGCCTTATCCACGCTTAACTGAATACTGTCGATATTCAATTCGACCTTGATCTTACCTTTTCTGTTAAACGTTGTGAGCAAAGTATTGACCAGAACAGTGATATATTCCTTTAGGTTGATATGAGCCAAATCCTTTGATTTATAGAGTTTCTCGTAAATAATTGACATTGATCTAATTCTGTTTTTTGCGGCGGTAAAGACATCAACAAACTTTTTTTGTTTGCTATAGCTGGATTGCAGATTTAACAGACTGGATATAATTTGCAGATTATTCTTTACTCTGTGGTGGATTTCCATGAGGAGGACATTTTTTTCTTTTAAGGAGCGCCGCAGATCAGCTGTTCTTTTGATGACCTCGGTTTCCAGATCCTGAGAGTATGTTAATTCTCTTTCCACGAGTTGAACGGTTTTTAAGGCTGTGCTGAGTTGGTTTGCTAAAATCTCATATAATGATTCTTCAAAATCGTTAATATGACTTAACAGTACAAAACCTATTTTTTCGTGTTCGAAATTTAACGGAAGAACAATAAGGTTGAATTCGTCGATATGGTTATTAATTCCACCCGGCAGCAATTGTGGCGGCTTAAATGGCTTGTTTTTCAATGTTGGATTGTTGTTTAGGTTAAAATAGGTAAGTACCTCCGCGGATTTGAATTCCTGATCTCTTAGTTTAACAATATAACAGCAGGTAAGGCCGGTTGACGATAGATTTTGCTTTATTCTGCTTTTAAACGCTTGTAATGAAAATGAGGTTATGATAATCCTTGAAAACAGATCTATCTGCCTTAACTGCTGGTAGATTCTTCGGTTTTTCCTGTTTAGAATTGAATAATGGATTTCCGAGATTATCTCATACGTATAATTTTTTAACTGCTCTATGTTTTCAGCATGTTGATGTTGAAAAAAGCTTTTTTGCAGTAATTGAAACGTAGTTTCAATGACATCGCGCCATGAAAGCACGGACTGCTTGTAGCTATAGGTTTCTATGAGCACTTTTTCCATTTCTGTAAAATAGCTGCTGAACTTTTTATTGACGGCCTGTGTAATGCATGTCGCGATTCTATCCGCCCATTCAATAATAATTTTACGCTTATTAAAATCGGAAAAGTTAAAACCTATTTCTGTTTGCAAAATTGCTTTTAAAAAATTTTTCATTGTCCGGTTTTGTTTATTAGCAGTCGGAATATTTTTTGTTGGAATTATGGAAGCAGCAGCACGAGAAACCCTCGACCGACAGCCGCACGATCTGCGAATAATAAGATTTACTTTTAATTGATTTGAAGCGATTTCTTTACCGTGCTTTATCCGGTGAACAATACTTTCCAAACCTTGATAACCCAGCTTAAAGAGCGGTTGCGCGGCTGTTGTTAAAGAAGGGTAGCTTAACTGCCTTTCCGCGGTATTATCAAATCCAACCAGGATAAGGTCTTCAGGGATGCTGATATTACGGGCTTGCAACTCATCCAGTGCGTCATAGGCCATTAAATCGTTGGAAGCAATAACGGCATTAACTCTACATCCGGGTCTTTCGATAAAGTAACGCGCGGCTGTTTTACCCGTGCCTTCACAAAAATCGCCGTGGAAAACAAGTTCAGGTTGAAACGAAAGCTTATGATCTGCCAATGCTTTTTTATAGCCTTGGAATCTTAGCCTGGCTTCCATATTCTTGGTTGTATTGCCGCTGATGAAACCGATCTTTTTACAGTTATGGGTATTTATGAGATGTTCCGTAAGATCATACATGCCCTGGAAGTTGTCCACCTGGATACATGAAAAAGGTTTTATGGGAAGACCGATGCAGACAATCGGTAAAGGCTTAAATCTGGCTAAAAAAGCTGCCATTTCCTCGGGGGTAATAAAATTTGCTATGGGGCCGCTCAACACCAGTAATCCGTTCAATACGGACGGATCTATAAGGTTGAAAATATAATTTCGGTAAATAGGAAAGACTGTGGGATTTTTTAATGAACCGCCGCAAAAGGTTAGGAGATTAGTATCATTTTCTTGTGCCGCCCGGACCACACCATTGAAGATTTGAACTTGATAGCGGTCGTATAAAAAATCAGTTAAAAATCCGATTGTTATTCGTGTTTTCGTCTTGTTTTTGTAATTTTTTATTGCTGTTTTAATTTCGCGATCTCCTGTTGTACACATTTGTCGCATGCATTATTGTATTGGTTATCAGCGTGGCCTTTTACCCAGTGCCAGGTGATGGGCTGATTTTTTGTCAGTGTCAACAGCTCCTGCCAAAGTTGTTTGTTTTTTACGGGCTGTCCCGCGGAGTTGCGCCAACCTTTTTTAAGCCAGTTTTGAATCCATTGCGAAATGCCTTTCTGCACATACTGAGAGTCGGTATAAATTTCGATACCTGAGTACTCCTTAGTCTTGAGAAACGATATCTGTTTTAAGGCGTTGATAACTGCTGTCAGCTCCATGCGATTGTTGGTTGTGTATGTATCACTGCCTGATAGCTTAATTTTCTCAGCATCATAGAGCAAAAGGGCTGCCCAGGCTCCGGGACCTGGATTTCCCGAACACCCTCCGTCCGTATATATTTTCAGTTTGGGCATATTTTCTCCTTGATTGTGCCGCTTCTTATACAGCGAACGTAAATACCTCGGTTTATAGTATAATACTACTATACTAAAATTTAAAATATTTTAATAAGGAATTACCTTAAATAATTTTGAGATCTTGACTGAATATGATAATATGCTATTATTTACTAACGAAAAAACCACCGACAGCCTTGCCGGCGGTGTGTTGATTGACATTTTTTTATAGTCGGATTTAAAATAATAGAGGAGATGAAATATGAAAAAATATATTGCTCTTTTTTGGATCTGTTTTATTGTTAGTGCTGTGTTCGCGGATGTAAATCAAACCTGCGTGCAAGCTGATACTTTGGATGAAAATGGCGAATTTGCAGCGGAAAAAAATCTTTTAATAGAATGGGTTTCAAAAACAGCGGATCCCACGCAAAGGGCGGAACTTTATTGGCGTTTAGCCCGCACGTGCCTGAACTTGGGTGAAGACGACAAGACCAGGGGCGTGAATACCGACAGTGTGCTTGCATTATTTAAGGTCGGTGAGCGTTATGCGGATTTGGCTATTGAAAACGATCCGCAAAATCCGGAAGGATATTTTTGGAAAGCTGCCAGTATAGGATCATGGGGACAAACAAAGGGCATTCTGGAATCGCTTGGTAACGCCGAACCCATGAAAAATCATCTGGAACAGGCTCTCTGGAGAGACGCCGACCATGCCGATTCTTATTTCGTGCTGTGTCAACTTTATACCGCATTACCCGGCTGGCCGATCTCGTTCGGTAATATTGATTACGCCGTGTCGTTCGGAAGAAAAGCAGTGTTTTTACATGAAAAGGAACTTGCGGCAGGTGTACAGTCCAAACCAGAGTACGGATATTATATCCATTTAGCTTCCGCGTTATGGAACCGCAACTGGGATACGAATAAACGGTATAATGAAAAATCAAATATGTTAAGAGAATACACCGCCAAATCAAATCCTGTGGAAAAGAATGCATTCTTTGAATGCAAGATCAGTCTGAAACCAATGTCGGACCGTGAAGAGGCCAGGCAGATTATACAGTGGGTAATAAGCGAGATTGAAAAGATTCCGAATAAAAATTACTTTCAGAAAAAGGACCTCAGAGAGGCAAGAAAGTTTTCAAACCAGTGGCAATGATTTTTAAACTGAATACAAAAGACTTTTCAGGTCAGGTATCCAGAAGCATGATATGCAACTCAATAACTATCTACTCGTAATGCTGCTAACATATTTTTGTACTGAGGTTTTTTCATTTCGTTTATCAACAGAAAATAATCTTTACGCATGAGGTCTATACCGTAATTGTTAATCATAAAATGATCGTCTCTGATTACGGTACTGAACCCTTTTTGATTCAGATAGCCGACAAGATTTTCACATCGCTTATCTATCATGTTAATAAGATCACCAAACTTGTCATCGATCATGGTAAAAGCGATTCGGTATGGTTTATTATCCAAAATATCATCATAGATATCGGAGTTCAGTTGTTGCGCGTGCAGGAGGTATGTTAAAATATAATACTTGAATTCCGCATAGGCATTATATGAACCCATAAGGTTACCAATGTAACCAAACCATGTTTCTTTTGTTTGTTCCAATTTATCTCTAAAAAAGGGATATATATTATAAGAAAAAAGACACCCCTGATAATAAGCATTGAATTCATCAAGAAAGCCGTAAATGCCCGAATCAAAGTAATCCGGTTGTTCCGCTTCATTATTGGGGCCGGGGTAGATGTATGTACCAAATCTATGCGTCCTCAAGTGTTCGGGGATCGTCTTTCTTAACTCGGCGGCGTAAAATAAATTTGTATAATCACACTCTACGAGAATGGTTATTTCCCTGTTTATATAAAAACTATACACAGGGCCCTTTTTTGCATATCGTACATACTGTAATTCCTTGTCTTTAAACTCAATATAATCCTGTATGATTCTGTAGAAATAGCTGTGAGTATAAAAATGATTGATTTCATGAATAGCGGTATCCATGCCATCCAGCTGCCGGATGATATCATCGTTTCTGATATATTTTTCCCAGTCTGGGGAATTTACAGGGACCGGAATTTTGCCCAGCATCATATAAGTTGAATATCGCGTTTTTCCGCTGCTCCTTTGAATGGGAAGATCTATCATTCTTTTAAGAATATAATAACCTTGCGGATGATATTCCCAGACAATTGCTAAAAGCGGATTGTCGGGCTTTTTTGCGTTTGCTTCATTCTCAAATGTGATCCGGTAGGGGATATTATGTGTAATTGCCATGATTTCTTCACAATAGTTATAGATATCACTTTCAGAGGTGCTGTTATTGACCGAAGAAGAGCCTATACATGCATAAAAAAAAAGCACAGTACCGTATATAATCCAGACGATTATTTTTTTCATGTTTTTAACATAGTATTAATATATGCATTTTTATTCAAAAAGGTAAAGTCAATTTGAATTATGTATTTTAAAGGCGCTTAAATTGACTATAAATAATGTATTGTATCAATACCGATTGTAGATTATGGCATAACGAAATCTGACAACCGGATTACTCCACATGTTTTTGACATTATAGCGTAATGGGTTTACAATAATGGCCGCTAGCCTGCAAATGTGATCATAGTCCAGCTTGATAAAAGGTTTATTAAAGTGATACCACGCGGCCGCTCCGATACCGTACACACCTTCACCCCATTCGATGGAATTCAAGTAAAGCTCCAGAATGCGCTGTTTGCTTAAGATGAAATCCATAGTAAGGGCAATAAGTACTTCGGTATATTTTCTCAGATAATTTTTATTAGGCACAAGGAAAAGGGTGCGTGCCAGCTGCTGGGTAATGGTACTTCCTCCAAGTACAATCTGCCCGTATTTTTTATTTACGCTGTACGCATATTGCATGGCCTCAATGTCTATGCCGTTATGCTTATAGAAGTTTGCATCTTCCAGGCGAATGAACATGCTCTGCACATGGTCCGGGATTTTGCATAAAGGGATGTATTCCGCCTTACGCGGCAGATACCAATTGTTGGTCATCCGGTATAAGAGAAATGAAGTCACGGGCGGATTTAAAAATGAGTACATAAGGCTGCATGTTGAAGCCCCCGCCAGTACTGCAATATGAAAAAGCAGAAGCATGGCCAAAGCAAGGTGGAGAAATTTACCCAGCAGGAAAGACAGCCGCTGTTTAGCGCTGTGCTGCGGCAAACGGATAAGCTCTCTGCGGTCGAGTATTATTTTACGCTTTTTCTTCTTACTTGAGATTTTTGTGAATCTGTATGATTGTTTGGCCATATGTTAAGGTTACTATAGCGTAAACTGTCAAAAAAAGTCAAACATTGCGCCTCCGGAATCATTTTTTTTTGTTGACTGATTCGTTAAATTCTCCTATACTTTTTTAAAAGCCCTGGGAGGGGAATATGGCAGAACAACTCATCCTAAAAAATCTTCCTTTTATAAAGATTTTACCGTATTGGGCACAGGAACTCTC
The DNA here is from genome assembly GCA_016930675.1 of Spirochaetales bacterium. Taxonomy (GTDB): domain Bacteria; phylum Spirochaetota; class Spirochaetia; order SZUA-6; family RPPD01; genus JAFGGG01. Next base: position 162,625 of record JAFGGG010000006.1, read on the forward strand.
TTATAAATACTGTTCGCAGACAGCCAATCTTTACATCATTCACGGTAATATAAGAGACTTTTTGCCCCATAAAATGAAGGAAGGTGAATTCAACTTTGTAAAAATCCAGGATTATGTTGCGGATGTGCTCTTCGGTAATCGCGATATAATCGTTTTTTATGACCGCTCTTCGGGCGTGAGTTTTTGCACACGCGATATGGAAGCGGATTACCTGCAGGCCATGAAGCTCCGGGAACCCGAACTCGCGGATCAGGAAATACTCTCAACGGATCCTTATAAAGCCTTCCGCAGTTTGGAAGCTTATTTCCAGCAAAGCATCCCGTTCAACAAGCGTATTGTGCTGATTGTGGATTACGCTGAAACCGTTGTGCCCAATACCGATATGGCGCGCTATACCGACGAAGACCGCTACTGCCTGGTCACCCTCAACCGCTGGGCCAATGACCCGATCTTCACCCAAGGTGATGTGTCGATAATCCTGCTCACTGAAAATCTGGCTGACATCACTCCCCGGCTGGTACGTTCACCCTCGTCCATAAAAGTGAATATTCCTATTCCCGACGAGAAGGTAAGGGAAAGTTTTCTCGGTTTTTTGGACCGGGAAGAGAAGATCCTTCTGGAAGACGGGCTTACTATCGCGGAAGTGGCCAAAATCACCAGCGGTCTTAACCTGATCAATCTTAATCAGCTTGTGGCTGAATCATACCAGGAAGGCCGCACCTTGTGCATGGATTATCTGCGCAAAAAGAAGAAAGAAATAATCGAAGCAGAGGCCATCGGTTTGCTGGAGTTTATTGAGTGCGAACACGATCTGTCTATGGTTTCCGGGCATGATTTTGTGAAGAAGCGCTTTAAAAACGCGGCACGGGCCATCAGACAGGGACGGCTGGATGTTATGCCCATGGGGTATCTTATCTCCGGACCGGTGGGTACGGGCAAGTCCTTTATGGTAACCGCCTTCGCGGGAGAGATAGGAATTCCCATCGTCAAGTTCCGTAATTTCCGGTCTAAGTGGCAGGGAGTTACCGAAGCTAATCTGGAAAAAGTGCTCAATATCTGCAAAGCCATGGCGCCGGTGGGAGTGATGATCGATGAAGCGGACGCCTTTTTGGGAAACAGAAATCAGGAGGGAGATTCGGGTACCAGCAACCGGATTTTCGCCCAGATTGCCTCTTTTATGGGTAATACCGAATACAGGGGCAAGATCATCTGGTTTTTGATAACCTGCCGGCCTGATATCCTGCCCATCGACCTGAAACGCCAGGGCAGGGCCGAAGAACATCTGGCATTGTTCTACCCTGAAACAATCTTGGAAAAAAAGCATCTGTTTGAAACATTGATACGCAAACTCAAGCTAAAAATAGAAAGGGTTAATGTAATCGACCTGTTTAGAAAATACCACTTTGATTTTTCCGGCGCTGATCTTGAATCCGTGCTTATAAGGGCGAAATTCCTTTCCGCCATGAATGACCATGATATTATCACCAGGGATGATCTGGAACAGACCATACGTGATTTTGTTCCGCCTTCTTATCCCTACGAGATCGAGCTGCAGAATTTGGTCGCGGTACTGGAGTGCACAAGCAGGGAGATGCTTCCCAGACGTTTCCAGAATTTGAACAGGGACAGGCTGGTGGAAGATATCAAACAGCTTAAAATGCTGGTCGGTGAACGGGAGATGCCCGCGTAGCGGATTATTAATCTTACTTGCAGGTTGTCCTCATCAACATAAAAGCATTATATTTTACTAGACTCAATGAACAAAAAGGCCGCCGGTAACATCACTATCAAATGGATTTATTCAATTGCTAAAATCCCCAAGCAGATGTGGAACGAACTGGCGCTGCCGCTCACCACACCCTTTTTGGAATGGGAATGGCTTTATCTGCTGGAAGAGTCGGGAAGTACCTGCCCTCAGACGGGCTGGATGCCGGCCCATCTCACGCTGTGGAGAGAGGACAGGCTTATCGCGGCCGCGGCATTCTATATAAAATCTCACAGTGAGGGGGAGTTTGTATTCGATTATATATGGGCGCAGGCCGCGCGTCAGCTCGGTATCAACTATTATCCAAAACTGGTGGGCATGAGCCCCGCCACGCCGGTGCCCGGTTACCGTTTTTTAATCGCTCAAAATGAAAATGAAAAAGAACTAACCAGACTCATGCTGCAACACATCGATCGGTTTTGCGCTGATCAGAATTTATCCGGAGTACACTTTCTGTATACTGATCTTGATTGGTGTAAACGGATTTTACATTACGGGTACATGAGCTGGCTGCACCAGGTATATGAATGGCGGAATCGGGAGTTTACGGATTTTTCCGATTATCTCATGTCATTTAATAAAAATCAGCGGCACAATATCAGGCGTGAACGCAAGAAGCTGAGCCGGCAGGGCATCACCATAAAACCCATAGCGGGAAAACAGGCGCAGCGCCTTGTTTTTGAACGAATGCATGATTTTTACGCGCACACCAACTACAAATACGGGCCCTGGGGCTGTAAATATCTGACCAGAGATTTTTTTTTGGGTTTGCATGAAATATACAATGAACGCGTGGTATTTATGGCCGCCTACCCGGAGTATGATCGGAGCGAGCCGCTTGCCCTGGCCATGTTTTTCAGAAAAAACAGCTCCCTTTACGGCCGTTATTGGGGAAGCACGGAAATGATCGATTCACTGCATTTTAATACCTGTTATTACGCTCCTATCGAGTGGTCGATCGGACAGGGCATTTCACGTTTCGATCCGGGGGTTGGCTCTGATCATAAAGCGCGTCGGGGATTCGAAGCTTTCGGCAATTACAGCCTGCACCGCTTTTTCAACAGCACCTTGACTCTCCTTATGCGCAGCAATATGAAACGCATAAATTTACTTGAACAGGAAAATATCGACAACCTCAACTCCATGCTCCCCGTAAACAGTACCGGCTTCGGATAGATTACAGATTCTTTACAAATCTATATAACAACGGAATATAATTTGTCACCAGACTTAAAAACAATGCCCGATGTACAGTAGTGGTATTTACCTTACAGTACCCGACTTGTAGGCTGTGCCTGACCTGGGCTTTAAAATATTTGTCCGGCAAAAAATACGCTTACACAGACTCGACGCCCCGCCCGTGGAAACGGATGAGGGCGTAAAAGCCATGAACTACCTTAACAATAAACTAAAGCCTTTGGATTTTATCGTGGTAAAAACCCACTGGCGGGATAAGTTTGACAGATACCTGGCAGACATTTTTTACCTGCCGGACGAAGAGGATTTTCTGGTTGTGACGGATAAAGGCAAGTACTTAAACCAGGAGCTGGCGGACAAAGGCTATTGCCGGATCGTGCCGAGTCAATAATGCCTCATATTGGGGCTGACATGA